>CAJMNO010000061.1 GCA_905214865.1 uncultured bacterium | reverse complement strand
CTCTGTCAGCTGCACTTACCCTGCCGAAGCTGCACTAGCTTTGGCAATCAACCTCCGGTCCTCACTGGCCTTCGTCTCAACTGAACCAAGAGAGTGCGGGTCAGGTAGCGCGAATATGCAATGACATATCCCGAGAATACCTGCTTTGTCGTAAGGCGACAAACGTGAGCTCGAGGAGAAGATCAGGGGGGTGTTCCCATAGTTTTGTCAACCCTTGGAGAGCCCCTGGACTCGTAACCTCGGCACGATGAGCCGAGCCCCGTTGTGGGACCCAGCTTCTCATCCCTGTCTACGCCCCCGTCAGCCGCGCTGGAGCCCGGGGTCGTACGGGACCCCGTCGCGCATCACCGCGTAGATGACCTTGAGCCTCTTCCTGGCGACCGCCTTGAGCGCCGCCTTGTAGGGCTTCCCCCTGGAGCGGCAGCTCTCGAAGTAGTCGCGGTAGCAGCCGGACGACCTCGCCAGGCTCGAGCAGCTGAATATCAGCAGGTTCTTGAGCTGCCTGTTGCCCTGTGGCGTGGAGCTGACCGAGTCGGGCGAGGTACCCGACTGTCGGTTCCTGGGGGCGAGCCCGCAGTAGCTCGCCAGGTGGTCGTGGTCGGCGAAGTCGTCGACGTCGACGTCCAGAACGAGCTGGGCGGCGGTCCTGGGCCCGACGCCGGGCACGGCGGGGAGGCAGCGGTAGGTCTCGTCCCCCCGGACCGCGTCCCCAATGAGCGCGTCGAGGCGCCTGATGTCCTCCGTGTCCTCGCGGATCCTCCTGGCGATCATCGGGACCATTGCCGCCTCGGCCTCCACCTGCTCCTCGGTGGGCCTCGTGGAGGTCGAGGCGCTGTCCCACAGCGCCTCGACCGCCCCCGGGGGCGCGCCCTTCGCGGCTGCCGCGAGGCGCCTCCTGCCTGCGTCCCGGATGTTCCAGGGGCCTCCCAGCCTCTCGAGGACGCGGACGCACCACGGCTCGCACGGGCGCATCGCGCGCTCGAACGCGGGGCAGGACTCGAGTGTTGATGTTCACTAAGAAGTGACGCAGATGGTCACCGGAAATTGCGCATGGTGA
>CAJMNO010000060.1 GCA_905214865.1 uncultured bacterium | reverse complement strand
GGCTCTTCGACGTTTCTAGTGGGTAGCGCATGCGACGGTCGTCTGCGCCGAGAAGTCCAGGCGGCCGAGCCTGAGGAAGATCATGGTCTCGAAGTAGGACGTGTTTCTGAAGCCCCTCGCGGCCCTCTTGATTGATTGGATGACGGAGTTGAGGCCCTCCATGATCGCGTTGGTGGCGTTCCTCGAGAACCAGTTGAGGATGCCCTCGCGCTCCTTGCGCACGGTCTTGGCCACGACCTTCATCTCGTCCACGTTGGAGTGCATCATCCAGGAGGTGAGCCTGTCGAGCTCGGAGGCGGCGGAGGCCCTGTCGGGGCGGGCGTAGA
The DNA here is from genome assembly GCA_905214865.1 of uncultured bacterium. GTDB lineage: Bacteria > Actinomycetota > Coriobacteriia > Coriobacteriales > Atopobiaceae > Olsenella_H. The sequence goes on along the minus strand of CAJMNO010000060.1, from coordinate 1,068 downwards.
CGGCCCGCATCGCCTCGGTCATGGCGCACGCCCGGGCACAGAGCAGGTGCTCGGACGCGAGGGACTCCTTCCTGGCACGCTGCCACTCCGTGAGCCTCTCCGGCCTCTTCAGCCAGACGTACTTGGTCCGCCTGAGCAGGCGCCGCTTCTCCTCGCAGGACTTCGCCTCGCGGCAGCGGACCTTGTCGGTGGCCTTGCAGAAGAGCTGCATCACGTGGAAGCGGTCCACGGTCTGGGCGGCGTTGGGCATCGCCTCCGCCGCGCCGAGCGCGTAGGCCTCGGACATGTCCCGCGTGACCTCGCGGATGGCCATGCGGTCGCCCCCGTGCTCCTCGAGCTGCGCCGCGAGCCTCGCGGGCGCCCCCTTGTCGCGGCCCTCGCAGACGGCCACGACCCTGGCGCCGTCGAGGTCCACCATCGTGGATATGTAGCTCTGGCCGCGCCTGCAGGCCGTGTCGTCGATGCCGGCCCTCGTGACGCCGGAGTAGTCGGCGGCCTCCCTGGCCTCGCGGGCCGCGCGGCCCAGCATCGCCCACACCCTTCTGTCGCTCTCGCGGACCCGCTTCGCTATCTCCGTGACGGTCATCCCCGACATGGCCATCACGAGGACCTCGGCCTCGAAGAGCGCCGTGAAGTGGGAGTTCGGCCGCACCTCCCAGGGCATCCTGACGGTATGGACGCCGTCCTCGGGGCAGTCGGCCCTGGGGACGGCGCAGTGGACGATCGTCTCGTACTGCCAGATGTCCAGGTGGCGCCAGGTGCGCTCCCTGGCGTCGTAGGTGCCGCAGCGCCTGTGGCAGACGGGGCACTCGACGGCCTCGCCCCTCGCGTGGGCGACCCTCACGTGCAGCTCGTCCGGGGCGCCCCCGCGCTCCTCGAACCAGACGTCGGTGACCTCCCACTCCCTGCCGAGCCCCATCGAGCGCTCGAAGAGCCTCGCGAGCATGCCGGCCTTCTCGTCCATGCGCGCCTCCAGACGGCAGCCTTCCATGGGAAGAATGCTACCGCCGGGGGGCTTCGGCTCAAAGTCTTGCGAGGCGTGATACCCACCCAAAGGTTCGAAGAGCC
>CAJMNO010000059.1 GCA_905214865.1 uncultured bacterium | reverse complement strand
TGCCGCGAAACGGTGCCGACCGATCGGCCTCCTGCACTGACCGCGCCAAAAACGCTGCTCCGAGCTTAGGCACATCGACCCCATGGGGGTACTTCCTCGGGAGCAACCATCGCGAGGCTTCCGACAAAGTGCCACTGACGGCCGGCGGGATGGGTCGCGGGACAGTTCGCACGCATGTCTCTCCCCTGGCAGATTCCAACACTGGTGCCAGACGGTGGCGGTAGCGAATGGGTACCATCCACGCAACGCAGGGCTCGCTTGCGGGAGGCTCGCGAGCGACTGGGAACGTTTGACGATTTCAAGGGGGTCGTTGGGATGGCGGAGAAGGTCGACTATTCGCTGGTGGCGGAGCAGCTCAAGGAGCTTGCCGAGGGTGACGAGCGCTGGCTTCCCGCCCTCTCCAACGCCGCGGCGCTGATCTGGGACCAGGTGTCGGACATCAACTGGGTGGGCTTCTACCTGGTGGATGGGTCGGATGGCAAGTCTCTTGTACTGGGGCCGTTCCAGGGGCGGGTCGCGTGCACGTCCATCCCGTTTGGGAGCGGCGTGTGCGGGACCGCCGCGCGCGAGGACTCGGCGCAGCTCGTTCCGGACGTCCATGCGTTCCCCGGCCACATCGCATGTGACAGCGCGTCAAAGTCGGAGGTGGTCGTGCCCCTCCACCGCCAGCTGTCGGACGGAAGCCAGCAGGTTGTGGGCGTTCTGGACTGCGACAGTCCGGAGAAGGCCCGCTTCACCGAGCGTGACCTGCGCGGATTCAGGCTGCTGGCGTCGGTGATCGAGGAGAGCGTCGCGCTCGTGCCATTCTGCTAGAGGGCGGGGGCGGCGGTCCCCGGCGCGTGGGGTGCTAAGGAAACTCGACTATTGGCAATCCGCGGGCTCAAAGCGCTGAGGAATATTGAGTATTGGCAGTCGTGAGGGCTCCTTCACTGCCAATAGCCGCAATTCCTCAGCGCATCCGCGGCCCAAATTGCCAAAGGTCGAGTTTCCTCAGCAGCTTGGACCCCCAAGGGGCCCAAAGACCGTACCAAACTCGGATTCCAACGCGAGACGGCTACGAAGCACAGCTTTGGGCGGGGGCGGCCTCCGCCGTCGGCGCCACCAAATCCGCGTGCGCGGCATCCCAGAGTCGCCTGCCGCCCGCGGGGAGGCAGTCGGGTAGGTCCGCCGCAAACCCCTCGCTCCCCCACTCGCACGCCTGACCGTAGTACCAGCACTTCCAGTCAATCATCGCTCGGGTGCGCTCCAGCTCCGCGATCTTCTCGTCGACCTTGCGACGCTGCTCGCGAAAGAGCTCCAGACGCTCGCCGTAGGTGCTGGGACCCTCCTGGCACCAGTCCATGAAGCGCTTGATGTCGCGGATCTCGAGCCCCGAACGCTTGAGGCACTCGATCACGCGCAGTGCCTCGATCTGGTCGTCGCCAAACCGGCGGGTGCCCGACGTGCGCTCCAGACCCGGCAGGAGCCCCATCTTGTCGTAGTAGCGGATGGTCGACACCGGGAGGCCGAACATCCGGGACACCTGGCCAATTGTGTACATCGCGTGCACCTCGAATTCATATCTAGACCTAAAGCTAGGTTGAGATTCTACAACTAAGGGGAACGGTTCATCGACGAAAGGAAGCGCCATGCTCGGAGACTTCACCTACCACAACCCCTGCCGCGTCCACTTTGGTCCCAACGCGCTCGACGAGCTCCCCGGCGAGCTCGCGGGGTACGGCCCCAAGGTCCTCCTGGCCTATGGCGGCGGGTCGATCAAGCGGAGCGGCCTCTACGACAGGGTCGTCGCGGCGCTCGAGGCCGCCGGCAAGACCGTGCTCGAGGTCCCCGGCGTCATGTCCAACCCCACCGCCGACAAGCTTCGCGAGGGCGCGGGGGTCGCGCGCGAGAACGACGTGGACCTGATCCTGGCGGTTGGCGGCGGCTCCACCATCGACTACGCGAAGGGCGTCTCGGTGTCCGCGTGGACCGAGGGCGACCCCTGGGAGCACCTTTACCTGCACATGGAGCAGCCGACCGGCAAGGTCATCCCCGTGGGTGACGTGCTGACCATGAGCGGCACCGGCTCGGAGATGAATGCCGGTTCCGTGATCACCAGCCACGGGGAGGGCCTTAAGATCGGCCACGTGTTCGGCCCCGACGTGATCCCGCGCTTCGCCATCGTGAACC
>CAJMNO010000058.1 GCA_905214865.1 uncultured bacterium | reverse complement strand
ATAATGCAATGCTTCGCATAAGACCGCTTATGTGAAGCTTCACATAAGCGGTCGATCACGGCCGCCGCCATCTGGTCGTCGCCGAAGACGGCGCCCCACCGCGAGAACTCGAGGTTGGTGGTGAAGACGACGGACTGCCTCTCGTATGCCTCCGAGACCACCTGGAACAGCAGCCTCGCCCCATCGGCGTCGAGCGGCAGGAAGCCGAGCTCGTCTATGACCAGGAGCTCCGCCTTGCCGATCTGGGCGAGCTCGCGGTCGAGCCTGCCATCGTCGCGCGCACGCCTAATGTGCATCACGAGCGAGGAGGCCGTGAAGAAGCGCGCCGGCCTGGCCTGCTGGCAGCAGAGCGTGCAGAGCGCCTCCGCCATGTGGGTCTTGCCCGTGCCGACATCGCCCATGAGCACCAGGTCCTCATGGGCATCGAGGAAGGAGAGCGAGAGCAGCTCGTCCCTGCCGAAGCCCTCGGGCCATGATATCTGGCCCCATTCGTAGCCGTCGAATGTCTTGGGCTGGGGCAGGGCGCATCTCCTGAGCAGGCTGGCGCGCTTCGAGGCGTCCCTGCTGCGGCATTCCGCCTCGAGGTATTCCGCGAGGTGCCCGACCTGCCTCGGGGTGCCCCTCCTCGCCCATTCCTGCAGCACCGACGTGGTGAGCGAGCAGCGCCTCCCCGCGGCGACGACCCTCTCCGCGAGCCCTTCCGGAGCCGCCACCTCAGACCGCCTCCCTCGTGATGAAGCCGTCATAGATGGCCAGGTCCGGCCCCGCCCCATCGTCCAGGCGGCCCTGGGCGATGCGCCTCGCGAGCATGTCGCAGGATGCCTCGTCCGGGATCCTGCCCTCCCCGAAGATGCGCCTCTCGGCCTCGCAGGCCGCGGCGAACCCGGACGCCTCCGCGGCCCTGCCGAGCACACGCAGCGCCTGCCTCCTGCCGGCCCTGTCCAGCCGGTCGATGGCATCCACCAGGGCTTCCGGCATGTCCTCCCGGATGGTGGACTCGCCGAAGGCGCGCGGGCGCGCCATGAGGGCGGGGATGAGCGAGGCGGGGTTCCTCACGCTCTCGCCCTCCCCGAAGCTGCGGCGGAGCGTGGCGACGTGCCTCGCGCGGTCGGCGAGGACCTCCACCGTCTCCGCGCGCACGCCCACCATGAGCTCGCGGTCATGCCAGGCGGGTCCCGCGCAGTACAGGTTGCCGTCGACGCGCACGTAGCCGCGCTTGTCGGACTTCGCCTTCGCCCACCTCACGGCGTCGAAGGGCACGCCGGGGAGCTCGAGCATCCCCGCGAGGTCCTCCTGGAACGCCTCCATGGTGGGCCGCCCGTCCCTGCTGGACGACTGGGCGTTCAGCCTCTCGCAGCCCTCCCTGAGCATCGCGTTGAGCGCCTCCAGCGAGGGCGCCTCGGGCACGGGCACGAGGAGGTTGCGGCGCAGGAACCCCACGGCGTTCTCCACCGAGCCCTTCTCGTTGCCGGAATAGGGGTTGCAGTAGCGGCTCTCGCAGCGGTAATGGGCCCGGAACTGCGAGAAGAGCCTCGACTCGGTGACCTTGCCGAAGGCCATCCTGCCCGCCTCGGTGGCGTTGTCGAGGACGAGCGTGCGCGGCGAGCGCCCCGCCCACTCGAAGATGCAGCGCAGCCCCCAGCAGAAGACCTCGGCCCTCTCGCATGGCAGCGCCATGCAGAAGCGGGCGTTCGAATGCGGGAAGGCCACCACCAGGAGCTTCAGGGCCGCGCGCACGCCGCCTATCGCCGCCACGAAGTTCCCGAAGTCGACCTGGGCCGTCCCCGGGGCCCACCGGAGCTCGAGGAAGCCATCCTTCGGCCCCTGGACGTGCTCCCTCTTCCAGCCGGACACGTACCTGCGTATCGAGGGGTAGGATCCGGAATACCCCTTCTCGGCGACCGCCCTGTCGTAGATCCTCTTGGCCGTATGGCGCTGCTTCCTCGGCACGGCGAGGTCGGCCTCGAGTATCGAGTCGATCCACCCCGCTATCCCGTCGGTCGCGGGATGCGGCCTCTCCTGGCCGACCGGCGGCTCAGGCGACATGTCCTCCATGTCCGCGTACTTCCGGACGGTATTCCTGCTGAGATGCAGCTCGCGTGCTATGTCGGCCCTCGTCGCCCCATCCCTGTCCATCCGCCTGATATCCTCTTGCTCGTCCAGGGACACGGTCATGCTCCCTTCCTCCTTCCGGGCGGGTCTCTCCAAAGCCTCCGCCCGGGAGGAAACATAGTTCTGGCCGTGCCCCTGACGCCTGGGACACGGCCATTCCTCGACCAATCTGCTCAATTCCCGATGACCACGGCGCTCAGCTCCCGGTGACCATCTGCGTCACTTCCCAGTGAACATCAACACGGTGCGCCCCGTGCCTGCGGGCGCCACCCATGCGTCGCATCCCATGCGCGCCAT
>CAJMNO010000057.1 GCA_905214865.1 uncultured bacterium | reverse complement strand
CTCTGTCAGCTGCACTTACCCTGCCGAAGCTGCACTAGCTTTGGCAATCAACCGCTGAATCCGTTTGCGCAGGTAGCTACTGAAAAAAGATTGAAGCGAGGAGCCTGGCTAGCGAGTGGGTCGCAGCCTTGCGTGCAAGGTAAAAAGAAACCCGGCACCTTAGGTGCCGGGTTGCGTGTTCTGGCGGAGAGCTGGGGATTCGAACCCCAGATAGGGTTTGCGCCCTATACTCGCTTAGCAGGCGAGCACCTTCGGCCTCTCGGTCAGCTCTCCAATCAGTGATGCCGTTGCATCATACCCCACATTATCGAACGTCACAACATCGACTTCCATGGAGTCCAAGAATCTGCGGTAGCGGAGGCGGCCACGGAGGGCTTTTGGTCGGGGGAGAGGGGCCACTGGGCAAGGCTCCTCGTCCTCATCATCTGGGTAGCAGCACGGATGCGTCCGCCTGGATGTCCTCCCGGTGCGAGCGGATGGCATCCCAGGAGAAGCGCCGCTCAAACTCGGCGGCGTCAATCCCCTCTCCCCCCTCCGCAAGGCCGATGTACGAGGCGAGAAGCCCCACCACCGCCTTGGGGGAGACGTTGTTCTCCCGTAGCGCCTGGAGGCTCAGGTCGTGGTCCCGCTTCGAGAGGCGCCTGCCGCCAGGGGCGACGAGGAGGGGTACATGGCCGTAGCGTGGCGGCGTCATCCCCAGAAGCCGTGCGAGGTAGATCTGGCGGGCGGAGGAGGGGAGAAGGTCGCGACCCCTCACGACCTCCGTCACACCCATCCGGCAGTCGTCCACGACCACAGCCAGCTGATAGGCGATGACCCCGTCGCTTCTCCGTATGAGGAAGTCCCCGCACTCTTGTGCCAGGCACTCCTCGTGCAGACCGTATCCCAGGTCCTCGAACCCGATGGTGCCCCTTGGGTCGTCCCCCGGGGGGACCATGAGCCGCGTCGCAGGTCTTCTCTTCCTGCTCCTCTCGGCAACCTCCCGGGGAGAAAGGCCACGGCACGTGCCGGGATAGAGGTAGGTCCCGTCCGAGGCATGCGGTGCCGTTGCGGCGTGAAGCTCGGAGCGGGTGCAGAAGCACGGATATGTAATGCCCTTCTGGGCGAGGGCATCGATCTGTTGCAGGTAGACGTCCGTTCGGTCGCTTTGGTAGACGGGACCCTCGTCCCAGTCGATTCCCAGCCAACGGAGGTCGTCCACGAGCATCCGTGCGTTCTGGGGGTCCTGCGCACGTGGGTCGAGGTCCTCAATCCTCAGGATGACCCTTCCTCCTTACGAGCGAGCGGATGCCCACGCAACGATTGCCGAGAACGCGTTTCCCAGGTGCATGCGGCCAGACGGCGTTGGGGCGAGGCGCCCTACGGCGGGGGGCTTTGGGGCTCCCCCTGAGGGCGTGGCGTCTTGTGGAAGAGAGGTAGTCATGGCCCTATATCGTATCGCCTTTTCACCGCCGTGCCCGTTGTGGGCCTATATGGTTGCGATGAATACACGGTAATGCATTAATGGAAAAAAGTATGCGTTACGTAATGATTAACGCAAGTACATACCTCTAATTCCCAAAATGGTACCGTTCACAGAATCCAATATTTTCACGACAAGATACTGATGCCGAAGTTATAGTAATAAGTCTGGACGGTTCGTCTGCAGGCCAGGCAAGGTGCCTTGGCCCAACACACAGGAGGAAGACATGGCAAGCATTGGCAAGCCCAACCGCGTCGTCATCGCCCTCGGCGGCAACGCGCTCGGCAACACCCCCGAGGAGCAGATCGCCCGCGTCCGCGCGGCCGCGCCCACGCTGCTCAAGGTCATCGAGCAGGGCAACGAGATCATCATCACCCACGGCAACGGCCCGCAGGTCGGCATGATCCAGAAGTCCTTCGCACTCGCCCACGAGGACGACCCCTCCGTGCCCGCCATGGACCTGCCCGAGTGCGGCGCCATGTCCCAGGGCTACATCGGCTACCACCTGCAGCAGGCCATCGGCGCCGCCATGCACAAGGCCTACAAGCGCTGGCACGTGGCCACCGTCGTCACCCAGATCGAGGTCGACCCCGACGACCCCGCGTTCCAGAACCCCACCAAGCCCATCGGCCAGTTCCTCACCAGGGAGCAGGCGGACGCCGAGAAGGCCGCCCACCCCGAGATGACCTTCGTCGAGGACTCCGGCCGCGGCTGGCGCCGCGTCGTCGCCTCCCCGCAGCCCAAGAAGATCGTGGAGTACGAGAGCATCCTCAACCTCCTCGACAACGAGTTCATCGTCATCGCCTGCGGCGGCGGCGGGATCCCCGTCGTGCGCGACTACAACGACAAGGGCGCCTACAAGGGCATCGCCGCCGTCATCGACAAGGACATGGGCGGCGAGCTGCTGGCCGAGGACTGCCACGCGGACATGCTCGTCCTGCTGACCGCCGTCGACCACGTCGCCATCAACTTCGGCAAGCCCGACCAGGAGGAGCTCACCGACGTCGACACCCGGCAGGCCAGGGAGTACCTGGCCCAGGGCCAGTTCGGCAAGGGCTCCATGGAGCCCAAGGTGCGCGCCGCCGTCAAGTTCGCGGAGTCCCGCCCCGGCCGCGTCTGCATCATCGGCTCGCTCGACAAGGCCGCCGAGGCCATGGCCGGCCTCTCCGGCACCCGCATCCACGCGTAGCCCGAGGGAAATAAGCCTTAAGGGGGTCGCGACGTCGGTCGCGGCCCCCTCTTTTCATGGCTTTAGCCTGTGTCGCGCCACGCGCGACACAGAGAACCACCCGC
>CAJMNO010000056.1 GCA_905214865.1 uncultured bacterium | reverse complement strand
GCATAATGCAATGCTTCGCATAAGACCGCTTATGTGAAGCTTCACATAACTTGTCCATCATGGCCTTGGCCATGTCATCGTCGTTGAAGATCTCCCCCCACCTCGAGAACTCGATGTTGGTGGTGAGGACGAGCGATATCCTCTCGTAGCACATCGAGACCACCCTGAAGAGCAGCCGCGCGCCGTCCGGATCGGTGGGCAGGTACCCCCCACTCGTCCAGGATTATGAGGTCGCAGCGGCCGAGCCTGCCGAGCATCTCCTGGACCGTGCCGTCCCTGTTGGCGCGCCTGAGGTCGTTCACGAGCGAGGCCGTCGAGGCGAAGAGGACCCGCCTGCCCTGGCTGCAGGCCAGGATCCCCAAGGCTATCGCGGTGTGGCTCTTGCCGTTGCCCGACCCTCCATAGAGCACGAGGTCCTCGTGGCGGTCGATGAAGGAGAGCGAGAGCATGTCCTCCCTCGTGAAGCCATGTGGGAACGAGATCCCCTCCCATTCGAAGCCGTCGAACCCCTTCTGGCATGGGAAGCCAGCCGCCTGCCTGAGCCTGGCGATCCTCGACGCATGCCTGAGCTCGTACTCCTTACCGAGCACTTCCTGCACGTAGGCGAACTGGCCATCGGTTGCGCTCTCGGCGACATAGCGCATCGTCGCCTTGGAGAGGAGGACGGAGCCCCCCTCGCGCTCCGCCCGCTTCATCTCGGCGTAGCGGGCCTCGACCTTCTGCGGAAGCCTAGGCATCCTTGCCACCTCCCCTCTCCATCAGGGCATCGTAGTCGGAGAGCCTCGTCCCAAGCTCCACGGCGCGCCTCTGCCCGTCGCTTCCGGCAGCGATGCGCGCGCAGCACATCTCAACGTCTGCGGGGCTCATCCGGCCGGTGCGGGAGAGCGCCTCGGAGTGGGCCTCTGCCACGATCTCCATGCCATATGCGGCCGCCAGCCTGGAAATGGCCCTGACCTGCCCTCTCAGCTCGTCTGCCTGCATGCTGTCGAGGTGCGCCCTCACCGCGTCGTCGAAGAGCCGGTACACGCTGGACTGCCTGAAGGCGCGGACCTTCACCGAGAGCAGGTCGAGCAGGGCCAGCGGGTCCTCGTCGGCGGTGAATGCCACGCCAGTGCGCCTCGGGTAGGTCCTGAGCGGGGTCCCGTCAGGCGCGTCGATCTCCACCTCGAAGGCACGGACGCCCACGACGAGCGCGGTGTCGGCGAGCTCGGGGGATGCGAGGTAGCGGTGGCGGCCGTCGAGCGTGATGCGGCCATAGCCGTCGGTCTTGCCCGACTCCCACTTGACCACGTCGAAGGGCTTGCCCGGAAGGGGCAGGAGGTGACTCCTGTCGGCCTCGAAGAGCTCCGCCCACGCGAGCCCCTTCTCGTAGTGGACCTGCTCCTCCGAATGGGAGTCGATCGCATCCTGCAGCGCATGGTTGAAGTCCCTGAGGTCTCCTATCGTGGGGACAGGCACGAAGAAGCGCCTCCTGGTGTAGCCGACCTTCCCTTCGACATTGCCCTTCTCCCTGCCCGCATTGGGGTTGCAGAAGCGGGCCTCGAAGCCGTAGTGCAGCCTCAGCCTGCGGAAGAGGTCGGACTCCACGACGATGTCGTGCCATCTCCTTCCCGCCTCGGTGGCATTGTCGAGCACGATGACCGGCGGCACCCCGCCTATGTGCTCGAAGCAGTCCTTGAGCCCCTGGCAGAGGCATACGTCGCGCTCATCGCCGAAGACCTCGCAGACCTCGTGGTTCGAGTAGGGGAACGACATGGGGAGGTAGTGCATGCGGACCCTGCCGCCGCCGAAGGCGTAGTCGAAGTCGGCCTGCCCGAAATCGACCTGCATCGTCCCCGGGTCCCAGCCAAGCCTTATGGACTGCTCCTTCGGGCCCTTCGATCTCGCTTCCCGGAGGTAGCGCTGCACCGTCGAGTAGCTGCCGTCGTATCCATGCTCGTCGCGCAGCCTCTCGAAGATCCTCTTGGCCGTATGGCGCTGCTTGTGATAGCAGTGCCGGTCCTCCTCGAGCATGCCGGCGATGTATTCCTTGTAGGGATCGAGCTTGCTGGAGGCCGCAGGGGCCACTGGCCTCTTCGGCGAGAAGTCATCCTGCGCAGCATATTTCCTGATCGTGGGGTACGACACCCCGAGCTCAGTTTTCACCTCCGTGGGGGTATGGCCGTGCGCGAGCATGTCGCGTATCCTCTCTACCTGGGACATGTCCAGCATCTTCCTTCCTGCCTCTCGAACCGTGGGTTGGGCCCTGCGGTTCCAGCATGGCAACGTGGGTGGGGCTGGGCATGTTCTCTATGCTCATCTGTGAAACTTTTTCATGCTCACAAGTGAAAGGCCGATCTGCTTTTCCGTGCAACTACTAGGCTATCAAACACACTGCACGTCGCGATCGACGACCGCAGCCGCGTCGCCTACGCCGAGGAGCTCGACGACGAGCGGGGCGGGACCTGCGCCGCCTTCGTGCTGCGCGCGCACGCGTTCTTCGCCTCCCTGGGCATCAACGTCCGGGAGTACATGACCGACAACGGGCCGGGATACAGGTCGGAGGCCTTCGCCGAGGCCCTCGCCTCGGTCGGCGCGTCCCACATCCTCACGAGGCCCTACAGCCCCTGGCAGAACGGCAAGGTGGAGCGGATGAACCAGACGCTCGCCCGCGAGTGGGCCTATGTCCGTCCCTATGCGACGAACGCCGAGAGGTCCGAGGCCCTCCCGGCGTTCCTGGACCACTACAATTACGACAGGCCGCACAGCGCCTGCGGGGGCCTCCCGCCCATGTCACGTGTAAACAACGTCTTGGCACGCAACAACTAGGGTCGAATCTCCGGAGAACCCGCAGGCGCCCACTGGAGGAAATCCCTGGC
>CAJMNO010000055.1 GCA_905214865.1 uncultured bacterium | reverse complement strand
CATTCCCGATGCGACGATCTTGCACGAAGACGCGTGCCGCAACCGTTCGCCGAACAGTTTCTCACTGCGTGAGAAGGGACGAAAGAACTTCAGATGAAACGAAGAACACGGTTTGCAGTCCGTAAATAGCACGTCAAATGGTACGTATAAGAAAAAGGCCAGAGACCTAAGCCTCTGACCTACTATTTCGTGGTCGGGTGGACTGGATTCGAACCAGCGACCCCTTGACCCCCAGGGCGCAATCCTTGATGAATGTCAATAGACACCAGAGGACACCACTTCCACAAATTGTGCTGTTTAACTGGGCATTTGCTGACCTTGGCGAACATGAGGCGACCACAGCCCCCGTCATGTAAAGTCGTCCGCAGTACGCAAATAGTACGCCACGTACTATCCACGTACTGCACGTACTGCGACGCCCGCGGGCAGGCGCATCAAAGGTTCAAACGTTGATGGGGGCACGATGCCGAGGAATCTGAGCAACGGGTTCGTCTTCAAGGACGAGAGGTCCGGCCACTGGAGGGCCGCGATCAGCTGGCAGGACGAGGACGGCAGGCAGAGGAGGATGACGCGAAACACCCCCGTCGCCTGCTACCCAGACAGGGTGAGCAGGAAGACCGGGAAGGTCACCAGGGACAACCGCGGGAAGGGCGCCGCCGAGGACTTCCTCAGGGAGTGGCGCGACGAGGAGGTCCGAAAGGACGAGGAGCTCTCCGGCACCGTCTCCTGCGAGACGCCTGTCTACCGCTACGTCCTCGACTACATAGACATGAAGGAGTCCACCGGCAACATCCTCGCCTCCACGGCGGACGGCTACCGCTGGTACGCGAAGCACCTCCTGGGCACCGAGCTCGGCAAGACCCCCGTTGGGCAGGTCACCGCGAGGCAGATCCAGGAGTTCGAGCGCGACATGGTGCAGGACGGCTACGGCGGCAACACCGTCTCGCACACCCACGTGCTGCTCAAGACCGCATTCATCAGGGCGCGCAGGCTGGGCGACATCCCTTCGAACCCCTTCGACCTCGTCGACGCGCCAAAGAGGCCCACGAAGCCGATAAACTCCCTCGACGCCGCGAGCGTCCGGCAGCTCAACCAGACGCTCGGGAGCGTCGCCGACCCGTTCTCCACGGCCGTGCTCCTCGCGCTCATGACGGGGATGAGGCAGGGCGAGATATGCGCCCTCAGGTGGCAGGACGTCGACCGCGTGTCGCGCAAGATCCGGGTCTCGCACGCGCTCACGAGGGCAAGCGGCACCTTCGCGCTCTCCACGCCGAAGACCAGGAGCTCGTCCAGGACCATCCCCTACGGCGACGAGCTCGCCCGCGTGCTTGAGGCGAGGGCGCGCGCCATGCACGGCGAGCGCGAGGCGATGGGCCTCGACTGGGACGAGGGGCTCTTCGTCGTGGGCAGCGCCGTCACCGGCGCCTGGAAGAGCCCCATGGCGCTGGGGCAGGAGTGGAGGGCGTTCGTGAGGGTGGCGAGGCTCGTGGGCTCCCAGGGCGAGCCGCCGAGGTTCCACGACCTCAGGCACACCTTCGCGACGATGGCGATCGGCTCCGGCGTGGACGTGAAGACCGTGAGCGCCATCCTCGGCCACTCCAACGCGGCGATGACCCTCAACGTCTACGCCGACGCGCTCGCAGACAGCAAGAAGGCCGGCATGGACCTCATGGGCAGGATCATGTCCGCGGGGCTCTCGTAGGAACGGGGTGCAGACGGCACCCATCGAAGCATCGGAAGCGGATTCGGGGCGGAAGCGAGTCCGATTGCCGCGGCGCGTGCGGATGCATACCCTGGGGCGAACGGAACGCCGATGGCGACTATGGAGGATCGCATTATGGAGCGTGCGATCGAGGATGTGTCAAATGTAGAGTGTCTTCGCTATACTATTGCCATGGCTAAGATAGACGACATATACGGGGCGGCCGACGACTACGGCCTCGTGACGTCCGCGGACGCGAAGGCGCTCGGCGCCTCCGACGCGGAGGTGGTGCAGTACGCGGCGCGCGGCAGGCTCGAGCGCGTGGCCAGAGGCGTCTACCGCGTGCCCGTGTGGCCCTACCAGGAGCAGGCCCCCTACGCGATCGCCGTGAGGGCCGCGGGCGAGGGCTCCTATCTCTACGGCGAGTCCGTGGTGGCGCTCCTCGGCCTTTCCCCCACCGACCCACGCACCATCTGGGTGGCGACGCCCAGGAGGACCAGGCGCAGCCTCGGCGAGGGCGTGAGGCTCGTCTGGCGGAGGCACCCGGACAGGGTCACGCTGTACGAGGGCATAGCCTGCCAGGAGGCTGCCGACGCGATCCGCGAGGCGGCGAGGACCCTGGGACCCGCCCGCGCCGTCGACGCGGCTCGCGAGGCGGAGCGGATGGGCTACGTCACGCCGGCCGAGCTTGCGGAGATCGAGGGGGAGGTGGGCGCCCATGCCTAAGCGCCCAAACAGCATGAGGCACCTTGACGACGCCATCCGGAGGGCCTCCGGCGGCACCGCCGACGGCTACGTGCGCATGCGCACCCTCGTGGCGAACGCGATAGTGGCACAGATGCTGCCCGACGGCGTGGTGAAGGGCGGAAGCGCCGTCAGGATGCGCTTCGGGTCCGGGGCCACGCGCTACACGACCGACCTCGACACCGCCACGGCGAGCGACCCGGACGAGTACGCGGCGAGGCTGTCCGAGGCGCTCGCCGCCGGATGGGAGGGCTTCACCGGCCGCGTCGTGCGCCGCGAGCCCGCCACGCCACCGGGCATCCCCGGCGAGTACGTGATGCGCCCCTTCGACGTGAAGCTCTCGTACCTGGGAAAGTCCTGGTGCACGGTGCCCCTCGAGGTGGGGTTCGACGAGATCGGCGACGCCGAGCGGGCCGACGCGACCAGCCAGGCCGAGGCCTCGGACGCCCTCGGGAGGCTCGGGTTCCCCGCCGTCGGGGACGTGGCCC
>CAJMNO010000054.1 GCA_905214865.1 uncultured bacterium | reverse complement strand
CGAGGCGGCCGGGAAGGTCACCCTCACCGACGAGGTCGCCTACGAGAACCTCGTCCCGGGCCAGGAGTACGAGCTGACGGGCACTCTCGTGGACCGCGGGACCGGCGAGGCGGTAACGGATGGGGACGGGAGCCCCGTCACCGCGAAGACGAAGCTCGTCCCCAAGCTCTCGAGCGGGAAGGCGAAGGTCACCTTCGAGCTCGACGCATCGGGCCTCGCGGGCCGCTCCGTCGTGGCCTTCGAGGAGCTGTCCCAGGGCGGGACCACGGTGGCCACGCACGCCGACGTCGACGACGGGGGCCAGACCGTGCTCTTCCCCCGCATCGGAACCACGGCGACGGACGCGGAGGACGGATCCCACGAGGCCGCCGCGGACGGCGACGTCACCATCACCGACGAGGTCGCGTACGAGAACCTCATCGCCGGAAGGGAGTACGAGCTCACGGGCACGCTCATGGACCGAGAGACCGGCGAGGCCGTGACAGGGGCGGACGGCAGGGCCGTGACCTCAACCACAAGGCTCACGCCGGAGTCCGGGTCCGGCACTGCCGAGGTCACCTTCAGCTTCGACGGATCCGCCCTGGCGGGACGCACGGTGGTCGCGTTCGAGACGCTCTCGCTCGGGGGAAGGGAGTACGCCGCGCACGCGGACCTCTCGGACCAGGGCCAGACGGTGACGTTCCCGGGCATCCGCACGACCGCCTGCGACGCCTTCGACGGCGACAAGGTCATCGACGCGGCACCGGGGCAGAAGGTCACGGACACCGTGGCGTACTCGAACCTCGTTCCCGGCGCCACCTACAGGCTGACGGGCAGGCTCGTGGACCGCGACTCCGGCAAGGAGCTCGCGACCGCGGAGGCGGAGATCGCGCCCGAGTCGGCCACCGGCACCGCAGAGGTCGCGTTCGACGTGGACGGCTCCGGCCTCGAGGGAGGGAGCCTCGTCTGCACGGAGGAGCTCTCGCGCGACGGCAAGGTGGTCGCCGTGCACGCGGACCTCTCCGACGAGGGGCAGACCGTGAGCCTCCCCGGCATCCGCACGACGGCGACCGACGCCGAGGACGGCGACCACGAGGCCACGGCCTCGGAGCGGGTGAGGATCACCGACAGGGTCGAGTGGTCCGGGCTCGTCGCGGGCCGCGAGTACACGGTAAGCGGCGCCCTGGTCGACGGCGAGACCGGCGACCCCGTCAGGGACGGCGACGGCACGCCCGTCACGGCGAGCGCCACCTTCACGGCCGACGCGACGTCGGGCAGCACGGACGTCACGTTCGAGTTCGACGGGAGCTCGCTCGCGGGTCGCGACGTGGTTGCCTTCGAGACGATCACGCACGAGGGGAAGACAGTGGCCACGCACGCAAACCTCGAGGACGAGGGGCAGACGGTGTCCATCACCGAGGCACCGCCCGAGACCCCGAATGAGAAGGAGAGCAAGGGCGGCGAGGGCCTGCCTCAGACCGGCGACAACGGCGTCCCGGCTGCCGCCATCGCGGGGCTCTGCGCCGCCGCCGGGCTCTCCCTCGCGGGCGCGAGGGCGCTGAGACGCCACGCAGCCCACGACGAGTCCGAGATGCGCATCGAGCGCGGACCAGAGAGCGGACCCGACCCGCTGGGAGGAGGCGAGGACGATGAGTAGCCAGTTCGGAGGCCTCGCCTGGTTCGTCCTCGGCGTGCTCAACGGGGCGACGGCAGTCGCTGCCCTCGCGCTATGCAGGGCGGCCGGGCTCGCCGACGGGTGTTGAGAGGAATAGGCACGGCACAGTGGGCGGTCCCGACGGGGCCGCCCCGTCTTCCACAGGGAGGAAGAGATGCGCGCGGAGAAGGGCAAGGACACGCTCGCCGAGGGGCGGGCGAGGCTCGTCGAGTCGCTGGCCAGGGCGATGGAGGAGGAAGGCCTCTCGTGGTACGCGGGATGGGAGAGGTGCTGGTCAGCGAGGAACGCCGCGACCGGCGCGCGATACAGGGGCATCAACAGGCTCTCCCTCGCCGCCGCGTCCGCACGCTGCGGATTCGATGATCCCAGGTGGGTCACGTACAACCAGGCGCGTGAGGCGGGCTGGCACGTGCGGCGCGGCGAGCGGGCGCAGGCAACGGTGGAGTTCTGGAGCTGGTACGTGCGCATCGCGCGCGCGGGACGGCAGTCGGTCGTGACGGTCCAGAGGGCACTCGAGCTCGTCTCGACGGGGAGGATCGCCGAGGGGGACGTCTGCGGAGAGAAGTTCCTGAGGGGAAGAGGAGCCTGGGTCTTCAACGCGAGCCAGGTGGAGGGCGTCCCGCCACTCCCTGTGCCGCATGCGTCGGACCCGAGGTCGCAGCCCTGGAGGGTCGCCGACGACCTCGTCGCGTCGTCGAGGTGCCCCGTGAGGGAGACGAGGAGCGACGACGCCTTCTACGCCCCCGCGGAGGACGCAATCACCATGCCGCTGCGCGGGCAGTTCGAGTCTGCCGAGGGCTTCTGCAGGACGCTCATGCATGAGATGTGCCACTCGACCGCGGGAGAGCTCGGCAGGCCGCTCCCGACCGACCACGAGTCCTACGCGTTCGAGGAGCTGGTCGCGGAGCTCGGCAGCGCCTTCTCCGCCGCGGACGCCGGTCTCGACATGTCGGCTGTGGCGAAGGGAGGGTCGGTGCAGACCTGGACGCAGAACCACGCGGCATACCTCAGGTCGTGGCTGGACGAGATCAGGGATGACCCATCCGCGCTCGCCCGCGCCGCCTCGGAGGCTTCGCGGGCCTCCGACCTCGTCATCGGCAGGTACGAGAGGACGAGGGACGAGCGGCTGCGGCCGCGCGCGAGGGACGAGAGGCCGCTCGCAGAGAGGGCTGGAAGCGCGAGGGAGGCTTCGGAAAGGCTCGCCGCGTGGGACATGACACCAGAGGACATGAGGGACAAGTAGCAAACCAGCAGGTAGACGAGCCGCTGTAAGGCCATCTGAGGCCATCTGGGAGCGCCCCGGACAACCGTCTGGGGCGAGGCCAGGCAAAAATAGGGGCATGCCCTCAGAACACGGCGCGCAGCGCCAGCCTCAGCGCCCAGATGAGGACGTGCAGGAACCCCCTCAGAACGGCGAGCGTGATTCTGCCCAGGGCCGAGAAGAACCGCCTCATGACGCACCTCCGAATCCGGGATCCGACGTTTGCGAGACCGTAGCACGTGAGCTGTATCTTTATCTCGGACATGCAATGCCCCAAAATTAATGACAGAGCAT
>CAJMNO010000053.1 GCA_905214865.1 uncultured bacterium | reverse complement strand
AAATCCGGGGCTGGCCGAGCCTTGCCTCTTGACAGGAAGAGCTACATATCAGCGTCCCTCTCGCCCGGCGCAAGCCCGCCCCAACCGACCCAGCGCCCTCGTCCTTCGCAGCCTGGTGCAAGCCCCGGCGTTTACCTGCGCGCATCTGGGTAGAATCTGCCGTGACGCAGTCGGGCGGCAGGGGGATGCATGGCACAGGGCGGTATCGTCCGCAGGTTGGATGGCATAGGGGAGAAGAGCGTGGGAGGCACGCTGGCGACGCTCCTCTCGCTCACGAGTGACGCGGTGATCGCGTTCGACGGCCTGGGAAGGGTGCTCCTCTCCAACGACACCGCCGCGCTGGTGTTTCCCCATCCGCCCGAGGGACTCGTGGGCTGTGACGTTCGCTCGTGCTTCCCGCTGGCGGACGACGCGGACCCCGACGGTCCCTTCTGCCTGGACGACCTCCCGTTTCCCACGGATGGCAGCTCGAAGCCGCTGGTGTGCCAGGCGGGAGACGGCGGCGCGCTGGAGCTGACGGTTCGCTGTGACCGCGTTCCGTCTGCGGGCGAGACGTACCTCCTCGTGGCCGTGGCGAGCGACGTGGCGGCTCAGGCGGAGCGCGAGAACGACCGGCTGGTCCAGGAGCTCTCCAGGGCCAACAAGCGCCTTTCGGGCACGCTGGGCATCGTGCTGGGCACGCTCGACTCCGGTGACGTGATGACGCTCTTCAGCCGCGCGCTGGAGGAGATCACCGACACCATGGAGGCCTCTGGTACCGTGTTCTACGTGGCCGAGCAGGACGGCTACCACCTTCGCGGCGTCAGCAAGTCGCTCGCGGGGGTCCGGGTGCCGCGCTATCTCTCGTTTGGCCAGACCATCGACGCCCTGGCAAAGCGGGCGGGCCGCGCGCTCAGGCTGCGGGTGCTCCCGCCCAAGGGCGACGACCTCCGTCGCGGCAGGCTCATCAACCGCGAGGTCGTGAACGAGGAGACCCAGGAGGTCTATCGCCTGCGTGCCGGCAAGGTACCCCCGTTCACGAGCTTCATCGCGGTCCCGGTGTGGTTTGGCGGCCACGTGATAGCGCTCATCGAGGTGGGCTGGGAGCAGGCGCGTCCCATGCAGCGCGAGGACAGCGAGCTGCTGGATGCCGTCGCCCAGTACCTCTCCGTGCAGCTGGTCGGCGCGTTCAGCGCGCTCAGGGCCCGGCGCGACGGCGAGCTGCGCGACAGCGCGTCCCAGGTGCGGGAGACCCTGATGGAGGCCGGCGACCTCACCCCGCAGGCGCGTCACGACGTCGCGCGGGAGGTCGAGGACGTGCTGGACGCGGCCTGCGTTGAGGTGCGCCTGAACCAGCGGCAGGGCAACACCGCGCTGGTCACGACCCCTGCGGGCGACGACCTGAGCCTCCCGCTGGACTTTGAGCAGGTCCAGCGCCTGACGCAGGAGGACGGCACCGCGGTCATGCCCCTGGAGCCCGACGACGCCGCGTCCCGGGCGCTCGCGGGCGCGGGCATGCCGGCGACGGGCGCCTACGTGGGCCTGGGCAGGATCGGGGACGAGGCCCTGGGGGTCCTGGTGCTCCGCCCGTCTGACGGCGAGCCGCTCGACGAGAGCGAGCTGCGCTACCTCGGGCGCGTCGCGAGCGACCTGCAGGGCCTCGCCAGGGGAGAGGAGCGCCGCAGGCAGGACAAGCGCATCTCCCAGGCGCTCCAGACGGGCATGCGCAACGAGCTCCAGCAGGTCGACGGCATCACCGCCCGGGGAATCTACTCCTCCGCAACCGCGACCGCGGTCATCGGCGGGGACTTCTACGACCTGATCCGGCTCCCGGACCGCCGCGCGTGCGTGATCATGGGCGACGTGTCCGGCAAGGGCGTGGAGGCCGCGTCCGTCTCCGCGGCCGTCAAGACCGCCCTGGGGGCCTACTCGTGGCAGGGCCTCTCGCCCGCCCGCATGGTGCGGCTGCTCAACGAGTTCCTGCTTGGTTTCTCTCGCCTGGAGACGTTTGCGACGCTGTTCGTGGGCATCGTGGACCTTGGGTCGGGCACGCTCTCGTACTGCTCCGCCGGACATCCGCCCGCGATACTCGTGAGGGCCGCCACGGGCGAGATAGAGACCCTCGACGTGCAGTCGGGCGTGGTTGGCGCCTTCCACGAGATGACGTACCGCAACGGACGCGTGAGGCTGCGCAGGGGAGACGTGCTGCTGCTCTACACCGACGGCACCACCGAGGCGCGCGCGACGGATGGGTCGTTCTTTGGCGAGGACGGGCTGCGCGACGCCGTGATGCGCGAGATGCCGCGCGGCTACGACGGCCTGCTCGACCGACTGCTGGCGACGCTTGACTCCTTTACCGAGCGGCACCTGGACGACGACGTTGCGATGGTCTCGCTCCGCTTTGACCTGGTGGGTCCGTCGGAGGCGCCTCACGATGCGGGGGAGGTGAGCGGCGCATGACGGGGGGTGTGGGAGAGACCCAGGGCTCCGTGGCTGGTCCCAGCATCGCGCTGGTGCCGGCCTTTGGCGACGTGGACGTGACCACCGCGCCGCGCCTGAGGAGGGCCATCGACGCCCTGATAGACGGCGGGTGCAAGAGGATCGTGCTCAACATGGCGGAGGCAACCTACGTGGACTCTGCGGGCATGGGGATGATCTTCCACGAGATCCGCCACATGCGCGAGCATGGCGGGCTGCTCTCGCTCACCAACGTGTCGCCCGGCGTGATGCGTGCGCTCAGGATCGCGCGCGTCGTGGACCTGGTGCCGGTCTCTGCCCAGGGTGCGCGGCCCCAGGTGCCGGCGCTGGACCCCTCCGCCATGCCTAAGTGGAGGACCACGGTGTGGATTGACCCGGACGACCTGGGGGCCAGCCGCGAGCGCGTGGCGACGCTCCTCTCCCGCATGGACCTGTCCCCGGACGACCTGTTTGACCTCAACCTCGCCACCGGCGAGGCGATGGGCAACGCCATCGACCACACGGACGACCGGTGCGCCCTGGTGACCGTGGCGTGCTATCCCGACCGAGCCGTGGTGGACGTGACGGACTGCGGCTGCGGCTTTGAGCTCTCACCCGACGACGACACGCCCGAGGTGGGGGAGGCAGACGAGCGCGGCCGCGGCATCAAGCTGATGCGGCTGCTTGCCGACTCGGTCTCGATCGTGCGCCGCCAGCAGGGCGGGACCTGCGTGCGCATCGTGAAGCTGTTTCGCCCGTAGCGGAGCGACGGGCTGCTGAGGAAAACGGAGTATTGGCAATCTGAGGGGCGTTCGAGCTGAGGAAAGTCGAGTATTGGCAGCGAATGGGCCCTTCGTATTGCCAACACTCGACATTCCTAAGTACCAAGCGGCTTCGGATTGCCAATACTCGACTTTCCTCAGCATGGGTCCCTCACGCGGTGTACCCGTGTGGGTGCGCACCGGCTGCCTGGCGGCGAGAGTTGGGTTGGAGCTGGCAGACAGGGGCTCGAGGAAAGGCGAGCGGGCCCGTTCCAGGTCCCAACGATTGCCAAGGCCGATAGGGGCAGTCACAAGGGAGTTCTCAGCTGGGGAGTGATTTCGTGTGAGGAGCACGTCCTGTGGGGTGACCCATTTCCAGCTGAGAAGAGCTCAAAGAAGGGGCATCAGAGACTGACGTACGTGGGGGCGCCCAGCCCGGACGCTGGACTATCCGCTCCGTCCTAGGTCCATTGCCCCATCACGAGCTGTTTAACCTGGGGTAGAGGAACCGAACGGCATGGGGCGGGACGATCCGCGCTCGGCGGGGAACGTGCTTAGCGTCGCTAGTGCTCGTGGGGATTTTGGCTCGGGCCGCTTAACGATGCTAGCCCTCTTGCGGGTTTCGATGCCCGATGCTAAATCCCCCTGGCCCTCGTGCGGGTCGGGCAGAGGAAACTGGCACGGAGGACTAGGGGCGCTAAGCACGCGGGGGCCAAAACAGCACGAGGCCTAGCATCGCTAAGCGTGCGGCTGCCGAATCGGCGCGGGGGCTAGGGGTGCTAAGCATGGGGGGCGGCAAACGTGCGGCGCCTGGCGTGGCCAAGCGCCTCGGAGCTACCGCCATGGGGAAGTGGCTACCACGAAAAAGGGGCTCTTCGAACCTTTGGGTGGGTATCACGCCTCGCAAGACTTTGAGCCGAAGC
>CAJMNO010000052.1 GCA_905214865.1 uncultured bacterium | reverse complement strand
TCAAAGTCTTGCGAGGCGTGATACCCACCCAAAGGTTCGAAGAGCCGAAAAAAGGTGGTTGAAGATTAGCAGTAGGGGTGTCAAGTGTGTGACCCTGTGTTTTCGTACCTAAACGACGTGCATTCATACCAATAAATAATGAAGCCTGACGCTCGCAGTGTAGCTTGCTGACAGTTAGCTGATAAGTCGCTGCAGAATTCAAATCGCTTCGTTAGAATCTGCGGCAAGGGATAACCATGTGGGGGTTATCCATTTTCAGTCAGTCATCACCCAAGACGAGGGCCGCCTATGAGACCGCTACTCTCATCCGCAGCAGCCACCGCCAAGAGGCTCGCTGGAATCGCCGTCACCATGGCCTCCATCGCCATGCTCTCCAGCCTTGCCGTGTCGCCCGTGGCGGCGCTTGCCGAGACCCCGACGCTCGGAGAGCCCGAGCACGAGAAGACCGCCACCCTCAACGAGGACGGGACCGCGACCGTGACCCTGAGCGTCACGGGCAAGACCGCCTCGAGCCAGTCCAAGTCGAGCGCAAACGTGATCGTGGTGCTCGACACCTCGCGCTCCATGAACGAGACTGTGAGCAGGCAGGAGGTCACGGAGTGGGAGCAGGTCAGCCGATGGGACTGGGAGGCGGGCTCCACCTACGGCCTCGTGGACGGGGAGTACGTCCTTCTCACCCGGCACCGGCGGAATATTTGGAGCTACTACTACACCTATGATGCCGCAGACGGCTCGCAGGTTCAGTACGACGGCCCTTGGTACCAGCAAGTCACGAGGTATGAGGATGTGACCCGTCTCGACGTCGCGAAGAGCGCGCTCTCGGACCTTGCGGACCAGCTGATCGGCGACGGCTCGAGCACCATCGGCCTCTCGCTCGAGACGTTCTCGGGCAAGGACGAGGGCACCGGTCCAAGCGCGTACTACCACGGAGGCCAGGCGGATGACTTCAAGACCCTCGTGAACGGCCTCACCGCCGACGGCGGCACCAACTGGACGGAGGCCCTGGACAGGGCGAAGCAGCTCGCGATCAAGGACACCACGACCCCCACCTACATCCTGTTCCTCTCGGATGGCAGGCCCACCTACGGGATGGTCAATGGGAGGCAGACGGGCAACGGCATGGCCAGCCAGTCCGCCAGCGCGCTGCAGGGGTTCTTCGACCAGGCCGTCACCTCGGCGAACACCCGCCCGAGCAACGTCGTGGGCCTGTACACCATCTACACCGGCGCGGACGCCGCGACCAGCATGCACGACTTCGCCAAGCAGACCAACTCCGCCCCCGACGGCACCGCCTTCGACGGGACCGACTCCGAGAAGCTCAACGCGGCTCTCGCCGACATCGCGCAGACCATCGAGACGGGCGTGGCCTACCAGGACGTCACCATCACGGACTCCCTGTCCAAGAGCGTCAGCTACGTCCTGCCCGAGGGCGGGACCACCCCGGAGTTCGCCTACACCAAGAACGGCGAGCCCTGGGCGGACGCCCCCGCGGCGACCGTGGATGCGGACGGCAGGGTCAGCTGGAGCCTGGGCGAGGGAAAGACGCTGGAGCATGGCGTGACCTACGCCATCAGCTTCAGGGTGCATGCCACCCAGGAGGAGTTTGACAACGCGGCGGAGACGGACGGCGCCCACGTTGTCGCCACCAACGAGAACGGCTCCGTCTCGTTCAGGACGGTCACCACCGTGACCGGCAGCGACCCGGTCGTCTCGGACGTCGAGTCCGCCTCGTACGACACCCCCACGATCACCGTCCCCACCTCCAAGATCACGGTGTCGAAGGCGTGGGAGGGCAGCACGCACCTGCCCCAGAGGCTGACCGTGACCGTGAGGCGGGACGGCGAGGATTACAAGACCGTTGACCTCTCCGCCGAGAACGGTTGGACCGCGGACGTCACCGTCTCCGCGGGCCCCATGGGGCACGCCTACACCGTGACGGAGGAGACGCCCGACAGCTGGACCTCCAGCAACCCCGATGGCATCGAGGTCTCTCTCAAGGGCCTCACCGCGCAGTCGGGTGTCGCGGCCCTCACCAACACGTACGTGCCGTTTGGCCTGCGTGTGTTCAAGTACACCGGCACGGGCGACAGCCAGAGGCCGCTCCAGGGCGCCACGTTCACGGTCGAGGGCAACGGCGCGACCTATACCCTCACCACGGGGGAGGACGGCTACGCGACCACCGGCGAGGGCCAGACCCTCTCGGACGGCACCTACACCATCACCGAGACCTCGGTCCCCGCGGGCTACGACAAGCTGCCCGGCTCCCTCACCCTCACGGTGGACGGAGAGACGGCAACGCTCTCCGACGGCACCCAGAGCGCGGAGGTCGGCAAGTCCCCGCAGGGTCGCTACTTTCAGATAGCCATCAGCAACACCTCGAGCGCCCCGCAGACGATCCCGCAGACGGGCGGCCTGGGCAGCGTGCCCCTGTATGCTCTGGGCGTGGCGGTGGTCGCGGGCATCGTGGCGCTGGCGGTACGGCACCACGAGTGACGGCATCCCCCGCCCGGGAACGTGGGACCTGGGGCGGAGCAGATAGCACCAAGAGCAGGGGTCAACTGCTGCGCGAGCAGCGAAGGAAAGGAGAAGGACATGGTTCGTAAGCTCAGGAGCCTGGTGGCAGTGGCATTCGCGGCGCTGCTCGCGGTTGCGCTCCTCCCGAGCGCGGCATTCGCCCTTGATGCTAAGGGCGGGTCGCTCACCGTGAGCAACCTGAAGGAGGGGGACACGGTCAACCTCTACCAGGTCGCAAGCGTCACCGTTAACGCCGACAACACGCTCAACAAGACGTGGATCATTGTCCCCACAAGCGGTAAGACGGTCGACGACTACGAGAAGGCGGACGAGACCGGCCGCAAGTCGATTGCCAACGACCTTGCTGCGAAGGTCTTCTCCACCAGCGCAACGGCAGTCGCCACGCAGAAGGTCACCGGCACCACCTCGGCGACCTTCTCCAACCTGGATCCCGGCCTGTACTACGCGAGCGTCTCCAACGCGGACGACGTGTCGAGGGTCTACGCCAACACGCTGATTCCCGTGAACCTCAAGGCGAACGCTGACGGTACCTGGGGCTACGACACCGCGCTTATCGTTCCGCTCAAGGACTCCAACGTGAGCATCCTCAAGGGTGCTGCCACCCACGAGAACGGGGCTCACGAGACCCAGACGCAGACGGGTGTCTCCACCAACGGGACCGTCTTCTACAAGATCGACGTCGTGGTTCCCAACTACAACGGCGCTGCCAACCGCGACTTCCTCGTGAAGGACAAGCTCCCCGACGGCATCGAGTACATCGCCGGCACGATGAAGGTGAACGGGACGGCGACGGACCCCGTCGTCTCCACCGGTGGCAACATCAGCGTCGACCTGGCCTCGTACCTCGCAAGCTCCGCCGGCCAGACCGTGAGCATCACCTATCAGGCCAAGCTCACGGGGACCGCTCCCATTGAGAACGGTCGCACCAACACCGCGACGCTGCTCTTCTCGGCAAACAGCTACGACGCCACCCAGAAGACCGTGAGCGACAGCGTCACCGTCGCCAACGCCGGCATCAAGATCCACAAGACCGCCGAGGACGGCAAGACCGCCCTTCAGGGCGCAGAGTTCCAGCTGCTTGACAAGGACGGCACGACCGTGCTCGACACCCAGACCACCGACAAGGACGGCAACCTGACCTTTGCCTACGCCCTTGGGTCCGGCACCTACACCCTCAAGGAGACCAAGGCGCCGGCAGGCTACAGCCTCGTCGAGAACCAGTCCGTCTCCGTCGAGGCGAGGGACAACGCCTACAAGACGGTCGATATCATCGACCCCAAGGACCAGGCCGCCGGCCTGCTGCCCACCACCGGTGGCGTTGGCACCATCGCGATGACCGTCCTGGGCGTCGCCGTGATTGCCGGTACCGCTGCCCTCATCGTGCGCGGACGCAAGCAGGACTAGTGCACGTCTGTCTCGCGCAAGCCCCCTTGCGGGGCCAACGGGCGCGGTCGGCAGCCAGCCGGCCGCGCCCTGCGTGTAGGAAGGCCGCCCCGTGAACAAGAAGCTCAGGATCCTCCTCCAGGTACTTGGGATGCTGGTGGGCATCTCGCTGATTGCCTATCCCTATGTGAGCGACTACCTGCAGAAGCAGTACCAGGCCAAGGTCGTCGTCACGCAGGAATCGGCAACCGATGGGTCCGACCCCAAGGTTGACCTGGACGCCGAGCGCAGGCGGGCGCTGGAGTACAACCAGCAGCTCGCGGACGGCAGGGTGGAGGTCACGGACCCCTTTGACCCCAACGCCTCGCGTCCCACCGACGAGGAGTACCTCTCCCTGATGGACGTTGCCGGGGACGGTGTGATGGGCACCCTGGTCATCCCCAAGGTCAGCCTGAAGATCCCCGTGTACCACACCGTGGAGGACGACGTGCTGCAGAGGGGCGCGGGCCACATGCCCACGACCTCGTTGCCGTATGGCGGGCCGTCCTCGCACGCGGTGATCGCGGGGCACAACGGCCTGCCGTCGGTCAGGATCTTCGACGACCTGGCCCAGCTGCAGGTGGGTGACTACTTTGTGCTGCAGGTGTTGGGCGAGGACCATGCGTACCGCGTGACCTCCCTCGAGACCGTGCTGCCCGACCAGACGGAGAGCCTGCGCATACAGGACGGAGAGGACCTGGTGACGCTGGTCACCTGCACGCCCTATGGCATCAACACGCATCGCCTTCTGGTCCACGCCGAGCGCTGCGAGCTGCCAAGGGGGTGGACCGAGGGAACCGACAGCGACGTGAGCACCACCCCCACGGTGCGACGGACGCTGCTGCCGTTCACGCTGCTGGGGCTGGCGATTGCGCTGGGCGTGGCGCTGGGGCTTGCGATGCGGCGGCACGCGCGCCGGAGGGGTGACGGGGGCGCGGATGGCTCGGCCGGCGGCGCTTCTCGCGGGGGCGCGCAAGCCGGGGCGGGACGCTACGTCCCGGGCAACCCGTATGTCCCGGGGGAGAAGGGGGCAGGCGAGAGGCGCGCCCGCGGCGCGGCCGGGAGCAGTGCGGCCGGGCGCGGCTTGCGGCGCGGCGCGGGAGGCGGCGACCCCGAGCACCCCGGACGCCACTTTGGGTAGGTCGCGGGCGGATGGGCGGCACCTCTCGCCTGGCTGACCTCCCTCGGACGCACCTCTCCCGACATGAAAAGGGTGCCCCGCCGCACCTTCGCGACGGGGCACCGCATGGACCCGATTGAACCGAAGCCTACGCTGTGGCTTCCTAGGCTGGCCTGCGCTCGACAACCGCTAGTCGATTGCGACCTTGGTGACGTTGCTCTTCTCCTCCTGCTTGGGGACGTTGACCGTGAGCACGCCGCCGTCCAGCTTGGCGGTTAGGCCAGCGGTCGCGGCATCCTTCAGGTACACGCCACGGCTTGCCTGCCACTCCGAGGTCTCCTTCTGCAGGTAGTTCTTGCCCTTCTCCTCGTCGGACTCCTTCTTGTCCACCGAGATCGAGAGGCGGCCCTCGTTGAGCTCGACGTCGACCTCGTCCTTCTTGACGCCTGGGAGCTCCGCCGTCACAACGTACTTGTCGCCTGCGTCCTCGACGTTCATCTTGAACGCGTCGTCAGACCCGATTGCCGCGAGAGGCGCGAAGAAGTCGTCGAAAGCGCCGAACGGCCAAGTCCTGCGAAGTGCCTTCTCGTAGTCACTGTAAGGAACCATGCCTGCCATCGTTACCACTCCTTCTATGTGCTGGGAGCCCTTTCTTCTGGACCCCCTTGGGTTCACTCTCTTATGTTCCCTGTGGGGGTGGCTTTATACACGAGAAGGAAGAAATTCTAAGTCGATAAGACTTAGATGTTATGCGTTACGGACACTCATGAGGCGGCGTCAGAAGTCGACGGTGCCAGCGGGGATGGCGGGGTCGTGCGTGCGGTGCATGAGGCGCGCGGGATGCTGGGAACTTGGCATCTGCGCGAGGGAAGGGGTGGGATGCCCAATCGTGCTTGCCTTCGCATGGCCTCCGGCTCGCGATGCTTGGCTATGGGTGCGGCGCCGCCCATCGGGCATCGCAGACGGCCCAGAACCGGTGCCCAAGGGCGCAGCTGATGTGGGGTGCCTAACCCCGTCGGTGTCCGAGCGCGTGATGGGGCTCCGGTGCTTAGCCCTCCCGGTACCCGCATGGGTTTCGCGCATCGGGTGCTTAGCCGCGCCGGGGCGTGCACGGGTTTCGACGCCAGATGCTTAATCCTCCCGGGGCGTGCACCGTTCGGGACCTCCAGAATCCGTTCTCTCCCCGGGATTCCTAAGCATGCTTCACCCGAGACACGTTCTCGCCTCGGGATTCCTAAGCACGCCCAGCCCGAGATTCGTTCTCGCTTCGGGATCCCTAAGCACCCTGCCCCCGGCGAGGCCCCAATCCGTGCGGGCACCGGGGTCCCAAGTCGTACCACCCGCGCCCCGTGTGCACCCGCACCGTCGAGCGTCCCGTCCGTGCCCCATGCGCGCGCCAGGTCTCCCTATGCGTCTCCGTTGTGTTTTGTCAAGTCGCGATGAGCAGAACGGTCATCAATTTATGAGCAGCCTGC
>CAJMNO010000051.1 GCA_905214865.1 uncultured bacterium | reverse complement strand
CTCGTCGAGGTCGGCGGTGTCGATGAAGAACTTCATGTGTCCCCCTCTTCCTGTTGCGCATTGCGTCGCCAGCGGCGGCGGGGGCAGGTAGCCTGACATGCCCCGTGGCTGCTGATGCTAACGCAGACGCACGTTGGTCGCCGCCGGTTTTCCGTACGTGACTCCATGCGTTCGCCAGATGGGGCTCCCCCACAGCTGCTCCACATCCCAGGGGAATCGCGCGCGGACCCGTCGCAAGGGACCTCTCCCCTAGGAACCCGAGCCTATCTGCGTGAAGCCCTCGCCAAACGCCTCGTGGACCTCGGTGACGATGACGACAGCATCCGGGTCAATCCCCGCGACGATCTCCTTGAGGCGATGGGTCTCCGTCCTGCCGAGTACGCACATCAGGACAGGCCTGTTGCTGCCGCTCCAGAGGCCGCGCGCCTGCAGCTCGGTGCATCCCCTGCCGAGGGTGTACAGGATCTGGTTTCCTATCCTGTCGTGCTCCGACGAGATCACGAACGCCACGCGCGCAGTCAGGGGGCCATCGACGATGGCGTCTATGACCCTGCCGCTGATGTACATCGCGACGCCTGCGTAGAGGGCGTTGGTCAGGGAGAACACCGGGATTGACGCGGCGACGATCGCGCCGTCGACGATGATGGCGAGGGTCCCGAGCGGCATCCCCGTCCGCCTGGCGATGAGCTGGCAGACGATGTCGGTCCCGCCCGTATTCCCTCCCGACAGGAAGACGATGCCAATGCCCGCCCCGGCTATCACGCCACCCCAGATTGCCGAGAGCAGCAGGTCGTTGTGGACGGGAACGGGCAGAACCGGGGCGAGCAGGTCGGTGAAGAGGCCCGACACGATCATTCCGAATATGCTCTGCGTCACGTACCCGCCATCATGGGTCGTCGCGTAGACGTACCCCAGAAGGACCGCGTTCATGGCGATGGTCTGGATGCCGACGGGAAGGGTTATCCCCGCGTTGGACGCGATGGCGGACGTAATCGTAGCCACACCCGTGAGCCCGCCTGCCGCAAGGCCGTTTGGAATCTCGAAGCAGTCGATGCCGACCGCATAGACGAAAGAGCCGACGACGATGAGGGCGGTGTCGCGAACCGCCGCCCTGATCCCGCCGTGCGGCATCACTTGGCCTCACCGCCCCCGACCACCCAACGATGGTAGGCGATGATGAACCTGTCGAGGTCCCCGTCCGAGAGCACCGAGTCGACGTTGCTCGTCTCGACCCCCGTCCTGAGGTCCTTCACGAGCCGATACGGGTACAGCACGTAGCTCCTGATCTGGTTGCCGAACGAGATCTCGTGCTTGGGCCCCCTCAGCTCGTCGATCTCTGCGTCCCTGCGCGCCTTCTCGAGCTCGTACAGGCGACTTTTGAGGATCTGCATCGCGGCAGCCTTGTTCTGAAGCTGGCTTCGCTCGTTCTGGCAGGTGACCACTATCCCGGTCGGGATGTGCGTGATGCGCACCGCGGAGTCCGTGGTGTTGACGCCCTGCCCGCCGGGGCCGGACGCATGGTACACGTCGATCCTCAGGTCACCGGGGTCAATCTTCACCTCGATGTCATCGGGGAGGACGGGCAGGACCTCCACGCCGGCGAAGGTCGTCTGGCGGCGCTTCTTCGCGTCGGTGGGAGAGATCCTCACAAGCCGGTGAACCCCCTGTTCCGCCCTCAGCATCCCGTACGCGTTCTTGCCCGAGACCGTGAACGTCGCCCTGTCGATGCCGATGCCCTCTGCGGCGGGAGCATCGTTCACGACGACCTTCCAACCTCTTCTCGCGCAGTAGGCGAGATACATGTGGAAGAGCATGTCCGTCCAGTCCTGGGCCTCAAGCCCACCCTGACCGGGGGTGACGGTCACGATCGCGTCACCGTGGTCGAGGTCGTCGACGAACCAGCTCGAAAGCTCCAGCTCTCCCAGATACCCCTCGAGCTCGGAGCGCATGCCCTCCGCCTCGGAGAGCATGTCCTGGTCCTGCATCTCCTCGCCCAGCTCGAACGCCGTCTCGAGGTCATCGAGCTTGGAGCGCGCCTCGTCCACCGCGCGGACGTCGTCCTTCGCGGAGTTCAGCCTCGCCATGACGGCCGTGGCCGCCGCGGTGTCGTCCCAGAATCCCGCACTCGCGCTCTGGGCCTCGAGCTCCGAGACCAGGCCGCGCTTCTCCTCCACGTGCAGGTAGCCCTCGACCTGGTCGAGACGTTCGGCCAGCGCCTCAATGTCAGTCTTCTCCACGGGCATCGCCTAGCGATTCCTGCCGTGGCAGTTCTTGAACTTCTTTCCGCTTCCGCAGGGGCAGGGATCGTTGCGGCCAACGCCGACGTACGGGTCGGGATCCTCGGACTTGCGGTACGTCGCGGGCTTTGAGGGTGCCGGGGTGTCACCACCCTGCCCCGCCGCCTTCAGGTGTGCGGGAGCGGTCCTGTTCCCATGGTCCCCGTCGACCTCCTCGGGACCGGAGTAGCGCGCGCCCCTCAGCCCATCGTCCTCAGGCTGCTGGGGCGCCACGGCGAGCTCGATGCGCAGAATCGTGCGCAGGAAGTCCTCGTACATCGTGTTGACGAGCTCGGTGAACGCGGCGAAGGCCTCCGTCTTGTACTCCACGAGGGGATCGCGCTGGCCAAAGCCGCGCAGGCCGATGCCGGTCTTGAGGTAGTCCATCTCCTGCAGGTAGGCCATCCAGCGGGTATCGATGACGCGAAGCATCACCTGCGCCGAGAGCTGCTGCATGATCTCGTCCGAGAGCCTCTCGGACTTCTCGTGGTAGCAGGAGACGACGTACTCGTCGATCGCGTCGACAATGTCGCCCTGCTCCATGTCCTCGTCGACCTCCGGACCGTCGGTACGCCCGGTGAGTTCCTGCATCCACTTCGAGAGGCCCTTGAGGTCCCACGACTCCGGGTCGCTGTCCTCGGGGCAGAACTCCGCGACCCTGCGCTGCACGGTGTCGAGCGTGACCTCCTCGACGTGAGCCACGAGGTCCTTGCCGTCCAGAATCTTGTTGCGCTCCTCGTAGATGACCTGGCGCTGCTTGTTCATGACGTCGTCGTAGTCGAGGACGTTCTTTCGCATGGAGAAGTTGATCTGCTCGACCTTGCGCTGCGCGCTCTCCACCGCCTTGGTGACGATCTTGGCCTGGATGGGCATGTCATCGGGCATGTCGTACTTGTCCATCATGCTCGCGATGCGGTCCATGCGCTCGCCACCGAAGAGGCGCATCAGATTGTCCTCCAGCGAGAGGTAGAACTGCGTCTCGCCCGGGTCCCCCTGACGGCCGGAGCGACCCCTCAGCTGGTTGTCGATTCGGCGGCTCTCGTGGCGCTCGGTGCCGATGACGCAGAGGCCACCTGCGGCAAGCACGTGCTCCTTCTCCCGTTCGCAGGTCTCCTTGGCCTCGTCCAGCGCCTCCTCCCTCTGCTCGGGAGTCGCCTCCTCCGGGTCAATCCCGTCGCGGGCGAGAAGGTCGGACGCCAGGAACTGTGGGTTGCCACCCAGCAGGATGTCCGTGCCGCGGCCGGCCATGTTGGTCGCGATGGTGACGGCCCCCTCGCGGCCTGCCTGCGCGACGATCTGTGCCTCGCGCTCGTGGAACTTGGCGTTGAGGACCTGGTGCTTTATGCCCCTCTTGTCGAGGATGCGGGAGAGCTTCTCCGAGTTCTCGATGGAGACGGTGCCCACCAGGACCGGCTGCCCCTCTTCGTGGCGCGCGACGACGTCGTCGGCGACGGCGTTGAACTTCGCGTCCACGGTCTTGTACACGAGGTCGTCGTGATCGACGCGGATGACCGGCTTGTTGGGCGGAATCGCCTGGACCGGAAGGTTGTAAATCTCCCTGAACTCTGCGTCCTCGGTCATGGCGGTACCCGTCATGCCGCTGAGCTTGTCGTAGAGGCGGAAGTAGTTCTGGAGCGTGATGGTTGCGAGGGTCTGGTTCTCCTCGCGGATGAGCACGCCCTCCTTTGCCTCGATCGCCTGGTGCAGCCCCTCGGAGTAGCGCCTTCCCTCCATGATGCGGCCGGTGAACTCGTCGACGATCTTCACCTCGCCGTCCGCGACAACGTACTGCTGGTCGCGGTGGAACATGTACTGGGCCTTGAGCGCCTGCTGCAGGTGATTGACGAGCTGCCCACTCATGTCGGCGTAGATGTCGTCGATTCCCAGGGCGCGCTCGATCTTCTTGAGGCCGGTGTCAGTCGCGGCGATGGTGTGCTTTGCCTCATCCATCTCGAAGTCGACATCGGGCTTGAGGCCGCGGACGGCACGTGCGAAGTCCTTGTACGTGCTCGCCGACTTGGTGCCCGCACCAGAGATGATGAGCGGGGTCCTCGCCTCGTCGATGAGGATGGAGTCTACCTCGTCGACGATGGCGAAGTTGTGCCCACGCTGCACGCGCATGTCCGCCCTCGTGACCATGTTGTCTCGAAGGTAGTCAAAGCCAAACTCGGAGTTGGTGCCGTAGGTCACGTCCGCGGCGTAGGCGGGCTTCTTGTCGGGAAGCCGCATGCCGTTCTGAAGGAGACCCACGTCCATCCCCATGAAGCGATAGACCTGCCCCATCCACTGGCTGTCGCGCTTCGCAAGATAGTCGTTCACGGTGACGATGTGGACGCCCTTGCCCGAGATCGCGTTGAGATAGCCGGCGAGGGTCGAGACGAGCGTCTTGCCCTCGCCGGTCTTCATTTCTGCGATCATGCCGCGGTGGAGCGCGATGCCGCCTATCACCTGCACGTCGAAGTGACGCATGCCAAGGGTCCTGCTCGAGGCCTCCCTCATGGCGGCAAACGCCTCTGGCAGCAGGTCGTCGAGGGGCTCTCCGTTGTCGTAGCGCTCTCTGAAGCGTGCGGTCTGCGACCTCAGCTCCTCGTCGTCCATGGCATGGAAGGTCTGCTCCTGGTCATTCACCTGGTCGGCGATCTTCCTGAACTCCTTGAGCTGCTTGTCTGCGCCCTTCGACATGAGGCGAGAAAATAGGTTAGGCATATGCATCCTTTGTCATGACAGAGGGTTCTTTTCCATAGTTCTCAACGCGTACCAATGTACCCGTTGGGCCACTCTGACCGCCAGCTGAGAATCTCTGTCATCAAAACGGCATTGACGTTGCTTCACTCGCCCAGGCTCTCGTCGTCCCTGCGCCTCATCGCCTCCCGGAACGCCTCCTCCAGCTCTGGGCAGGGGACCATCTCGCCCTTCTTGACCTTTGCGCGATAGTCCTTCCTCAGCTGCTCGATCTCCACCATCCTCCCCAGCTCCGCAAGGGACCTCACAAGCCCCACGAGCAGGTCCTCCCTCCCCGGGGCAACCTCTAAGGCCGACTCGGCAAACTGGCAGGCAAGCAGGGGCCTCCCCAGTCGGAGCGCCGCCGATATCCCCGACGCCATGCTGTCGGCGAACGAGGCTCCCAGGGCGCGAGTCGCGTCCCCCCACACGCCGATGGGGTCGTTCCCTAACCCGCAGGGGCCAGTCGAGAAGGCCCTTCTCACCAGTCGCGCATGGTCCATTGCCGCCCTATCCCCGGCCCCGTCCGCGAGAACGCTCTCCACCTCTGAGAGGAACACGTCGACGTCCGTTCCCACGCACTCCGGGTTGAGCGCGATGATCCCACTGCCACGGATGTTTCTAAAGGGGTCCACCCCCAGCTCCTGGGAGCGAAGGACCTTCCTCGCGGCGGCAACCGCCTCGTAGAGCTTCTGCATCCCGTCGGCGTAGTCGGTCTCGCCCCATATCGCACGCAGGGCCTCGTGCCGCCTGAGCTCGTGCCCGGGCGTGAGCGCCAGCGCGATCAGCAGGTCGCGCGCCCTCCTCGCGCCAAACTTGAGCGGGTCCATCAGCTTTCCCTCGCTGTAGACGGAAAACCCGCCGAGAACGTTGATCCTATAGGTCTTGTCCGTCGGCTCCTCCAGGACCAAGAGCCCCTCCTCCTCGGACGGATTGTCCTCGAGGGGGTCTTGCGCATACTCGCGGGCTGGCGGCTCCTCGTCGATCAGCTCCGTCCAGGCGTGTGGAGCGACCGACCTGAAGGCGCGCGAGACCTCACCGCAGTCGTTCGCGAGGAACGACACGACCCAGAGGACCTCCCTATCGCAGCGCGCCTTTGAGAGGCGCTCAAACGGCTTGTGGGGTGAGGGGCTTCCTCCGACGGCGTGCAGAAGCAGCCGTACGAGGTCCCTGAGCGCCGGCTTGCTGAGGTCGGCGTTCTTTGCGACAGTCGCCACGCCCTCCCCAAGGGAGAGGAGAATCGCGGCGTCCATCAACTTGGCAACGTCCCCAAGGTAGGCTGAACCTCCCCTCTCGGCAAGGCAGATTGCCCTCGAGGCCCTCACGTGCGCACGGGTGTACCCTCCAGCCCGTAGGTCCGCAACTGCCGCCGCCAGCAGGAACGACGTCTCGACCAGTACGTCGCCATTCTCACCCGCCCGGTTGATTGCCCTCTCGATGCCCCTGATAGAAGCGGCGCGGCCCATCACGACCCCAAGCGCCCGACTGACGGTCCGGCGGTAAACGCCAAGCCTGCGAGGGGAGGCTCCCTCGACGATCCCTCCTGCGGTAGCCAGGTCCCTTCTCTCCTCTGCCGTGAGCCTCTCACCCAATAGCGCACTCACAAGGGCAAAGTCGTCGCACAGCAGCGCGGCGGGCAGCGTCTTCGGCTCCCTGCGGAGCGGCGAGTCAAGCATGAGGGCAAACGCGCGCTTCAGCTCACCCTCCGCCAAAAGGCCCATGACCTTGCCGTGGAGGACGAGAGCGGCATCGGTTGCACAGGACTTCCCGCCCGATTGGGCAATGTCGCCACAGACGGACACGACCCTATCCCTGCAATCGGCCACCAGGCGGCAGACCTCCCAGTCAAAGGCATGGCGTCCCGATTCCGCAAGAAGGTCGGCGCACTCCATGCGGCCCCTATTTGCCTCGGAAAGCCTTCCGTCTACCTCGAGGATGAGTTGCCTGGACTTCAGGTACCCGGGAGAGGCGCGAACCCCCGAATCATCCGCCGCCGCAAGGCAACGGTTGAGGAATTCCCTCTGTCCGGAGAACAGAAGCCCCTCGCCCCAGCGGCAGCCTATGGCGCTCAGCTCCTCCGGGTCGTCGACCATAGAGCCAACAATTGACGCACGTGCATAGTCGCCGCGTCTCGAGAGCGCCCATACCACGCCAAGGACCAAGTCATTCCACTTGCTGCAAGTTCCCCGCAGTATTGGGAGGCACCTCTCTAGCAGCGAGTCGTCGCGAAGCCCCGCAACGGAGAAGCCAGAGTCGACCAGATTGACATCAAACAGGGGAGCGCTGACCCTCAGCCAGAGAAGGGCCTCGTCATCCGCTCGCGGAAGAATCTCACGAACGCTTGCAAGTTCCCCGCTGCCCAGAAGCATCAGCGTTGCACGGAGGACCCTCTCCTCCTCGTCAAGGCCATCCCGAAGATACTCGGAGGAAAGGCGGGCAAGAGCCTCTACGTACTTAGCGGTAACGGCATCGTGGCAACCGATGACACGGGAGGCAGCCGGTCCCGTAAACGCATGCTCAAGAGCGGGGATCCCATGGGTAAAGCCCCAACGCACCGGCTCGTCTGCCATCCCCTCCCCACAGAGGAGGTCCTTGGTGCCCACCACCTTGGCTTCGGGGAGAAGCTCGATGATGGCCCTTGCCTCGGGCCGGATTGCCACAAGAACATATGCCCCGGCAGCCGCCATCTTGCGAATTGCCCGCGCCTCTCGGTGGGTGGCGTGCTCGCTGTCGGGAGGAAGACCATCAATGCCCACGATGACACGGGAGTTGATGTTTGCGAGCGAGACGACTTCCCGAGAAATCCGATACACCTTCTCCGCAGCATCAACGCTGCAGGGGCGCGAGAGGTCATAGATTCTTACGACAGCGCCTCGAGCTTCCTCGTTGTCGAGAATATGACACATTAGATTAGTTTTTCCCATCCCCGCTTCGGCGCAAAGGAAGGTGATCCGTCGTGTCCCAGACAGGGGAAGAACGGTCCTCTCCGATGATTCGTTTGCACGCTCAACGCGCACAAAAGGCCCCCTGCGGTCCAGAACGGCAGCACACTCAGCAGGTTCATAAAGCATCTCGTAGGTCCCCCTTCTCTGAAATGATGGCTGTTTGGCTTCAATATTGAAATGAGCCACATCAATTCTCGGAGGTTTTTTTAAATTATAAAAGTCTTTTCAGCCTGTTTTCTGCAAGTGGCAACCATTATTCTGCAGAAGTATTCACAAAGAATTTAGATGGGAATCATCGGATAGCTACCGGCATGCCAGGGTGCGCAAATAAGTTGAGGCCAGGAGACGAAACGAGGCGATCTCATTGTATTGCCGCTCCGGAGGAAACCTAGGAACCGCATCCCTTGCTGGTTGCCATACCACTACAAAGGCTGGTACAACTCGTCCCTGTCTCTCCCCGTCAGCAAAAACAGGACCTGGCCCCAGACACCGTTAGCAAACCACGATTGGCCCAGAGTCATCGCATGCAGGGGAGTTATTCAGGACTCGATTACCGCCAGCAAGGACTGTTCAACCGTTGACGCCCCCATCGGTATGCGGAAGAACAATCAATGCTTCGGAGCTCCTGATCCACTAGGCACTCCGATGCCACATGTCTCGGTAGGGGTCCCGCGCAATTATCCGAAAAGCCTTCTGTGACACACCTCGACCACGTTTATGGGACATAGCTTAGCCCAAGAAAAACGCCTGAAATGAGGGTCGAGGGTATTCAACCATCCGAGGTAGATCAACTTACCAAACTTTATGAGATTGGGGAAACGAAGCCCGTGACAGCTGAACCAACTCGGCCCGGACCGGGCGCCCCCCCCGATACGCGGCAGGCCGCGCGCCCCGGCGGGGGGACGCGCGGCCTGTGCTTCCGCATATACGAGCGGAGGGGGCCCGCCCCAAAGGGCGGACCCCCTCCGAATGCCTCTC
>CAJMNO010000050.1 GCA_905214865.1 uncultured bacterium | reverse complement strand
CCCTACGACAGACCTACTGCAGCCCCTCCTGCACTAGCTTTGGCAATCAAGGAGCTCGGAGCATGTGGAGGCGCGAAGGTGGAGACGTCCGTCTCCCTTGCCCTTGGGACGTCGCGCGCGTATACTTCTCCCTCGCATGACGGGCCGTCCCCCAACGGTTCCGCGTATTCGGGCGTTTAGCTCAGGGGGAGAGCGCTTCCCTGACACGGAAGAGGTCAGAAGTTCAAATCTTCTAACGCCCACCATAAACTCGCAGCTCAGAGGCCATGTCTCTGGGCTGTTTTATTTTGGGTCCCATCTGGGTCCCGCGTTTGGGTCCACGACTCTGGTCCACACTCCCTTTGGAAGATTCCGCGGGAATCCCCTCCACGCTACTGTCGAAAACGACCAGGCACGGGGCTTGTGTTGGCGCTCGCGCTTGCTGCTGAGACCCGTCTCGCGGTTCGGCGCTGCAGCGCTACGGACATGTATCACCTGTCAATACCGACTACCCGTTTGCCTCCGCCCTCTCGAGGTATGTACGTTATTATGTACAGAAACGGACACATCATGGGAGGAATCGCATGGACGCCATCTATTCCGCGACAGCGCTGCGCGACCATCCGCGCGAGGTGAAGCAGGCTGCCCGCGAACGCCTCGTAAGAATCACGGAGAACGGCAACGGCGCCTACGTGTTCTGCTCCGAGGAGGTTTTTCAGCGGGAGGTGGACGACGCCGTCGAGCGGGCGCTCTACGCCCAGCGCGTCTCCGACGCGATCGACCGTGGTCGCGCGGACATCGCCGCTGGCCGCTGTGTGGAGGGCATCGAGGCGGCGAAGGCCGCAGTCGCGAGCAGGCGGGCTTCCGGTGGCGCGGCTTAGGTTTTCCAAGGAATTCCTCGAGTCTCTTGCCAGGCTTGATGGGCGGGTCGAGGAGCCCGTATGGGAGAAGCTCGCGCTTGTGGAGAGCTTCCCGGGAGTGGGCTCGTCCCTGGTCGAGCCCACGCTCAGGCGTGCGTATGGCCCGGCCTGCCTCAAGGTCGCGGCAGCAGGTTTTGACGTGCTCTACGAGCGTGGCGAGAAGGGCGCCGATGGCGTGGAGGTAGTCGATATCCTCGGCATCGTGAGCCAGAGGGCCGTGCGATAGCGCGCGCGGGACATCCATGGCAACACACATGCCATGATGCTCGAGGACAACAGCCGCCAGATCGCCGACCTCATCTGCGATTGGATCAAGGGGCACGTGAGGTAGGGGTGAGACGGGCGACGCGTTCTGGTGCGGCCGCGCATCCCCATGCGGAAAGCGCGGCCGCGTTCGATGCCCCGGCGGAGGGCGTCGGTCACGAACCGGAATGGACGGTCCACGGGCCGTGGTTCCCATCGCGCGCATCCACCCGCTCGCCGCAGCCGTC
The DNA here is from genome assembly GCA_905214865.1 of uncultured bacterium. Lineage (GTDB taxonomy): Bacteria > Actinomycetota > Coriobacteriia > Coriobacteriales > Atopobiaceae > Olsenella_H. The sequence goes on along the minus strand of CAJMNO010000050.1, from coordinate 8,143 downwards.
TCATGTTCGTTGGGGCATCATACTTTGGAATGATGCGCTTTGCTTGCAATCCACTGAAAATCACTGGGAGGCTGGACTCTTCCCAAGGAGAGCCAACCAAGCAAGGGACCTCCCAGGATTGGAGCAACCATGGCAACGCGCCCCACACGAACGCGGTGGCTGCCCGTCGTCTTTGGTGCCGTCGCGGCGATGTTCGCATTCGCCGCCCTGCCTACGACGTCGCTGGCCAACGACGAGCTGAGCCCCGGGCCCTACTCGGAGGACAGCCAGCTGAGCACCGATGCGTACTCCGCCCTCGGCCTCACCGTCTCTGACGATACCGGTGACGCCGGCACCTATGCCCCCTATGGCAATAACGAGAACGTGAGCACCACTCTGCTGAGCGACGACGAGGTCTACATGGCTGCCAACGGCGTCCATAACAATGCATATACGCTGCGGGGGAAGCTCAATGTGCTCGGCACTCCCATTACGGATCGGAAAAAAAGTAAATACGATTTATATACTACGGTCAATGATGACTACGGAGCGATGACCGGAGCTTATTTGTTCTGGCCTATCAACGAACGCTACGGTAGTGATTTAGCTAACGACTTGGATTGGCATAATAACGGCTTTGGATACTACTCGGCGCTCAGCGACAACGAGCACGATGTCATCAAGAATGCAACCTACAATGGATTCAGCGGCAAGTACGCCACCAGCGTCTCGGCAGACCTCGGCAGCGGCTACAAGGACCACGTCGTCGAGCTGCGTGCCTATGGAAGCCAGTACTATACCATGGTCGGCAACCAGAAGCTGGAAGGCGCTTTTGCGGTAAAGGTATTCTCGCTTGACACCGAGGGAAACCGCACGGAAGTCGCGAGCCTCAGCCCCACGGTCAACGAAAGCCAGATCCAGAGGAATAATTGGCCTGATGAGTTGGCATACCTCCGGACCGGTTACCTGCAGGAGTACGATGCTTACTTCGAAGTGGCTGCCGCGGACGTGGACGGCGACGGCGTGGATGAGGTCTTCTGCTACACGGGCTGCTACCAGGATGAGAACGGCGAGCGCCTGGCCTGCATCGACATGTGGGACCTGCAGCCCGACAGCTCCTGGAGCCACACCCAGGAGTGGGTGGACTGCGGCCAGGCGTCCTACTACGTCACGGATTGGGAGCTTGGAGAAATCCGCAACAGCACAGATGACCCCACCGCGCGAATGCAGCTCATGAAGGCCCCGGTGGTCACCCTGGCCGGCAGCGACCTTGATCGCCGTGGCGGAGAAGAGCTTGCCATCACCGTCTCTGCGCCCACGAATCACGACAACCCGACCGACGCAGCCCGCTGCTACATCTACACCTGGGACGACACCAACAACCGGCTCTCCGCCGTCGTAAACGATGGCTTGGGCACCGACTACATCTCCCTGAGCACGACCGCCGGGGCAACCTCCGCCATGGTCTCTGCAAACTGCACCTTCGGGACCTTCAGGACGAGCGACACCGAATCGGCCACGGCCCTCATCATTGCCGGCTGGGACTGCGGTGGCAGCTCCAATGCGGAATACTCAAACTTCGGCTACCGCTACGTGTACTATGACACGTCCCAGGACGATTTCGTCGTATCCGACTACTACCGCAAGTCTCTTGGCAAGGATGCCGCACACATCACCGAGACCGCCTGGAAGGACGCGAACCAGAAAGGCCGATACCGACCGACACTGGCGCCCTTTGCCCTGGGTGCCGCACGCCTGGACGGCCTCAACCAGGGTGCCGCCGAGAACGACGACGTCCTCATGGGCGGGGACATATACTCGTTCAATCTCGCCACTGGGGTGAGCCTCGACACTCTCGGCAGCATCAGCCTCACCTCTGACCAGGTGAACCATCACTGTAGTACAAAGGGCAAGGAGCAGGTCTGGATCGGCGATGTGCGTGTGGGCGCCGTCTCAGGCTCCGACAAGTACGAGGAGAGCTTCCTCGCCGTTACCGGCGTCCATCGCGACGAGGATCTTGGCAAGGACGACGACTACTACTGGATGGACGTCTCGCACTTCACCGCCAAGTGGTCTGGCGGCAAGTTCCAGGGCTACACCACCGGCGAGGAGGGCGTCATAAACGAGAGCGTCCGCGTCCATGACACGACGCAGTACGGATGCTGGATCAGCCTGTGCCTGCCCAACGTGGACCATGACGGCATGCAGGTGCGCTTCAAGGCGGCAGCTGAGTACTACACTGCGCCGCAGCTGCTCGCTGTGCTCCAGGGATCCCCGTACTTCCAGGACCTCCAGGACAGCTACGACTACCTCAACTACGGCGGCACCGCGTTTGGCTCCGAGTCCAGCAACACCTCTGGCTCCGGCTGGTCCATCGAGGGAGAGGCCGGCATCTTCGGCGAGGCATCGGGCGGCTTCCTCGGGCGCGTGGAGCTCGAGGGGGAGCTCAAGGCCCATGCGGGCTACGAGTACCAGAACTCCTCGACGCTTTCGTACGGCGTGGACTACGATGCACATGCGGCCGAAGGCAACAAGGCCGTGGTATACACCGTGCCCATCATGTACTACTGGTACGAGGTCAGCGACTCCAGCAACCCGAAGTGGACGGACGTCGTCATGCCCGTGTTCCTCACGCCGGTCACCGCGGTCGTGGGCCAGGAGACCTGGGACGAGACGGTCGACGAGTACAATCTCGATGCCAGCGTGAGCAGCAGCAGCTCTACGCCGCTCACCTACAAGATCTCCGACATCCTCAGCAACAAGCAGGGCGACCCTGCCAGCTATGGTGTCGATACCCTGACCAAGACGACTCTGCTTCCCAGCGCCAAGCGTGCCTTCACGTACCAGGCTGACGGGAAGGATGCCTGGTCCATCGTCTCGAACGAGGAGGGCGCCTCCGTAGAGCAGACCATCGCGGCCGAGAACGAGACCGAAACGACCGTCGACGTGGGCGGCTCCGTTGCCCTGCAGATAGGCGCCGGCTTCGGGCTTGGTGGAAACGAGCTCGTCACCGGTGCGGTGTTCGAGCTGTCGGGCGGCTACACGACGCTCAAGTCCAGCTCCACGGGCTTCTCGTTCACGGGCACCGTGGACAGCCAGCCCGAGGCTGCCGAGGGCTATGGCTTCAGCTGGAGGCTCGCGGTGGACCAGAGCTCCTCCGACATGCCCGCCGACGGCACGCGTCCTGCCACCAACCAGTTCTGGATCGTGGGCTACGATGTCACCAACGTGAAGCAGCCTGAGGTGCCCATGGTGAGTGGCTTCTCCACGACCGGCGCCAGCTACGATGCCACTACGGGCAAGGACGCGGTCACCCTGTCCTGGAACGACATCCTGACCTCCGAACAGAAGGCGAACGGCTACAAGTACGTGGTCGCCATGTATCCAATAAACGATGATGACCACTACAGCTACGCCCACCCGTTGGACGGCTCCACCACAAGCTACGTCTGGGGTGGCCTCTCCACCAGCAGCAACTACCGCTTTGCGGTGTTTGTCGTGGACGGAACGGGCAAGCAGGTGAGCCTGCGCTCGCCCATCGTGAACGTGACCACCCTGCCGACTGGCGATGCGATGGCGGTGGACGGCATCAACATCCTGGGCCAGGCCAACACGAGCGACCCGAGCGACACGTCCACCAGCAAGGCGACGCGCAGGATGGGGGAGTCCCTCACGCTCGCCACGAGTGGCAGCTACTATGACTCCGGCTCCACCGATCCGGACAAGCGGCCGCTCTTCCGCTGGTATCGCAAGGGGGCCTCTGAACCCCACTGGCAGGAGATTTCGTCCGGACCCACCGTCAGCACGCAGGACAGCAAGACCTACACCTCCACCTACACCATCAATGAGGTGGGAGCGGCCGACGATGGCGCGGTGTATCGCTGTGACGTGAGCTACAACAACATCGTGGTCTCGTCCCAGACGGTTACCCTTGATGTCACGCACACCTACTCCAATGCCGATTCCGACAGCACGTACACGGCAACTAAGAGGCTCGTCAACTATCTGAACGCCGGCCTTCTCAGGTTCTTCAAGCCGGTTGCCTCCGAGACCGTGTCCGGCCTCAATCCGGATGGGGGCGGCACCACTGACAATGGCGCTGCGACCGGTGACGCTACGACCAGTGGCACCACGGACAACGGCACTGCGACCGGCGGCGGAACTAACGCTTCCGCAGGCACGGGCAATGCCACAGCCTCCACGAAGACGGCCTCCACGTCGGGCACCCCCCAAACGGGAGACACCTCGCTGGGCACCGCGACACTCGCCCTCATCGCTCTGGGCGGAGCCACGATCTTGGTGGCTGCGCTGGTGCTCCGGCACCGTTCCAATGACCGTGGTTAGCGACCTGCAGGGACCTGCGGCGGGCGATAAGGCCCAGCGCCCGAGAACCCCTGACTGCGGTAGGCTGTGACTCGCTGCAGAAGGCCCCGTCCGTCCTCTTGGGCGGACGGGGCATCTCGTTCGAGATGGAGGCTTCGATGCTCAACCGAAAGCTGCTGCGCGCCGTGATGCGCAGTACCGGCCTTTCCCGCGCCACGTGGGGGTTCCTGGTGACGTTCGTCGCGGCGTCCGCGCTGCTCGCGCTGGTGGACCCGGGCGTGGGCAGCTTGAGCGATGCGCTGTGGTGCTGCTTCCAGGCGGTCACGACCATTGGCTACGGGGACATCACTGTCACGAGCCCCGTTGGCCGCGCGATTGTGGTTGCGCTCAGCGTGGTGGGGATCCTGTTCGTGGCGGTGCTCACGGCGGCGGTGGTCAGCTACTGCAACGAGCTCATGCTGGCGCGGCGCAACGAGAGCCTGGCCCTGTACCTGGACAAGCTGGAGCACCTGGACCAACTGACGCAGGAGGAGCTGGCAGAGCTCTCGCGCAACGTGCGCCGGCTGCGCGGCTCGCAGGAGTAGTGCGCACAGGGCTCGCACCGGCCGAGCGATTGGCTTGTCGTCAGCATCCAAAAGCCCGCCAGCATCCCATGCCGCCTTGACCTCGTCCACAGGCATGAGGCTCGCTGGCGGCCGTTCTCCCCTGGCGCAGGACGCGAGGGGGGGTGCGAGAGGTCATGGGGCCCCATCGCTTGGCCAGGCGCCCTCGTGGGCGTGCGCCTGGCCTGGGTCCGGTCCAAAGAGGCACGGCAAGGCCGCTCCCAAGGCGCTCCCAAGGGCACGGGGCCTTACGTGCAGCCCACCTAAGAGGAAGGCCCGGCCCGCGCTCACGCACGGCCGGGCCCGCATCTGCCCTGCGACCAAAGACGCACTACTCTGTGGCCAAGACCTCGGTGTCAACCTGGGAGCCATAGACCGTGGTCAGCGTTCCCCAGAACAGCACGTCCGCATCGCCGGCATCCTCGTAGCGCACCTCGATGCTTGACGGGTCGGACACCGTGATGGCATCGCCTTGGAGCGTCTCGACCCAGTTGCCCTCGGAGTCAAAGTAATCAAAGATCGGCGTCAGCGTGTCGCCCGCCTCGAGTTGTCCAAGCCCGCGACCGAGGACGTAGTCCTGTCCAGACATCCGATAGCCCTGAACATACCCGATGGTCTCGCCGTCACCGCGCTCGCTCGCCGTTGGCCAGGTCACCACCAGATCGACCTGCCCCCCGCCGTTGAGGATCGCTGGAATGGTTCCGGAGTAGCGAATCTCGCCATCCTCGGTCTCCTCCGGCGCATCGCAGTAGAACGAGAAGAGGCTGCCGTCAATCGAGAGCCACTCGCCGTCAAAGTCCACCGCGATGTCCCCGCCATCCGTTACCTGGTAGGCATCATCGGTGCCCAGCATGAGGTAGCCGTCATCATAGTTCTGCATGACCGTAATCTGGAAGTCCGCGAAGGCATCCCACAGGTCGTCATCCATCTTCACGACCCAGTCCGAGCCGTCCTGAGTAAGCTCAAGCTCGTCGGGAAGCTCCTGGTAGGAGAAGTCGTTCGAGAGGTCCTCGAACCAGTCCTCGGACGAGAGGGACTCGTTTGCGTAGCTGCCGCTCGATGAGGACGCGCTTGCAGCCGTGTCCGAGTCCTGGGCGACCTGTGCGTTCGCATGCGAGCTCACGATGCCGTGGCTCGATGTCGTGGGGGAATTGCCCATGACGCTCAGGAAGTAGTCGTAGAAGGCGACGGGCTCCGCATAGCCGATGTCCTCAAGAACCTGACGAACGTCAGAGTACTGGGAGACCTCGGAGTACGGGAAGTACATCGAGATGCCGTTGGAGCCCGAGGACGTGTTGCTCCGATACTTGACGCAGCTCGCCACCGCCTCGGACACGTCGTCAGCCCCCTCGAGGTCCGTGCGGTCGATCATGTCAACGAGGTCGACCTGGTCCACGGAGCCCTCCGCATAGGACTTCGCTCGGGAGCGGGCCCCAGACATGGTCATGAAGAGGTCGTTGTCTGCCTTGATGCTGTCGGCGGCCCCGTCGAGGAACGTCGACAGGCGCTCGTAGACGCGGCTGACCTCGCGCAGGTCGATGAGGGAGAGCGTCGTGTCTTCCTCGCCCGTCTCAGCGTAGTGGGCCGAGAAGTCATCGATGATGGTCTTGCCAAGGTCCGTCGTGGCAGTGGAGGGGTCAGACCCCAGCTGATTGAGGAAGCCGGTCCACGACCAGCCGTCGCCAGGCTCGGTCTGTTCGGAGGCCACGAGGTAGTCCGCCACGGGTTCCATGGCCCAGGAGCACTCGACCGTGGCCATGAGGCAGGCATCAAAGCCCACCATGTCAAACGTCACGCCGCTCGCCTTGATGGCGTTGCGCAGCTGGGAAAGTGTGAGGGCGGGGGCGTCGGGGTAGTTCTCGTCATACCCAAAGCCGCCAATGGTGCCGCCACCGTGGTCCCAGAAGACGAGGATGTAGCGGTCCGCGGGGTACTCCTCGGCCGCCCACGAGCAGAAGTCCGCAACCTCGTCCTCGTCGAGCATCGTGCCTTCTCCGGCATCCTGGACGAGGCTTGCCTCGCCATCCTCGAGGACCCATCGTTGGCGCGTGGAGGGGTCGGCCTCAGGCGAGAAGGACCACTCCGAGGCCCCGCCCGTCTCCACGACCACGTTCACGTCGTCGCCGAGGTCGGCCTCGAGCATCTCCTCGATGTCGGCGGATGCCGCGCCGTAGCCGGACTCTAGATCCGACCCGCACATGTAGACCATCACCGTGGCGCTCTTTGCCGAGGCGACGTCCACGTAGTAATCGCGTAGGCCCGCCGTGCCCAGGTCCGTTCCCGAAACGCCCGCAGGCGCTTCTGCGGACGTTTCGTCCGCGCACCCCACAAGTCCCATGCTCGAGAGAGAAAGGATGCCTGCCAGGGCAAGCGTAGCCACTCCGCGCGCGCTCCACGTCCTGCTCTTCGTCATCTTCGTTCCCTCCTTGCGTGCCTGGGGATGCGTGGTGTTGGTGCCTCGTCACGGATGCGTTGCCTTGCGATATGAGACAAGGGGGCCGAGCTGCCCCCTTGTCTCGGTTGTGACCCTAAGCGATGGCCTTCCTGGTCTGGACGACGCCGTAGAGGTAGAGTGCAGGCAGGATGATGCCGGCGAACGCATTTGCGATGGAGCCGCCGTCACCGGTGCTGATGGCACTCACGATGCCGTAGATGCCATAGATGACGCTGATGACACCAAGGACGAATGCGAGGGTGTTCTTGTCGTTGCGCTTGGACGCGTTGAGGCCAACGACACCCACGAAGAGGTTGAGAAGGCCGCTGAGAAACGCCACAACGCCGAGGATTGCCGCAACGCCGGCCGCGATGCCCAACATGTCATCCAGCGATGCCGCGTAGACGCCTACCATCATAAACAGGCCAACCACGAGGTTGATGACTGCATACACGATCATGATGATCGAAGCCACGCGAAGTACGCTGCTGCCGGCAGGCTTGCTGTTGCTGTTCTGACTCATCGATCTCTCCTTTGTGTGTTCTCACGAGGGCCCGTTGCCCTTCGCTTTCAGGAATGGTACAGAGCCGCGTTTGCCGATGCGTCATACCGAAGTATGACTTGAGCCGGGGCGGCCCAAAATTGCCCGGTGCTCTTGAGGACGGGCTACTTACGTGCCAGAAGCCAGGCGTCATGCCGAGCGTGAGGCAGGCCCCCTCGTCGGACCAGACAGGCACGAGGGCACCGTCCCCCCCATTACAGTCAAGCTGAAGCCAGAGCGGTAGCCCCGAGAACCCAAGGGAAC
>CAJMNO010000049.1 GCA_905214865.1 uncultured bacterium | reverse complement strand
GTTCGGCGAACGGTTGCGGCACGCGTCTTCGTGCAAGATCGTCGCATCGGGAATGCGCCGATTCGCGTGCCCCACGGCCCTCTCTGGCAGGGCCGGTCGCGTGCGACCCGACCAACGTTTCGCCCCCTCGGACTCAAGACGAGGCTCGCCCGTCGAAGAATGTCTGCGACTATGCTCGCGGCACATGAACTTTCAGTCGGCCTCGGGTACCCTCGGTTTGGGCGCATGTGTAGGAATCGTGGCGCCCTGGGGACAATCCCGGCCATTGCGGCCAATGCGGACAGTGGGGAAAGGTCGGCCAACGCGGCCTGAGCCACCGACACCAGCGGATAGCATGCGAATCGTCAGGTAACCCAAGTGCGTCACGCTCCATCGGAGTATAGGAGGTGACACCAGATGAGGGAAGGCGACACGCATGCAGGAAGAGCAGACACCAGACCTCTCCCAGATGAACCGACCGCTCAGCACGCAGGAGGTCTCGCGGTACCTGGGGCTGTGCGAGCGCCAGGTCCTGCGCATGGTCCATAACGGGCAGATCCCAGCAAAGAAGTTCGGCCACAACTGGTACTACTCGCCAAGGAAGATCGCCCAGCTGGTCGGGATGCTGGACCAATGACGCCGCCCGTGGGAGCGGTGTCGTGCGTTTTCTGCGCAGGCTGCCGTTACTGAAGGAAAACGGCAGGCAGACGAGTCGCGTTCAGAGTATCAATGACACATGCGGAGACAGAGCAGACCTACTGGCTCACGGCATTGGGCATGGGCTCATCGCGTTGTCCATGGGAGCAGAGAAAACCCCTGATTCGTCTCTCCCAGGGAAGCAGCGAGGTCATTCCGGCACTTGCACATGACTTTGATCGTTCGGTTGATTGCCTTGAACATGTCCTTTGCGGGCATGCTTTCTTCGGTTCCGTCTTTCCCATGCGGGTCGTTCCCCTCGCTAGGTATGGCGAGCCTGACCGACTCTGACTCTGCCTCGAGTTCGACAATCCTTCTGCAAAGCCTTGCATAGATGGAGGACACTGAGCGCACGTCATGATTGCGGTCGAGGAGAACTGTCTGGCAAAATGCCTCAAGCTTCGAGCACTCCTCCAGTACATATCTCCCGTCGGTAGCAAGTGCCAGCGAGGCTGCCGCGGTCAGGCCCGTGCCCCCGGCCGCACCCAAAAGAGCGCCTCCGCCGGCGATGAGCATCGTTCCACCCGCCATCCCGGCGCCACCTGCGGCAATCGCTCCGCCACCGAGGAATGCAAGGCTTGCACTCGCGAGCGCCGCTCCGTGCAGGGCGGAAGCTTCAAGTCCGAGCGCGGCGGCGAGGGTTGGAGCAATGGCCGGGGCAAAGTAGGCGGCAAGACCGCCGGTAGCAACCACGATGATTGCGGTGCAGGCGACACCTGCGACAAGTCTTCCTCTGGACCCATCTAGTCTGGCCTTCGCACCGTCCACTGCGTGCCCAAGGTCGGTAAGTTCATTGGTTCCTATTACGTCCTGGCGATTGCAGAACACATCGTGTAGGTAGTTCGAGCACAGTTTGAGCCCCTTGTAATCACCGTCGTTGTTGGCATGCAGCGGCCCGTATGGCCTGAAGCGTCCTGCCTCCATTGCGACGAGCCATAGCCATGAGGCGTCCTCCCCGTCACCGAGGCGCGATCCGATTTTCGCGTATAGCGTATCGTCTGGGAAGAAGTATCCAGCGTCCGCAGCCCAGACAAGGCTCACCGCATCGACGACCTGCTTTCTCCACTCCTTTAGCCATGCCCTCTTCACTGCCGCACGCTTCGGATGCTTCTCCGCAGCTATGTCGTAGGCAACTATCGCATGCTCTATCGAGTGGAGAATTCGGGCCTGCATGAAGTCCAGCTTGAGACATCCAAGGTCCGCGAGACCGCGCTCGTATTTCTCTTCTGGGTCCTCTCCGGAGGTCAAAGACTCGTTCTCTAGCATGGCGCGAACGTCTACCACGCATGCGACGGTAAACGTCGCAATGCCGACGTAGTTGACCTGCAGGAAGAACTTGACGGGATCCCTGCTTGCGATGGACCGCACGGCCGCATCCGCGATGTCGACGCCGACGAAGATGCCGCTCGACACAGTGACCATGCGGCGCATCGCGGGGGTACCCCAGGGTAGGATGTCCTCGGGGGCGATGCGACCGAGCTCAGCAACCCCATGGATATCCAAGTCTCTGATTTCCCTTGCCGTTCTGCGGCAGAAGTAGAATCCTCGCACTACGCACTGGTTGACTAGAACGGGAAGGGCCTGCCTGCCTGCCTCCTCCAGCATGCCAATCTCCGTACGAAGGTCGAACTTGCGAGCGGTCCCCTTCACGATCCTTCCGTTTTCGTCATGGTCCGCAAGCAGGGTCCCGTTGAATAGCTTGCTCACCCAGAGGCGCAGGCCAGGCTCCTCCGCGGCTGCCCCCCTAAAGAGTGGGAGGGCAGAGATGTCCTTAATTAGGGAAACGATGGGTCCTGGGATGCCGGTGCCGCCCATGAGCGAGCCGCCTGAGCCGGCCATGTCGCTCACCATATGAAAGAACCAGCCGATCGTCCCGAAGGTGAGCTTCTCTTGGAGGTTCTTTCCGATGAAGGACCTATAGGACTCTGGTACTGGCACCACACGAAGTGCGCCCGACAGGTCCGTGCCAACCACGAGACCTGTGAACTGGGTGAAAATAGAGAAGAGTAGCCCGTCGATGCCGAAGTGGTGCGAGAAGTCTCTGAGGTGGTGCTGCAGGCCACCGCCAAAGGCGTTCGCGTTGCCATCTGCTGCGAAAGGATGGTTCTTCTCCAGCTTCCTGATGGCCCCGGCGAGGTCGTCCCCGTTGTACCCCTCGCTCCTTGCCACCCTGATGACGAAGCGCTCGACCTTGTCCTCTCCCCAGCTACTCGCGCGGTCGAGCGAGAACTCGCCGACCCACAACGTATCGATGAGTCCGGAAATAACGCCGCTAGCGGCAGCAACGAGGTAGTCAAGCCTGTCGGCCTTGTCCACGCCTGGATCCCAATCGACCTCATCTTCGAGCGTCTCGTGGATGCCCGCAGAGGTCTCTTTTCCCCGTGACGTCTCATCGCCAAGGGTGAGTGAGGGGGTGCCCAGAAGGGGGGTGCGCTTCTGGAAGGAGATGTCATACTGGACGAGTGAGCCGAAACCGTCGGTTGCCAGCTCGGTTGATTCTCCGCTCATGGCCAAGATCCGCCTTTCGAAGTGCATGGCTAACATAACAGTGGTCGGCATTGCCGAACTCATTGCGACGCCTTCGCCAAAGATGGGAGATCGTACGGAGACGAGGGATGTGGCAGCTGTATTTCTGATATCAGACTATCACCCGAGGGAAGAGGTCAAGGAGCTTCTCGCCCGCGGCAGGATCGATGCGATGAGCGATGGAGTCGAGGCCTCATTGGACTCCTTGGCGTAAGCGCTCCCAACAACGTGTGGGAATCGGCCTACGATTTAGTACCGTGGCGGAAGCGCTCATTAGAATACGGCGCGCAGTGCGACCCTCACCGCCCAGAGGACGCGCGGGAACCCCCTCAGGACGGCGAGCGTGATCCTGCCTAGGGCAAAGAAGAACTGCCTCATGATGCACCTCCGAGTCCTGGGTACGACGATGGCGAGACCATAGCACGTACGCGCGACATGAATTCGAGGCTCGCGGCAGGCACGCCAATCCACGCAAGGACCCTTTCCGCCACGTCGCGCGGGTTCTCGCCCGCCACCTCTGGGATCGATAGGCCCGTTCGGTACGCCCAGGCAGAGAGTGCCGGCAGGTCGGACGGGCCGTCGTCGAGGGCGGAGCGGACGTCCTCGAGCCGCGAGACATCCGCAAGCCCACAGCCAACGCTCATCCACCTCGTGGCGCCGTTGACGTCCACCCTCGACCGGATGTCGGCGACCCAGGAGTACGCGCCCCTGGAGGAGAGCTCCGCCTCCGCGCGTCCCATGTGGACCCTCTGGTAGTTCTCCCGCGAGGCGCGCTTGCGAGTGTCAGGGTGCCCCGCGTCGATTCTGCCTTCGAAGTGCGAGAGCCCCATGTCCCGCGCGATCGCCTGGAGGCGCCCGTTCAGGAGGCCGGGGTCGGGGTCGCGGAGCCTGTTGCCCGTGGCGAGGTCCGTGTTGTTCACGACCACGTGCGCGTGGGGGATGTGCCCCTCGTTGTCGTCGTGGTAGACGATGGCCACCTGGAAGTCCGGGAAGCTCTCCTCGGCCCAGCGCACGGCGAGCCTCCTTAGCTCTTCGAGCGAGACGCCGTCGCGCGGGTCGGGCGAGAGGACGTAGTGCTTGTAGGTCCTGGCCGGCCTGCCGCGCCAGGGGGCGTCGTTGCCGTTTGCGCGCCTCGTCTCATCCATGGCCACGTCCCAATCGAAGGCGTCCACGCCGCGCCCCGACTGTCGCGCGGCCTCGTCGATCCGCGAGAAGTGCAGCAGGTCCCTGGCGAGCGCCCTCCCGTCCCGCTCGAGGTACCTCCTCGCGGCTGCGAGACCCGTGTGCCCCGATATGGCCTTGATCGCCGGCATGCGCGTCAGCTCCAGAGGAAGACGGCTGGCCTGTCGGAGAGCCTCGCCACGTCCTCGCGGAGGCATCCGATGGAGTCCGCCACGTAGGTCATCTCCGCGTCCACGACCCTCAGGGTCTCGAGCGCGTCCTCGGCCGTCACCTCGTCCGGCGACTCGCGGGCGACCTTAGCGATCGTGTTCAGCGCGGCCACGGACTGGTTGTAGAGCGTCCCAATGGCGCGCAGGTTGCGCACGATGCCGTGCGAGGTCTCGTAGTCGAAGGCGACGGTGCCGAAACCCATGCGCGCCTCGCCGTCCGCGAGACAGTGGATGAGGAGCCTCACCACCTGGCTCCTCGAGCAGGAGAGCTCGGCGGAGGCCCTGCGCAGGGCCTCGAGCTCCTCGTCGGACACGCGGACGTTCAGGCGGTTCGGCATGGCGTCTCGGCTCAAGTCGGTCACCCCCCAGGGGCGCGGGGCATCCCCCGCAGAGCGAAAGGTCGGTCGGACGGTCCGGCCCGCGGGGGTGTCACCGGGGGCACAGACGCCAGTCTGCGCCAACGGGGTTGCATCCGTGGCCAGCCTGTCCGCGCCGTCCGCCGCTTCCATCCTGGCCACCGTGGGTGTACAGGATGGGCTACTTGCTGTCTCCGGAGTTCTTACTACTGACAGTTTCGTCGAGGACAGCCCTTTGCTCGGCTAAGTGCGTCGGGAGCTGCCTAGCTTACGCTGATGAAGGGTGATGAGGTTGTCGAGGGAAGCGAATTGTTTAGCAATCTTGCTTTGCTCTTCTAGAGACGTGGGCAGAGTGAGCTCCATGCCGAGAAACGATTCCTTCGGAATGTTGTGCATCGACCCGCTCGTTCCCGAAGCCATCCCCCTCAGCACTTCCTTGCTCCTGTCTGATGCGAGCAGCACGTAGACGAGATATGGGTCTACCGAGTTTCGTAAACGGACCCGCCAGAGCCTGTCAGGAAGAAACAGATTAGGCCAATTATCTGCGACGAAGCCACAGGCACCAACCCTATCAGGAGTGTTCATTCTGCTGACAATAATCGTTTTGGCTTCCACGGGGCATGCAACCAGCGATTGCTCCTCAGGTAAAACCCTCTTCGATTCTCCTGCGTCGAAAGTATCATAGGAGACGCAGCTGGTCTTCATGATTCCAACGTCACCAGGGCCGACGACGCCATCATCAGAGTTGACACTCTTGCCCGTGGCGATGCCATCAACAAGCTCCCCCAACTTACGCTGTTCCCAGGCGTTGGCGCTGAAGCTAGAATTACGTCATATGTAATGCATCCTGCGTTCTATGGAGGGCGCTCATGAAGTACTCGGAACTCGTCGACTCCGGTGCCACGCCTACGGAGATCCAAGGCTTCCTCACTGACTCGGAGAACGTCTCGGTAACGCTCAGAATGCCGCGCAGCCTGCGGGACTCCGCCAAGGAGGCGGCGAGCCTCTCCGGGATGAGCCTGGCCTCCTACGTCAAGATGTGCCTCATCGACCGCCTCTCGGGGGCCGACCGCAAATGATCGAGCTCACGACGATGACCGTCCGGCTCATAGGCAGCGTCCCGGACGGAATCAGGATCTGCCACGTCGAGGGCGAGTCGCTCACGACCGTTGTCGTGCCCCGCGAGTTGCTCTCGGAGGCGAAGAGGCTGCCGGACATCCCGAAGAGGGGCATCTACTACCTCCTGGACGAGGACCACGGGGTCATCGGGCGTGTGTACGCCGGGCAGACCACCCAGGGACTCGCCCGGCTGGACGCCCACAAGTCCAGGAAGGAGTTCTGGAACAAGGCTGTCATGTTCCTGGACGACGAGTCGAACATGGACAGGGACGTGCTGGACGCGCTCGAGGCGGATGCGATCGGCTACGTCCGGACGCACGGTTCTTACGAGACCGACAACCTCGAGACCCCGCAGCCCTACGTGAGCCCGTACAAGGAGCAGGCCGTAAGGCGCCTGCACAAGAGCATCCTCTTCCGGATGGCCGTCCTTGGGTATGGGCTCGACCGCACGGACGCCGCGGTTCCCTCCGGCCGCGCGCTCTTCCACACGAGGAGGAACGGCATCATCGCGAGCGGGCGCTACGACGAGCGCACGGGGAGGTTCACGGTCCTCGCTGGCTCGCAGGTCGACCTCTCTCGGCCTGTCCTCAAAAACGTAGGCGCCACGGACGCGAGGCTGGAGCTCTTCGGGGAGGCGTCGGGGGTGGCTATGCTGCGGGATGACGTGGCCTTCGGCAGCCCGAGCTCGGCGGCGGTGTTCGTGCTCGGGGGGAGCGCGAACGGGTGGATTGAATGGATAAACGAGGCGGGCGAGACTCTCGACGTCGCCTACAGGGGGAAGGGGAAAGAGGCCCGATGAACAAGCAGCAGCTAGCCTCCCGGATCTGGGCGTCGGCCAACGAGATGCGATCGAAGATCGAGGCGAGCGAGTACAAGGACTACATCCTCGGCTTCATCTTCTACAAGTTCCTCTCGGACCGCGAGGAGCAGTTCCTGCTCAGGAACGGATTCGACAGGGAGAGCATGGAGACGGTCAGGGAGGACGACCCCGAGACCCTCTCCTACGTCCAGAACAACCTGGGCTACTTCATCTCGTACGGCGACCTCTACTCGACGTGGCTCGCCAAGGGCTCGGACTTCGACGTCTCGGACGTGCGGGACGCGCTCTCGGCATTCTCGCGCCTCATCAAGCCGTCCCACAGGAACGTTTTCGACAAGATCTTCGACACCCTCGAGACCGGCCTCTCGAAGCTGGGGGACACCTCTGGGGCGCAGACCAAGGCGATCAGCGCACTCCTGCAGCTCATCCGGGACATACCCATGGACGGCAAGCAGGGCTACGACGTGCTCGGCTACATCTACGAGTACCTGATCAGCAACTTCGCCGCCAACGCCGGCAAGAAGGCCGGCGAGTTCTACACCCCGCACGAGGTTTCCGTCCTCATCTCCCAGATCGTGGCCCAGAACCTGGCGGGCCGCGGCGAGGTCACCGTATACGACCCGACATCAGGATCGGGCTCGCTTCTCATAACCATCGGCGAGGCGATCGCCCGCCAGCAGGGCTACCGCGGGTCCATCAAGTACTACGCACAGGAGCTCAAGGAGAACACCTACAACCTCACGCGCATGAACCTCGTGATGCGCGGCATCGCGCCGGACAATATCGTGTGCCGCTGCGGAGACACGCTCGAGGACGACTGGCCGTGGTTCGAGGAGGGGCACCCCGAGTCCTACGAGCCGCTCTTTGTGGACGCGGTCGTCTCGAACCCGCCGTACTCCCAGCGCTGGGACCCGGAGGGCAAGGACTCCGACAGGCGATTCGATGGCTACGGCGTCGCCCCCAAGAGCAAGGCCGACTACGCCTTCCTGCTGCACGACCTCTATCACCTCAAGCCGGACGGCGTGATGTGCATCGTCCTGCCGCATGGCGTGCTGTTCCGCGGCGGCGAGGAGGAAAAGATCCGCACCGCGCTCGTGGAGAACGAGAACATCGACGCCATCATCGGCCTTCCCGCCAACATCTTCTTCGGCACCGGGATCCCCACGATCGTCATGGTGCTCAAGAAGCGCCGGCCAAGCGACGACGTCCTCATCATCGACGCCTCGAAGGGCTTCGTGAAGGACGGGAAGAACAACAGACTCCGTGCCTGCGACATCCGCCGCATCGTCGATGCCTACCGCGGCCGGAGGGACGCCGAGCGCTTCTGCCGCGTGGTCTCAAAGAAGGAGATCCGCGACAACGGCTACAACCTCAACATACCACGCTACGTTGACTCGTCAGAGGCGCCGGAGACCTGGGACATCTACGCGACGATGTTCGGCGGAATCCCCGTCGGCGAGGTGGACGCGCTCGAACCCTACTGGGACGCGCTGCCCGGCCTGCGCGACGAGCTCTTCGAGCCTGCGGGAGGGGCCACCCTGCGCCTCAGGTCCAAGGACGTGGAAGAGACGGTGAGAAAGAGCGTCGCCGTGAGCAGGTACCTGAGCTCCTACTACGCGCGCTTCTCCGATCTCGGCCAGTGGCTCTACGACGAGCTCGTCGACGAGTCCTCGCTCGTCAACCTGCCCACCGAGGAGGACGAGCTTGCCCGGGAGATCTTCGACAGGCTCCGAGGCGAGAGGCTGGTGGACCCCTATGATGCCTACCAGGTCCTCGACGACTCCTGGCAGGGCATCGAGGCCGACCTCGAGGTCATCCAGTCCGAGGGCTTCGACGCCGCCAAGAGGGTCGACCCCAACATGGTGACGAAGAAAAAGAGCGGCAAGGAGGTGGAGGTGCAGGACGGCTGGCGCGGTCACGTGCTGCCCTTCGACCTCGTCCAGCGCGAGCTTCTCGCCGACGACCTTCGCGCTCTCGACTCCGTCAGCGACCGTATGACGGCCATCGACGGGGAGCTCTCCGAGATAGTCGAGGGCCTCACGGAGGACGACAAGGCTGCCCTCGGCGAGGCGCTCAACGACGCGGGCGACGCCTTTGTGGCCTCAAAGCTCAGGAAGGCGGTCAACGAGCTGCGCTCCGATGGCGACGAGGACGAGCTTGCCAACCAGGTCGAAAAGGCCCGGTCCCTGCTCGAGGAGCAGAAAGCTGCGAAGAAGGAGCAGAAGAGCCTCTCCGCGAGGCTCGAGGCAAGCACCAAGAGCACCATCGAAGGGCTTTCCGACCAACAGGCACGCGAGCTTTTGGATGCCAAGTGGAACCGTCCCGTCGAGGACGGAATCGCCGCACTCTCTCGCGCCGAGATCGACGGCCTCGTTGACAGGGTCAGGGACCTCTCCAAGAAGTACGAGATGACGTTCGCCGAGGTGGACGAGCAGATTCGCAAAGAGGAGAGTCATCTCTCGCAGATGCTCGGACAGCTTACGGGCAACGAGTGCGACATGGCCGGCATTCACGAGCTCATGGATCTTCTGGGAGGCGAGGCGCGATGAACGACAATGTCCCAGCTATCCGCTTCGCCGGATTCACTGAACCTTGGGAACAGCGTAAGTTCGGCGAAACGTTCACCTTCCTTGGCAACAACACGCT
>CAJMNO010000048.1 GCA_905214865.1 uncultured bacterium | reverse complement strand
CGCAGACGACCGTCGCATGCGCTACCCACTAGAAACGTCGAAGAGCCCTTTTTTCATGCACGGCCAACGCGCGCGGGCGCCATTCGCCTGAACGGGGCTGCGCTCAGACCTCCCTCGCCGCGAGCATGCCCAGCGCCATCGTTGCCGCCCCGCAGCCCACGAGGAAGATGGCGTCCGGGCCAACGCCCGTCTGGGGCATCCTCCTGGCGCTGGACCCTCCGCCGCCTGGGGGCCTCTCCTCCTCTTCCGCCTCGACCCTCTCCCCCTGGTCGCCGCCGGTGATGCTCAGCGCCGTGTCGCCGTACGACTCTCCCTCCGCACGCGCCGGAATGGCGGGGGAGAGTGCCAGTGCCATCGCCGACGCCATTGCCACGGCGCAAACGGACTCGCTCCCTCTCATCTCACGAGCTCCCCTCTGTGCCGGAACCCACCGCAAAGGTCCACTTGACCGCACCAACTGGTGCCTCCCTCACGTGCGAGGAGAGGTCGCCCATCTTGCCCCGCAGGTCGTTGAGGAACAGGTCGGAGCTTGCCCCAAGCGTCCAGTCCGCGGGCCTCTCGGGGCTGCCGCCGCCCTCCGAGTAGGTTGCCAGGCTCACGGGCTCTCCCGTCCCCGGCGTCATGCTCAGCTCGATCTGTCCCAGGTCGGGCTCCCCCGTCGTGAGACTCAGCCCCTCCTCGGCGACGGTCTCGATCCTGCTCACGTGGATCGGCATCTCGCTGTGGTTCTCGATGGCAACCATGTCGTTTGCCGGTCCGCTCAGCGTCCCGTCGGACGAGGCAACATAGCCAATGGAGACGGGCACCACCACGTCGATCTGGCGTGGCTCCCACTGGGCGTAGAGTGTCACCGTCTCGCCGTCCTTCTCCGTCAGGTTCTTGGCCGTGTCCCCAAGGCCGTAGCGCGTTCCCGAGCCGTCGGCCTTGGTGTTCCACCCCGCGAGTACGTGCGTCTGGCGCGTGAAGCCGTCCTTCGGCAGCTGCAGGCCCTCGCCGTACGTTGCCTTGAGGTCGTCGATCTTGCCCTTTGCGTCGCTCGCGTTGGGGTCGAACTTGACCTGGTACGTGTTTGGGTCCCAATTCGCCGTGAGACGGACGTCCTTGGTTTCCATCGTGATGGTGGTTCCGTCGAATTTCGCCTCCCTCTGGTCGCACTTCCACTTCTTGAAGGTGTGGCCGGCCCACACGGGGCTGTCGAGCCTGTACGTCTCGGCGTCACCGAGTTTGATGGCGCTGGGCTCGGTCGATCCCATCCAGCTCCCGCCGTTAGGGTCGACGGTCAGCGTGTGGAAGCCGACGGCCCAGATCGCCTGCAACGTGATCACCTCCCCGTCCCCCTCGCAGAACCCCTGGACCTGCCTCTGGTCCGAGAGGCGGACGCCGCTTCCCCTCTTTTGCCAGCCGAGGAACTTGTAGTCCTTCTTCCTGAACCCGTTTGCCGGGAGCCTCCGCGACTCGGTGTACTTGAGGGTCATCGGCGCCATGCTGCCCGAGTCGGCGCCCTTGCCATCGAACCTGATCGTGTACGAGTGCTCCCGGTAGCGGGCGACCACCTCGGTGTCCCTCAGGACGGGCTGGTAGTCCCCCACCCAGCCCTCGAACGTGTGGCCCTTCTCCTTAGGCGGCTCGGGTGGCTTGGCGTCCGAGTGGTACTGGACCTTCTGGCTCTCGATCAGCTTCCCCGTGAGGCCGCTCTTGAAGGTCACGTCGTGCTCGTTGACGAACAGGCGCAGCCGCAGGCCGTCCACCGCGGCCCCGTTGTGGGTTGCCGGGCCGCTGTTCACGGCCTTGCCCTGGGTGTCTTTTCCGTCCTTGTCCCTCTGGTTGAGCCCGTGGACGTTGTAGAGGAGCCGGTAGTGGTCCGTGATGGGGCCGGTGAGCCTGAGTATGACGCCGGTCGCCCACCCCCGCTTGTCTTCCTTGCTCCCCGAGACCTCGCCGTTGCTCCTCCACTCGCTCGTGGACCCGTCGCGGTACTGGAGCTTGTACTCGATCTTCCCGTCGGACTCCGACCCTCCCGTCAGCTTGATCCTGATTGCGTTGAGGCCGGCGTTCGCGCAGTCGAACACGTCCCCGACCTTCTTCTTCACGTCCTCCGTGAGCGCGGAGAACTCGGGACCACCCTGGTTGTTGTTCGTGACGGGGTTCTTGTATCCCGTCCAGTCGCTGTGTCCCTTGGCGTCGGAGTAGAACAGGTCGTAGGAGATCGTGGGATGGCGAAACTCCTCGGCGGCGCGGCTGACCGTGTCGCCCACCGCCCGCATCGCGGACGCGACGATGCCTTCGTCGCCGTTGGACTCCTCTCGCGGGTCCTCGTCCCGCGCGTCCTTCGGCCTCGCGGGCTCGGCCTTGTCACGCCCCCTCTCATCGGCCTGCTCCCTCTCCTTTGGAGGCTCCTGCTGCGTCGTAGCCTCGTCCCCCTTCGTCTCGGCCCCCTCCCGAGCCTCCTCCGCCTTCTCCTCTGGCTTCGGCTGCTCCGCCGGGGGAGAGGTGCGCTCGCCCTCCTCCTTGACGGCCCCATCCGTTGGCACCGCGGTCCTCTCGGCTTCGTCGTCCGTCTCCGGCCCTGCCTCGGCATCCTGGACTGCAGGCGGTGCCTCGGGCTCCTCCATCGTCTCCCCTGCGTTGGTGCTTCCCTCGGGGATGCCCAGCGCCTCGAGGGTCACCGTCCCGTCGGGGGAGAGGCCGAGAAGCTCCAGACCCTCGCCCTCCGAGACGGTCCCGTTGGCATCCCGGTCCCAGCGGGCGAGCGTCCCCTCCAGCGTCGCGTCCGCGGGGATGACCGTGCCGCCAGCCTCCCTGGCGGCCCATCCGCGGGGAGCCAGGCCCCTCTCGCCCGCGACCGAGGTCCCCACGAGCGGGGCGGACGTCCCCTCCCGCGAGTCCTGCGTCGCGATCGTCTGACCTTGGGCGTCCACGAACAGGAGGCGCACCTGCCCCGCGCCCTCCTCACGCGCCGCCCCGTAGCCGGCGCATGCCGCGGCGGCGGGGGCGCACCCCGCGGCTATGGTCGCCGACATGGCGCACGCCGCCGCTATCCGGGCGGGCTCGGCGAGCCTCGCGCGGCCCCACCAGCGCCTCCTCCTTCTCCTCGGGTTCATGTCAGGCGCCGCCTCCCCCGTTGGCCGCCTTCGCGATGCCCGGCCTGACCGTCCAGTGGATCTGGCCCACCTGCGTCTGCCTTGCGGGGTCCAGCTTGCCAAACCCCGAGATCCTTCCACCCAGCTTGTTGAGGTAGAGCTTGTTCACCGAGTCCCCCTCGCGCGCCTTGCCATCCTGCTTGGGGGAGCGGGCGATGTCCCACGCCCCCTCCTTGAGGGCGGCACCGTCGCCCTCGTACCTGCCGAGGTCGATTGCGTCACCCTTGGAGTTGGTGAGGCCCAGGTAGATGACGTCGGCCTCGCCCTTGGCCTCGGCAGCGCGCTCCTCCTCCGCCGTCGCGATGCGAGTGCCCTCGGCGCTCGTGACTTTGGCGCTCGCCACGTGCACCGGCATCGTGGAGTTGTTGGAGAACTTGACCTTCTTGTCATTCGGCCCAATAAGCTCTCCGTCGGACTTGGCCACGAAGTCAATCTTCACGGGGATGGTGACGCGCACCTGGTCGAGCGTCTCGTTCTCGCCCTCCGGCGTGGTGAGGTCGGTGCCGTCGGCGCGTACCGTCAGCTGCGTCTGGCCGTACGACTCGCCCGGCCTTCCCTCGGCCTCCTTCGACGTCTCCGCCATCGCCGCCACGGGGCTCGCGGCCAGCGCCACTCCGAGACCCGCCGCGACCACCTTTGCCGCCATGGAATCTGGTCTGTGCACGAACATTGCCTCTCCCTTCGCGTCGTCGCCCGGCACCGATGCCGGGTCGCTACTTGGCCACGCAGCTGATGGGAACCTCGGCTGCGCAGGATGCCCCAAAGGCGTCGTGGCCCAACAGCTCGCCCTGGTTTGAGACGAGCGAGCGATGCCGCTCGTAGCCCTGAAACTCCACCATCGCGTCGTGCCTGCCCGGCTCGAGCGGGTGGGCGAGCTCGATGGTCTCGATCGTCTGGCCCGGCGCCAGCGCCCCGCTCTGGTACAGGATGTCGTCGGGCCTCTCCCGGGTGTAGATGCGCACCCGCTGGTCAACGTGGTTTGACGCGGGGTTCTCCAGGCGCGCCTCGACCGTGGTCTCGCCCTCCTGGACCCTCATGGCGGCCGCGCAGCTGATCTCCATGGACGAGGAGTCCACCTTACCGTCCGCCTCCCTCGTGACCTCCGGGCGCACGAGCCCCTCGTACGAGCCATTCGTTGCCAGCGGGTCCTCCCACCCTCCGAGCAGCGCCGCCATGCCCCACCCAACGCCCAGCACCGCGACCGCCGTGAGCGCGAGGATGCATTCCCGTCTCCGCGTGAGCCACGTGAGACGACGAGCCCTAGGCCACCTCATGCGACCACCCCGCAGGTCGGACGTCCCCTCTGCATGTGCATGCGACCACCACCCCCGCTCGTCTGGAACCGGCACTGATACCATGGTGGGGGAGAAACGGGCGTGCTCCGGCAGCCCAAGAAGATTTCCCGCACGGGGGTTGTGCATAGGTCGCCAAAACCTGCAGGCGCGATGTGGCGGACTTAGCAAGCGACCCGCCCGCCTCCTGGGAGGCGCGTGCCAGTCCCCGTTGCGGGGCAGGGGAGAGGGGACGGCATGGCGGCGGTTGGCGAATCCGATGGCATCCGGGCGATTCGGGAGCTCCTGCGTGACGACGATGCCCTCCGCGAGGTGCCCACGCGGACGGAGTCGCACTGGGCGGGGAGGGTCTTCGAGGCCCAGACCGTGACCGTGAGGCTCCCCGACGGGACGGAGGGGGAGCGCGAGATCGCCTGGCACCACGGAGGCTGCGGCATCTGCGCGGTCGTCGACGGCCGCATGTGCCTGGTGAGGCAGTATCGTCTCGCCATGGGGGCGGTCACGCTCGAGATACCCGCGGGGAGGCGCGAGGAGGGGGAGAGCCCCGAGGAGTGCGCGGCACGCGAGCTGGGGGAGGAGACCGGGCTCGTGGCCCAGCGGCTCGAGCTCGTGGCGCGTGCGGCGGGGTCGCCGGGCTTCACCAGCGAGACGACGTGCGTCTATCTGGCCCATGGCCTCTCTCCCCACGCGGCGCACCCCGACGAAGGCGAGCTCGTGGACGTGCACTGGATACCCGTGGGAGACGTGGCCGAGGCCATATGCGAGGGCCTGATCTGCGACTCAAAGACCATCATCGCGACACAGGCTGCCCTCATCCGCGGCCTGGCGTGACGAGGGCCGCATGCCACCGCGGCTCCCCCCAAACGACGGGGCCGAGGGTCTCCGCTGGACTATCATCGGGCTGAAAGTCCATCGACGAAAGGAACGCGCATGATCGACATGGGCGGAGGGTTCATCAGGGACCCCAAGTTCCACGACGACGACCTCATCTTCACCGAGCCCATCTTTCACGAGAAGATCTGGGGTGGCAGGAGGCTCCAGACCGACTTTGGCTACGACATCCCCGACGGCCCCATCGGCGAGTGCTGGGCGATAAGCGCGCACCCCAACGGCGACTGCACCGTGACGTCCGGCCAGTACCATGGCCTGACCCTCTCGTTCCTCTGGAAGCACCACCACGAGCTCTTTGGCAAGGCCGAGGGTGACCGCTTCCCGCTGCTCGTCAAGATCCTGGATGCCGAGGGCGACCTGTCCATCCAGGTCCACCCGGACGACGAGTACGCCCGCGTGCACGAGAACGGCTCGCTGGGCAAGTGCGAGTGCTGGTACGTGCTGCACGCGGAGCCCGGCGCGACCATCGTGGTGGGCCAGCACGCGCACGACCGCGAGGAGTTTGCCCAGATGGTCGAGAGGGGAGAGTGGGACAGGCTCCTCAACGTGATCCCCGTCCACACGGGCGACTTCTTCCAGATCGACCCCGGGACCCTGCACGCCATCAGGGGCGGCACCACGGTGCTGGAGACCCAGCAGAGCTCGGACGTGACCTACCGCGTGTACGACTACGACCGCGTCCAGGCGGACGGCACCATGCGCGAGCTGCACATGGCCCAGAGCCTGGACGTCATCGACTACGCCGCTGAGCCCCTCTCGTCCGGAGCGGTGACCGCCCCCGAGGTCGACGGCATCACTCGCCTGGAGTCCTGCCCCCGCTATGTGGTTGACCGCGTGCGCGTCGAGGGCTCGCGCGACCTCCCCACGCCGTACGACTTCGCCTGCGTGAGCGTGATCGAGGGCGAGGGCACCGCAGCCGGGGTGCCCGTGGCAAAGGGAAGCCACTTCGTGGTGCCCGCGGCCAGGGACACGCTTCCCCTGGAGGGGGCCATGACCCTGGTGGTGTCGCACGTGCCCCGCGAGGACTAGGCATGCAAAGGGGGTCGGACCGCGTGGCCCGACCCCCGTCGTATGCTGGTGCGCCCTAGGCGATTCGAACGCCTGACCGGCGGTTTAGAAGACCGATGCTCTATCCAGCTGAGCTAAGGGCGCTTGCGAGAGAGATGGTATCACGAGCCGGCCACCGTTGCGAGGGCTCCTCGGCACGTGCGTCGGGCCCGATGCGCGTGCGGGGGCATGCAGGGGAAAATGAATGAAACTGGTGGCCTGTCCGCGAAATATACCCATCGGTGATTCACGGGGCCGTTTGAGGACCGATGCGCGTATTTTTCGTTATCATGTGAGTGCATATTTGGGCGAGAGGAGCTCGAGTTGATATACACCGTCACGCTGAACCCTGCCATCGACTACGTCATGCATCCCCTGACGCTTGACATGGGCTTCACCAACCGTTCGTCGAGCGAGGAGATCTACTGCGGTGGGAACGGCATCAACGTCTCCACCCTCCTCAACGAGCTCAAGGTGCTCAACGTCGCCTTCGGCATCGCCGCGGGCTTCACGGGGGAGTACCTGATCAACACGCTCCAGAAGTCGGGGATCTCGTCCAACTTCGTGATGCTGGACCACGGGTTCACCCGCATCAACGTCAAGCTTAACGGCATCGTCATGACCATGGTCAACGGCATGGGTCCCAAGATCCCCGAGAAGAAGGTGGACGAGCTCCTCGAGCGCATCGACTGCATCCAGCCGGGCGACACCCTCGTCCTCACGGGCTCGATCCCCAAGTCGCTGCCCGAGAACATGTACGACATCATCATGAAGCGCCTCGCCGGCCGCGGCATCCGCTTTGTGGTCGACGCCCCCGGCCAGCTCCTCATGGAGGCCCTGCCCGCCAAGCCGTTCCTCATCAAGCCCAACAACCACGAGGTCGGCAGGATTTTCGACGCCCGTCCCGAGACCCCGGAGGAGTGCATCCCCTTCGCGGAGAAGCTCCACGAGCGCGGCGCCCAGAACGTCATCGTCTCGTGCGGCAGCCACGGCGCGCTCCTGTACGACAACGACTGCCAGGTCCATACCGTCCCCACCGCCAAGATCAAGCTCGTCAACGCCACCGGCGCGGGCGACTCCATGGTCGCGGGCTTCGTTGCCAAGTGCCAGGAGGGTGCCGACTACGAGACCGCCCTCCGCTTCGCGTCCGCCTGCGGTACGGCGACTGCGGCGAGCAAGGGCATCGCCAAGCGCGCGACCATCGACAAGGTGTACGCGCGCCTCAACAAGATCATCGAGGAGCGGTCCAAGTAGGCTCTCCCCCGGGGCGTCACCCCACCCCGTCCTTACGTTCGGCTTCACCCAAGCGCAGTGCTTGTAAAAGAGGAGGAATCTATGTTCAAGGGTATCAATGCGTCTGATGGCTACGGCATCGGCGTCGCCCAGGTCGCGGTGGCCCCAGACCTCTCGTTCACCCCCAGGGTCCCCGAGAACGCCGAGGAGGAGAAGGCGCGCTACGCCGCCGCCCTCGACAAGTTCGTGGCGCAGACCAACGCGCAGATCGAGCGCATGAAGAAGACCGTGGGTGAGAATGCGGCCGAGATCATGGGCGCCCACATCGAGTTCGCCGAGGACGAGGGCATCAAGGACATGGTCAACGGCTCCATCGACTCGGGCATGTGCGCCGAGCAGGCCGTGAGCGAGGCGTACGACACCTACTACACGATGTTCTCCCAGATGGAGGACGAGCTCTTCCGCGAGCGCGCCGCCGACGTCGCCGACGTCAAGACCGGCCTCCTCGCCGACCTGCTGGGCAAGGAGGTCGTGGACCTCTCCACGCTGCCCGAGAACTCCATCGTCGTGGTCCACGAGCTCACGCCCTCGATGACCGCCGACATCGACAAGGAGAACGTCGCGGGCATCGTCACCGAGACGGGTGGCAGGACCTCGCACTCCGCGATCATCGCCCGCGCGCTCGAGATTCCCGCGGTCCTCTCCGTCGCCGACGCCACCAAGAACATCAAGACCGGCGACATGGTCGTGGTGGACGGCACCAACGGCAAGGTCATTGCCAACCCCGACGACCACGACCTGGAGCACTACCGCGCCAAGGCCAAGGTGTACGCCGAGGAGAAGCAGGCGCTCGAGGCGTACCGCGGCAAGGAGACCGTGACGGGCGACGGCGAGAAGAAGCTCCTCGTGGCCAACATCGGCAACCCCGACGACGCCAACAACGCCGCGGAGCACGACGCCGAGGGCATCGGCCTCTTCCGCTCCGAGTTCCTGTTCATGGACGCCAAGGAGCTCCCGTCCGAGGACGAGCAGTTTGCCGCGTACCAGAAGGTCGCGCTGCGCATGAAGGACCAGCCGGTCATCATCCGCACCCTCGACGTGGGTGGCGACAAGGAGATCCCGTACCTCAACCTCCAGAAGGAGGACAACCCCTTCATGGGGTTCCGCGCCATCCGCTACTGCCTCAACAACCCCGAGCAGTACAAGGTGCAGCTGACCGCGCTCCTGCGCGCCTCCGCCTTTGGTGACATCAAGATCATGCTGCCGCTCGTGACCAACCTCGACGAGGTGCGCCAGGCCAAGCAGCTGATCGAGGAGTGCAAGGCCGATCTCGACGCGCGTGGCGTCGAGTACAACAAGGACATCCAGGTGGGCACCATGATCGAGACGCCCGCCGCCTCGCTCATCGCCGACGACCTCGCCGCCGAGTGCGACTTCTTCTCCATCGGCACCAACGACCTCATCGGCTATACCATGTGTGCCGACCGTGGCAACGACCGCGTCGCCTACCTGTACCAGGTGTACCAGCCGGCCGTCCTGAGGTCGCTCAAGCGCATCATCTCCGAGGGCAACAAGGCCGGCATCATGGTCGGCATGTGCGGCGAGGCCGCGGCTGACCCGCTGCTCATCCCCGTCCTGCTGTCCTTCGGCCTGGAGGAGTTCTCCGTCTCCGCCCCGTCCATCCTGCGCACGCGCCGCATCATCTCGCAGTGGACCAAGGAGGAGGCAGACGCCCTCACCGAGAAGGTCATGGCCCTCAAGACCGCTACCGAGGTCAAGGCAATGCTTCAGGCTGCCGTGAAGTAGGGTTGCGTCATAGGCAAGCGAGAGGGGGCGTCCCATCGGGGCGCCCCCTTTGTGTTTCGGGGTTGCGTGCGGGTTCGCTGGGAGAGAGATGCGCCCGTCTCCCGCCCGCAGGCAATCTGCCCGGCTCCGCTCATAAGGATTCAGAGAAGGGGACGTAGGCTGATCTCGGGCTGGGAGGGAACCTCCCCGTGGGAGCACGCGTGCGGGAGATCTCTTGCCGCGGTCCATAGGAACCCTGGCATCCACGGCCTTTGGGTTGTGGTTGCGACGCACGGGCGAGTTGGGACGAACCCGATGGAACGGCTAAGAGGGGGCGGGGGGTGTTCCTATAGTTTCGTCAACCCTTCGGAGCGGGTTTCCCGAGGGGA
>CAJMNO010000047.1 GCA_905214865.1 uncultured bacterium | reverse complement strand
TGCTTGCCGCGTGATTATGTCACATTTGCCTGTCCGAGGTGTTGACTCAGTTCACCCCGCGTCGATTCTGCCCTCGAAGTGCGAGAGCCCCATGTCCCACGCGATCGCCTGGAGGCGCCCGTTCAGGAGGCCGGGGTCGGGGTCGCGGAGCCTGTTGCCCGTGGCGAGGTCCGTGTTGTTCACGACCACGTGCGCGTGGGGGATGTGCCCCTCGTTGTCGTCGTGGTAGACGATGGCCACCTGGAAGTCCGGGAAGCTCTCCTCGGCCCAGCGCACGGCGAGCCTCCTTAGCTCTTCGAGCGAGACGCCGTCGCGCGGGTCGGGCGAGAGGACGTAGTGCTTGTAGGTCCTGGCCGGCCTGCCGCGCCAGGGGGCGTCGTTGCCGTTTGCGCGCCTCGTCTCATCCATGGCCACGTCCCAATCGAAGGCGTCCACGCCGCGCCCCGACTGTCGCGCGGCCTCGTCGATCCGCGAGAAGTGCAGCAGGTCCCTGGCGAGCGCCCTCCCGTCCCGCTCGAGGTACCTCCTCGCGGCTGCGAGACCCGTGTGCCCCGATATGGCCTTGATCGCCGGCATGCGCGTCAGCTCCAGAGGAAGACGGCTGGCCTGTCGGAGAGCCTCGCCACGTCCTCGCGGAGGCATCCGATGGAGTCCGCCACGTAGGTCATCTCCGCGTCCACGACCCTCAGGGTCTCGAGCGCGTCCTCGGCCGTCACCTCGTCCGGCGACTCGCGGGCGACCTTAGCGATCGTGTTCAGCGCGGCCACGGACTGGTTGTAGAGCGTCCCAATGGCGCGCAGGTTGCGCACGATGCCGTGCGAGGTCTCGTAGTCGAAGGCGACGGTGCCGAAACCCATGCGCGCCTCGCCGTCCGCGAGACAGTGGATGAGGAGCCTCACCACCTGGCTCCTCGAGCAGGAGAGCTCGGCGGAGGCCCTGCGCAGGGCCTCGAGCTCCTCGTCGGACACGCGGACGTTCAGGCGGTTCGGCATGGCGTCTCGGCTCAAGTCGGTCACCCCCCAGGGGCGCGGGGCATCCCCCGCAGAGCGAAAGGTCGGTCGGACGGTCCGGCCCGCGGGGGTGTCACCGGGGGCACAGACGCCAGTCTGCGCCAACGGGGTTGCATCCGTGGCCAGCCTGTCCGCGCCGTCCGCCGCTTCCATCCTGGCCACCGTGGGTGTACAGAATGGGCTACTTGCTGTCCTTTGGGAGTATTTCGGCCTTTTCCTCGGTTGGCGCTTCTCCCATCTGTCCGTTGACCGGCATCTGCCAGAAACCTGCAAGCTCTCTGCTAGAATGGACTGCACTTGTACTGCACACAGCATTCGAGGAGAGCCCCCATGAAGTACTCAGAGCTCGTCGACTCCGGTGCCACCCCCACAGAGATCCAGGCGTTCCTCGTGGGCTCGGAGAACGTCCCGGTCACCATGAGGATCCCGCGGAACCTGCGGGACGCTGCCAAGGAGGCGGCAGAGCTGAAGGGGCTCAGCCTCACCGCCTACGTGAAGATGTGCCTCATCGAGAGCCTGTCGAAGGAGGGCTAGTCGTTGGAGTACCTGGACAACACCGGCCGGCAGCGGCTCGGGGACGCGCTCAAGGACGCCATCGGCGAGGACGCGAGGCTGTCCATCATCGCCTCATACTTCACCGTCCACGCCTACGGCGAGCTCAAGGAGGAGCTCTCCAAGGTGAGGGAGCTTCGCTTCGTCTTCGACCAGCCGACGTTCCTCAGGCGCATGCAGTCCGAGAAGGAGCCGCGCGAGTGGGAGATGCAGCGCCGCGCGCGGGAGGTCGGCGTCGCCGGCACGGGGCTCGAGCTCACGCTCTCCAACAGCATCAACCAGAGGGCCCTCGCGCACGAGTGCGCCGAGTGGGCGCGGGAGCGCGCGAGGTTCAGGACCGCGCGTAAGCCGGGGATGATCGCGACCTCCGGGAGCTACGTCGTGGAGAACCCCCACGGGGAGGACGAGGCGTTCATGGGGTCCGCTGCGAACGCCTTCACCCTGGAGGGGCTCGGCTACGAGCGTCGCGCGGGTGTCGTCACCGGCGTGAGCCACTTCCAGTCGAGCGCCGAGGCGGCGGGTCTCAGAGCCATGTTCGAGGGCGTCTGGGAAAACCAGCAGCTCGTGGAGGACGTGACCGGCGCGGTCATCGAACAGCTCGAGACCCTCTACCGGGAGAACCCGCCTGAGCTCGTGTACTTCCTCACGCTCTACCACCTGTTCCGCGACTACATGGAGGACCAGGAGGACCCCATCAGGCCGGGGCTCAAGTTCGAGCAGTCGGTTGTCTGGAACAAGCTCTACGACTTCCAGAGGGACGCCGTCGTGGGCGCCATCCGCAAGCTCGAGAAGTACAAGGGCTGCATCATCGCGGACTCGGTCGGCCTGGGCAAGACCTTCGAGGCGCTCGCGGTTATCAAGTACTACGAGGAGCGCAACGCGCGCGTGCTCGTCCTGTGCCCGAAGCGCCTGCGCGAGAACTGGACCCTCTACACGCGCGACAACGACGACAGGAACCCGCTCGCCGAGGACCGCTTCGCCTACACGGTGCTCAACCACACGGATCTCTCCCGGTACCGCGGGATGAGCGGCGACGTGGACCTAGGGCACCTGAGGTGGGGCAACTACGACCTCCTCGTCATCGACGAGAGCCACAACTTCCGCAACAAGAGCACCGACGCCGACAAGAAGGACCGCTACACGCGCCTCATCGAGGACGTTATCAAGGCGGGCGTGCGCACCAAGGTGCTGATGCTCTCCGCGACCCCCGTAAACAACAGGCTCCTCGACCTCAGGAACCAGATCGAGCTCATCACCGAGGGTGACGACTCCTACCTCGCCGAGACCGACGGCATCGAGTCCATCACCCACGTGACGCGCCTCGCGCAGCAGCGCTTCACCGAGTGGAGCAAGCTTTCGGACTCCGACCGCACCACGGAGAGCTTCGCGGCCATGGTGAACCCCGACTACTTCAAGCTGCTCGACGTGCTCACCATCGCTCGCAGCCGCAAGCACATCGTGAGGTACTACGGCGCGTCGAGCGGGAGCTTCCCCACAAGGAGGAAGCCCCTCTCGTTCAGGGAGCCCATCGACTCAGAGGGCGAGCTGCCGCCCATGGGCGTCCTCAACGACGAGATCGCCAGGCTGACCTTCGCGCAGTACCAGCTCCTCGGCTACGTGCGCATGGACGCGCAGGCGAAGTACGAGGCCCGATACGGCGACACCTGGGGCAAGGACTTCCAGAGCCAGGTGCACCGCACCACGGCGGTGGCGAACCTCATGCGCGTTAACGTGCTCAAGCGCATGGAGTCCTCGGTCAGCAGCTTCAGGATCACGCTCTCCCGCATCCTCGAGGGCTGCGAGGCGCTCCGCCGCCAGCTCGGCGAGCTCGACCCCGGGGCGGCGTACGACGCCTCGGAGGCTGCCGAGTTCGACGACGACGATGACGCAGAGGAGTTCGCCGCCGGTGGGAGGGTGCACGTTGACCTTTGCGACGTGGACACGCTGCGCCTCGCGGACGACCTCGACTACGACATCGGCAAGCTCCACGAGCTGCTCGACTATGCTGAGCGCGTCACCCCAGAGCGCGACGCGAAGCTCGCCAGGCTCCGCTCCTTCATCGAGGGGAAGGTCCGCAACCCCTACAACCCCGGCAACCGCAAGGTCCTCGTCTTCACCGCGTTCGCAGACACCGCCGACTACCTCTTCGAGCAGCTGGCCCCGCAGCTCAAGGCGGAGCTCGGCCTCGAGTGCGCAGAGGTCACGGGAGACCGCAACCGCACGTGGTCGCTGAGGCTCCCGCGGACCACCTTCGAGGAGGTGCTCGGCCACTTCTCGCCCGTGTCGAAGGAGCTCTCGGCCGAGGACCGCGCGCTCGGAGAGGTGGACGTGCTCTTCGCGACGGACTGCATATCCGAGGGCCAGAACCTTCAGGACTGCGACTGCCTCGTGAACTTCGACATCCACTGGAACCCGGTCCGGATCATCCAGCGCTTCGGCCGCATCGACCGCCTGGGCTCCGCCAACAGGCAGATCCAGCTCGTGGACTTCTGGCCCGACGTTGACCTCGACGAGTACATCCAGCTCGAGGGGCGCGTGAAGGGCCGCATGGCCCTCATGGACGCGAGTGCGACCGGCGAGGAGAACGTGCTCGAGGACAAGGCCCCGGACAAGATGAACGACCTCATGTACCGCAAGAGGCAGCTCGAGCAGCTGCAGACCGAGGTGCTCGATCTCGAGGACATCTCGGGAGGCATCTCGATAACAGACTTTGCGTTCGACGACTTCCGCGTGGAGCTCCAGCGCTACGACAGGGACCACCCCGGGCTCCTGGAGCAGACCCCCGACGGCATCCACGCCGTGGCGCCGATACCGGAACGGCTTCGCGGCGAGGTCAAGCCCGGCGTGGTCTTCTGCCTCAGGCAGAACGACCCTGCGCGCGACCCCAAGGACTCGAACCCGACCTTCCCGTACTACGTGGTCTACGTGACCGCAGACGGGAGCCGCATGAGCAAGCACACCCAGCCGAAGGCGGCGCTCGACCTCATGCGGGCGGCCTGCTCAGGGCAGGAGGAGCCCATCGAAGAGCTCTGCAGCCAGTTCAACCGGGAGACGGACGACGGCAGGCGCATGGAGGGCTATGCCGAGCTCCTCAACGGCGTCGTCTCGGCCATCACGGGCGTGCAGGAGACCGCCGGCATCGACGCGCTCTTCGACCTGGGGGAGGTCGGGAGCGGCGTGGCACTCGGCTTCGACGACTACTCCCTCGTGAGCTTCGTGGTGCTCAGATGAGCGCGCGCTGGGAGGACATACTCAGGCTGCCCGGGGCGGCATACGCCGGCGGAAGGCGCGTCCCCAAGACCGTGCTCACGAGCCGCGCGATGCTCACCAGGCACGAGCAGCGGACGCTCGACAAGATGAGCCGGCTGGAGCACTTTGCAACCGTTGCCAAGAGCACCGCCCAGGTGCTCCCGCGGGTGGACGAGGAGTACGACATCCAGAGCGTCATCTTCCTCCGCTGCGAGATGAAGGGAGACTCGCAGGCCGTGGCGGAGGTCGCACGGCTCCTGCACGGGTGCTTCCCGAACCCGACCGTGATCCTGCAGGAGGCGGGAGACGGCATCGCCGTCTCGGCCGCCCTCACGAGGAAGAGCCATGCCGAGCGCGGGGCGACGGTGGTCTCTGACGTGGAGTCAACCGGGCTGTTCGACCCGGATAACGAGCGCTATGCCCCCTTCCTCGACTCGCTGGCCTTCGACCGGCTCCCGCAGGACGACCTGCTCTCGTACGCAGGGGCCATCGCATCCTGCGTGCGTCTCTCACGGGCGATAGACGCGCTCGGGTACTACCCGGCCTGTGCTCCTGGAGACCGCGACCGCCTTCTCTCTCTCGTTGCCGACTACGAACGCCAGCAGGCGGAGGCGGACGCTCTTGCCAAGCAGCGCAGGGCCAGGGACGTGAGCCCGAACGAGTCCGCACGGATAAGACTGGATATTCGAAAGAAAGAGCAAATGTCTGCAGGTACGTTGGCTGAAATCAAACGCCTCTGCACACAGCAAGGAGATTGTCAATGAGCATTGAGGATGACTATATAGAAAAGGCTCTGAAGGTTATCAGAAGCGGAGATCCAAAACAGATTGATGCAACAGCCCGCGAAATCATCGGAGCTTTCTCATCCGCGATTCCACATCTAGCCAACTATAGGGGCTCGAGGCTCGTGGGACTGGAGCCCGACAAACACACCCAAAGCGATTTGAAGAAGTTGGTTGGAAAACTAAAGGTGTATAGGGAAAACAAAGAACGGGAACTCTACGGGCAATATGGCCTCGAGACAATATGTCAGCACATCAATTACCTAGAGGACGTCCTTACAAGCGGAATTGATGGCGAGGATCTTTCAAAAGCCTATGCGCGGATTGATAGCATCTATTTTGATGAATACGATTCGTATAGTCGGGGGCTTTCGTGCGACTCCTACTCGACATGCAAGCCATGCGATGACCAAACCATACTCCGTATCGAGAAGCTTAGGTACATCCGGGACAAGGAGATGCGGCAGCTCAGGGTTGCGGAAAACCAAAAGACATATGTGAACATGCAGCAGGAGACAACGAATTCCAATAGCCTCGAGTCAAGCGTCACCGTTGAAATAGCGACTGCCATCAGTCAAATAGATAGTCTTCCCGAGTCATCGCTTAGCGACAATGACAAGACCTTGCTCAAGGGCATGGTTGCCGATCTCACCGAAAAGGATGGTAAGAAGAGGGAGACAAAGCTGAAAAAGCTGTTGGGCTGGCTGAGTACGAAAGGCACTGACGTATTCATTGCTGCCATGCCATACATAGTAACCATCATCCAATCCCAGATGGGCCAATAGGAGACGCGAAGATGAACGAGATCAATAAACTAAATCTTGAATCAAAGGACCTGGTTGCCGACCGGCTGCAGCAGCTCGGGAAAATCATGCC
Organism: uncultured bacterium; assembly: GCA_905214865.1. GTDB lineage: Bacteria > Actinomycetota > Coriobacteriia > Coriobacteriales > Atopobiaceae > Olsenella_H. Next base: position 4,262 of record CAJMNO010000047.1, on the reverse strand, counting down.
CGAGGTCTTCGATGAGGGCGGAATAGACTTCGACAAGCTGCGGCTGCTGCTGGGCGGCGAGATAGACGAGGGTGACGAGCGCTATGCTTTCACCTGGCCAGGCAAGGCGAACGCCATCCGTCAAAGCCAGACGAGCACGACGGCAACTCTGCGCCCGCGCATCGATAAAAGCCGTGGCCGGAGCGGGGAGGATGGTTCCTTCGACTCTGACAACATCTACATCGAGGGCGATAACCTCGAGACTCTCAAGCTCCTACAGCGCGCCTACCACGGCAAGGTGAAAATGATATACATCGATCCGCCGTACAACACGGGAAAAGATTTCATATATAAGGATCATTTCGGAGACACTATAAAGAACTATACGGAGCAGACCGGCCAGTCAAACCAGTCGAACCCTGAGACGAGTGGCAGATTCCACTCGGCCTGGTGCTCGATGATGTACCCGCGTCTCAAGCTAGCAAGGGAGCTGCTGACGGATGATGGCGCTATTTTCATTAGTATTGGAGATAATGAGCTCCATAACTTACTAGCTATATGCAATGAAATCTTTGGAGAGAGCACTCACGCAGGTACTTTTGTTTGGAAAAGTAGGGCAAAGCCTTCAAATACAGGTCAAGCGAAGGTTAAGCCACAGAATGATGCCGAATATGTTGTCAGTTATAGCAGGGGATTGAATCCGGGCTTTCAGCTTGTTTATTCCGGAAAGAATCGTAGTTACCCCCATCACGATGATGGAGGAGATTACCGTCTCCAGACGATCCTGAAATCGAATCGTGGGGAAAGTGCGCGCTCAACTATGCGTTTCTCTCTCGGCGATTACACTCCGCCGGCCGACAAACGTTGGCAGGCGGGTGAAGATACCATTAAAGCCTTATATGCAAGCAATCACATCACTTTCGAAACGGGCGAACCCATGCTGAAATATTATGAGTATGAGGAGCAAGATGAGTACTCGCCCTTTTATTGTTTTATTGAGAAACAGGTCTCTGGCACTGCCGAGCAAGGAAAAAAAGAACTTAACGATTTAGTGGGCAATCAACATGGCTTCGATACCGTGAAACCGACTGCGCTCATTAATTACCTGCTGAAACATACTACATCGAAGGACGATCTCATACTTGACTTCTTTTCGGGCTCAGCAACCACGGCGCAGGCAATCATGCAAGTTAATGAAGATGATGCTGGTAGTAGGAAATGGATACTGATTCAATTGCCTGAGCAATATAAGGAGAACTCGACCGGATCAAGTTTTGGTAATTTGTGTCAGCTTGGCGAAGAGCGCATCCGCCACGCCGGCGACAAGATTGCCGAGGAGGTCGCCGAGTCAAACCGCCAACTCAAGCTGGACGAGGAGCCCGAGAAGCTCCCTGACATCGGCTTCCGCGTGTTCAAGCTCGATGAGTCCGGCATCGCGCGGCCCGAGGGCGGCCAGATGCTCATAAATCTCCGGAAGGACGGGCGCTCCGACCTCGACATCATCTTCGAGGTCATGCTCAAGTGGGGCTACGAGCTGACGTACCCCATTGAGAAGGCCGAGTTTGCCGGCTACGGGTGCTACTCCGTGGCCGAGGGCGACCTCGTCTGCTGCATGGAGCCGGGCCTCACGGTCGACGCCCTGGAGGCGATTGCGGACGAGCAGCCGCGGCGCGTCTTCATCATGGACAGCGTGTTCGGGCACGACGACTCGCTCAAGCTCGACGCCCTGGCGATCTTCAGGCACGCGGAGGAGAAGACGCAGCAGAAGATCGAACTGAGGACGGTGTAGGCGCATGGGCAAGCTCGAGTTCAAATACTCTGCGGACCAGCAGTACCAGCTGGACGCCATCGACGCCGTGTGCGACCTGTTCCGGGGGCAGGAGTTCCTGGACGCCCGCTTCACCGCGGACTACGGCGCCCTCGCGCGCCCGGAGCAGGAGGGGCTCCCCGGCATGGGGGTGCCCGTGCAGGCGCAGCTCCTCACCGTAGGCCATGCGAACGGCCTCAGGCTCTCGGCCAGGCAGCTCGAGGAGAACCTCCACGCTGTGCAGGAGGCCAACAACCTGCCCCAGACGCGCGACGTGACGGAGGGGCGCCTGCGCGACTTCACCATCGAGATGGAGACCGGCACCGGAAAGACCTACGTCTACACGCGCACCATCTACGAGCTGAACAGGCGCTACGGTCTCACGAAGTTCGTGATAGTCGTCCCCTCCGTGGCAATCCGCGAGGGCGTCAAGAAGTCCTTCGAGAGCACGAGGGCCCACTTCGAGCAGCTCTACGACCACACGCCGCTCGAGTGCTTCGTCTACGACTCTGGCAAGCTGGGGGCCATCACGAACTTCGCCGTGAGCAGCTCCATCCAGGTGATGATCATCAACATCGGCGCCTTCAACAAGGAGATGGACGCCGACGAGCGGAAGGGTGTCACGAACATCTTCCACCGCCCGAGCGAGAAGCTCATCGGCGGGAGAAGCCCCCAGGAGCTCGTGAGCAGCTGCAACCCCATCGTGATCATCGACGAGCCCCAGAGCGTGGACAACACGGCGAAGTCCCAGCACGCCATCGACACGCTGAACCCGCTGTTCGTGCTCCGCTACTCTGCGACTCACAAGCGCAAGCTCAACATGATCTACCAGTTGGGGCCCGTCGAGGCGTTCCAGGAGCACCTCGTGAAGGGGATCGTGGTGGACTCCGTCCTGAGCGACTCCGACCTGAACGGCGCCTTCGTCAGACTGGAGTCCGTGGACGGCAGGAACGGCTACTCCGCGAAGCTCACCATCGACGCGCGGCAGGAGCGCGGCGGGCAGGGGCGCAAGACGGTCACTGTGAGGACGGGGGCGGACCTCTACCAGAAGTCGAACGAGAACGAGGACTACCGTGACGGCTGGATCGTGAGCAACATCGGGACGGAGTCGGGCTCCGAGTTCGTCCAGTTCGAGAACGGCACCTATCTCGAGCTCGGCGAGGCGGTGAACGACCCGGAGAGCGACGCCGTCAAGCGCGCGCAGATCGCGGAGACCATCGAGGACCACCTGGACAGGCAGCTGCGGCTGCGCCCCCTGGGGATCAAGGTCCTCTCGCTCTTCTTCATCGATAGGGTTGAGAGGTACCGCGCCTACGACGGCAAGGGGGCAGGCTGGCACAAGGGCGAATACGCAGAGATCTTCGAGGAGGAGTACCGCAGGCTCGCCACCAGCGAGAAGTGGCAGCGCCGCTACGAGAAGGCGGGCGTCCCGCTGCCGACGGACCCCGAGCCACTCCACCAGGGGTACTTCGCGGTGGATGGCAAGGGCAGGTTCAAGGACACCAAGGATTCCGCATCCACGAAGGACGACACGAGCGCGTTCGAGCTCATCATGCGCAAGAAGGAGACGCTCGTGTCACTTCCCGACGGGAAGGACCCTGACAAGGACGTCTGCTTCATCTGGAGCCACTCGGCGCTCAAGGAGGGCTGGGACAACCCCAACGTCTTCCAGATCTGCACGCTCGTGGAGACGAAGGACACGCTCACGAAGCGCCAGAAGATCGGCCGCGGCCTTCGCCTTCCGGTAAACCAGGAGGGCGAGCGCTGCCTCGACCCGGACGTTAACGTTCTCACCGTCATCTGCAACGAGAGCTACAGGGACTTCGCGGGCGGGCTCCAGAAGGAGTTCGAGGAGGGCGGCTACCGCTTCGGCATCCTCAGCCCCGAGAGCTTCACCAACGTAGTCCTCAGGCGGCCGGACGGCAGCGAGGAGAAGCTCGGTTACGAGCGTTCCAGGCAGGTCTACGGGTCGCTCGAGCGGCAGGGCCTCGTGGAGGGCGAGGGTACTAAGAGGGGCTCGATCAAGCCCGAGCTCAAGGCCGCGGCGGAGAGGGGCGAGGTGCCGCTTCCCGCGGATGTCGCCGATGCCAAGGGCGTGCAGGAGCAGGTGTGCGGCATCGTGCTGCACAAGGCGGAGAAGCTGCAGATCCGCGACAAGAGGAAGGAGGTGGAGGTCGAGCTCGAGAAGGACGTCTCTCTCGACCCCGCCTTCCAGGCGCTCTGGGAGCGCATCCGCCAGACCACGCGCTACGAGCTGCACGTCGATACTAACGAGCTCGTGGGCAAGGCCGTCGAGGGGATTCGGCAGATGCCCCGCGTGAAGCCCGTGGAGGTCGTCAGCACGTCCGCTGGCTTGATGGTAGGGGACAGCGGCGTGTCCGCCGACGAGGCGAGCGTGCACTCCTCGCTCGTCCACACGGACGCCGTGCACGTCTACGACCTCCCGGACCCGCTCTCGGAGCTCTCCGACTCGACG
>CAJMNO010000046.1 GCA_905214865.1 uncultured bacterium | reverse complement strand
GTGCGGGAACGCCCCTTTAGGCTCATTCGTTCGGATGAGATTTGGATTCAACCACCGCTCGCGGAAATGGGGGGGAGGGGGGGTGCGGCACGGTGCCGCACCCCCCCTCCCCGCTCACTTCGCGAACGTAGTCACGCCGTCCACCACGGTCGGGTCGTAGCGCACGTACACGGTGACGTTGCCCGTCCCGCCCGTGCGGCCCCAGTCCAGCCTGATGGACTCGGACTTGGAGCAGTCGGTCCCTCCGCCGACGTCGGCCCGGGTGGTGGCGTCTCCGTCGAGGATTGCCCTCGCCCTGTCGTAGCCCCAGCCGGTCGGCACGAGCGAGACCTGGTACTGCCTCTTGGTCCCTCCCGGCAGCGTGCGGGTTATGACCGCGTCGCGGTAGGCGGGGACGGTGATGGCGGACACCGTGTTTCCGTCCCAGTACTCGACTCCCGTGACCGTCCTGGGCAGGCCGTTCGCGACCTCCCTGGTTCCGCCCCCCGAGAGGGCGACCGTGTCGCCGTCCCTGATCGCGGAGTCGGTCGCGTAGTCGTAGGTGAGGCTCATGCCCCGCGCCCACTTGGCGTACAGGGTGATGTCCTGCGTGACAGGGGTCGAGAAGTCGTACCTGGTGCCGTCCTCGCACTCCGGCGTCGTGTACCAGCCCTTGAACTTCCAGCCGGACCTTACGCCCGTGACCTTTCCGTCCCAGGTGCCCCCGACGCCCTGCGTCGTGGACCAGGACCCGTCGAGGTCCGCGGGGTCGGTGGCCACCTTGTCCTTGATCCCCGCCTGCGTGAACACGCCGCTGATGGCCTGCGTGGCCACGGCGCCCGTCGCGGCCCTGCCCTTGGCGTCCGGGTTCAGCATCCCGTCCGGGGCGCCCTGGTAGTTGAGGTCGAAGGTGACCCTGGGCTGTCGAGCCCACACGGCGTAGACGCGGTTGTCCACGGTGGTCTTCGCGACCTTGTACTTGGACGCCGCCTTGATGTGGGTCTCCGCGTCCTCGTATTCCGCCTTGGTGCTGACCGGGTGGGTGATGGGCACGTCCGACCACCCGAGGAAGGTCAGCTCCTCGCCGGAGGCGTCTGTCTTGTGGAGCTTGGTCGGGTCCCAGCTCTTGTTGGTCACCGTGTTGAGGTAGCACGCGGTGTTCGCGTCCACCTGGGTGCCCGCCCCGTAGTACAGGTACGACTTTGCGTCCTGCTCGCTCACGGTCGGTGTGGGCAGGTCGCCCGAGACGGTGCCGCCCGATGCCGCGTCGAAGTCGTTGGCGTCGTACCACAGCGGGTACCACTGCTCGAACCTTACGTGCTTGATGAGGTTGCCCTGCTGCTGGTTGGTGCCGAAGGCGAGGGTCTTGAACGTGAAGCGCGTAGCGGTCTGGCCCGCGGGCACCCTGTAGAAGCCCTCCCAGCGGGTCCAGCCGGTGTTGGCGTTCGAGGTGAGGACGTTGCCGACGTAGCCGAGGTAGCCGCTCTCCTGCTTCCCCGTCTTGCTGTCGATAGGTGGGACCTTGAGGTTGAAGAGGATGGTCTGCTTGCCTGCGGGGGTGGTGCCGTAGTTGGTCGCGCCGGAGTCCACGCGCCTGAAGTTCGGGCGCGTGAAGTTGTAGGGTGCCGATGTGAGCATGGCGGGGGAATATTGAGCGAGATCGACGTTGTCGTTCTGGATGCTCTGATTATCGGATTTTCCGACGAGGATGGTCATGGCCTCGAACATCCCCGTGACCGATGCGTGGTCGAGCTCCATGTGCATGATGGCACCCGGCGTCGTGGCGACGTCCTGGTAGAGCGTGCCCACGGTGTGGGCGTCGATCTCCGCGTAGTTGAGGCTGTTGTTGTCGAGGTAGGTTATCTGGATGCCCGAGGGGGCCTGGGCGGGGTCGTTAACACGATTATCCGTTTGGTAGGACCTCCAGCCGAAGCCGGTCGTGCCGTTCCACATGGTGAAGTATCCGCCCCACCCCTGCCAGAGGCTGGAGTCGAACAGGCCGGCGAGGGTCTTCCCGGTCGGGACCTTCCCGGTGCTCCTCTCGTAGTTCGCGATTGTATTGAGGTAGGTCCCGATGTCCATCCAGGTGTGAGTTATGGGGTTGATGTACACGCCCTTGCCGTTCACGCGGGCGCTTCCGTTGGGGTAGAAGTCGAAGTCGCCGTTGATGAGGTGGTCCGGCAGGTTTGAGGCGTCGAATCCCCACTTGGCGGTGAGGGTGATGCTCTCGCCGTCGTCGGGGATGGGCATCGTCGTCGTTGCCCCCCACTGCTTTCCGGAGGCGTCGAACCAGCCGATGAAGGTACTGCCGTCGCGCGTCACGGTGGGGAGCGTCCCGACCTGCGACAGGTAGCGGACGGAACGCGAACTGTCTGCCTCGTTCTGGAACGAGGCGCCGTAGCCCGCGTCGAAAACGATCGTGTACGCCTTCGTCTGCCACTGCGCGTACAGGGTGACCCTGTCGGCCCCGCCGAGCGAGGCGTACGTCACGCCGGCCCCCGCGGCGACGGCGACGCCGCTGCCATCGCGCTTGGTGTTCCAGCCCGTGAACTCGTAGCCGCGCCTCTCGAACGCGCACTCGGGCGCCTTCGCGCCCGTCTCGGTCGAGAGGAGCGAGCGGGAGGCCATGGTGCCGGTCCCGCCGTTGCCGTCGAAGGAGACGGTCGCCACCCTGGGCTCCCACTGCGCGTGGAGCGTCACGGTCGCGTCGCGCTCGCTCGTGAGGTCGCGCACGGTGGCGCCGTCCGCGTAGCGGACGCCCTGCTTGCTGGAGAGCCCGGTCACGTACGCGGCCCCTCCCGTCGCGCGGATCGCGGGCTGGGCGTAGGAGACGGCCTTGTCCTCCCAGGTCGCGGGCACGGTCGCGTCGAGGGTGACGCGGCGCCAAGAGCCCGCGGCGAGCTGCGTGGTCGCGGCGTCGGCGTAGGCCACCGAGCCGTCCGCAAGGTGCAGCTCCAGCGCTGCCTCGATTGCGCCCGTGCCCTCGGGCGCGGCCCACAGGGTGAGGCGCCCCGACGAGCCCGCGGCCCACCGCGCGTTCGGCGAGACGGCCTGGGGGTCCGTCGCCGTCGCGAGCTTGGCATAGCCGCCCCAGGCGGTGGGCGCCCAGTCGGGCGCACCCGTGGCCTTGGCGGTGACGGAGGCGGCGATCTCACCCGTAAGGGTGCCCGCCTGCTCCGCCGTGCTCAGCTGCTCGGTCCCGCCAGTTGCCGAGGTCGCCCAGCCCGCGAACTCGTAGCCGGAGCGCGAGAAGGCGTTGGCGGCGAGCGTGACGTCGGTGCCGTAGGTCGCGGCGGTGGGCGCCATGGACCCCGCCGTGGCCCCGTTGCCGTCGTATGCGATCGCGTAGGCGTTGGGTGCCCACTGCGCATACAGGGTGACGGTCGCGCCGTCGCCCGAGGCGAAGTTGCGCGTGGTGGCCCCGAGCGCGACCACCGTGCCCGTGCCGTCGGCCTTGGTGTTCCAGGAGGTCACGTGCCAGCCGGTGCGGCTGTACGCCGAGCCGTCGGGCATCCTGTAGTCCTTGCCCCACTCGCAGCCCAGATCCGCGATGGAGCCGGAGGCGTCGGCGGAGTTCTTGTCGAACTTGACCGTGTACCTGTCGTTCCTCCAGTTGGCGGTGAACGACCTATCGCCCGTGGAGCCGGTCGGAATGGTCACGGATGCCTGCGGCGTCGTGCCGTTGGAGCCCGTCCACCCGAGGAACACGTGGTGGTCGCGCGTGGGCGTCGGAATCGTCACCGGCGCGTCCCCGATGTGGTAGCTGGTAGGCGCCGCCTGCGACCCGAACGTGCCGCCCGCGAGGTCGTAGGAGATCTTGTAGGCCGTCTGGTTGAGGCGGATGATGAGCTCGGTGTTGTAGGCGGGCACCGTCTCGGAGGTCGCCCAGCCCGGGTTGAATTCGAAGCCCTCCGCGGGCTTGATGTTCCTCAGCTCGACCTTACTGCCGTAGTTGAAGTCATAGCAATAGTCGGAAACGCCGGTGGCGACGGCCTTTCCGTCAACGTATTCGTCGAAGGTGACCATGTACTTGTCGCCGTAGCTCCCGAGGCTCTTGCCGTCCCACCTTCCCCAGTTGTTCCTGACCTTGCCGTCGATGAGCACGTTAACGTCCACGTTGTACTGGTTGATCTTCCACACGGCGTAGAGGTCCGTCTTGGGCGACCTCTCCAGGATCCAGTCGCCGCTGACGCCGTTGGTCACCGAGTAGTCGGCGGCGGTGTCGGAGGCGTCCGCGGACCACCCGAGTTGCGTGTAGCCCGTACGGGTCCAGCCCTGGCTGGAGAAGGCGAGCGCCTTGCCCGCGGCCCAGTCGTCGTAGCTGTAGCGCACGGTCGTGGTGGCGGTATCGGTCGTGGACGTGTTCCTGTGGAACGTGACGTCCACGTACTTGGTCTTCCAGCGTGCCTCCAGCTCCACGTTGCCCGTGCTGCGCGTCGCGAGCTTCGCGTAGAGGTCGTCGGCGGACGTGAACGTGGCGTTCGCGCCCTCGTTGATGCCCGTGACCCGCTTCCCAGTGGCCTTGTCGTACCAACCCGCGAACTCGTAACCCTTGCGGGTCGGGTCCTTCAGCGTGACGCCGTAGAGCACGTTGTACGTGCTCGGGTTGGCGCTGTCGTTGGTCCCGCCCCCGAGGTCGTAGGTGATCTTGTAGATGATGGGGGAGTAGTAGTACTCCACGTAGGCGTCCCTCGCGGGCTGGGTGAAGGTCTTGGGCATGGTGTAGGACTTCCAGCTCCCGTCGAAGGACGGGCTGCCAATGGTCGTGGAGAGGTACGTCCCGTTCGGGACCTTGGTCTGCCTCGCGGCGTCGTAGGTCACCTGGGTGCCGAAGTCCTGCCTCCAGGAGGTCGCACCGAGCAGGTACGCGGTCTTGGCGGTGCCATTGTTGCCCTCGCCGTTCTTAAAGCCCCACATCCAGTGCGCGATGGTGTCGGTGTAGGTGTTGACCTTCCACTGCGCGTAGAGGGTGACGCTGTCCTGCTTGCCGGACCCGGACGACCTGTGGGAGAAGCTTGCGCCGTCCGCGTAGCTGGTCCCAGACCCGTCGGCCTTGGTGCTCTAATTCACAAACTTGATATCGAAATGGTTCGTCTCCGAGGTTAGTACTGTGTAGCTTCCCCGTCTTTGGGGACACGCTGGCGACGATATCTGAATGCTCGTTGGTGCTCTTTTTGGACTTGGTTGTTGAAGGTGGTCGCCTCGTCCCTTACGACCACGTTGGACTGTGGTTGAAATGACCACTAATTCGCATACGTTAGAATAAGTGCAATATACAAAATACACGTAAGCATCACAAATTGGGACTAAGTCAATAGATATCTATTTCAGGCTAATATAATGTCTAAAAGTTAAGAAATATAAATACGAAGGGTGATTTAAATGAGTCAATTATCGAGCACGTTGCTAACAAGTTTGCTTTCAATCGGAACTACCATATTTTTGAAAGATTCGTTATTCAATAAAGACTGGGATAAAATAAATAAGGAGATTGAATTATCAAAAAAATTATCCAGCTTATCAGATGGTCCTTGGAGTAAAGCACTAGAACAAATCTTAAAACTACATGCCGAAGAACAGGTGTGTCGGAATCTAAATTTTGTTGGTTCAAATGAGAGTATCGGAATTAAACGACTACCTGATCAAACTTCGGCCGGCGCTGCGATGTTCGTATCATTGCTGATATTCATTGTCATGTTAGTTCTTCGTGACGGGACTTTAGATACGTGCTTATTGATGAGTTGCTTTCTTGCATTCATCTTAACCAGCTATATATTCAAATGTGTGCAATACGGAAGGCACTTGCACGTGCAAGAATATATTAATTTTCTTCGTAAACGCATAAAATTATCCGCAATACGCCTTACTTTTCAACGCGATTTGGAATTGATGAACAAATATAATGAGATTCTTCGCGAAGAAGAAAGAAAATGAATGGTCCTGAGGGGTAATGCCTTGGCTCTATTAGACCAGAATTGACACACTACTAGAAACTCGAACCGCATGGAAACGCCCCAGACTGAAGTATTGCCTGGGGCTTTTTCCGAGGGCCTCACTCCGAGATTCACGCATAGGTTGAGCTCATCATTCACGTTCATCTTCCCAATGGTGCCAGTGAGCACGACGAGGCCCTTCGCCTTGGTGTCGGCAATCGCCTTGTCGGTCGCGTTTTCCTTTGGCTGGGAGTCCTGCGACTGCGTCTGCCTGTCGTCCGCAGTGGGGATCTCCTCACCCTTGGCGAGCGCATCGAGGCCCCGACCCTCCTGCGACCATGCTGCATGCAAGCTGAAATGTACCACGAGTCAAGGGGGCGGGCCCGCATCCTCCCTGGGGAAGGGGGTGCGGGCCCGCACATTGCTTGCCATATGGTGACGGTGCGGTCGCTACGCCTCGTATACGACCTCTCCGCCCAGGATCGTCTTCTCGATGCGTGCGGACTTGATCGCCTCCGCAGAGCCCGAGAACACGTCCTCGCCGAAGACGAGAAGGTCTGCGAGCATGCCGGGCTCGATGGAGCCGAGCCTCTCCTCGTCCCCGGTGAACCAGGCGCCGGCCTTGGTCCAGAGGTAGAGCGCCTCGAGCGGGGTGACCTTCGACTCGTCGCCGTTTGAGAGGACCGTGCCGGTCTGCTCGTCGCGGCGGGTGATGGCGTAGTACATCCCCAGCAGGGGGTTGGGGTCCACGACGGGGGCATCCGAGCTGCCGGCGCAGATGATGTGCTGCCTGAGCATGAGGCCGGGCGCCATGTAGCGGTTTGCCACCTCCCACGGGAACATGGGCCACTCGCCCATCTGGCATGCGATGGTCGGCTGCATTGTCACGCCCAGGTTGAGCCTGCGGATGGTCTCCCACTGGTCCTCGTGCGAGAGGACAAAGTGGATGAGGTAGTCGTGGCGGTGGGCGATGCTGATGCGGCGGTCTGCCTCCTCGAAGGCGTTGAGGGCGAGGTCGGCCGTGGCGTCTCCCGTGCAGTGGATGCCAAACTGCCAGCCGCGCTCGTTGGCGGCGACCACAAAGCTGGTGATCTCGTCCTGGGTTCAGGTCGAGGTGCCATGGAACCCGGGCATGCCGGGGTACGAATCGCGCAAGAGCGCCGTGTGGGCGCTCGGGGTGCCGTCGAGCGTGACCTTCACCCCGTTGAGCTTGAGCATGTCGTCGCCAAAGCCCGTGGTGCAGCACATCTCGTCCAGGCGCCTGAGGTGTGTCTTGGCATCCCCAAACGCGGAGTCCAGGTAGAACATGAGGTTGGCGCTGAAGCGGAGCCTGCCCGCCAGTTTTGCCGCGGTGTACGCGCGCATCTGCTCGTAGTTGAGGTTCGCGCCCACTGAGCTGGTGATGCCCACGCTCAGCAGGTAGTCCGCCGCCCGCTCGAGCGCCTGGATCCGCTGCTCCTGCGTAAGCTCGGGGATCACGGACTGGATGAGGTTGAGGGCGGAGTTTTCGTGCAGGATGCCCGTCGGCGCGCCGCTTTCGTCTCGCTCAAGGCTCCCGCCGTATGGGTCGGGGGTCGAGGGGTCTATGCCCGCCGCTTGCATCGCGAGGCTGTTGGACATGGCGCAGTGGAAGCAGGTCCTCATGCCAAAGAACGGGTTGTTGGGGCAGACCTCGTCCAGCTCCCTCGCCGTGATCATCGTGCCGTCGTCCCAGGTGAGCTCGTTCCAACCGTTGGCGAGGACCCACTGCCCGTCAGGTGCCTCCGCCGCCGCCCGGGCGATGCGCTCCAAGACCTCGTCCCTCCCGGTGATGCCCGTCAGGTCGACGTTGGCGAGCTTCTCCCCCAAGAACGTGACGTGCTCGTGGCTTTTCACAAAGCCCGGGGTCACGACCTTTCCCGCGGCCTCGATCACCTGGGTGTGAGGCCCGATGAGCGGTTCCATGTCCGCCGAGCTCCCAACGGCGATGATCCTGCCGCCCTTCACGGCCACGCCGCCGTCATCGACGACCGGGAAGTCGCGGTCTCCCGCCTGGAAGTCGCTCACGTCGATCGCCATAGTGTAGAGCCTTGCGTGGCGGATGACGAGGTCGGCCTCGGGATAGTACTGGTTCTTCTCCATGGGACGCCCCCTGTCTTGGGTTCCTGGCTAGGTCGGCGGTAGACTAAACTATCGGGTTACCATAGGGTCAAGGGAGAGATGCATGGCTTACCGCGGAGGGTTCTCGTCGGGCGCCTTCGCCAGGATGTGCGGCACCACCAAGAACACCCTCATCCACTACGACGAGCTGGGGATCCTCTCGCCCTCGCGCAACCCGCGCAACGGGTACCGGGAGTACGCGCCCCAGGACTACCAGCGCTTCGAGATCATCCGAAGCCTGGTTGACGCGGGCTTCTCGCTCAGGGAGGTCGCCGCGATTTTGGACGGCAGGCTCGCTCCCTCCGAGCTGCAGTCCGACCGTCGCGTTCGCGAGATCGACGAGCGGATTGCGCGCCTCGAGCGCGAGCGCGAGATGCTGGGCGAGATCGGGTCGCAGCTCCTTGAGGCGGCCGGGCCGGACTGCGAGGTGCCCATTGTGGTTGAGCTTCACGAGAGGCTCTGCGTGGTCGCGGCGGCGGGTCAGGATGCCTTTGACCTCAAGGCGTGGAGGACCGACCGGATTTACCAGGACTGCGGGCTTCTGGAGAGCCTGGTGGGCGTGTCCCCAAGGGCGTTTCTGTCCCGCTATGGGGCGGAGGCCAGGTACGACGTCCGTGGGGGCGATAAAGGGCCCTCCTATCTGTGGATGCTCTATCTTCTCCCCGAGGGGATGGAGCCGTCGTCGGGGTATGCGAGCGTCACCCTTCCTGCCGGTACGTACGTGCAGGCCAACTATTGCGGCCCCTGGGGCGGGGTGCGCCAGGCCTACGATCGCGTTTGGGCATGGGCTGCCGAGCGTAGCTTCCGCTCAAAGGGCCCTGGTACGAGTTCTGCCGCTTTTCCGCGCTCGACCGCGGCCTCTCGAGCGACGTGTATCGCTGCAGGGTCTCCCTTCAGGTCGATCCATTGCGTGAGAGGTGAGCGATGGCAAGGACGGCTGCGCCAAGGGCAGGGGGAGAGACGCACCGCCGGCGGGATCGGCGCCAACCACGCTGGCTGCGCGTCTCTCGCCCGCTGATGCCCGCGCCGTCACCGACCTCTTGCCTACGCCTTGGGAATGCGGCACCTGCGCGAGGGTAAACTCAGGTGTGTTGCAGCCGTCTGGCGCCAGGCGGGGGAGTGCCGCCGGCACGTGCCCCGGGCCATGGCCGTGAGACACGAAACCAAAGAGGTGCACATGAACCAGAGCATGAAGAGGATCAAGATCGCCTGCATCGCCGACCTCGTCGTCGGCCTCGTCACCGTGGTCCTCGGCGTGATCGCCATCGTCTCCAACCCCCTGTCCGTCTCGCGCTACATGCTGACCCTGGTGGGTGTCACCGGGGCGTACCTGGGACTGAGGGGGTCGATCTGGGCCAACGTCCCGTCCAACGCAAAGCGCATTCGCGACACCAGCTCGGTGATGGTGCTGGTCGAGTTCGTCGCCTCGATCTTCGTGGTCATGCCACCCGTGCGCGCCGACCGCAACACGGTCTACATGATCATGGTCCTGCTGGTGCTCGCCCTGGCGCTGGTGTCGTTTGCCAACGCCCGCCAGGTGGTCGCCGCGCAGAAGGCCAAGTAGGGGCTTGTTCGGCGTCGAGGGTTTGCCCAGGTGGGAAGGCGCATCCAAACTTTTTTCCAAATTAGTCAAATTTCCGCTTGACCCATTTTGAGCCTTTGGTAATATAGCTACCGCACCAACGCGAACGGGGAATTAGCTCAGTTGGGAGAGCGCATGACTGGCAGTCATGAGGTCAGGGGTTCGAATCCCCTATTCTCCACCATGTAAGATATGCCCGGGCATCTTTGATGTCCGGGTTTTTTGTTAGCTCAGGCGAGAGGGGACTCCCATGGCGCAAGAGGAAGATCCGGTCCAGCTGTTCGACATGCACATCTCCCACATCGGGATCAACGCCACGAGCGACGAGGAGGCGGAGCGAATCGTCTCGCAGTTCCAGACGCTGATGGGGTTGCAGCGCAACGTGGTGGCGCCCATCTCCGTGTTTGCCGGCACGCTTGTTGAGGTGATGCGTCCCGGAAGCAACAGGGGAGAGAAGGGGCACATCGGCCTCTACGTCAACGACATCCCGGCTGCAGAGCGCTGGTTCGAGGCCCGCGGGTTCCAGATCGACCAGAACGCCCGCGCGCTCAACCCCGACGGGTCCACGCACCTGGTGTACTTCAAGGACCAGATTGCGGGGTTCGCGATCCACCTGACCTGCGACGAGTAGGGGTCGCGGGAAGGGCGTGGGCTCACGCGTGGGGTGCGCTGCGGTTCTCGCGTGCTATGACCTGTGCGGCTTTGGGCTAAGAAGGGGCACGCACGACCGGGTGCGCGGGCTGCGGCTGGGTCTGTTGCGTGTGTCTCGCTTGGCATATGTGTGGTGGGGGGCTCCACGGTATGGGTGGGGCCCCTTTTTGGGCGTTCAAGCTGACCTGGGAAAGACCGGCGAAGAACGGGCCGCATCGTGAGGGCGGGGTTGCTCTGTTGCGGCTTGGACTGGAACGGCGAGGTGCTTAAAGAATTTGGGGCGCGGGCGCGATGGAGAAGGTTGATGCTTAGAGAAACCGAGGCGAGTACGGTTTATTGCGGTCGCAAGCCGTTCTGGCCCCAGAGTTATTAAGCATTTGGGAATGAAATGAGTCCTCGCCCCTGACTTTCTAAGCGCAGGGTGTTGGTTATCCCTGCAGGCTCCGGGAATGTTAAGCAGATGACTCCGCCGTGCGAACGGGTACCGACGTGAGCAAGCGGGTGGGATGAGTCGGCGACCACCGCGAGTGCAAGAGGTTGATTGCCAAAGCTAGTGCAGCTTCGGCAGGGTAAGTGCAGCTGACAGAG
>CAJMNO010000045.1 GCA_905214865.1 uncultured bacterium | reverse complement strand
TCTCGGCGCAGACGACCGTCGCATGCGCTACCCACTAGAAACGTCGAAGAGCCCGATTATGACCCATGCGCCCGCCCTTGGCTCAGGGGAGTCCGAGCCTGACGCCAAAGCGGGGGAGAGGAACTCGGCCACGCGCCCGCATCCCCTTCCGCCGGCGCCCGACGCCTCCCGCCCGACGGCTAGCCCAGCTGCTCCAGCAGCTGTCTCATCTCGGCCTGCACGCTGTGCTCGGCGTTGGTGCCAATGACCTTGTCCGCCACCTGCCTGATGGCGTAGCGGCCGTTGCCCATGGCCCGCGAGTGGCCCACCATGCGCAGGATCTCGTAGTCGTTCATCGCGTCGCCAAATGCCATGACCTCGCTCGGCTCGATGCCGTGCGCGAGCATCACCTGGCGCAGCCCCGTCGCCTTCGAAACGCCGCGCGGAATCACGTCGATCCAGCGCTTGCCCGACGGCGCAAAGGTGAACGCCGAGCCCATCTCGCGCTGCAGGGCGTAGGCCATGTCCATCACCACGTCGTCGCGGTCGCAGTAGATCGACGCCTTGATCACGCTGACCTCCGGTCCTGGCACGTAGCTCGCGCGCTCGGCGTTGGGGAGGTCCTTGTCCAGCTCCCGCTCGTAGCTGGCCATCTCGTCCAGCAGGTAGCTCACGCGCTTGTCGAACACGGCCAGGTGCAGGCAGTCGAACATCCCCACGGAGCGCTGCAGCTGTCGCAGCGCCGCGGTGGAGTAGACCTCGCGGTCGACCATCCGGCCGTCCACATACACCTGGGTCCCGTTGGAGGCCACGAAGTCCATCTGGTCCCTCACGGGCGCAAAGAACTCGCACAGCGTGTCGTAGCGTCGCCCGGAGCTTGCGCAGAAGTGGACTCCGTGGCGTCCCAGCGCCCTGATGAGGTCGTACGTCTCGGGCGGGACCCTGGAGTCCTGGTCCAACAGGGTCCCATCCATGTCCGATGCAACGAGCTTGATCATGCTACCTCCGGTTTCCTGGGCGAGACGAGCCTCACCCATCGTCGTACCCCCTCGTCATGCCCGCGTAAGTTCCGCGCAATGTCTGGGCGCGTCTCGCCTGCCATGGCTGGATGCATCGCGCTGGAAGGGCGCGAACTTGTCCCGTCGCGCCTGGCTGAACGCATCGCGCTGGTTGGGTCCGAGCGCGCCACGCCCGGCGTCGCACGCGTGGACGACCCCCCTCCCACAAGTGTTCCCGCCTTGTGGGAGGGGGTCGCGTGGGATTCGGGTCTTTTTCAGCAAGGGCCGCTCCCCGAACGTGCGATGGGGGTAGACTCAGGAGGTAATGATACTAATTTGATAGGAGATAAGCATGTCGCCAGTCACCACCATCCTCGCAGCCCTCGTTGCGGCCGAGTTCCTCTTCATCATGTACCTCGAGACGTTCGCCACCACCTCCGACCGCACCGCCAAGGTGTTCGGGATGGGGACCGACGAGCTCGCGCGCCCCAGCGTCAACACCCTGTTCAAGAACCAGGGGGTCTACAACGGGCTGCTCGCCGTGCTGATTCTGGTCGCCGCCCTCGCCTTTGCGAGCAAGGCCGCCGTCATCGCGCTCATGCTGTACATCGTCGCCGTTGCGGCGTACGGCTCCGTCACCAGCAACCCCAAGATCATCCTCATGCAGGGAGGGCTCGCCATCCTCTGCCTCATCAGCTGCCTGCTGTAGGGCAGGTCTCCTTCGGGGGATTGGTGCGGACCGGCACACGACCCTCGACCCTGCTGTAGGGCAGGTCTCCTTCGGGGGTCGGATGCGGACCGGCACACGACCCTCGACCCTGCTGTAGGGCAGGTCTCCTTCGGGGGTCGGATGCGGATTGGCACGCGACTCTCGGTGGAGCCCCTCTTCGAACGAGTCTAAGCGGGGGAGAAGGGCCAGTCAGCGCACCAGAAACCCCATCCGCCGGCCCCCTGGCTGCCGTCCTCCCCTCCGGCCAATCTGCTCCACCATCTCCCGGGGGGCGTGGGGAATCACGTCCTCCGGGCCGCTCGAAAGAGCTCATAGATGGGGTGGACATGGCGGTGTCTCGCGATTGTGGGCAGGTCCTTCCCGTCTGGCTTCCGTTTGTCGTCCCCCTTGGCAGCGGAAGCCCCGCGTGAGCACCTTTCCGGAACGGCTGCCGGCGGAGTCCCACGACCCCGCGGCGTCTGCGCAGGTAAAGGGCTCGTAGAAAAATGGACGGCCCTGCCCCTGGCGGCAAACTCCCCGTGTGGGCGCTCCCTGTGAGCGATCTGCCTGGCAAGGTCCCTCGCCGGGACCGCGCGAAGGTGCTTGCCCGAGCGATCTGCCGTCAGCCGTCCGCCCCCTCCCTCCAATGGCAGCCGCTTCCCGATGTGAGCACTCACTTCGGGAGTTTGCCGTCACGGTTTCCTTTCTGATGAGGAACCAACTGGGGAGAAACGCCGTCGGCGCGCTACCGAGGCAGTCGAGGAAACGCGAAAGTGCACACATCGGGAGTCTGCTACCAGCGGGTATTCCCCGGGGAGGTGCCCGATCCGCCGCGGTGGCACTTCTCGCGGAGGAAGGCCTTGAGCATGGGGGCACGGTGGCCTGCCGAACGTGGAGGGGCCGGCTTGCCCGGAAGGCGGTCGCCCACCCCATTCTTAGTCGATGGATTCCCCGTCGTGGTCGTCGTGGCTCGGGGCAAAGGCGCCCGGATGTCGGAAAACCCGTTCCGCGTGTACACACGGGACGGGTTTTCCGACGGGGAAGGTAAGCCCGACCGTCGAGAGACAGGTCCGGTGACAGAAAGACCGCCCCGTGTGTACACGCGGGGCGAGGTTCTAGGCAGGGAGGACCCTCGCTGCCCCACGGCTGTCAGAAAGTGCGTCCCGCGTGTACACACGGGGCACGATTTCCGACGGGGAAGCGCCTTCTGCCCGCCGGGAGATGGGGCCCATGCCAGAAAGTGCGCCCCGCGTGTACACACGGGATGGACTTTCTGACGGTGGGTCCTCCCGGGGAGCCACCGGCGGGACGGGTCCCTCCTTACGAGGGACCTGACCTGCGAGGACGCGCTTGCAGGGCCGGACGAGAGCCGATCCCCCTTCGTGAATGGCGTGGCTTCGGGTCTGAAGGAGGCTGGACGCCACTGAGCCGAACATGTGCGGGAGAGCTTCGAGGCGGGACGGGAACCGGTCCGCCCCTTCTTAGACTTGAGCCCGTCTCGCGTGCGTGGACCTCAGGACCTTACGACCCATTCCATTCGAGCCACGTGACTCGCGATGCCGGCGGGAGGGGTTTGGGCCGCGTCCCTGCGCTTCTCTCCCCCTGCACAAGAGACGGGCGCCCCCTCCCGAAGCTCGGGTCTGGGGGACGCCCGCAAGTCGCCTCGATTGCGCTCCTGGCTACGCGATGAACTCCAGGAAGGCGTCGGCCTGTGCCGCCAGCGTCGCCTCGTCCTCGGGGGAGAGGGTCAGCTTGCCGGACATCCAGGACTCGCCGGACAGGGCGATGCCGGTCTCGTGCTCGCGAAGGGTCTTGGCTCCCACGAACTCGAGCAGGTTGTCCAGGGCCTCGCGCATCTCGGCCGTGGCGGTGCGCCCACCCGCGCCGGAGACCGTGGTCTTGACCCCGCCGATCGCCGCGGAGTCGCGACCCTTGCCGGGCAGCGGGCGGCTCAGCCAGTCGACCAGGTTCTTGACGTGGCCGGGGAACGACGCGTTGTACTGCGGGCTCACAAACCACACGCCGTCGGCGTCGCGCACGGCCTGGCGCACCTGGGCTACGGCCTCGAGCTCGGGGTCCTCCAGGTCCTGGTTCATCAGCGGAAGCTGCGAGTAGTCAAGGTAGCTCACGTTGGCGCGTCCCTTCAGCAGCTCCTCGACCCTCTTGGCCAGCTGCAGGTTGAACCCGTCCCTGCGGAGGGTCCCCACCACGATGAGCACGTTCTTCTCTGCCATGATCGATCCTTTCCCTTTGTCCTGCGAATCCGTCAACCTCCCGCGCCGACGCCGCGGGCTCGTCACCACTGCGCGGGGCCCTCAGGCTCCTGCCTGGGTCCTACCCAGCAAGCCCGAAGGCGTAGCTGGTCATCGAGATTGCCCCCAGGTTCCTCACGTCGTTGAAGACCTCGGGGGCCTCGCCCTCGGAAGCGCCCAGCACGGTCAGGAGCGGAAGGTAGTGCTCCGGCGTGGGCACGGCGTAGCCAGAGGAGGGGAGCGCCTGGTAGTCCACCGCCGTCTGGTCGTCGCGCCCCTCGACCGCCTTGCGCACGGCCTGGTCAAAGGCCACGTTCTGCGGCGTGCCGTCAGGGTTGTCCCACTCCACCTGGCGGAGGTTGTGGACCACGTTGCCGCTTCCCAGCACCACGAATCCCTCGTCGCGGAGAGGGGCGAGCCTCCTGCCCAGGTCGTAGGCGTACTGGGCGTCGCGCAGGCCGTTCACGGAGAGCTCCACCACGGGCACGTCCGCCTTGGGGAGCATGTGGTGCAGCGGTGTCCAGACGCCGTGGTCGATGCCCCAGGTGTCGTCCACCTGGATGTCGTCGCCAAGCAGCTCCCGCACGCGTGCGGTCAGCCGCGCGTTGCCCTCGGGGCGGTAGTGGATCGCGTACAGCTCCTCGGGAAACCCGTACATGTCGTTGATCTGGCGCGGGTGCGGGTCGCTCTGCACCAGCGTCCCGCGCGTGTACCAGTGGGCCGAGACGGCCAGGATCGCCCTGGGCGCCATGGCCCTCACGCGGGCACCGACCCTCCCGAGCGCGTGCGCCACGTCGTCGTCCCGCAGGGCCATCATCGGGTCGCCGTGTCCCACGAACAGCGCGGGCTGCCTCTTGTCTGCCATCTCAAACCCCCTAAGTCTCTGGATACTAGTAGGTAGTGACTTTGTACTGGCGCAAGCATAACTGCTACACTTGCGATAGCAAATAACATTTTTTCTCACTACTAGGTATCTTCTGGCATACCAAGGGGGAGGGCAGATGGACAGGGGACAGGACGGCTTTGGCAACTGCCCGTTCGTGACGGCACAGAGGCTCCTGCAGGGCAAGTGGGCCATCCTCGTGATGCACCACCTGAGTGGGGGCACCCTGAGATTTGGCGAGCTCCAGAGGCTCATGCCCAACCTCACGCACTCCACGCTGTCGTCGCAGCTCAAGGCGCTCGAGGCGGAGGGGCTCGTCAAACGCGAGGTGTTTCCCGAGGTCCCGCCGCGCGTGGAGTACTCGCTCACCGCGATCGGCCGCGACTTTGGGCCCGTGCTCGACAGCATCCAGACGTGGGGCGAGCAGTACATCGACTACCTCAGGGAGAGGGAGGGCCGGGGCGAGTAGGCCGGCAGCCCCGGCGGGGTGAGGGCGGGGCGCACGATCCCGCATCCCTCTCGCCAGGCGAGACGCCTGCGGCTGCGTGGTCCGAGCCTTTCGCGTTGGGTGAGGGGCTGCGACCTCTCGCGTCTCCCGTGCCAGGCGAGACGGGCGTGGCAGCACATCCCACCTCGCTGCCAAGGCGACAGGTTGGAATCCGGGTGTCGCGTATCTCTCGCACGTGCTTGCATACCCATATGAGCGGGTACCATAGTGGTTGCAGTCGCCCCACGGAGGGGCGGCAGGGGCAGCCATGGCCCAGGCAGATGCCACGACCAGGAGGAGGTGCCATCCATGGACGGCGATAGTTCGCATCGAACAGCCACAACGTACTCACTTGGGATGGCGGCCGCCGGTCGGGGTGGCGGCTGCCGCCGGTAGTCGCACCCAGCGTCCGCCGGTCCCCGCGCGTGCCAGATGCCCATGCGGGCGGCCGCGTGCAAAGCCCCGTGCAGGGGAGGTGTCGCCATGACGCTGCACACCAAGAAGACCGCAACCGACAAGAGGGCGCAGGAGCGCAGGGAGTTCCAGCTCGACTGGCTGCGCAGGATTTCGGCCCTCGACGTGGACCACGCCCTCGCCGAGCTCAACTCGCAAAGGAGGGGGCTCTCGCAGGCCCAGATTGAGCTCGCCCGCGCCTCGTACGGGGCCAACGAGGTCTCGCACGGCCACAGGGACTCCGCCCCGGTCCGCTTCCTCAAGGCGTTCCTCGACCCGTTCACGGGCATCCTCGCGCTCCTTGCGCTGGTCTCGCTGCTCACCGACGTGATCTTCTCCGCGCCGGGGGACCGCAACCCGTCCACGGTCATCATCATCGTCGCGATGATCCTGCTCTCGGCGACGCTTCGCTTTGTGCAGGAGGGCAGGAGCGGCGATGCGGCCGAGGCCCTGGCCAAGACCATCCAGACCACCTGCTGCGTGGAGCGCGCGGACGGCGGTCGCAGGGAGGTCCCGCTGGCAGACGTGGTGGTGGGCGACATCGTGCACCTCTCCGCGGGCGACATCGTCCCGGCGGACGCGCGCGTGATATCCGCCCGCGACCTCTTCCTGGGCATGTCCTCGCTCACAGGCGAGAGCATTCCCGTGGAGAGGACCGCGGCGGCCTGCCCCCAGGCGGCATCCGACGGGAGCACGGCGGCCACGGACCTCTCCAACATCGTGTTCATGGGTTCGACCGTGGTATCGGGCAGCGGCGTCGCCGTGGTGTGCGCCGTGGGCGCCAACACGATGTTTGGCAACATGGCCTCCAGCCTGGGGGTCAAGCGCGGCAAGACCGCCTACGACGAGGGCATCGCCTCGGTCAGCAGGCTGCTCCTGCGGCTCATGGTCATCATGGCGCCGCTGGTGTTCGTGATCAACGGCATCACCAAGGGAGACTGGCTGTCCGCGCTGCTGTTCGCCCTCTCGGTGGCCGTGGGGCTGACGCCCGAGATGCTGCCCATGATCGTCACGACCTGCCTGGCAAAGGGGGCCGTGGACCTCTCGCACGACCGCGTGATCGTGAAGCACCTGGACTCCATCCAGAACCTGGGCGCCATGGACGTGCTGTGCACCGACAAGACCGGTACGCTCACCGAGGACCGCGTGGTCCTGGAGCGCCACCTCAACGTGATGGGGGAGCAGGACGGCCGCGTGCTGCGCTACGCCTTCCTCAACAGCTTCTACGAGACGGGCATGCGCAACCTCATCGACTCCGCCATCATCCGGCGCGCGACCGAGGAGGGCCGCGCGGGCACGCCCGGCCTGGACGTGGACGCCCTCACCAGCGAGTGGCACCTGCTGGACGAGGTCCCCTTCGACTTCGAGCGCCGTCGCGTGAGCGTGGTGGTGGGCGACTCCCACGGCAACACGAGCATGATCACCAAGGGCGCGATCGAGGAGGTCCTGCAGGTCTGCAGCGACGTGGAGTTTGACGGCGAGGTCGTGGAGCTCACCGACGACATGCAGCGCATCGTCCTGCAGAAGGCCTACGACCTGGCGGACAAGGGCATGCGCGTGCTGGGCGTGGCGCGCAAGGCCGACCCGTCGGGCGTCGGCGTCCTCTCGGGCAGCGACGAGCGGGGCATGACGTTGATAGGGTACCTGGCGTTTCTCGACCCGCCCAAGCGGAGCGCGGCCGACGCCGTGGCGGCGCTGACCCAGCACGGGGTCACCACCAAGGTCCTCACGGGGGACTCCATGAGGGTCGCGGCGAACGTGTGCCGCACCATCGGGCTCGACGTGAGGGGGACCCTGGACGGCGCTCAGATCGCTGCGATGAGCGACGAGGAGCTGGAGGCGCGCGTTGAGGACGTGACGGTGTTCGCCAAGCTCTCGCCCGACCAGAAGGTCCGCGTGGTCAGGGCCCTGCGCGCCCGCGGCCACGTGGTCGGCTTCATGGGCGACGGCGTCAACGACGCGGCCGCCATGGGTGCCAGCGACTGCGGCGTTTCGGTCGACTCCGGGGCCGACGTGGCCAAGGAGGCGGCGGACATCATCCTCCTGGAGAAGGACCTGGGCGTGCTGGAGCGCGGCATCGTCGAGGGGCGCCGCACCTACTTCAACATGAACAAGTACGTGAAGATGACTGCCAGCTCCAACTTTGGCAACATCTTCTCGGTGCTGGTCGCCAGCGTGTTCCTGCCCTTCCTGCCCATGACTGCCGTGCAGCTGCTCCTGCTCAACTTCATCTACGACTGCGCCTGCACGGCCATCCCCTGGGACAGGGTCGACGGCTCCGAGCTCATGCACCCGCGCGCCTGGCAGCCCGGCTCCATCGCGAGCTTCATGCGGTGGATCGGGCCAACCAGCTCGGTGTTTGACATTCTCACCTACGCGCTGCTGTTCTTTGTGGTGTGCCCGGCGGTCGCGGGCGGCACCTGGGCGCAGGTCGCGGGCAACCCGGCTGCCTCCGCCCTGTTTGCGGGGACCTTCCAGGCCTGCTGGTTTGCCGAGTCCATGTGCACGCAGGTGCTCTTCGTGCACCTGGTCCGCACGGAGCGCATCCCGTTCTTCCAGAGCATGGCCGACTGGCGCGTGCTGCTGCTCGACGCCGTCGCCATCGCCCTGGCACTGGCCATTCCCTTCACCGGGGTGGGGACCGCACTGGGCATGGCGGCGATCCCCGCGGCGTTCCTCGGCATGCTGCCGCTCATCGTGCTGGGCTACGTCGCCCTGGTCATGGTGGTGAGGGCGCTCTACGTGCACCGCTTCGGTCACCTGATGTAGGGGATGGGGGCAGGGGGCGGACACCGTCCCCGCGCTTCGGTGGGGTGGTCGCGGCCCCCGCCCCAGTGGCATCCGCGGCACGCCGCCCGCATGCCCCGAGCGGTATGCTGTGGCGTAACGGAACGCGAGCCGGGCCCCTCGGGGGCTCAGTTGGGAGGACACATGGAGAAGGACTACCTCGACCTCGCCCGCAGGCGCTTCTCGGTGAGGAGGTTCGACCAGCGCCCCGTGGAGGACGAGAAGCTGGACAAGGTCCTGGAGGCCGCGCGCATCGCGCCCTCCGCGTGCAACTTTCAGCCGGTCGTGGTCTACGTGGTGGAGTCGCCGGAGTCTCTCGCCCGCCTGCGCCAGGCCACCCGCATGGCCTTTGACGCGCCCGTGGTGCTTGCCGTGTGCTGCGACCTCTCGCGCGTGTACCACAACAGGCACGAGACCCTGTACGAGGACTACACCACGCGGGAGATGGACGCCTCCATCGCCTGCGACCAGATGATGATGGAGGCCACCGACCTGGGGCTGGGGACCCTGTGGGCACGCGGCTACGACACACGTGCGGTCGCCGAGGCCCTGGGGACCCCGGACGGCGTCGTGCCGGTGTGCCTGCTCGACCTAGGGTACCCCGCCGAGGGCGTCGAGCCCAGCCACCATCACGGCGACCGGAGGCCCCTGGACCAGATGGTCGTGCGGATCTAGCGAGAGGCCCGCTCCTCTCACCCATGCAAGACGAAAGCGGGGGAGGCTCCCGGCGGGACCTCCCCCGAGTCGTTTCCACTGGCAGTGCGGGAGCCGCGTTCGTCTCCCCTGCCTGCGCTAGGCCAGGAGCTCCTTTGCCAGGGCGTCGAGCTGACCACGCGAGTCGTCGTTCAGCGCGCCCTTGAGGGTCACGACGTTGCGGGCGAACCTGATGCTGGGCAGCCCCTCCAGCGCCTCGCGCATCTGCTTGGCGGCCACGGGCATCCAGCTGCCGTTCTCGACCATGCCCACGGTGCGGTTTTGATAGTTGTGCTCCACGAGGTCGGTCACGAACGTGTGCATGAAGGGGAAGTAGCTGTTGGCGTAGGTGGTGGTGGCCAGGACCAGGCGGTCGTAGCGGAACGCGCTCGCCAGCGCCTGGGCCATGTCGTCGCGCGCCAGGTCATAGGCGGCAACCGTGGCGCCGCCCTTGCGGAGCTTCTCCTCAAGCTCGCGCACGGCCTCCTTGGTGTGGCCGTACACCGAGGTGTAGGCCAGCGTCACGCCGCTCTCCTCGGGGCGGTAGCTCGACCAGGTGTCGTACAGGCGCAGGTAGCGCGAGAGGTCGCCCGTGAGCACGGGGCCGTGCAGCGGGCAGATGGCCTTGACGTAGCAGCCCGCGACCTTGCTCAGCGCCATCTGGACGTTCTTGCCAAACTTGCCCACGATGCCAAAGTAGTAGCTCCGGGCGTTGGTGACCCAGTCGTCCTCAACGTCGAGCGCGCCAAACTTGCCAAAGGCGTCCGCCGAGAACAGCACCTTGTCCGTCTCGTCGTAGCTGAACATGACCTCGGGCCAGTGCACCTGTGGGGCGGCGACAAAGCTCAGGGTGTGCCTCCCCAGTTTGAGGGTGCTGCCCTGCTTCACGACCACGCCGCGGTCGCTGTAGTCCACGCCAAAGTAGGCCTGCATCATCTTGAACGACTGGGCGGACGAGACGACCTGGGCCTCGGGATAGCGGTCCATGAACGCCGCGATGTTGGCGGAGTGGTCGGGCTCCATGTGGTGGACCACCAGGTAGTCGGGCTTCCTGTCGCCCAGCACCTGGTCCAGGTTGGCAAACCACTCGTCGCGGAAGGCGGCGTCCACGCTGTCCATGACCGCGACCTTCTGGTCCAGGATCACGTAGGAGTTGTAGGACATGCCGATCTCGCGCACGTCGTACTGGCCCTCGAACAGGTCGATCCTGTGGTCGTTCACGCCCACGAAGGCGATATCGTCAGAGACCTTCACAGCTTCCTCCTTTGGGAAGGGGAGAGACTCCTTCTCACCCGCTCACACTAGTCCACGCGATTCTACCGCGACGGGGCATGCAGGGTCTTGGGCGTGATTAAGGCTTGGGTCGCGGCCCGGGGCGTGCCAGGCAATGGCGTGGCCGCGCATTTGCGTGGGGCAGGCGGCGTCCGACAACGGCACCTGCTGAGGAAATGCGAGTAGTGGCAATCTGCGGAGGGGACCCCAGACGATTTCGCTGAGGAATCGCGAGTGTTGGCAGAAAACGGGCGTCCACGGGTGCCAATGCTCAGCTTTCCCCAGCGGCGAGGCTTCCCTAATTGCCAATACTCGACATTCCTCAGCAGCCATGTGCCAACGCGCTCGGCGGGCGCCGCCAGCGGTGGGCTGAAGGCCATCGGATGTCAAAGAGGAAGGGAAGCGCACCCAGCTTACGGGAGGGCCTCCCGTGGACCTGGGATGAATCCCCCCAAGCGTGATTTGACGCCTGCGGACAGCATCGGAGTTCAAACCATGGCATGTAGCGCCCGATGTGAGTGCCTTCGTCGCGAGCCTCTTGTGCCCCTGGCCGGCTGATTTCAGCGTAACCGCAGGTAATAAGATCAGTCATGATTCCAGGTATAAATCACTGGCAGCCGAAGCCTGATGTGAGCACTCACGTCAGGCTCCCGTCGCCATCTGGCTTCGACTTCCAACCCAATTGGCAAGAGGAGTCCAAAGTGAGTGCTCACATAGGGAGTTTGCTGCCATGAACTGGAGCCTGTGATCTAAGGTGTCCCAACCACCTGCAGAAACCCGGTGCTTGTCTCGCGGTCGGAAGGAGATGGCCCGACAAAAGTGCGCTCAATCCCCTATTGCACAGTGTTGGTGATTGATCCGCCGCTTCCCGGCT
>CAJMNO010000044.1 GCA_905214865.1 uncultured bacterium | reverse complement strand
TGCTTGCCGCGTGATTATGTCACATTTGCCTGTCCGAGGTGTTGACTCAGTTCACACCTACGTGAAGTGCAGGAGGGACGGGCACGTGTCATCCACGGCCATCGCCACGGCCATAGGGTGCGATGCGGACGGCTGGAGGCACATCCTGGGCCTCGCGGTCGTCGACACGGAGCCGTACAGCTCCTGGAAAGGGTTCCTCGAGAAGATGCGTGCGAGGGGCGCAGAAGGCGTCCAGCTGGTCACGAGCGATGCCCATGAGGGCCTGAAGAGGGCGATATCGGAGGTCTTCCTGGGCGCCGCGTGGCAGAGGTGCGCCGTCCACCTCATGAGGAGCTGCATAGGGGCTGCGGGCTCCAGGAGCCTCAAGAAGAGGGTCGCAAGGATCATGAAGCCAGTCTTCAGGGCGAAGGATGCCGGGCAGGTCCGCGTCCTCTGCCATCTTGCGGCGGAGATGCTCGAGGAGTGCTGCCCGAAGGCGGCAGAGATCTGGGAGGATGCGGAGCCGGATGCCCTTGCCTGCCTTGACTTCCCTGCATCGCACTGGAAGCGCCTGCGCACGAACAATGTGCAGGAGAGGACCAGCCGCGAGATCAAGCGCCGCACGAAGGTCGTGCAGGCGTTCCCCTCGGAGAGGTCGCTCCTGAGGCTCGTGGGCGCAGTCCTTGCAGAGCAGGACGACATATGGGCAGGCAGGCGCTACTTCTCGGAGGAGAGGATCGCAGAGCTCTCGAAGGAGAGGAAGCCATCCCTCCCTCCCGCTCCCGAAAGGCTCGAGGAGCTCAGGGAGACCGCACGCAAGGCGATAGATGCCAGCCTGGAGCTTGCAGACGGGATGGAGACGGCATAGGATAGCATCCAGCGAGACGGATTCAGGACGGGCTCCCTGCCCGGGCAGAACGGGCCTCTACACCAACTTTCTCGACACTACCGTGGCGCGGCATGGAGCCGCGAGTGGCAAGCACCGTTGCCAGGGCAAACGGGCGGCCGGCGGAAAGCTCGGCCAAAAGCCGGCGCACCAGTGCCTGGTCACGCAGGGTGTCATGCGAGTCTTGCATGTCCTTCTCCTTTGGGCGCCCGCGCGCAGGCGGGGCGCCTTCGTTGGGTTCGACGTCCGGGACCGCTAGCCCGCGGCAGCCTGGCCCGAGAAGTGCAGCAGCGCCTCCAGCACGCCGCCGCCAATCGCGCGCGCCTTGTCTGAGCACGTGTTGCAGTGGCCCGGCGCACAGCGCGGGTCGATGTCGCCGGACTTCATGCCGCGCGTCACGGGGCAGCCCTCCTGCAGAAGCCCGCGGAGCACGCCCGGAATCGTGGCCAGAAGCGGCTCGCCCGCGACGGTTGCCACCAGGTCGCCCTTCTTCACCACGTCGCCGATCTTCAGCACCGGCTCGAACGCGCCGTCCGCCGGCGCGTGCAGCACGCGTTCGCGCGCGTAGCCGCCGATGTTTCCCGGCACGCCGGTGTTGGGTATGGGAGACCCGTCGTATATCACGCGCCCCGGGTAGTGGCCGCGCTTCGTCTCTATCGCGGCGTGGCAGTCGCAGCCGGCCGCCGTGCCGGCCCTAAATCCCGGCCCCACGCCAATCACCACGGGCGCCATGTCGCGCGTGGTGCCAAGGTTGCGCTTCGCGATGATCGCGTCCACCACGCACTCCGGGTGCAGCCGCGCGATAGAGGCGCCGTCCGGGTCCACGAGGACGGCAATCGTTCCCGCGGCGGCAACGGCAGCCGCCTCGTCCGCGTCCGCGCACAGCACGCCGTGCACGTCCTCCACCGTGGCCTCGCCCAGGCGGATGGCCTCGCTAAAGCTCACGGTACGTCGCACGGCCGTGGGCACGGCCACGTCCAGCATCACCACATCCGCGCCGCTGCGGTGCAGCCTCACGGCAATGCCAGAGGCAAGGTCTCCCGCGCCGCGTATCACTACCAGCATCGATCCTCCAAGCAAAAGGCGCGCCGGAGGCCCGGCCCGCCACCGTTTCCCGACAGCCCACACGTGGACTGCCCACAATAGGGCCGTGACTTTTTGGGCGGCGACGCCGCCGGGGTGCCGTGCCAGTCACCCAACGTTCCGCCCAGTATAGCGGAGCACTACCTGGAGAATAACTATTTGTTTGGATTGCAGAACTTAATTTTTGCGGGCGGTATCCCGGCGCCGCAGACGGCATGACGCCGCAGGCGAGAGGAACGCGCCACCGGGCTAGAGGTCTATCTCGTACCTTCCGCCCACAAAGTAGTCGCGGCCTATGCACACGGGCTTCTCGTCCGCGCCCACGTAGTCCGCCACGCTGTAGATGAGCGGGTCTCCCGCGCTCACCTCCAGCAGCTGCGCCTGCTCCGTCGTGGCCTTCACGGCGTTGATGGTCCATGCAGTATGGTGGTCCGGCCGGCGCCCCAGCATGCGCTCGATCGCGTCGAACATGGACGCGTCCTCCAGCGGCTCCGTCAGCAGGTCCGGCGCCCAGTCGTACGGCAGGATCACGCGCTCGTCGCACACGGGCAGGCCGTCCGCAGACCTCACGCGGCGCACCAAAAGCATGAGCGCGCCTTCCGCCAGCCCAAAGAACTCCAGCTCGTCAGGCCTGCCGGGCGTTATCTGGCGGTCTATCACGCGCGCGCCCGGACGCGCACCTATCTCCTGGCACACGCGCGTAAAGGTACTGATGTCCCGCGTGCGAGACAGCTGCCGGCTAATGTGGCGCGTGCCCACGAACGTGCCACGCCCCTGCATCTTCACCAGGAAGCCGTCCGAGCACAGGTCCTCCATCGCGCGGCGCACGGTGATGCGACTCACCCCGTAGCTCTGGCCCAGTTCCGCCTCGGAGGGGATCCTGTCGCCGTTCTTGTACGTGCCACCTTTGATGGCTGCTTTAAGGTCGTCGTATATCTGCTGGTAGAGCGGCGTCGCCGTAGTGCCCATGTCCTGCCTTTCGCACGGCGCCCTTGGTGCGCCACGTGTCGTTTCGCGTCATACGTATGATACCGCTTTGCCGCCCACGGACCCCAGCGCCAGCGGCACCACCTCGCGCAGCGAGCCCACCACCACGTCCGCCTCGCCCTGGTCCAGGCTCACGCCCGGCCGCGGCGCAAGCGCGCACACCAGAGCGCCGGACGCCTTGCCCGCTCGGATGCCTATGGGAGAGTCCTCCACCACCACGTAGTCCTCCGCGCAAACGCCCAGGCGCCCCATCGCGGTGAGGTAGATCTCCGGGTCCGGCTTGAACGCCCTGCACTCCTGCCCGCTTATGGCAAGGCTCACGTACGGCCCCGTCCCCGTCGCCGCCATGAACTCGCGTATGAGCTCCGGGTACGAGGAAGAGCAAATCGCGCACCTCACGCCGCCCTCTCGCAGGTCGCGCATCACGCCCACCGCATCGGGGTTCGCCACCTTGCGCCACGGAGTCGGGTGCGCGTCGGAGTATGCGCGGTACCCGTCGTGCAACACGCGGCGCAGGTCTGCGTCGCCTGGCACCAGCGTCTCCCAGATCGCCCGGTCGTTGCTCCCGCCGAAGTCCGGCACCGCGTCAAAGCGAAAGCCCTTCCCCACCAGGTAGTCCACGCGGCGCTGGCTGTAGAACTGCTCCGTGAACGCCAGCACCCCGTCCATGTCAAACAGCACGGCCCTCGCCATGCCACCACCCCCACGGCCCACCACGCGGGCGAGAAGAACGTGCGCACGCGCCCGTGCGCACCTACAAAAAAGCGGGCCGCCCGCGATGGACGGCCCGTGACGTGCGCCTAAAGACTAGTACTGCAGCTTCCACATGTAGCGGCGCATGGTGAGCGGGTGCTGCCTTGCCTCGGAGATCTTCTCTGCGTACACGCGCATGACGGCGGTGTGCACGAAGGGGTTGAAGTACGTGGCGACCTTCGAGCCCACCACGCCGGACAGGCCGTAGTCCTTCGCGTCGATGACGGCGACCTTCGCATCGAAGCGCTGCAGGAACGTGAGGGCGCGGGCGTCCATCGGGCGGGTAGCGCCGTCGTTCATGAACAGCAGGTACGGCTTGTCCTTCTCGGTCAGCTCGAACGGGCCGTGGAAGTACTCGCCGGTATGGTAGGCGGCGGAGTCGATCCACTGCATCTCGGAGAACAGGAACATGGAGGTGGAGTACGCCACCTTCGCGCTCGCGCCGGAGCCCATGAGGTAGATGAGCTGGTCATCCTTGAAGTCGGCCGCAAACTGCGTCGCAAGCTTGCCGGCATGCTCGGCAGCGTCCTCGGCGAGGTCGTACACCTTGCTCAGGCCGGCGACCATGTCGTCGTATAGGTCCGTGCCCTCAATCTGCTGCAGCAGCTCGACCGCAAGAGCCAGGGCATAGCCCATCTTCTCGACCTTCGCGGCGTAGTTCTTCTCGAAGCCGTGGACGATCACATGGTCGACGCCCTCGGTCAGCGGGGAGCTGCCGTTGTGCGTGATGGCGGTCACGGGGGCGCCAAGCGCCTTCGCGGTGCCGTTGGCCTTCACGGTCTCGGGCGTGGTGCCGCCCAGGGAGCACGTCACGACGAAGGTGTTGGGGCCAACCCAAGCCGGCGTGTCGTAGTTGAACTCGTTGGCCGTGAAGATCTGCACGTTGAGCGTGCGGGTGTTGTTGGCCAGGAAGTACTTCGCCGGGTAGAGCTCGCTCATAGAGGCGCCGCATCCCACGAACGCGACGGAGTCGATCTGATGGTCCTTCAGGACGTCCGCCACGATCTGCTTGGGCTTGCTGAGGTCGATCTTGTACATGTTATGTCTCCTTTTCTGTCGAGAAGCGCCACGCTGGCGCATTGTCTGCTTTTCTTGTCCGTACGCCTTGCGCAGTCCCGGGCCTTGCGCGGCCCTGTGCTTTGCGCGGTCCTAAGCCAGGATTCCGAGCACGGAGAGCAGGATGCCGCCGAAGATGCAGATGGCGAGGATCCAGCCCGACTTGACGTTCTTCTTGATGAGCCAGTACATCGCGCCCGTGAGCGCAAGCGGGATCATCTGCGGCATGATGGAGTCCAGGAGCTTCTGGATCTTGACCGCACCGCCCGCGAACGTCGCCGGAGCCGTCGCACCAATGAGCGTGGCGACCATGCCACCTATTGCCATGAGGCCCACGATGCCGCACACGTACATGACGCGGTCCATGAGGTCGCCGCTCTGCATCTTCTGCAGGAATCCACGGCCGCCCTCGTAGCCGAGCTTCGCCGCGAACCACGTTACGAGGACCGACGGGATGATCGAGATGACCATCGCAAGGATGGGGCCGAGGAACGAGCCCTGCTTCGCGAGGCTCACGCCCAGGCCAAAGGCGATGACGCGGATGGTGCCCTGGAAGAACGAGTCGCCGATGCCGGAGAGCGGTCCCATGAACGACGTCTTCACGGCGTTGACGGTGTCGGGGTCGAAGGCGTTCGGGTCCTCGGCGAGCTCCTCCTCCATCGAGGCGGAAAGGCCCAGCACGAAGGCGCTCGTCTGCGGCGTGCAGTTGTAGAACGCCATGTGGCGACGGTACGCCTCCTTCTTGCGCTCCATCTGCCTGGGGTCGGTGTCCGCATCCGGGTAGCAGCGGTCGAGGGTCGGTGCGATGCCGTACATGAAGCCCATGTTCATCTGGCGCTCGTAGTTCCAGGAGTCCTGGATGGCCCAGCTGCGCCAGAAGAACTGGCTGATCTTCTTGCGAGTAGAGACTTCCTTGGTAGCCATGTCCTTCTCCTTACTCGTCGTCGTCTTCGAGGGGGTCGTAGTCATCGGATGCGGCAAGCGCCGCGGTGCCACCGTTGCCGTTGGCGTGGCGGCCGAACTTGAGGTCTGTCAGCACGACCGCCGCGGCGACGCCGAGGGCGGACACGGCGATGACGGAGAGCTTGAGGTAGGCGGCGAGCAGGAAGCCGATGAAGAGGAAGGCGCCCATGCCCTTCTTGAGCGAGAGCGAGAGGAGCAGCGCGAGGCCGTAGGCGGTGAGGAGCTTAGTGGAGACGTTCAGTCCGGTGGTAAGCCAGCCGGGGATGAGGTTGACGACACTCTGGACGAGGTCGGTGCCGAGCAGGATCGCAAAGAACGTGGGGATGAAGTACATGAGGGAGTACAGGATGGTGCCCACGACGATGTGCAGGTGCTGGGCCTTGACGAACTTGCCCTCCTCGATCGCGGCGTCCGCGACGTGCGTGAGCACGGCGATGACGGAGCGGAACACGATGCCGAGGAGCTGGCCCAGGACCGCGACGGGGACCGCGATGGTCATGGCAGTCTCGGCGCTGGCGCCGGTGAGGCACGCGAACGCGGAGGCGATGATGCTGCCGAGCACCATGTCGGCCGGCACCGCGGCGCCGACGCTCACGAGGCCCATGCTCACGAGCTCCGCGGCCGCGCCGACGGCGAGGCCCGTCATCGGGTCGCCGAGGACGACGCCTACGAGCGTGGCGCCCACGAGCGGCTGCTCGAAGTTCAGACGGCCGAGCAGGCGCGAGTCGAGCATGCAGAACACGCTGACGAGACCCACGAGCAGGGCGCTAACGAATATGTTCATGTCTTTCTCCTTTCGGGGACTGCACCGGGGCTACAGCCTCTTCGTGACGTCTGTGCGCGGAAGCGTGGGAGTCTGCTGAACGTAGACCTTCACGCCCATGTCGAGAAGGGCGTTGACGTCGGCCTTCTGGGCCGCGTCCAGGAAGACGGACGAACCCTTGCCGCCAACCATCTCGGCGCCGTCGTGGTTGGCGGTCGCGCCGAGGTCCACATCGCCAAGCTTGTAGGACTCGTAGAATCGACGCAGCTCCGAGGTGGTGCCGAACACGAACATGACCTTCTCGCCCAACGTGTTGAGCTTTGCCATCTTCTTGAGCGCGCGGTCGACGGTGAAGACGTTCAGGCGGACGCCCGCGGGCTTCGCCAGGCGCAGGGCGCCCTTCTTCACGTCGTCGGTAGCGGCATCGTCGTCCACGACGATGATGCGCTCGGCTCCCACCTTCGTGACCCACGAGAAGACGACCTGTCCGTGGAGCAGGCGGTAGTCGAGCCTGGTAAGGACGATCTTCGCGGGACCGAGGTTTGCGTGCGGGCGCTTGGCCGCAGCGGCCGGGGCGGCGCTTTCCGGGGCGTCAGGGTGCGCGCAGTCCACGATGCCGCGCCGGCCCTCCGACACGAGATCGCGCACGGCCGCGGCGTCCAACGGGCTGTCCGCGAGTGCCAGCGTGAGGACCATGGGCATGTTCATGCCGGCGATCACGGTGACGTCCGGGTGCGCCGCCTGGTACTCGACCATGGAGTTGTTGACGCTGGAGCCCAGCATGTCCGTGAGGACGTACACGGCACTGTCCGGCGAGAAGCCCTTTACGAGGGCATCGACCTTAGCGGTGATGGGCTCCTTGTCGTCGCGCTCGAGCGTGACCGCATGCACGTTTGGCGCCTCGCCCACGATCATGCGGACGGTGTCAAGCGCGCCGGTCGCGAGTCCGCCGTGAGACGCAAGGATGACTTGGTTCATGTGGTCCCGACCTCCCCTTGTTGGCTTGTTGTTGCAGACATCATATACGTCTTATTATTGTTGTGATAGTGGTCTATAACGTCTAGAAACAAACGGTTCACTTTTGCCGGCGAACGGTACATGCGGTGGCAACCGTATGGCAACAAAACGGCCAGCCGCTGGAGGAAGCGACTGGCCTTTCCTCGGAGGCCAAGGGGAGTGCCTCCGCAGGAACCAAATATCATGGCCGGCAGCGCGCAGCCCTGCCGGAAGGGGCTCTGCCGTAGGCGCGCCCCTAGTACTCCACCTTCCACATGTAGCGCCGCGTCATGTAGTCCTTTCCGGTCGCGGCGGACAGCGCGCGCATGTACACGTTGTTCAGGACGGGCGAGAAAAGGATGTGGTTGAAGTACTCGCGCACGTCCTGGGGCAGCTCGCCCAGGCCGAGGTCCATACCGTCCAGCACGTAGACGTTCGGGCCGCCGTAGCGCCTAAGGAAGCGTAGGGCGCGCTCGTCCGCCGGGCGACAGCGTCCTACGGAGAGCAGCAGGAACAGGGGCTTCGTGGCGTCCAGCACCTCGAACGGGCCGTGGAAGAACTCGCAGCTGTTGATGGTGGGCGAGTCTATCTGCAGCATCTCCTCGATGTTGCAGATCGAGAATATGTACGCAGACCCATACGCGGGGCCGGAGCCCATGACATAGATGGTGCGCTCACCGGCCATGCGGGCCGCCCACTCGCGCGCCGGCTCCTGCATGCGCGCAAACGCCTTTCGGTAGATGCCGTCCACCATGTCGAACGCGTACATAACCTCGTCGTAGCGGTCGTACCCCTCGACCTGGTTTGCGAGGCTCATGGCGATCATGAGCGCGATGCTGGAGTTGACGCGCTCCGTGCGGCTCTCGTCCAGCGCGATGGACTCGTACGCGATCCTCTGGTCGCAGGTCCTCGTGAGGTCGGACTCGTTCACGTACAGCGCCACCGTCGCGGCACCCAGCTCCTTCGCGACGCGAGCGGCCTCGCACGTCTCCTTCGTACCGCGCATGGAGCAGATGACGCAAAGCGTGTGCTCGTCCACGTACGCCGGCGGCGCCAGCACAAACTCGTTGCTGGTATACATGTGCGAGGCGATGGTCGCGCACTCATTCTCCATGAAGTAGTGTGCCGCGTAGAAACCGCCATACGACCCGCCCGCGGCCACCCACGCCACGTGGTCCACATCGCGCTCACGCAGCACGCCGCCTACAACCTCCGCAACCACATCCTGAATCCGGACCTCCGCGCCTGCCCCGACGGCCTGGCCCTTCTCGACCCGACCCTTCTCGTCCTTCTCGCCCATGCGCTCCCCTTCCTCCGCGCGCCCTCACCGCTCACTCGTGGCACCGTCGCATCCCCGCGGCGCCTCCTTTGGGCACACTATTTCATATACGTTATATACGTTTGCAATCTTTTGAGAAGAACCGCGCGCCCTGGTTGACGCCGCAGACGGCACGCCCCGCCGCGCTTGCAGCAAACTCCCCGCCGCGGACGCGCTAGAATTCTGCCACGGGCGGCCGCGGGGGCCGCCACGCCTGGGAGGGAGCGTGCACATGGGCCTTGCGGACAAGCTGGCAATCGGGCGCGGCATCACGGCGGTCATCGGCAGCGGCGGCAAGACGAGCCTGCTCGACGCGCTGGCGCGCGAGCTTTCTGGCACCGTCGTGCTCACAACCACCACGCACGTAATGCCGTTTGCGTGCCCGGTGCTCGAAGACGCGGACGAGCGCGCCGTGGAGCAGGCGCTGTGGTACAGCCGCGTGGTGTGCGTGGGCACGCCCACTGGCGACGGCACCGGCAAGCTCGCGGCGCCGCGCCTGAAGATGCGCACGCTCTCCGTGCTGGCAGACTACGTGCTGGTAGAGGCGGACGGCGCCGCGCGGCACCCGCTGAAGGCGCACGCAGACTACGAGCCCGTGATCCCCGCCGAGGCGGACCGCTTGGTGCAGGTGGTGGGCGCCTCCGGCTTCGGGCTGCCCGTGGCGCAGGCCGTGCACCGGCCGGAAGTCTTCTGCAAGCTCGCGGGCTGCGACGCCGCGGACGTCGTCACGCCGGCCCTCGTGGCGCGGGCCATCGCCCACGAGCACGCCCGCGGCCTTAAGGCGGACGTCCTTCTTGTGAGCCAGGTGACGCCCCAGGGCGAGAAGGACGTGCAGTCCTTTGAGCAGGCGCTTCGGGAAGAGGGAGACCAGACGCCCGTGGTCACGTGGCCCGCGCTGGCGTGACGCGTGCGTGCCGCTGCCGCACCGCGGGCGCGACGAGGCCACGCCGCGACTGGACGCCTAGCGCATGAACGCCGGCATGGCGCCGGTCGCAGCCGCAGCGGCGATCTGCTCCAGCGCGACGGCAACGCTGTCCTCGCGCGCAGGCCCAATGTGCCAGCGCGCGGCCTTGGCCACGTCCTCGCTCGCGTTCGCGACGGCAACGGAGTTTGGCACCGCGGATATCATGGGCAGGTCGTTTTCCGAATCGCCGAACGTCGCGACCTCGTCGAGCGTCACGCCCAGCTCGCGGGCGAGCTCGCGCACGCCGGCCGCCTTGTCCCAGCCGTGCGGCGTGATGTCGATGAGCGGGGCCGTGGGGCTGGGGAACACGAAGTCGAGGCCGGGGCACTCCGCGCGTAGCAGGTCGCGCACGCGTACCAGACGCTCGCGCGGGCCAGACACGTGCACGTTCGCCTTGATCCACGGCGTGGGGCCAAGCTCGGCGCGCGTGGGGTGGCCCACCTCGCTCATGACCTCCGGGTGGCCCTCCAGGCTCGCCACGTTGCGCTTTACCAGGATGGCCTGGCCGTCGCCAAACACGTCGTACACGGCGAGCGCCGCGCCCTCCATGTCTTCCAGCACTTCCTGCGCGCGGGCGAGCGACGCGGGGTCGAGCACCTCCTGGTGGGCGAGCTCGCCGTCGATGTAGACCATCTGGCCGTTGCAGAACGCGCCCGTGGCAAAGCAGGTGGCGTCGCCCGCGAACATCCAGCCCATGGCCGAGGGCACGCGGCCCGTGACGGGGCCCACGTGCAGGCCTGCGTCGACCATGGCGTGGATGGCCGCGATGGCGCGGTCCGAGGCACGCGGTGCGCCAACGGGAATGAGCGTGTCGTCCAGATCGGTCAGGGCCAGCTTGATCATGTTCTTCTCCAAAGTCTTGCGGATGTCTGCGCGATGCGGATGGGACAGCGGGTCGGACCAGTGGTTCGCTCGGGCCGGGGACCTACTTTCCCAGCAGGGCCGCCACCTGCGACACGGGCCTCAGCGGGAGGGCGTTTGAGGGGTGGTCGCCCACGATCTTCTCCATCCACACCATGTCGTACCAGCGGCCAAACTTGTAGCCGCAGCCGTGGAAGCGGCCGACCCACTCGAAGCCCAGGTGGGTGTGGAACTCCACGCTCGCGCGCGTGAGGTAGGGGTCGTCCGGCGCGGCGGGGTAGCCTATGCACGCGTTGAGGTTCGTGACGCCCATGGCCGAAAGCAGGCGCTTGAGCGTGGCGTACAGCGCGCCGCCGACGCCGCGGCCGCGCGCGTCCTGCGCCACGTAGATGGAGAGCTCGCAGGCCCAGTCGTACGCCTTGCGCTCCTTGAGGGGGCCGGCGTACGCGTAGCCCAGCGCTTGGCCGTCCGCGGACTCAGCCACGAGGTAGGGGTAGCGCTCCAGCATACGCGCGATGCGCTGGCGGAAGTCTTCCACGCTGGGGACGTCCCACTCGAAGGTTATGGCCGTGTCGCGCACGTAGGGCGCATATATCTGCAGCAAGCGCTCCGCATCGTCCGGCGTCGCCATCCTGATGCACATGCCCTCCCCTGCCGCCGCGCCGGCATTTTCCTGCACCATTGCCCTCCCGTCGCTCGTGCTCACGAGCACAAGACTACTACGGGCGGGCAAACGGCGGGAGTGCGCGCGACACCTTTCACAAACGGGATGATTCCCGGCGACGTCACGAGCGGAGTTAGCCGCCCCAAGGATCGACGGCAGGCTCAGGCTCGAGCGCGGACGTTGCGTCGTGAGCTTCGCGACCATCT
>CAJMNO010000043.1 GCA_905214865.1 uncultured bacterium | reverse complement strand
CCCCTACGACAGACCTACTGCAGCCCCTCCTGCACTAGCTTTGGCAATCAAGGGGACGACCGCGCCAACCCCACCAGGCAAGCCCGGTTCTGTCTCCTGCTGACAGCGATGGCAAGGAGGCGTATCATCCACCCCGTGGTATGCGTTGAGCCCAGGGGAGAGGAGCTCGCCACGGCAGGGTCCAAGCCAACCGCATCGGGTTCGAGCGAGGCTGCGCCCCGTCTCGCCCCCTTCGTCCGCCGCGAGTGGCGGACGCTCGTGGTGGTCTCCGTCACGGGAGTCGCGTACAACGTGGGTATGGTCGCCGGCCCGTGGCTCGAGGGCCTCCTGGCCCAGCGCCTGGCCGACATCCTCGCGGGCAGCCTTGCGCCCCAGACGATGGCCCCGCTCGCCTGCTGCTACGTCGCCGCCATCGCGGGCGTGCAGCTGATGCGCTTCCTCAAGCGGCTCTACGTGCGAAAGTTCGCTAACAACGTCAACCGTCGCATGAAGCGCCGCCTGTACCAGAACCTGCTGGTCACCAGCGAGGAGGCGCTCGAGGAGGAGGGAGCCGGCAGCCTGATGACCAAGGCCCTCTCCGACGTGGACGACTGCGTGGAGGGCGTGCGCAAGTTCACGACCGAGATCTTTGACACCGGCGTCGTGATGGTCGCGTACCTGGTCACGATGCTCGCGTACGACTGGCGCCTGACGCTCCTGGCGCTGCTGTTCCCGCCCGTCTCGTACGTGCTCGCCTCCCGCATGCGCCGCCCGGTCACCCAGGCGACGGCGGCGGCGAAGGAGAGCGTCTCGGCGATGGCGTCGGAGGCGCTCGACCGCGTGGAGGGTGCGACCACCTACCGGGCCTTTGGCCTGGAGCGCGTGCGCGACGAGTCCTTTGAGCGCCGTCTGGCCGACTACGAGCGCAAGGAGACCCGCGCCAACGTGCTGTCCACGGCACTCATGCCCATCTACCAGGCCATATCGCTCCTGGGTGCCGGCATCGTGATCGTGCTGGGCGCCCGCGACGTGATGGGCTCCGGCTGGGCGGCGTGGGACATCGCGGCGTTCACCACGTACTTCTCCGTATTCGGCAGGCTGGCGGTGAAGTCGTCGCACGCCGGCAAGCTCTTCAACTCCGTGCAGCGCGCGCAGGTATCGTGGGAGAGGATCCGTCCCTACATGGGCGAGGCGGCGACCCCCGACGGCGGCAGTCCCATCGATCCCGGCGAGCTCCGCGCGACCGACCTGGGGTTCGCCTTCCCCGGGGAGGGGCCGCTCCTCTCGCACGTCTCGCTCCGCGCGATGCCGGGCCAGGTCATCGCCGTCACGGGCGAGGTCGCAAGCGGCAAGTCCACGCTCGGGCGGCTACTCTGCGGCGAGCTTGCGGCGACCTCCGGCTCGGTCACCCTGGGCGGGCGAGAGGTGCGCGACCTCGTGCTCGCGCGCCGCCCCGTCGCCTCCCGGCTGGGCCACGACCCGCAGCTCATCGACGTGACCGTGGCCGACAACGTCCTGCTGGGCGACGACGGCGACCCTCGGCCCGACCTGGATGCCGCCTGCCTGCTCCGCGAGGTCGACGCCATGCCCGACGGCTGCGACACCCGCGTGGGCGAGGGCGGAGCCGCGCTTTCGGGCGGGCAGCGCGCGCGTCTGGCCCTGGCGCGCACCTATTACTTCGCCCGCCCGCTCGTGGTGCTGGACGACCCCTTCGCCAGCGTGGACATGGCGACCGAGGCGCAAGCCGTGCGCAACCTTGTCGCCATCGCGCGCGGCCGCGGCATCGTCGTAGTGGTCATCTCCCACAGGCTGCTGCACTTTCCGCAGGCTGACGGCGTGCTGTGCCTGCATGACGGCACGGCGGACTTTGGCACGCACGACCGGCTGATGGCGGACTGCCCCGCCTACGCCAGGCTGTACCGGATGCAGGCGAGGGGGGTGGACCTGGATGCGAGCGCACGGCGATGACGCAACCCAGCCGCAAGCCTCGCCGGCGGGGGAGAGGGGCTCCGCGACCCGGCCCACGGGCAACCGCCAGGTGGCGGCGGTGTTCGCCGACGTGGCCCGCACCCACCTCGCGCTGACGGTGGCGCTCGTTGTGGCGGTCGTGGCGACCGTGGTGACGGCGCTTCTCCCCCCGCTCGTCCTCGCGCGGGTGGTTGACGGGATCGCGGCACGCTCGCTCGACGCGCCGCGCCTCGCCGCAGCGTACCTCGCGCTCGTGGTGCTGCAGGGGCTGGCGGGTGCCGGGCAGGAGGCCGCGATCGCGGTGTTTGGCCAGAAGGTCACGCACGAGCTCCGCTCGCGGATGGCTGCCAAGCTGGACCGGCTGCCCGCGGGGTACTTCGTCCGCAACGCGGCGGGGGCCATCACCTCTCGCCTGGTCAACGACGTCGACGCCGTGGAGGCCCTGTTCGCCTCGGGCGTGGTGGGCATGGTCACCGACCTGTGCCAGGTGGTCGGCATCGTCGCCATCGTGATGTGGGAGAGCGCGGGCCTGGGGGTCATGCTGCTGGTGGCCCTCCCGCTGGTGTTCCTGTTCACGCGCCACGTGCAGCGCGCGACGCTGGACGCCCAGACCCAGAACCGCGTCGCCGTGGGCGAGGCAAACGAGCAGATCCCCGAGACGCTCCGCACCATCCGCACCATCCGCCAGCTGGGCCGCGAGGCGTTCATGGGGCGGCGCTACGCCCGTGCGATCGACCGCGCCTTCCAGGCGCAGGAGCGCTCCAACTTCTACGACGCCGTCTACTCGCCCGTCGTGATCACCACCAGCTCGGTGGTCATCGGCGTGTCGCTGTCGCTTGCCGCGCAGGGCGGCCCCCTCGGCTCGATGTTCGGCGTCACGGTCGGCGGGGCCGTCGCGGTCATCTCGTACGTGGAGAAGGTCTTCACCCCGCTCTCGGACATCGGCATGGAGATCCAGTCCATCCAGCAGGCTGCCGCCGGCGTGCGGCGCATCGGCGAGCTGCTGGCCGAGGCGGAGGAGAGGCCCGTGGCCGCCGACGCCCCGACACCCTCCGACGGCAGCTTCGGCGACGTCGTCGCGAGCCTCTCCCACGTGACCTTTGGCTACGAGCCCGCCTCCCCCCTGCTGCGCGACTTCAGCCTGCGGGTGGAGAGGGGCGAGCACGTCACGCTCGTGGGGCGCACCGGCGCGGGCAAGAGCACCGTGCTCCGCCTGCTGCTGGGGCTGTACCAGCCTGACTCCGGCGAGGTGACGGTCCTGGGCAGGCGCGCGGGGTCCATCCCGCCCGCAGAGCGCCGGCGCTGCTACGGCTACGTGGAGCAGGCGTTCCGCGCGGTGCCGGGGAGCGTCGCGGATCAGGTCACGCTCGGCGACCCCTCCGTCACGGGCGACCGGGTCTCGCGCGCGCTGCAGACGGTGGGGCTGAGCGACGTGGTCGCCGGCCTTCCGCGGGGCGCGGGCACGCCGCTTGCCGACGCCCGCCTCTCGCAGGGCCAGCTGCAGCTCATCAACATCGCTCGGGCGATTGCCTGCGACCCCGGGCTGCTGATCCTAGACGAGGTCACGGCCAACCTGGACTCCGCCACCGAGCGCCAGGTCATGGAGGCCCTCGCCGTCGCGGTGCGCGGGCGGACGGTCATCTCGGTGTCGCACCGGCTCTTCGAGCGGGAGGGCGGCCGCCTCGTCCGCGTGGGGGAGGACGACCCGGAGGTTCGGGAGTAGGGGCCGGCCCGTGCCTGCCGGCTCTGGTGCCACGCGCGGTGGCGGCCTCCTCGCTGCGGCGCGCGTGACGGTTGGGACGATTCCCAGGTCGGGAAGTCGTCCCGCGGGCGGCGTCGGCAGATGGCGCGCAGCCCGCGGGCCGGCGCACGGGTGCTCTCCGCGATGCTATCGTGGGCGGTGGCGGCACCGCCATCGGCTGCCATCGCGCGATCGGAGGCTTCCATGGACGCTTCTCTCTCCCAGATGCGACTGGGGCACTGGCTCCTCGCCGCGTGCTGCGCCTTGTACCTGGCGTGGTGGGTCATCTTCTTCTGGCCCAAGGTGAGTGGGGGCGAGGCCCAGGGTGCGATCAGGGGCGTCGGTGTCGCGGCGATCCTGGGGGCCGTGGCGTGCGGACTCCTGGGGGCGCTGCGCGCGTGCGGTGGCGCGTCCTCGCTGGCGGGTGGGGCGATGGTCCCGGCGTTCGTGGTTGGGTCCGTGGTGCTCTACCTCGTGATGCTCGCGGTCACCGCCGGGGCGCTCGGGAGGCAGCCCACAACGGAGCTGGTGCTGTTCGTGGCCTGGCTGGGGATGGAGCTGTTCTGCGCATACGCGCTGGCTGGGGCGGGGCGGCAGGGCGTTGCCACGCTCGCCCTGGTCCTGGCGCTGGTCGGATTTGCGGTGAGCCTGGTCTGCTACGTGCTGTACTACCGCCTTCCGCCGATGAGCTCGTTCGTCGACGGGTGCCTTCCCCTCGCGCTCATCGGCGTCGTGAGCGCCGTCCTCGCCGTCGCGATGTAGCCGTGGGGTACCGCACCTGGTCGCGTCCCCACCGCACCTGCTGAGGAATGTCGAGTATTGGCAATACGCGCGCCGGTTCAGCTGAGGAATGTCGAGTATTGGCAGTGAGGTGGCGCCCATGGCTGCCAAAGGTCGACATTCCTCAGTAGTTTGGGTGCCTGGATTGCCAATGCTCGACTTTCCTCAGCAGGTGTTCCCACCCGGACACTCGGTTATTGCCACTGACCGGCATTTCCTTGCTGGGTATGGTGGAGGAATCGTCTATTGAAGCGACACGCTCCAAGTCTCTTGGCAAGCACATGGGTTTCGGTTTCGACCAATGTCAAATTCGTGTCTGCAGAATGGCGCGACTAAAGCACAAGTTGGCTGCGGGAAAAGTTTCGTGACTCCGCCCAAGGGCGAGGCACCTCCCGTACCATCTGTTCATGGACATCCTCATCTCACATCTCACCGCCCTCAGCGCAATGCGCCGATGGGAGCTACGCCGCGACTTCGACCCCCTCTGCCGAAGCGCCATGGGGGTACCGGCCTCGATTCCGTCTTCTGCCGAGGCGAGCCGAATCCTCTCGACCGCGCCCTTCCTCGAGGACCTTCCCCACCCTCTCCACGTTTGCGCCCAAGGTGTCCGGGCGAGGAGGTCTGACCTGATCGCGCACCCCGTTGCGATTCCGCTTCCGCATGGGTCGGTGATTGGCTTGGGTCACGGGCTGCTCTGCATTAGCCCCGAGCACCTCGTCGTCCAGGTTGCGAGGTATCTCACCGACCTCGAGCTCATGATGCTCCTTGCCGAGCTGATGGGAACCTACGCGATCGACCCTGACAGAGAGCGTGGATTCTTCACGAGGAACGCACCCCTTGCAACGGTTGAGTCGATTCGAATGCATCTCGATGCGCTCGGCAGGTTTCCGGGGACGGCGAGGGTTCGCAGGCTTCTTGGTATGACCTGCGAGAACGCTGCCTCCCCGCGCGAGGCGAAGCTCTATCTCAGAATCGCCCTCAAACCCAGCCTTGGCGGTTACCACCTTCCCGTCGCCGCAGTAAACCAACCGATTATGGTTCCACGCCTCGGCAAACCCACGCACCGGGGCATCAGGAAGCCCGACCTCCTCCTGCTCCCTCCGGCTTTGTGCAAAGGGGGGCGTTTTCGTGGGGTAACGATCGAGTATGACGGGAGCGACCACTATGACAGGAGGCAGCACACGGTAGACACCACCCGTCGGAGCGAACTCCAGGCAATCGGCTTCATCGAGTACGGGGTGAACCGAGACCAGTACCGTGACCTTGCATACATGGACGGACTGGACCGTTGCATCCGCCGTGACCTGGGAATGAGGGCAAGCGGACTCACCATCGAGGAGCAAGGACGCCGTCGCAAGCTCAGGGAGCGTCTGTTCATTGACTTGGAACGCATCGACGGCATGCACTGGAGCAGGGGCGAGGAGATCGGTGGCCCGAGCTGCTGCTGATGTGTTGCGCAAGGCGGAGCCATGGATCACCCCTCGTCGTGCCTGCTGAGGAAAGTGGAGTATTGGCAATACGCGCACCGTTTCAGCTGAGGAATGTCGAGTATTGGCAGTGAAGGGGCTCCCATGGCTGCCAAAGGTCGACATTCCTCAGTAGCTCGGGTGCCCGGATCGCCAATACTCCACTTTCCTCAGCAGTCTTGATTCGGGACCCTTCCAAATACCCTTCGCGCACCGCCAAGCTACGCTTCGCGCGCGTGACAACGGGTATCAGTTCCGCGGAGTCACGTGCCGGGGGAGGGGGAGGAAGCATGCATTCGCTCGCACTCGCGCTGGTAGTCGTGGTTCCCATCCTGATAATCGCAATCGCCCTCGTCGCAAGCCTGCCGTACGACGAGAGCGTGAGCGTCTCCGTCAACGGCATCCCGTTCCCTGGCGGCAGGGGTGGCCGCGCCGCCGCCATCGCCGCGCTGGTCCTGGTGGCGGCTGCGTTCACCGCCCTCGTCGTCGCGGCGACCACCGACTCGCCGCAGGTCAGCCGCTGGTGCCTCGTGGCGTTCGTCGCCTGCGTCGCCGGGCAGCTCGCACTGTCCGCCCTCTCGTCGCATCCGCGTCACAACGTTCGGCGGCGCGGTTCCAACCCCGATGCCCCAGCTCAGGTCCGTGCCCTCCCGCCGGCGCCCGGAGATGCGGAGACGAGCCGCAACGGTCGTGCCCTGACCTCCGCCGCGGTCGGAATCACCGCGT
Source organism: uncultured bacterium (assembly GCA_905214865.1). GTDB lineage: Bacteria > Actinomycetota > Coriobacteriia > Coriobacteriales > Atopobiaceae > Olsenella_H. The sequence goes on along the minus strand of CAJMNO010000043.1, from coordinate 6,302 downwards.
TCGCCCTCGTCCTGCCGCTGGCCCCCGTCCCCAGTGCTGGCGACCCCGCGGGCACGGCGCTGGCGCTCGCGCTCGACCTCGCCGTCCCCGTCCTTGTCACGATCCTCGTGCTCCGGTGGATGGGAGGCCCCCGCCACGGGTAGGCGTAAGGTACTGTCAGCCCGATGGCACTGCCAACCGAAAGGAACCAGCATGTCCCACGGCAAGAAGCATGCGACCGGCGCGGACGGCTCCCGCGTAGTCTGCCCCTGCAAACACGTGACCGAGGCCGACGTCCGAGCTGCCGTTGCATCCGGGGCGACGACCCTCAAGGACGTCCGCCGCATGACCGGCGCCACCTCCAAGTGCGGTCACTGCAAGTCGCAGGTCAAGGCATGCCTCAGACAGGCCCTTGCCGAGAAGAACGCAACGGCCGCCGCCCCAACGCCCTCCGACGGCCTCGCGCCTGCCGCCGCCCCCGCCCCCACCCAGGAGCTGCGCATCCACGGCGTGTACCGCCACTTCAAGGGAGACTTCTACCTGGTCGAGGACGTCGCACGCCACTCCGAGACGGGCGAGGAGTACGTGGTCTACCGCAAGCTCTACAGTGACGGCTCGCTCTGGGTCCGTCCCAAGGACATGTTCCTGTCGCCCGTCGACCGCCGGAAGCACCCCGAGGCAACGCAAGAGTTCCGCTTCCAGCTGCAGGACATCCCCAGCGTCGCAGGCCACTAGCCGCACGCACGCCCAACGTCGGTGACCGCGCCCGGCCATGGGGTGGGGGAGAGGGGCGACCCGCCGCCCACGCGCGGCAGCCACCCCGTCGCGACCTCTCCCGGGTCCCGCCGCACGCAAGAAGAGGGGGTGACGGCATCGCTGCCGTCACCCCCTCGCGTGTCACGCACTCTCGTCCAACGCCGAACCTCGGCGCGAAGGCGACCTTCTGCTAGCGCCTGTCGCCGTAGCTTCCGCGGGACCCACGGTCGCCGCCACGGTCATCACGCCCGCCGCGATACCCGCCGCGGTCGCCGTAGCCGCCGCGCGAGCCGCCGCGGTCGCCGTACCCGCCACGGGAGCCGCCACGGTCGTCGCGCCCGCCGCGATACCCGCCGCGGTCGCTGCCGTAACCCCCGCGCGAGCCGCCTCGGTCGCCGTAGCCGCCGCGACCACCGCGGTCGCCGCCAAACCCGCCGCGCGAGCCGCCGCGGTCGCCGTACCCGCCACGGGAGCCGCCGCGGTCGTCGCGCCCGCCGCGATACCCGCCGCGGTCGCCACCGCGCCCGCCACGGTCGCCGTAGCCGCCGCGACCACCGCGGTCACCGCCAAACCCACCGCGCGAGCCGCCATCGCGGTCAAAGGGCTTGCGGTCGTCGCGCTTCTTGGAGGCGGCCCTGCGCTCCTCCTCGCGCTCCTTCCAGTCCGCGCCGATCTCGGCGGTGATGGCAGTGTCCATGCGGTTGAGGTACGACTCAAAGATCTCCAGCTCGTCGTCGGAGAAGCCCGCAAGCGCCATATCCTCCAGCGGCTGGACCTTGGGCTTGTCCTCGGCGCCCTGCTCGGTGATGCTCACGGACTCGGCGGTGCCGTCCTCGCCCTCCACGAGCTGGACCAGGCCGTCGGCGGACATGGCGCCCAGCGTGGTCGCCAGCGCCTCGGAGTCAACGCCCAGGACCGTCTCCAGGTCCTTGAGCGCCACGTTGTCCTTCAGTCGGAGCATCGCCAGGACGCGGTCCACGTTGGCGTCGGCCTTGGCCGCCTCCTCCTTGCGGTTGTGACGGGCGATGTTGAGCATGTGCTGAACGACGCCATACTTGTCGATGATCTCTGCCTTGCTGGCCATTGACTCTCCTGTCATTGGTTGACGTGCATGCTAGTTGCGGATGGGCTTCTGTCCCTCTCGTTCTCGGGGAAGCGCTGAGTGATTGTCTCCGTTCGACCTTCGCAAGCTGCCGGCTGCCAAGGGGTAACACGCGCGGGCGACCGCGCCATCCCCGCAAGGTGGCAAACCCGTGCGACACGCCGCCAGTTGGAGCGGAGGCAAGTACTCAACACTGCCCCAGGCTTGGCGTTGCCGCCCATCCCAGACACCCCATTATGTCAGGCCCAAGGGGGCACTTCTCCCCCGCGTTGGCACGAATACGCAAATTGACCACGTGACGGGGGAGAAGAGCCTTGGCCATCGCCCCGACCGGCTCCCGCCGGGTGCTGCCGCATCCGGTCGGACGCGGCATGCCGGGGTCGCCCGGCCACCTCGGCTGCGCGCCGTCCCGACCGGACGCGCCCCCTCTCCCCATCCGTCGCAGCCGCTGGAGAGCCAGATGCGGGCCTCGCACGGATGTCCTCTCGCCCGCCTTGCCCAGACGCCTTGAAGCGTGACCCGCCAGCCACATGCTAGAGTCTGCATGGATGCGGCCGCAGGGGACCGCACGCGAGGGGGAGGGCTCTTGGCACGTCACAGCAAGAAGGTGGAAGGCGGCTCGGGTCCTCGGCGCGGGGGCGAGCCGGAACGCAGCGTCCTGCCCGAGCGTGTCGACGCCGGGGGCGGAACCCGGCCCGACCCCGACGCCCGGCCCGCTCGCGGCGCCACCCAACCGGGCCCCGACGCCCAGCCCCAAGCCGGCTCCCACCCGGAAGCCGACGTCCGGCCCGACCATGGCACTCAACCCCAAGCAGGCTCCCACCCCGCGCACGGCCGCAGGTCCCGCCGGGGCGCCGACGGCCGCAAGCCCCGCCGCCGCAGGCTCCCCCGCTGGGCGGATCGCCTGATCACGGCCCTGGTCATCCTGGTGGGCGTGGGCCTCATGGTCTGGCCCTGGGTGCTTGACCGCATCGAGGCGTCCGGTGTGTTCAACCAGATTTCGCAGGTCTCCCAGACCATCGACGCTCTGAGCCCCGAGGACAAGCAGCGTTACCTGCAGCAGGCGCAGGCCTACAACGCTCGGCTCGCGGGCGAGACGCCGCAGATCGACCCCTCCCAGATCCTGCCCTACGACGAGCAGCTCACCTACGACCGCGACCCCATGATGAGCTGGGTCGAGATTCCCTCCATCAACGTGTCGATGCCCATCTACCACGGCACGAGCGACGCCGTCCTCATGGCGGGCGTCGGCCACCTGGAGGGCTCCAGCCTGCCCGTGGGCGGCTCGTCCACGCACTGCGTGCTCACGGCGCACTCCGGCATGCAGAACCTGCGCATGTTCGACGACATCCGCCAGCTGCAGCCTGGTGACATCGTGCTGCTCCACACCATGGGCGACACCCTTGCGTACCAGGTCCAGAGCTCCGAGGTCGTGTGGCCCGACCAGGTCTCGTCGCTTGCCATCGAGCCCGGCAAGGACCTGCTCACGCTCGTGACCTGCACCCCCTATGGCATCAACGACCACCGCCTGCTGGTCCACTGCGTGCGCACGACCTACGACCCCCAGCAGGCTGCCGACCAGGCCAGCGTCACCAAGCGGCACTGGGGCGCCAGGGAGTGGGCCGTCCTGGTGGTGGCGCTCGCGGCGGTGGGCCTGACCGCCGACGTCGTCGTTCACCGCGTGCGCCGTCGCGGGGGAGACAAGCCGCAGCCTCGGTAGCGGCCCCATCCGCTGGCGTCCCGGCCCCATGACCCCCGATGCCATGGCGAGTCGGTGGCGTGCGCGTTGCCAACGCCCGTCTCGCCCAAGGAACGGCCCCCGTGGGGGTATCGTCTGGGTGGCTGAGACAACCAGGCTACGAATACCAACGTGTGAGGAGACCCCATGTTCGACGAGTTGCCCGTCCCCGGGCGCAACGATCCCTGCTGGTGCGGCAGCGGCAGGAAGTACAAGAAGTGCCACTATGCCTCCGACGAGCGCATGGAGGGCCTGTTCCTCTCGGGCGAGGAGGTCCTGCCCCGCTCGCTGCTCAAGATGCCTGCCGACATCGAGGGCATCAAGGCGTCCGCCGAGGTCAACATGGGCGTGCTCGACTACGTGGGCGAGCACATCTGCGCGGGGACCTCGACCATGGACATCAACCGCTGGGTCGAGGAGTACCTGGGCGCGCACGACGCGGTGTCGGCCGACCTCAACTTCGAGGGCTACCCCTACAGCGTGTGCACCTCCATCAACGACGTGGTGTGCCACGGCTTCCCCGACGAGGGCGCGGTCCTTCGGGACGGCGACATCATCAACGTGGACATGTCCACGATCAAGGGCGGCTACTTCTCCGACTCGTCGCGCATGTACTGCATCGGCGACGTGAGCGACGAGCGCCGCCGCCTGGTGGAGGTCTGCCACGAGTCCGTGAAGGCTGGCCTGGCCGCGGTGCGCCCGTGGGGCCACCTGGGCGACGTGGGTGCCGCCGTGCACAAGGTCGCGGTCGACGCCGGCTACTCCGTGGTGGAGGAGTACGGCGGCCACGGCATTGGCAAGGAGTTCCACGAGGAGCCGTTCGTGAGCTTCGTCAGCGAGGAGGGTACCGGCCCAATCCTGGTGCCGGGGATGTGCTTCACCATCGAGCCCATGGTCAACGCGGGCGCGGCCGACATCACCACCGACCGGGACAACGGCTGGATCGTGCGCACCGCCGACGGCAGCGACTCCGCGCAGTGGGAGGTCCAGCTCGTGGTGACCGACGACGGCTACGAGCTGCTCTCCTGGTAGCTTGGCTCGTCGGTGGGGGAGAGGGACGCGGTCACCGTGCCCGGGCCCCTCTTCCCGGCTGCCGCCCGCTGGCTCGCCGCGGCCTCGCGCGTGGGCTGGCAAGGCGTAGGATGGTCCTGATGCAGACGACCTCGGAGGAGGACACCTTTGCCGGCGACGGCATGGGCATGGCTGGGGGAGAGAGGGGCGGGAGTTCCGCGCTCAAGCTCGTCCCATAGGCTGCCGGACGGTCGCTGGCGGCCGCCCGCTCGGAAACCCCGCCTCCCACCCGCATGGGTGCCCGTCCCGCTTAGTCTCCCTAGCCCTCATGTTGATCTCGTAGCGTGATGCTTAGCCGTGCTAGCACTCGTGTCGTTTTCGGGACAGGATGCTTAGCCGCACTAGCCCTCGTGGGAGTATGCCATCCGAAATCCGCATGAGGCCTAGGGTTGCTAAGCACGCGGCAGCCAAATCCACACGAGGCCTAGTGCGGCTAAGCACCTCTCGGCAACTCCTCTGACCGGCAGGTTTCCGGTGCTTGGTCTTGTCGGTGCGCGTACGCGCCGCGGACCTCTGCGCTTAGTGCCGTCGGTGCCTGCACGCGTGGCGGGCACCGGGTGCTTAGCCCCGTCGGGGCTTGCACGCCCGTTGCGTCCCCAGTGCTTAGCCCCGTCGGGGCTTGCACGGATTTCGAGGCAGAATGCTTAACTTCCTCGGTGCTCGGATGGGTCGGACCCTCCGAAAGCCATACACACACCGGAATCCCTAAGCACGCCCCGCTCGCAACACGTACGCGCACCGGGATTTCTAAGCATGTCCCGCTCGCAATCCGTGCGGGTACCGGGATTCCTAAGCACGCTACGACTGCGATCCGCCCGAGCTCCGGAAATTCTAAGTACCTCCGTCTGCAACCGCCGCCCGTGACCTAGGCAGGCGCCGGTCCTTCTAAGCACGGCGCCGATGAGAGGGGCGTGATGGTTGGGGAGGGGCGCGCCTGACGTCCGTGCGGACGGCTCAGATGGCCGGGGCGTGGCTTTCCACGAGGACGACCATCTTGCCGGGGGTGCGGCTCGCCTTCTTTGAATTGCGAGGGCTCGCCGGTTGGAAGTGATGCGGAGCCTCTTGATTGCCTCAAGGTGGATTCCCTCAAGAGGAGCGCTCGCATCTTGCGGCTGCTGCCACTACATGCTCGCTGCATCTTGGCGACAGGAGGCCAGCTGCGGAGCCATGGCAGGGACTCGCTCGCGTGAGTCCTCGCGCCAATCGTCCCCTGGCAGGTGGGCCATGAGGAGGAATCGCTGGGGGAGACACGCCTTCGTGAGCGCTCGCAACGTACGTCCGCTGCCGCTGGAGAAACGGGGCCGGTGCCGTTCCCCGCTCAGGGGCTCGGCGTCAGGTCTCAGGCCATGGCAGCGGATCTCCCAGACCCCCGCCCCCTTCTCTGAGCCCTTCTGAGCGGTATGCCCGTGACCGGCTGCCGCTTTGACGGGATGAACCTGCAGGTGCGTCTCTCCTGCCTCGCAGGCGGTCCCGAAAATGTGCGGGGGAGTACATTCTCCATAAGAGGAAGTGTTACTCATAAACAGAAACATGCATATCAAGCCATCCGGTACTTTCGGACACCCTATCTGGATGCTGAGACCAGAAAGTGAATTAGACACGAAAAAAGGGCTCTTCGACGTTTCTAGTGGGTAGCGCATGCGACGGTCGTCTGCG
>CAJMNO010000042.1 GCA_905214865.1 uncultured bacterium | reverse complement strand
CCCCTACGACAGACCTACTGCAGCCCCTCCTGCACTAGCTTTGGCAATCAAGGAAACGGATTCAGCGGCAAGAAAGTTGAGATTTCTCCTTGACACTCCGGTGGTTTGGGAGCATATTAATACCCGCAACGCGGCGTTACCTCAGCTGGATAGAGGGTCTGACTACGAATCAGAACGTCATAGGTTCGAATCCTATACGCCGCACCAGAGAATGCAAGAGGGCCTCGAAAGAGGTCCTCTTTTTTTGTTGCCAATAGTCATCGACGCATCGAGGCGCCGACGGGACCGGGCGCCCCCTACTGAAAGGTAACGCCGGGACGATAGATCTCGCAGACGCCCTCCCGAGAGATGTAGTCGTAGGGAAGCGCGGCCCTGTCCAGCCTGTCTTGAAGGTCGAGCATGCTGGAATGCTCCGAGAGGAACATGCGGAGCACCTGAAGCATGGGCGCAGGGGGAACCTCCATCTCGGCCTCCAGAAACGCCTTCAGGGCGTGCAGGGACGCCCCGCGGACGCGCACCATGTGCTTGTGGCAGTCCTCCTCGTAGACCAACCTGGTCGCGTTCCCCTCGGTCTTCTCCTCAACAAAGAGGGTGTCCCCCTCCACCTTGGCGGTTATGACCCTGAGCTCGTCATCCCCGCCATCCCTCAGGACCTCTTCCCACTCGCCCGCCATGCTCGTCTCCTCTCCGTATCAGAACATTTGTTCTACTATATCAGACTTTATAGATAAGGGGTACCCCGCACCAGCGGGGCACCCCATTTTAGTTGCTGTTTGTATGAATGGCGACCTGCGCCACCCGGAAAGTCCCAGTGACCTATGCCTGTGGCTTGATGACCTCCATGTCGCGCATGTAAGGCCTCAGGGCCTCGGGAACGGTGATGGAGCCATCTGCGTTCTGGTAGTTCTCCATGATCGCGGCCATGGTGCGCCCGACCGCGAGTCCGGAGCCGTTGAGCGTGTGGACGAGGCGCGTCCCCTTGAACTCGGACGGGTCGCGGTACTTGATGTTTGCGCGGCGCGCCTGGAAGTCCCAGCAGTTGGAGCAGCTCGAGATCTCCTTGTAGTTGTTGTAGCTGGGGAGCCACACCTCGAGGTCGTAGCACTTGGTGGCGGAGAACCCAAGGTCGCCCGTGCAGAGCGAGACCACGTGGTATGGCAGGCCGAGCTTCTGGAGGCAGTGCTCCGCCTCGGCGACCATGGACTCGAGCTGGTTCATGGAGTCATCGGGCTTGGCAAACTTGACCATTTCGACCTTGTCGAACTCGTGGACGCGGATGATGCCGCGCGTGTCACGACCGGCCGAGCCAGCCTCCTCGCGGAAGCAGGGGGTGAACGCCGTGTACCACAGGGGGAGCTTGTCCCCGTCGAGCACCTCGCCGCGGTGGATGTTGGTGAGCATGACCTCTGCGGTCGGGATGAGGTACATCCCGCCGCTCACGTGGAACAGGTCCTCGTCAAACTTGGGGAGCTGACCCGTGCCAAACAGGGAGTCATAGTTGGTGATGACGGGGGGCCACCACTCCTTGAAGCCTGCCTTCACGTGCTCGTCGATGAAGAAGTTGATGAGGGCGCGCTCCATGAGGGCACCCGCGCCGCCAAGGAGGTAGAAGCGCGTGCCCGCAAGCTTCACGCCGCGGTCGAAGTCGATCATCCCCGTGGAGGGGCCCAGGTCCCAGTGCGCCTTGGGCTCGAAGTCAAACTTAGTCGGCTCGCCCCACTTGCGGACCTCGGGGTTGTCGGAGTCGTCAACACCATAGGGAACGGACTCGTGCGGGATGTTGGGAATCGCCGCAACGAGGTCGAAGAGCTCCTTCTCGACCTCGGCACGCCTGTCGTCAAGCTGGGAGATGCGCTCCTTGTTGGCGCTCACCTGCGCCTTGGCCTGCTCGGCCTCGTCGCGACGGTCCTCCCTCATGAGCTGGCCGATCTGCTTGGAGACGGCGTTGCGCTGCGCCTGGAGTGCCTCGACCTCGGTGATGGTGCTGCGACGCTCCTCGTCCAGCTCGAAGAACCTCTGGCGATCCCAGTGGGCGTTCTGCCTGGACTCGCAGGCCTTGTCGACGACGTCGGGGTTCTCCCTGACGAACTTGATGTCAAGCATGCTGCTTCCCCTCGTGCTTGGATGGCTTGGCCACGCCAACCGTTTGGTTGGCCTTACTGCCTGCGCGGACACGTCCGCGCGAGTCCCAAGTATATACTTGTGGCGACTATTCCCCGAACAGGCCGCGCACCAGGTGCGTGTCTCGTATGGAAAGGGCGACCAATGGATTTTGTCAACTGGCTCTTCAACACGCGCCAGGGGGTCATCGCCCTCGTCCTGGGTGGCATCCTCCTGTTTCTCATCATCGCCATCGTCCTGGAGAGGAAGACGCGGGCGATCTACAAGAACCACGAGAAGTCCCCCGAGGACTGGGACCTCTTCGACGATGACGACTCGGAGAGCGGCTGGTCCGACTTCGACGACGACAACAAGTAGTAGTACCCGTCGAGAAGACCTTGCTTTTGAGTGGGGCGCCTCCCGTACCGGTGGGAGGCGCCCCTGGCATTTCGACGCCACGCCACAAGCGGCACTGAGGGAGGCGTCTACCTACTGTCTCCCTCCACAAATAAGCCCCGCCAGCCTGTGCTGACGGGGCTTGCAATTCATGGTGCGGGCGAAAGGACTTGAACCTTCATGAGATTGCTCTCATACGGACCTGAACCGTACGCGTCTGCCAATTCCGCCACGCCCGCGTGGGTCACCATAGTACTACTATTCTCGCGCTCTGCAACGGCAAATTATTTGGACTTCATGCAGAGAGATGGCGTTGGATGCGTATTTGGCCCCCTCGGAACGGGTGCGGACGGGTAGTGATGCCCTACGGGCTACTATAGAGCGTGGCCATCGACAAAACCGCAGTTGAATCGAAGACGAGGACGGCCGTGAGAGAAGACCCCACCACAACGCAGCGCTTGGATTCGTCCGTGCCCGCATCACCGGGCGGGGGCGAGCCAAAGCTCCTCCTCAACCGATACCGCGTCATGCGCGCGGGTGTCAGGGGAGGCTTTGGCACGGTCCTGACCTGCTGGGACACCAGGCTCCAGCGACGCGTCGCCATCAAGAGGATCCCCCTGAGCCCGCAGGCGGCGGGAGCGGGCGGGGCGTCAACCATACGGGAGGCACTCCAGGAGGCGCGCACGGCAAGCATGCTGGCGCACCCCAACATCGTGACGGTCTACGACTTTGAGGTGGAGGGCAGCTGGGCCTACCTGGTGACGGAGTACGTCGACGGGCTCAACCTCGCCGAGCTCCTCTCGAGGGTGGAGGGCGGCACCCTCACCAACGACGAGTGCTCCCACCTTGTGACGAGCGTGGCAAAGGCCCTCTCGTTTGCCCACGAGAACGGCGTGCTCCACCTGGACATCAAGCCCACCAACATCATGGTCGACAGGTCGGGGGCCGTGAAGCTCTGCGACTTTGGCATGGCCACGCTCGCCTCCGCCACGGGGTTTGGCGGCGCGCGAGGGGGCACCGTGGGCTACATGCCTCCCGAGCAGATCACGGGTGCGCTCGTCGACGAGCGCACCGACGTGTTCTCGCTCGCCGTCGTGGTGTGGCAGACCCTCACGGGAACGAACCCCTTTGCGGCGGACACCGCCGAGAGGTCGCTCAAGCTCATGGAGGCAGGCCCCAGGCGCGCCCTCTCGAAGATCGACCCCAGCCTCGCCGGGATGGCGGAGGAGGTCATGTCACAGGCGCTCGACCCCGACCCGACCAGGAGGATTGCCAGCATCGGCACGTTTGCCGACGAGCTTGTCTTCGGGCTCGCCGGGGACGTGCGGGCCGGGGCCGAGTCCATGCGCGACCTCCTCTCGCAGACGACGAGTGACGATGGGGCCGAGCCGCAGGCCAGGGAGGGACGCTACCTCCCCGTCGCCTACCGATACCCCTGGCTCCAGGAACTCGCCCTCAGGGGAGGCACCGCCGTCGCCTGTGCGGGCTCGGCCGTGCCCCTCGCAAACTCCGCGCTCGCGGCCCACCCAAGCTGGGTCGTCCCCACGCTCGTGGGCTGCGCTGCCCTCTCGGCACTGGCGCCCGCCTTCGGTGGGGCGGTGTTCGTGGCCCTCCTCGTGGTGGCGCTCTTTGGCGAGGGCGCCGCCGGGGTCATGCTCCCCGCGCTCACCCTGATCGCCTTCGTCGCCTGGTGGTGGTCGAGCGGAAGGGAGGACAGGACCTCCGGCCTCGTCGTCCTCGCCCCGTGCCTGCTCCCCTGCCCCATGGCGTCGGCCCCCCTTGCGGCGTTTTGCATACCCCCCGCGAGGGCGGCCGCATCCTCCGTGGTTGGCCTGCTTCTCTCGCTGCTCGCTAATCAGGCGATGGCGGCGGGGTTCGCGGCCTACCCAACCGCAACGGCCCTCCTCTCCACGCTCGTGTCACCCGGTACGTGGGTGACCGTCGCCGGATGCGCCTGCGCCGCGTGGGCGGGGGCGGCAGTCTCGCGCCACGGAGGGTCCACGCGCTGGGGTTATGCAGGTCAGGCGGTATGTTGCCTGATCATCCTGGGTACGCAGGCACTCCGGGCACGAGTGGAGAATGGGGACATATGGACCGCCTCCACGGCGGTGGCATTGGGCATTGCTGTACTCTTGGGTGTGCTTATGTGTATCGCAACCAGCCTGAGGGGTCCACGACAGGTGGACGGAGGGGTGGAGGAATAGATGAACCTGCTCAAGACATTCGAGAGTCGTGTGAACGATGCCTTTGGCGCCTCTCCGCAGGGCCAGGTGGAGCCCTTCTCCTTCAAGAAGCTCGCCAAGCAGGCCGCGCGGGAGATGCAGCACGAGACGTACGAGATCGATGGGGTCGACACCGCCCCCGCGCTCTTCACCATCCTCATCTCATCGGCTGACGACTCGATGATGCGCTCCCTGTACTCCCAGCTCACCCAAGAGATCGTCTCGTTTGTGGAGGCCCAGGCAAACGCCAAGGGCTACGTGTTCGTGGGCAAGCCCCTGGCTCGCTTCATGGTGGACCCAACACTCCGCAGCGGCAAGTTCGCCGTGTTTGCCGAGAACGTCGATGCACGCACGCTCGCACGCCTTCGTGACGAGGAGGAGGCGTTCCTCGGTGCCTCGCAGGGCTCCGGCGGCGCCGCGGCGCCCATGCCCGCGCCTCGCGCGCGCAAGGATCGCGGCGGTAGGCAGGGTCGCGGCCGCGGCGAGCAGCCTCGCGCGACAGTCCAGCCCATGCCTGTGCCCACGCCATCGCCCGTCCCCGCGGCAGATCCTCTCGACCAGGGTCTAGACAACCTCCAGGAGCAGGAGTTTGCCCCGCTCGTCTCCCCCCAGGGCGAGGATGCCTCCGCGGGGCTCAGGGTCCTGCCCGAGGACTTTGTCCAGGACTCGATCGAGGAGGCGGAGGCGGAGCAGGCCGCGCGCCACGCCGCCCGTCGGGTTCCGTCGGTAGGCGAGGACATCGCCATCCAGGAGCCCCAGCCGCAGACGGTCCCCGCCACGCAGCGCAAGAACGTCCCCCTGGTGAACCCGCAGCGCGCGAGGAGCTCGAGGGAGAGCTCGGAGGCACCAACCTGCCTTCTCATCGACCACCAGACGGGCCGCACCTACAACGCCACCGCCCCCGCCACGCTGCTGGGGCGCGAGCGCTCGCAGGGCGGCATCGTGATCCACGACCCCAACGTCTCGCGCCGCCACGCCGAGATCACCTACGACGGCCGCGACTGGCGCATAACCGACCTCAACTCGACCAACGGCACGCTCGTGAACGACGTCGACGTGGACAGCTGCATCCTGAGGGACGGTGACCTCATCACGGTTGGGCTAACCAACCTCGAGTTCAGGGAGAGCAGGTCATGATAGAGCTTGTACTCTTTGCGGGACGCATCGTCCTGGTGATCCTGCTCTACGTGTTCCTCTTCGCGGTCATGAAGACCGGGGTCGGCCTGGTGCGCGGCCAGCGCCGCGACGGGGCGATCTGGTCCATCGACGTGGAGAAGGGCTCCAAGTCGCTCAGGGGCCTTCACGTGGACATGCTCGGCCCCGTCGTGGTCGGGCGCGCCCCGTCGTCGGACATCGTCATCGACGAGCCCTTTGTCTCGGCGATGCACGCGCGCTTCACGCTCCAGGGCCCCGCCCTGGTCCTCGAGGACCTGGACTCCACCAACGGGACCCTGGTGAACGGCCACCCCATCTCGCAGCCCGTCACGCTCCGTGACGGGGACGAGGTCCAGGTGGGCGACGCGATCATGCGAGTGAGCCGTCGATGATCTGGCACCAGCCACACAGGGTGAACCTCGCCGACATGCTGCCCAGGCATCCCCAGGAGGAGCCGGTCAACAGCCCGGGTCACGACACGATTCCCGTGGAGAACCGCGAGGGCGCCGAGACGCGCAGCGGCCACACCGAGCGCCTGTCATGGGGCGCCCGAACCGACATAGGCCTGGTGCGCAGTCACAACGAGGACTCGTTTCTCGTCCAGCCCCCGCTCTTTGCCGTCTGCGACGGGATGGGCGGTCATGCCGCAGGGGAGGTCGCGAGCTCGATTGCCGTGCAGACGATTGGTGCCCAGGCCCCGATCCATGCGGACGACATCCTGCTTGGCGCCGCGGTCGAGGCGGCAAACGCCGCAGTGATCGAGGGTGCCGCAACCGGCAAGGGCAAGCCCGGGATGGGCTGCACCGCCTCGTGCGTCCTGATCGAGAACAACAAGATGGCCATCGCCCACGTGGGTGACTCGCGCATCTACCTCCTCCACCACGGCACGCTCGTGAGGCTGACGCACGACCACTCGTACGTCGAGGAGCTCGTGGACGCGGGAGAGATCACCGCCGACGAGGCGAGGGTCCACCCGTCCCGCTCCATCATCACGCGCGCCCTTGGCTCCGACCCCGACATGTACGCCGACCACTTCACGCTGGACGTCTCCGTAGGCGACCGCCTCATCGTGTGCTCCGACGGCCTGTCGTCCATGGTCGAGGACTCCGAGATCGAGGCCATCGCCGTCTCGTCGGTCACGCCCCAGTCGGCGGCGGACAACCTCACCTCCGCGGCGCTCAGCGCCGGCGGGCACGACAACATCACCGTCATCGTCGTCGACGTGAGCGACGACGGGGCAATCGAGGCCCACAGAACGATGAGAAAGCGGCTCATACGACGCCTTCTCATCTTTGGCGGCTGCATCCTCGCCGCGATGGTCGCCGTGGGCCTGGTCTTCGTCAACTCCTCCTGGTACCTCGCCAACAACGAGGGAACGGTCGGAATCTATCAGGGGATAACCGGGAGCTTCATGGGCATTCCCCTCTCCCACCTCGAGGAGACCACGTCCGTGCAGATCTCCGACCTCCCCGATGCCACGCAGCAGAGTCTGGTGGGCGGGCTCCGCATGGGGAGCGAGGAGGAGGCAAAGCGGACGGTCGAGAGCTATCGCGACCAGATCGACGCCGACAAGAGCTCCGCCGCGGTGACCGCGGACAGGACCACCACAAGCAGCAACACAGATACCGCCGACTCCTCGAGCTCGGCGACGAAGCAGAACGGGGGCGACTAGCATGCCAAAACGCCAGAACACGCGCAGGAACACCGAGCTCATGCTCCTTGTCCTGGCGGCCCTCCCCGTGACGCTGCTCTATGCGATGTACCTCGTGAACATGAACGTGGCAGTGTCGTTCTCGTCCCTCTCGGTCCCGCTCGGGCTCTTCGCGGCGTTCGCGGTGGCGCACCTTGCGGTACGAAGGTTCGCCCCGGGGGCTGACCCGGCGATCCTGCCCATCGTGTTCCTGCTCTCGGGAATCGGCATAGCGTTCGTGACGAGACTTGCGCCCTCCCTTGCCGAGGGCCAGGTCATGTGGCTGTTCGTCTCTGTAGCGGCGATGGTCGCCGTCCTTGTGGCCGTCCCCAGCATCGAGTCGCTCGCCCAGTACAAATACTCCATGGGCATCGCGGGCGTGGTACTTCTCCTCCTGCCCATGCTCATCGGCACCGAGCGTGGTGGCTCCAAGCTCTGGCTCGTCATCGGGCCGTTCTCTTTCCAGCCGGGCGAGCTCGCAAAGATCCTCATCGTCCTGTTCCTGGCCTCCTACCTGGCCGAGAACCGCGAGATGCTCTCCGCGTCCACCCGTCGCATTGGGCCGCTCGCCCTCCCGCGCCCCAGGATGCTGCTTCCGCTGCTGGTCATGTGGGGCGTCTCGCTGCTGGTGGTCATCTTCGAGCGCGACCTGGGAAGCGCCCTGCTCTTTTACACCTTCTTCGTGATCATGCTCTACGTGTGCACCGGGCGCGTGAGCTACGTCATCTTCTCGGCCGTGCTCCTCGCCATCGGCGGAGTGGGTTGCTACCACCTGTTCTCGCACGTCCAGACCCGCATCCAGATCTGGCTTGACCCCTTTGCCGACCCCTCTAACAAGGGCCTGCAGATAGTCCAGTCTCTCTACTCCCTCGCAGACGGCGGCCTGGTTGGCACCGGCATTGGCAAGGGGCTTCCCACCCTCATCCCCGTTGTCGAGTCCGACTTCATCTTCTCTGCCATAGGAGAGGAGATGGGCCTCCTGGGTGCGGCTGCCGTCCTCATCGCGTTCCTGCTTCTGGGCGTGAGAGGCCTGACCACGGCGGGCAGGGCCAAGAGCGACGTCTCGGCCTTCACCGCGGTCGGCCTCACCTCGGCGATCGTGGTCCAGGCCTTCCTGATCGTGGGCGGCGTCACCAAGCTGCTCCCCCTCACGGGCGTCACCCTACCCTTCATGAGTCAGGGAGGCAGCTCGCTTCTCTCGAGCTTCATCATCGTGGGCCTGCTCCTCAAGGCGGGCGACGAGGGCACCGGCCACATGGCACAGATCGAGGCGGCCAACACGCACAGCCCTGCCCAGACCATGCGCGACACGGCGTCCAGGACCAATTCGCCCACCGACTCGGTGGTGCACGGTTCCCACGCCCGCGGCAGCTTTGGGCTCCAGACCCCCGAGTCCGGCGTGCTGGGCAGAGTCGCGCTGGGCAAGCGCCTCACCGCGCTCATCACCGTGTTTGCGGTGATGTTCACCCTGCTCATCGGCAACCTCACCTACATCCAGGTCGTGAAGGCGGACTACTACCAGAACCTCCCGACCAACAACCACACCATCGCCAAGTCGTCCAAGATCAAGCGCGGCTCCATCATCACCGCCGACGGCCAGACCCTTGCAGAGTCGGTGCAGCAGGCGGACGGGACCTACGTGCGACAGCATCCCATGGGGTCGCTTGCCGCCCTGACCGTTGGGTACGTCTCGACCCAGTACGGAACGTCTGGGGTCGAGTCAACCTTCAACGAGACCCTCACCGGTCGGTCCGACTACTCGTCCTGGACGTCCGCCCTGTACTCGCTTGCGGGGGTCGAGAGCGCCGGCTCGTCGGTGGTCCTCACCATCAACTCGCAGATGCAGCAGGCCGCCGAGCAGGCGCTGCAGGGCCAGACCGGCGCCATCGTCGTCCTCAACCCCTCGACCGGGGCCGTGCTGGCAGAGGCCTCCTCGCCTAGCTACACCTACGACGACCTCGACACGGTCATGGCGTCGGGCGCGGGGCAGGGCGAGCTTGTCAACCGGGCCACCCAGACGCTCTACACCCCGGGCTCGACCTTCAAGACCATCTCGCTCGCCGCGGCGCTCGACTCGGGCGTGGCCTCGCTCAGCGCCGCCTACCAGGCACCCTCGACCATGGAGATCGGCGGCGGACAGGTGACCAACAACGACAACGAGGCATGGGACTCCCTCACCCTGCAGGAGGCCTACGCCGAGTCTGCCAACACCGTCTTTGGCCAGCTGGGGGTTGCCCTGGGTGCCGACAAGCTCGTGAGCTACGCCGACGCCTTTGGGTACGGCACCAGGTTGGGCCTCGACTTCACCACGACGGCGTCCCTCATGCCCAAGCCCTCCGAGATGAGCGAATGGGAGACCGCGTGGTCCGCCATCGGCCAGCCGGTGGGCGTCCACGAGAGTCCCGCCGGCCCCCAGACCACCGTCATGCAGAACGCGGTCATGGTGGCGGCAATTGCCAACGGCGGCATCGTGATGAACCCCTATGTGGTGGACCACATCCTCTCGCCCGAGGGTGCCACCACCTCCACCACGCAGCCCAAGTCCCTGGGACAGGCCGTCTCGAGCCAAACCGCCTCGGAGGTCAAGAAGGCCATGCTCGACGTCGTGGAGAGCGGCACAGGCACCGCGGCCCAAGTGAGCGGAGTTCAGGTTGCCGGCAAGACCGGCACCGCCCAGGTGAGCGACTCCGTCTCCAACTCGCTCTTCGTAGGGTTTGCACCTTACGATTCTCCGACCCTGGCAATATCCGTCTGTCTGGAGGGCTCGGAGAGCAACAACGTCAACGGGCAGGCGGCAGCGGTTGCCGGACAGGTGCTGGCAGCCTGCCTCAACGTTCAGTCCCTGGGGGCGAGCTCATGAGGTCACTAGGGGATTTGCCTATGGGGTACGAGGAACTTCGGCGCGAGTCACAACACGCCTCAGATGGGAGAGACGATGTCAGATAGAGTTCTCGGCGGGCGATACACGGTACAGGACAAGATCGGCACCGGTGGCATGGCAGTGGTCTACCGTGGCCTGGACGAGGTTCTTGGGAGGATGGTCGCAATCAAGACCATGCTTCCCCAGTACGCTGCCGACCCCTCGTTTGCCGCGCGCTTCAAGCAGGAGGCTCAGGCTGCCGCCGCGCTCCAGAGCCCGTACATCGTGTCGGTGTACGACTGGGGCAAGGACGGCGACACCTATTACATCGTGATGGAGTACCTGCGCGGGACCGACCTCAAGACGGGGATTCGCAAGCACGGCGCGCTCGACTGCAAGAAGGTCGCGCAGATTGGCTCGCAGATTGCCCAGGCGCTCTCGGTCGCGCACAGGCACGACATCATCCACCGCGACATCAAGCCGCAGAACATCATGGTCCAGCCCGATGGCAACATCAAGGTCATGGACTTTGGCATCGCGCGCGCCAAGAACAGCCACCTGACGACCGACAACTCGGTCCTGGGCACGGCCCACTACGTCTCGCCCGAGCAGACCCAGGGCAAGGAGCTTGGCCCCACCACCGACATCTACTCCCTTGGCATCGTCATGTACGAGGCGGCCACCGGCCAGGTACCCTTCGACGGCGACGACGCGATCACCGTCGCCCTCAAGCAGGTGAAGGAGCAACCCAAGCCGCCCAGCCAGATCAACCCCAACGTGGACGCGGCACTCGAGAGCATCATCCTCAAGTGCATGCAGAAGGACCCTGCCGACCGCTTCCAGACGGCGGACGAGCTCTACCACGTGCTGCGCGACTACCTCGCGGGGCGCATGGCTGCCGTCAGCAACGCGACGGCGCTCACCAATCTGGGCGCCACCCAAACGGTGACCGCGCCCCTCTCGCCTACCGACGCCTCCACGGCGGCCATGAGCCGCATCAACACCATCTCGCGGCCCAAGGGGCAGACCGCCACGGAGCGCGCGAAGGAGCAGGAGGCGGCCAACGCCAAGAAGCACAAGAAGCGGACTGCCGTCCTTGCGGTCGTAGGTGCGATCGCCCTCATCGCGGCGATTGTCGCTGCCGTCACGTACTTCAACTCCTCCCAGACCGAGTCGGTACCCAACCTGCTCAACCTGACCCAAGACGAGGCCATCCAGCAGATCGAGAGTAGCAACGGGTTCTTCAGCAAGGGTACCGTCAAGGAGCAATACAGCGACACGGTTGCCGAGGGCTTGGTCATGGATCAGGACCCCGACCCCGGAACCACCGCCACGAAGGGCACGCAGATCAACATCGTCATCTCCAAGGGCGCTAAGCCTGCCGCCACCGTGACCGTCCCCAACCTGTCCGGCATGTCTCCCTCCGAGGCGGAGGCGGCACTTAGCAAGGTTGGCCTGGTGGCGAAGGCGGGAGACTCCGTCTACAGCGACACGGTCGAGGTAGGCAAGGTCGCCGCACAGTCCGTTGCAGGTGGCTCGAGCGCCAAGGCGGGCGACACCATCACCTACCAGCTGTCCAAGGGTCCCCAGAGCGTCGACGTCCCGAACGTGACCGGCCAGTCGCAGTCCGACGCAACCAGCGCGCTCCAGGCCGCCGGCTTTGAGGTAGACGTACAGACCGCATCGAGCGACAGCGTCGAGAAGGGCCTTGTCATCAGCCAGTCGCCCACCGGCACGGCGACCAAGGGTGCCACCATCACCATCACCGTCTCCACG
Organism: uncultured bacterium; assembly: GCA_905214865.1. Lineage (GTDB taxonomy): Bacteria > Actinomycetota > Coriobacteriia > Coriobacteriales > Atopobiaceae > Olsenella_H. The sequence continues at coordinate 810 of CAJMNO010000042.1, read as the reverse complement.
GGCTCCGAGACCGTCTCGGTCCCCAGCGTCGTGGGCATGGACAAGGACACCGCGCAGTCGACGCTCGCAAACGCCGGGTTCAAGTACGACCCGCAGTACCGCTACGACGACAGCACGCCCGTGAACCAGGTCATCAGCCAGTCGCCCACCGGCAATGCCAAGAAGGGCGCCACGATCACGCTGATCATCTCGAACGGCCCGCAGAGCAGCAGCACGACTGACGACGGGAGCTCGGGCACCTCTTCTTCAACCGGGACCAGCTCGACCTCGGGCACCAGCGGCACGTCGGGAAGCAGCACCACGAGCGGCAACTAGGCTCGTCTCCCCCAGCACGCGCGAGTCTTGTGGAGGACCTCATCACGAGGTCCTCTTTTTTCATATCGAAGGAACCTGTGTACCGGCACGACGAGCGGGGCATTGGCGCCCATCTCAAGCCGTTCGCCATGCCGTCTTACGTCTGGAACCTCACCTACGCCGGCGATGATGGATGCCCATTGGAAGATTCGGCAAAAACGGGGCAACATCCGGGCGACATCTGTCTATGTCACTATCTAAAAAGAAAGCAGGTCACAACCAGATATAGGCTGTGACCTGCGCTTTTTCGTGGTGACCCCGGTCGGATTCGAACCAACGACACCAGGTTTAGGAAACCTGTGCTCTATCCCCTGAGCTACGGGGCCGTGCCTGACCATTCTAGCATCAAGTAGTCACCAGATGGGTGACAAAAGGACCTTACCTGTGCTGCTCGTGGCGATCCTCGAATTCAGACTTCACCCGAACGCTTCTCAAAGTCATCCGAACTAGTACGGC
>CAJMNO010000041.1 GCA_905214865.1 uncultured bacterium | reverse complement strand
GAGCGGGTGGTTCTCTGTGTCGCGCGTGGCGCGACACAGGCTAAAGCCATGAAAACGGACGGGGCCGCCGCGGACGAACCGCGACGGCCCCGTTTGCCTGATGCCCGGAAGGCGACTACTTGCGGTGGGCGCGATAGTAGGCGATGAGTGCCTTGGTCGAGGCGTCCTGCCCGGCGAGCGCCTGGTCGTCGTGGAAGGCGGGCGTGATCTGCTTGGCGAGCTGCTTGCCAAGCTCAACGCCCCACTGGTCGTAGGAGTCGAGGCCCCAGACCGTCCCCTCCACAAAGGTGATGTGCTCGTACAGGGCGATGAGCTCGCCCAGGGCGTGGGGGGTCAGCGCCTCGCCAAAGATCGAGGTCGTGGGACGGTTGCCCGTGAAGACGCGGGCGGGGACCATCCACTCGGGCGTCCCCTCGGCACGGACCTCGTCTGCCGTCTTGCCAAACGCCAGGGCCTTGGTCTGCGCCAGGAAGTTGCCGAGGAACAGCTCGTGCACGTCCTGGTCGCCGTCCCTGGTGGGGTTGGGCGTGTTGGCAAAGGCGATGAAGTCGGCGGGAACCAGCCTGGTGCCCTGGTGAATGAGCTGGTAGAAGGCGTGCTGCCCGTTGGTGCCGGGCTCGCCCCAGAAGATCTCGCCGGTGTCGGAGGTCACAGGGGTGCCGTCCCAGCGGACGCTCTTGCCGTTGGACTCCATCGTGAGCTGCTGCAGGTAGGCAGGGAAGCGGTGCAGGTACTGGTCGTAGGGGAGAACCGCGTGGCTCGCGGCGTGGAAGAAGTTGACGTACCACACGTTGATGAGCCCCATCAGCGCGACGACGTTCTTCTCGAGCGGGGTGTTGGCAAAGTACTCGTCCAGGTCATGGAAGCCCGCGAGGAACTCCTGGAACCGCTCGGGGCCAAAGGCGATGATGAGCGAGAGGCCCACCGCAGCGTCCACCGAGTAGCGCCCCCCGACCCAGTTCCAGAAGCCGAACATGTTCTGGGTGTCGATGCCAAACTCCGCGACCTTCTCCGCATTGGTCGACACGGCGACGAAGTGGTGGCGGATGGCCTCGGCCACGGAGTCGTCGGAGCCGTCGATGGCACCCTGCGCCTTGAGCCCGTCGAGGAGCCATGCGCGCGCCTCGCGCGCGTTGGTCAGCGTCTCCAGCGTGGTGAACGTCTTCGAGACGATGATGACGAGGGTGGTCTCGGGATCGAGGCCCTTGACCTTCTCGGCCATGTCATTGGGGTCGATGTTGCTGACGTAGCGCACCGAGATGCCTGCATCCGCGTAGGGCTTGAGCGCCTCGTAGACCATGACCGGGCCCAGGTCGGAGCCACCGATGCCGATGGACATGACGTTCTTGATGGGCTTGCCCGTGACGCCCTTCCACTCGCCCGAGCGCACGCGGTTGGCGAAGGCGTACATGCGGTCGAGGACCTCGTGGACGTCCGCAACGGTGTCCTGGCCGTCAACCACGTACTTGCCCACGTCTGACTTGGGGCGGCGCAGCGCCGTGTGAAGCACCGCGCGGTCCTCGGTGGTGTTGATGTGCACGCCCCGGTACATGGCGTCGCGACGCTCCTCAAGGTGCACGGCCTTCGCCAGGCCCACGAGAAGCTTGATGGTCTGGTCGTCCACCAGGTTCTTCGAGAGGTCAAAGTGGAGGTCGGAGGTGTCAAAGGAGAGCTTGTCGACTCGCTGGGGGTCGCTCGCGAACCACTGCTTCAGGCTGATCCCCACGTCCTGGAGGTGGTCGTAGTGCTCCTGGAGCGCCTTCCATTCGGGGGTCTTCGTTGCGTCGATTGGTGCGGGGACGTCTGCCATCGTTGCTCCTTAGCTAGCCCAATGGATAACCTGCCGTCCCCTATTTTGGCACTTGGGGGCGAGGTCTGCGCAGACGGCCAAGACCAGGGGACTCAGTAGGGCTCGCCGAGCGGGGGCAGCTGCTTCAGGCGCGCCCACATGAGCTGCTTCTTGCGGGGGTCTGCCAGCGCGGCGGAGAAGCCCCCCAGGTTCATGACGCGCATGCCCAGGATGGGCGCCACGTAGCCGGGCTCCAGCATGGCAACGGGAAAGTCGGGGAGACGGGAGAGTTCGTCGGCGTACGCGGCCCTCAGCACATGGGCGGCGGCCTCGTCGCATGCCACGAGCGTTGAGGGGTCCAGCGCGCACACCGCCTCCCGCAGCAGCATGGGTTCGAGGTCCCCTCCCGCGGCCGACGTGGTGGAGAGCGCCGCCCAGTCCTCTGGGGCGTATCCCAGGTGCTCCAGCGACGCCCTGAGGGCACGTCCGTCGGCACCTCCCAGGAGGGCGCCCCCCGCGGCCTCCTCCGGCGACAGCTCGCCCTTGGCAAAGACGTAGCTGCTAAACGCGTTGCCACCCATCACGACCCCCCTCTCCGCCAGGGAGGTCAGGTCGTGACGCGCCTTGCTCAGGTATGCCTGGGTCCTGTCGCGACGGTTATATGCCACCTTTTTACCAACCTTTTTGTCCAAACTGTGCCGACTGGGCAAATCTTACGCCACGCCTGCCACCCGTTGGGTATAAGCGCAGCAAGACAAGAAGCGGGAGACACGCAGCCGGCCACCCGCCCGTCACCATCGTTGTCGGGCGCCGCGTGCGTCGGCGAGCGGCCTTCCAGGATGCCGTGGGTCCAATGCCCGCAGGCAAAGCAGAGGAGCTCTCATGGCCAACGCAATTACCTCACAGGACTTCGAAGAGAAGGTTCTCTCCTCCCCCAAGCCGGTCCTGGTGGACTTCTGGGCCTCTTGGTGCGGCCCCTGCCGCGCGCTCGGTCCCGTTATCGAGCAGGTGGCAAACGAGATGTCGGACAAGTTCACGCTCTATAAGTGCAACGTGGACGACGAGGCGGAGCTCGCCCAGCGCTTCCAGATCGTCTCCATTCCCACGCTCATCCTCTTCAAGGGCGGCAAGCCGGTCCACACCATGGTCGGCAACATGCCCAAGGCGGACCTTGTGGCAGAGATCAGCGCCAACCTCTAGCGTCCGGCACGCGCGTAGGCAACATGCGTCACACTGATGGCGAGGATGCCCCCACACGGGCGTCCTCGCCTCTTTTGATAGCGTCAGGGCCCAAGGGCCAAGGGATGGGGTTGCGATGACAGGACTGGCACATCTCGTCAGGAAGAACCTGCGTCTTATCGTGCTGGGGGTCGCGGTCGTCGTGTTCCTCGCCCTCCTACAGGACGTCCACGAGGGAGACATCATGAGGCTCGACCTGGCGGCGTACCAGCTGCTCGTGGTCAAGATGCGGCAACCTTGGCTCACGCCCATCATGGAGGCGATCAGCGAGCTTGCCCTCCCCGTCGTCCTGCTCGTGATGCTCCTGGTGGTCGAGGCGTTTGCCCCGGGGAGGCGCCCCGGGCTGTGCGCCGCGGTGAACCTCCTCTGCGCGGTGGGCCTCAACGTCCTCCTCAAGCAGGTCGTGCAGCGCCCCCGTCCCGAGGGGTTCCGTCTCATCGCCGAGACGGGCTACAGCTTTCCATCGGGGCACTCCATGATTGCGATGGCATTCTATGGGCTGCTGGCCTGGATGGTATGGCACTACGAGAAGGACCGCTTTGTGAAGTGGCTCTGCGTGACCGGCTTCTGCCTGGTCATCGTCGCGGTGGGACTGAGCCGCATCTACCTGGGCGTGCACTACGCATCCGACGTCATCGCCGGCTTCTGCGTGTCCATCGCGTGGCTCGTCGTCTACACGCGCGTGTTTGCGCCGCTCTTCCTCCCCGAGAGGGACGAGGGACAAGCGGACTGATTCGCGCTACCCGCGCCGCCGCTCCCCAATCGCCCTCGCGAGGCGCACCACGAGCACGACCATCAACACGGTGCCGACGGCAAGCCCCACGTTGGTGGCCACGTCCTGAAACTGGAGCACGTCCATCCCCAGGATGGTCGTCTCGTCCGGTGTCTTGGGCACGGTCGCGCTGGCGGACGACCCCTCGGTTTTCTGCGGGGACCCGCTCGCGGACGCCGCGTCCGCGGCGCTGGTTCCCGCGCGGTCGCAGTAGACCAGCAGCCGATGCGTGTGCTGCGGGTGCGGATGGCAGGTGAGGAGGGTCACCATGTCCCTGCCCGGCTGGATCCTCACGGACTCCACATCGTCGGGGTCCACCACCTTGAACGCGGTCACCACATAGTCAGGATCCTGCCAGGGCGTGCTTATGTAGACGTGGTCACCCACCTCAAGACGCTCGATGTAGTTGAACATGTAGCCGTTGGAGAAGCCGCGGTGCGCTGCCACCACGCAGTTGGAGTCCGTCTCGCCCAGGGGTGCGCTCGACCCGTACATGACGGTCGCACCCTTGAGCATGTTCTGCTCGGTCGAGCCGAGGTACAGGGGCAGGTTAACGTCCATCGCGGGAATCCTGATGCTGCCAACCAGGCCATCGGGAAGCTCGGTCGCGGGGAAGCCCGCGGAGGAAGTGGAGAAGCCCCAGGGGTCGTTGACCTGGGGGACCTCTCCGTCGCGAACGTCCTGGTTGTACTGACTCAGGTACTGCCAGGCGGCATCGAGGTTCACGTCGCTGCGCCCCTGCATCGCGGAGGAGTCGGCGCGGAGGTCCTCCACCACCTTGATGCTCTGGTCCATCTCCGTCTGCGCCCTGAGGTTCAAGAGCCGTGGCAACGCAAGGAGGGCCATGCCGACCGCCAGGACGACCATGAGCGCAATCGTCCCGACCATGCCATGGCGACGGCGCACGGGGGTTCTCGCCCCAACGGCCTCGCCATTCGAAAGATGCCGTCCCCGAGCCACGTCTCGTCTCCCCCGCGTGCGCATCGGGGCCCCTTTGGCCGCCGTGCGCCCCTTCCTCAGGATAATTTTAGGGACACGGGAGACGGGGGGAGGCGGCGGACGAACGACTCTGGTGCGTTCCCAGTATCCATTGGTCTGAAGGTTGGCAAAAGATGTCCCAGCCGCCATCTGGCAAAACGTCTCGCCCGATTCTCGTTCAACCATTTGGGACATTGGATATATTCAGCTTAACGAGTGCGAGAAGCATCCCAGCACAAGGGGCGGGAGCCCCGCAACGCCAAGCGCCAGCCAGACGCAAGCGCATAGGGGGTGGCAACATGAGGCAAGGTACCCTTGCGCTCTCCGAGCGAATCTCACAGGCGGCATGGAGTGGTGACGGCAAGTCCTGTCTCCCCCACCTCGCAAGCGACTTCTCCTTCGTGGGGCCCTTCAACAACGGAACGGGGTTTGGGCCAGACGAGTTCATCCGCTACCTCGATCGCATCCGCGGCGCGCTCAAGATGCTGGACGTGAAGACCCGCACCGTCAGGCTCGTTTGGCGCGGCGAGCGCTGCGAGGTCGTGCTCCTCCTGGAGGACGTCATCTCAAAGTCCGGCCGCCACGTGGCAAGCTCCCGCTCCACCTTTGTGTGGCACATGGGCGAGAGGGACCAGGAGCCTCAGCTCGTTCACATGCACGCCTCGATGCCAACCCTCCAGAAGATCGGCAACGACCTCCAGGAGTTCTCCGCCGCACCACAGGCAACGACGGCGCAGCCCGCATGGGGCTATCGCGGTGCGCGCCCCGTGGCGCTGCGCGACGCGAGCGGCGTGCGCCACGTCCTCAACTACGACGAGACCCTCTACCTGGAGGCCTCGCACCAGTACACGATCGTCCACCTGCCCGGCACGTCGTTCAGGGTTCGCAGCCCGCTCACGACGGTCCTCGAGGGTCTGCCGCCATTCTTCGTCCGCGTCCATCGCAGCTATGCGGTGAACGCCCGTCTCGTGGTGGGGATGAAGGGGCCGGAGGTGCAGCTCGTTGACGGCAGCACCGTCCGCGTTCCCGCCAAGCGGACCAGGGAGATGCGCGAGGCGCTCCACGAGGCGGCGGCCGAGTCCGCGCTGCACGAGGAGAGCCTGTCCTAGCGCGGGGTGCGCCGCAGGCAACCAAACGGCTACCTGGTGGGCCCCGTTCCCGACAGCTTGATGATGCGGGCGGAGAGGAGCTTTCCGTCCTCGCAGACGATGCGACCGATGGTCGGGCCGCCGGCGCGGGGGTAGGTGGGGCTCCCCGGGTTCATGACGAGGACCCCGGTGCGGGCGTCCCTCTCAACGTAGGGCCTATGGGTGTGGCCACAGATCGCGATGTCGCAGGTCTCGAGGTCAAGCCGATCGCGGTAGTGGCAGATCTCCCACCGCAGGCCGTCGGAGAAGACCCTGGTGAGGTTGCGAACGCTGGGGCCGTACGAGTACCCGTAGTCGTTGTTGCCCAGGCACATGCGCACCGGCGCGATGCCCTCGAGCGTGCGCAGGTCGGAGTCCGAGCACATGTCCCCCGCATGGAGGATCATGTCGGCACCGCTCAGGGCATCAAGGAGCTGCTGGGAGAGGTACCCGTGCGTGTCAGAGACGATATCGTAGCGCATATGCCGCGGCCAACCCCTACAGCCCCAGGGCGCGCTTGAGCGAGACCACGCGGCGGCGCGAGACGGGGATCTTCTTGTCGTCCACACCCTTTAGGCCCAGCTGGAGGATGCCGCTCGAGATGACCTCGACGTCCTCCACGTGCTCGAGGTTGACGATGTAGCCGCGGTGGACGCGGAAGAAGCCGTGCGGGGTGAGCTTCTGCTCGAGCTTGGCGAGCGAGATGGTCGAGAGGAACCTGTCGTCGTCGGTGTAGATGCAGGAGTAGTCGTCCTTGGCCTCGATGTAGCGAATCTGGTTGACCGGGACGAGGACCTTCCTACCGCCCTTCTCCACGGGGATGCGCTCGACCGACGCGTGCGACGGGGTGGACGGCTTGACGCGCGACTCCACCTTGTCGAGGGCGCGCATGAGGCGGTCGGTCTCCACGGGCTTCATGAGGTAGTCCACGGCATCGACGTCAAAGGCCTCGAGCGCATACTCGCTGTAGGCCGTGACAAAGACGACCGCCGGGGGGTTCTTGAGCTTGTGGAGTGCCTGGGCCAGCTCCATGCCGGACGTGCGGGGCATCGAGATGTCCAGGAACATGACGTCGGTGCGGTGGTCGGAGCCCTCCTTGCCCTTCACCAGGGCCTCGACCGCCTCGCGCGCGTTGCATGCCTCCTCGATGTTGTCGACTCGACCGGTCTCCTCGAGGAGGTAGCGTAGCTCGGAGCGAGCCGGGGCCTCGTCGTCCACAATCAGCGCGTTAAGCATGCAACACACAACCTTTCGAATAGCGGGACGCCCCAGGGCGGCCCGTCGGTGCCTCTCCCCATCTTAACCTCTCGGCATAAGCCCCACAATTGGTGGCTCTTGTCCGGGTCAGGCCTCCGTACACTGTTGCAAGGCGGGGGCGGCGCCCACGAGGCGGAGGGTGACGCAGGTCCCCTCGCCCACCTTGCTCATGATCTCCACGCCCGACCCGGTACCATAGAACCGCTCCAGGCGCTCCGCGACGTTCTTCAGCGCGATGCCCGTGCCCTTGGAGCTGTCCGACGACTCCTGCGAGGATCCGCTCAGCAGCCGCTCGGCAACCGACTCGTCCATGCCAAGGCCGTCGTCGGCCACGGCGATCATGATGTCTCCCCCGTCCACGACCGCCTGGACGTCGATATGGAGCGGCCCGTCGTCCCTCATGGCGTGGCGAACGGCGTTCTCGACGATGGGCTGCACTATGAAGCCGGGAACCAGGACGTCGTCGCAGCCCGTCTCCACGTTCTCGGTCTCGATGATGCGGTCCTCGCCAAAGCGCGCCTTCTCGATCTTGAGGTAGCGGCGCGTCTGCGCCAGCTCCTCGGAGAGCGGGATGGTCTGCTGCGAGCTCTGGAGCGTCTTGCGATAGAACACGGCGAACTCGCGCAGCAGGTCGCGTGCCTTGGCGGGGTCGGTCCGGGTGAGGGACGCGATGGTGTTGAGCGTGTTGAAGAGGAAGTGCGGGTTGATCTGGGCCTGCAGGGCCTTGACCTCCGCCCTTGCCGTGAGCTCCGCCTGTCGGTCGAGCTCGTATGCCGAGAGCTGGGTGGAGAGGAGCTCCGCAAGGCCTCGGGCGATGGCCAGTTGGGTGCGGTCGACCTCGCTGCCCCGTGCGTAGTACAGCTTGATGGCGCCCACCACGTGGTCGCGCACCGTCAGCGGGGCGATGATGCCCATGGGGTAGGGCACGGGGTCCAGGTCGCCACGACGCCCCTCGTCTGCGATGCGGGGGTCCTCCTGCACGTCCATGTTGCTGAAGGTCTGCATGCGGCCGCTTTGAATGACCTGCATGGTCGGGACGCTGTTGGGCGTGCCCACCGCGGGCCCCTGCATCTCGACGCCAACGTAGGCGAGGAGCTTGGTCAGGTCCGTGATCGCAATGGCGGAGGCGGCCGTCTCGGGCAGGAGGAGCTGGCACACCGCCTTGCAGTCCTCCTCCGTGAGCCCCTCCGACATGTATTTGAGAGTGCCGGAGGCAACGCGCAGGGTGCGCTCGGTGGCGCGCGAGCGCAGGTCCTCCGGCTCCAGCATGCGTGCGGACACCAGCACGATGACCAGGGCGAGAAGTGCCCCCGCCGCAAGGGCTATGACGATGCCGCCGCGCACGGGGCCCGAGTTGGCGGAGGCGAGCAGCCCCACGAGCGACAGGAGCAGCACCGCCCCCACCGCGACGGCGGCGCGCAGCACGACGCCACGCCGCGAGTACGTTTGGCTAGCCATGCCTCTCCTCCCCTGTCTGCACCACGCCGCCCAGGCGCTGGAGCTCCTGCGCAAGAACCGGATTTGCCCAGATGGCACCCATCATCTTTGACCAGTACGTCTGGAGTCTGAAGTAGCTCTCGCCCTCCCGGGCCGCCCACTCGCGCGCCTCCGCGTGTCCGTGCCTCCATATCTGGAGGTACCTGCGATGCTCCCTGCAGCCGACGGCGCGGAGGAGGGCCGTGGTGGAGATGCGCCGGCTCACCTCCGGCGAGACCCATTCCGCCGGGTAGGGCCTCAGCGACTCGGGGCGCACCGGGTGCAGGCCGATGGAGCCGTTGGCTACCTGGAGCTTGCGCGCCTCGTACTCCCAGCGGTACGCGTCCTGACGGAAGAGCTCAACGCCCTCTCGCAGGGGGGGCACCTTCCGCCACACCCACCAGTCCTGGTCAAACCACACGTCGTACCCGTAGATGCGGAGGTCGAGAACGTAGTCCAGGTCCTCTCCCCTGGTGATGAAGGGATCAAACGGGACGCTGCAGAAGGCCCTCGCCCCCACCGCCAGGCACCCGCCGCAGGCGTAGCTCGACCGCGAGATGCGCGTGCCGCCCTGAAGGCGGTGCATCATCTGGTTGAACTCCACCCTCTTTGACCACCTGCGGTCGTACCAGTGAGGCTTCTCCTCCGTTGCGTAGGGGGAGCCCTCCGAGTTGTGGTAGCAGCCGCTCTTCACGGCGATGGGCAGGCCCTGCCTGGTCGCCAGGCCAAGGCCGTAGGCGGCGTTGATGAGGAAGTTCTCGTCGGCAACGACCTCGTCGTCGTCCATGAACACAACCACGTCGTGGCCGAGCGCAGCCGCGACCGCAAGCCCCATGTTGCGGATGGCGCCGTAGCCGCGAAGCGACACCACGTCGCCCATCATGGTGGGCGAGACCCGCCCGATGGCCCGTGCCATGAGGTCCGCCTCGCGGGCGCCCACGACGAGGGGGTTGAGGTCCGGGTGCATGCGGCACACGGCGTTCACCCGCGCACGCGCGCCCTCCGCGCAGGAGGCCTCGCTTATCACGAGGACGATGACGCGGAGGACGCCGCGGACGCCCTCAAGGGACTCCAGGCAGGTCTGAAGCTCTGGCACGGGCTTGGTGATGGGGGTGGCGTAGTCGTAGACCCCCACCTCCCCCAGGGTGGAGGGCTCGTCATGACCGGTCCAGTACGACGGTATGACCACGACGGGGTTCACTGTGGCCTACGCTCCTTCCGTCTGCGCCCCCGCGTCCTGGGCCAGGCGCTCGGGAAGCGGGCTGTCGCTCAGCGCCCGGTAGAGGGGCAGGCCGAGCACGTACATCACGGCCGCCTCGCCCAGGCCAGTCGCAACGAGGCCAAAGAGGTACATGGGCAGATACGCCCCGTCCAGCGAGATGGACGTGAACGGGATGGTGTAGAAGCCCAGCCCCTGGAGCATGACGGGCAGGTAGGCCGGGACTATGAGCGCGTTGGCGACGACGGGCCCCAGGAGGGCAAGGCGGGGCCGGTCGCGAAGCCTCCAGCTTGCAAGGGCCCCGAGTGCGGTGGCAAGGGAGCCAAACACCACGTCGAGCAGGCCGAGCATGCCGGTGCCCCCAAGCGCGATGTTCGCCAGGTTGGCGATTGCGCAGCCAAGGGCCAGGCCCGGCACGGCGTCGGGCGTGAAGAGGGCGAGCACGCAGACGGCTTCAGAGAGGCGGAACTGGACCGGCCCCCATGCGAGGCCGCCCAGGAACAGTATGCAGACAAGCGAGAGCGCCGCATACAGGCCGGCAATGGTCGAGATGCGGGCGATTCTGGTGGTGGACAGGTGCTTCTTAGTTGAGTTGGGAGAAGCGAACAACGTGAGGGCCTCCTTCGGCCGATTGGCTATCCCTGCACTCCGCAGGGTCATCACATTCTAAACCCCCTGCCGCTCATGGGGCGACTTGCGACAGGGGGTCGAGGGGACGATTGACAAATAGATGGGACGGGGGCATGCTCGCGACCGTCGATGGCGCACGGGCAACAGGAGGAGCACGGCATGTACGTCCCACAGGAGCAACTCTCCCGCACCGAGATCGAGGAGGGCGAGAGGGTCGCCCGCAGGCGGGAGGAGCCGGGCCGCGTCCAGTTCTTCCTCACGCTCAACCTCGGGCTCTTCCTCACGGCCATTGGCATCGAGGTCTTCAAGGCCCCCAACCACTTTGCCCTGGGAGGGACGTCGGGCCTGTCCATCATCCTCTCGACGCTCTTCCCCAAGTACCCCGTGAGCGCCTTCATGTGGCTGGTCAACCTCGCCCTCGTGCTCCTCGGCCTCGCGTTCCTCGACCGCCGGACGATGGGCTGGACCGTGTTCTCCTCGTTTGCCCTCTCGTTCTACGTCTCGCTTCTCGAGAGGCTAATCCCGCTCTCGGCACCACTCACCAACGACACGCTGCTCGAGCTCATCTTCGCGGTGGGTCTCCCCGCGGTGGGAAGCGCGATCGTCTTCAACATCGGCGCCTCGACGGGAGGCACCGACATCCTCGCGATGATTCTCAAGAAGTACTCGTCGCTCCAGATAGGCAAGGCGCTCCTGCTGGTGGATGCGGCCATCGTCGCCGCCGCGGCGGCGCTCTATGGTCCGAGGACGGGCCTGTACTGCATCCTGGGCCTGGTCTCCAAGTCCTTTGTGGTCGACTCGTTCATAGAGAACGTGAACACCCAAAAGGTGTGCACCGTCATCTGCAGCAGGCCAAACGACGTGATCGGCTTCCTGGTGCGCGAGCTGCATCGCACCGCGACGGTGCGCGAGGAGAGGGGCGCGTTCACGGGACGGCCCGAGACGGTCCTGGTGACCGTGCTCTCGCGGCGCGAGGCCACGCGCCTAAGGATCTACCTCCGCGAGACGGACCCGCACGCCTTCATGACCATGGTGAGCAGCTCCGAGATCGTCGGACGCGGGTTCCGCGGGGTGTAGTGCCATCGCATCCCACGGCACGCGCGGGCTAGTGCTTGCGCCTGTAGCTCTCCATGAGCTTGTCGTAGCCGCTGCGGAACCTCTCGCCCTGCTCCCCAGCGGCGTCAGTCGCGGGAACCACTCCATGCTCGTCGGATACGAGAAACGCCTCGTCGTACTCGACCTCGCCGGACGCGACCTTGTGCGACAGCCCGTCGACGCGCCTCACGGGAAGGCCCAGGGTCTTGGCGAGGTCCTCCACCAGCGTGGCGGCGCCCGATGGCGCGCAGCCCGGCTCGATGCCCCAGTAGAACACGCCGTCCCGGGCGACCCAAAGCGACTCGGGGGCCACGCCCGTCTCGTCCGCCTCGCGGCTCGACACGGTTGCCCTGCCCACCAGGTCGGCGAGACGGGTTGCCGGCAGCTCGGTGTAGGGCCCCACGGTCATGGCTGCCTTGCCCTCGGAGTCGATGACGAGCATGAGGACGCCGTCGGGGTGCTCCGCCGAGCCGTCCTCGAGCGTCCACTCTATGTGCTGCTTGGCCCAGGCGATGAGCTCCCTGCTCACCGGCTCGCCCCCGACCCTGCGTCGGGAGAGCGCCCTCAGGTGCCGGTTCTCCATGGGGAGACGCCCCTGGCACAGGCGCCATCGGCAGACGATGGCGGGGTCGCCCAGCGTGAACGATGGTTGTGTCTCCTCTGCATAGGCCATGCCCGTGCCTCCGTGGGTCGAGAGCGAACGTCTTCCGTATCGTACCCATATACGGGAGGCTGTCGGGCGCGACGGCAGAGGCACCCCACGCCCGGGCAGGTGGGGGGCGGGGACTATCGCCCCATTCCACGTCTTCCTTGCGGAGGCATAACTGGCTATGCCGTCCTGGCGTCTACCTCGCGCGAGACGGGGTACGTGATACGGTAGGCATCAATCGGGAAATCTTTTGTTGCGAAAGGCGTGAGACAATGCCCTCGGTGGAGTTCCGACCGTTCGCGGAGGACGACTTCGAGTCCCTGTCCGGCATCTATGGTCGCCTGTGGTGCGACACGGGGGAGGAGGACGAGAGACGTCTCTTTGGCGCAGTCGCCGTCACCACCTACCTCTCCATCTCGCCCCACTCGATCGTGGCGGAGCACGACGGCCGGTCGATCGGATGCGCCCTGGGACGCATGGCAGGAGAGTCGACCCCCAGCCAGTGGCGGTGGCACCGGGACCTCCTCATCAGCGCCGCCAAAGTCTTTGAACCAAAGCTATCCAAGAGGATGCGCGACCAGCTGCTCGTTGATCGCAGAGAGCTTGAAGTCGCAGCAGAGTATCTGGAGAGAAGCGAAGCCTACGCATCGTCAGAGCTAAATCTTCTGATGGTGGACCCTGACATTAAGGGCCTTGGCATAGGAGGAAGGCTGTTCGACCTCATGCGTCGGGAGCTGAGTGCAGAGGGTGCCAAGGGGTTCTTCCTCATGACCGACGACGAGTGCGACTTCACGTTCTACGACCACAAGGGGCTGAGCCGCCTTGAGTCGTACGGAAGCCGGACCGTGCCCAGCGCAGGGGGCAAGGGGAGAGAGGTCGAGCTGCCGGGGATCTACATCTACGGTCAAGAATTTCGATAAGGGTTAGATAATCATTACCACCCGCATAGCGGGTGGTTTGCTCTTAGGGTATAACCCAGAAAAG
>CAJMNO010000040.1 GCA_905214865.1 uncultured bacterium | reverse complement strand
CAGGCTGCTCATAAATTGATGACCGTTCTGCTCATCGCGACTTGACAAAACACAGCCGGCCCGCCTCCCCGCGAGCGACGGGTCCCTGTCGGCCGCCGGGACGCGGCACGTCATCTCGTCCGCCTGGACCCTTCCGGAGAGCACCACGGAGTCCCGGATTCCTCTCAGGACCATGAACAGCTTCGCGAGCCGGTGGGGCAGCGTGGTCGGCGACCTGCGGTTCTGACGGGTCATGCCCTCCAGGCTCCCGTGGGAGAACAGCTCGAGCAGGAACTCCGACCACGCCGCGACCGGTAGCCTGTGCCCCTCGAAGGCCGTGCCCGTCGCCGGGGTGAACGTCGCCCCGCACGCCCTGCATCGCCACCGCCCGGCGCCGTTGCGGTCGTGCCCCCAGCGCGTCAGGTCCGGGCTGCGGCACAGCGGGCACGCGTCGCGCTCGTAGCCGTCGGGGAACTCCGCGTCCCCGCCGACGCCGGGATGCAGCCTCTCGCAGGCCTCCCTATGCGCGCCCCTGACGAGCCTCTGGGCTGGCGCGGGCGACGAATCGTCGCTGCCGTCCCATGGGGGCGCGGACGCGGAGGGAGCATGCCATTCCCCGGCCATGGGTGGTGGTCCTCGCCGCGCTGGCATCTAACTCCAGCCTCGATTATATGGCTTGGGGTGAAAAGAACGCCACTTAGTACCAACACTGTGCTCCGATAATCCGAAGAGGCCCTGGGGCGACGAGCCGTTCGTCCCTGGTCTATGGTTCGTTCCGGCGCGGCGTGGTGACCCCACAATTGATTGACGTCCCGTCCGGGGGCTGTCCTCCTCTTGATATGTCCCGCCCGCGCCGGCGTGCCCCGCGGCTGCCGTGACCTGATAGAAGCCTGGGCGCGGCGGCTCTTGCGGAGGGCGCCGCTCACCCATCGGAGCCCTGTCCGGCGGCCGCGGGGCATGTCGAATCATACCCGGTGCCGAAGACGGATTGGACGTGATGGGCATGGAGGTCAGATGGGACGGCGTCCCTCGGGACGCCGTGTGGGCCGGAGTCGACACGCACGCCGACACGAACTGGCTGAGCGTTGTCGACCGCCTCGGGGCCGAGCTCTTCTCCGGCGAGTTCCCCACCGGCGCGGAGGGATACGCGAGGCTCATCGCGAGCGCACGCGCGCTCGGGACGCTCGTGGCGGCCGGCGTCGAGTGCACGGGCACCTTCGGGGCGGGGCTCGCGAGGGAGATGGCCTCCGAGGGCGTCCGCTGCTACGAGGTCGTGGTCCCGACGAGGAGCCGCAGGAGGCGCAGCGCCGGCAAGGACGACGCGGCGGACGCGCTCAGGGCCGCCAGGCAGGTGCTCTCGGGCGATGGCCTGGCGGTCCCGAAGTCCCAGGACGGCTGGGTCGAGGAGGTGAGGGCCCTCTACGTCGCCAGGGAGGGCCTCGTGAGGTCGTGCACTTCGCTCGCCAACATCGCCCTGGCGACCGTGAGGAAGGCCCCTGACGACCTGAGGGCCCGCCTTGAGCCGCTCGGGACGACCGGCATCATGCGCGCGTGCGCGTGCTGGGAGGACGATGGCTCGGCCGCCCTCGTCGAGAGGGCGGCCATGGTCTCGCTCAGGGCGCTGGGGAAGGCCTGGGTCGCCCAGCGCTCGTCCGCCCGGGACCTCGAAGGGGCGATCGCCGACGCCGTCAGAAAGGGAAACCCGGCGCTCGCCGCGATGTACGGGTGCGGCGCGCTCTCGGCCGCGGCGCTCGCGATGGCCGCCGGCGACAACCCAGGGAGGATGGCCTCGGAGGCCTCGTTCGCCGCCCTCTGCGGCGCATCGCCTATAGAGGCCTCCAGCGGCAAGGTCAGGCGCCATCGGCTCAACCGCGGCGGCGACAGGCGGGCGAACAGGGCCCTGCACGTGATCGCGATGCACAGGATGCGCACCGACCCCAGGACCATCGCCTACGTGGAGAGGCGAAGGGCCGAGGGGCTCTCCGACCGAGAGATACGCCGCTGCCTCAAGCGCTACATCGCGCGCGAGGCGTACCGGCTCCTGACGAATCCCGAGGACGTGCCCGCCGAGGGAACGGGCCCCGGGCTGAGGGAGGCCAGGATCGGCGCGGGCGTCTCGCAGAAGGACGCGGCGAAGGCGCTGGGGGTCACGGCCTCGACCCTCTGCGACCTCGAGCTTGGCCACCACCAGTTTAGAGACCTCGCGCTCCGTTACAGAAAGTGGGTGGACGATGGCTTCCCGATGGATGCGGAAGACCCCGCCGACGGCGCTTGACACCAATAGAAGCATCAAGAGGGGATTTCATTCGGATATATGAAAACCCCGTCTCAATTACCACTTGAGACGGGGTCGAACAAAGACCAAACTCCTGCCGAAGTTAGGAAATGCCTAGTTAGATCTTACGAACGTTGGAAGCCTGAAGCTTGCCATTCTGGCCGGTGGTGATGTCGAACTCGACAGCCTGGCCCTCGTCCAGAGTCTTGAAGCCGTCCATCTGGATCTCGCTGTAGTGAACGAACAGGTCGTCACCATCCTCGCGAGAGATGAAGCCATAGCCCTTGTCGGGGTTGAACCACTTAACAGTACCCTGTGCCATGAACGTGCCTTTCTTTCTTGCCCATCGGGCGAAACACTGCGCTTACGCGCGATACATTGCAACTTGGTGCTCCCAAGTCACGAGTTCTATCTTACCCCATCGGCATAGCCTTCTACCCAACAATCCGTTGAAGGGACATTTGAGGCCAATGGCGGAGTCATCAGAGGCGTCAAAAGAAGGACTCATGAGAGAAGGGTGAAATGATGAGAGGAAGAAAAGCCTAGGAAGAACACCAGGAAGGCCCATTCGGGACTCTCGGAAACCCTCAGCGCCAAGCTGGCACGTCTCCTCATGTGACCACCCTCCGACTCCGCCAATCGGTTCACCCCCAAGCTACGAAGGGACCCACGGGCTCGCACCCGTGGGTCCCACCAACCTTAAGACAAATTGTAAGTGATGCCTAGTTCGCAAGCGAGTCGAAGTTTGCCCGATAGCTCGCGAGCGCCTCCCGCCAGGGTCTCATGCGGTTGCCCACGCCCGACTCCAGGTGCGCGTTCTTGAGCGCACTGAAGTGCGGTCGGTCGGCGGAGGCTGGGTTCATCTCCTTGTACTCATCGCTGGTGCAGCGGACGACCTTGGTGCCGGTGCCAAACTCGCGGAAGATCGCCTCGGCGAAGTCGGCCCAGGAGCAGATGCCCTCGTTGGTGCAGTGGTAGATGCCGTAGTCCTCCGTGGCGGCGACCGTTAGGATCTCGTACGCGAGGTCGTTGGCGCTGGTAGGGTTGCCCACCTGGTCGTCCACGACCGTCACGGACTCGTGGCTCTGCGCCAGGCGCAGCATGGTCTTGACGAAGTTCTTGCCCACGTAGCCATAGAGCCACGCGGTGCGCATCACAAACGTGCGCGGGTTGCTCGCCAGCGCGAGGCCCTCGCCGGCAAGCTTGGTGCGGCCGTAGGCGCTGATAGGCGCGGGGACGTCGGACTCGAGCCTCTCGCCCTCCACGTTGCCCGGGAACACGTAGTCGGTGGAGACGTGCACGAGCTTTGCCCCCTGGCGGGCGCAGGAGCGCGCGAGGTTCATGGGACCGAGCGCGTTGGCGCTGAACGCACCGGTCCAGTTTGCCTCGCAGCCGTCCACGTTGGTGAACGCCGCGCAGTTGATGGCGAGGTCGTAGGGACCGTGCTCGTCAAACCACGCGTCGACCGCGGCAGCGTCCGAGATGTCGAGCGAGTCGATGTCGATGTAGTCGACCTGCGCGTCGCGATACGCCTCGGGGATGGGGCCGATCTCGGCGGTCCCGCCCTCGATGAGCCTCCTCAGCTCGTTGCCGAGCTGCCCGCGCGAACCAGTGACAAGAATCCTCATGAGACGGTCTCCCCTTCTCCCGCTTACCGTGCGTTCCGTGATCCGAGCCGATGCTACAGGCCGGCCAACTTGCGCCACTCCCCGAAGGAGGGGTGCTTGGTGTCCTTGTCGGAGAGGTTGAGCTCCACGCCCTCGACGAGCGGCCACTCCACCCCGATGCTGGGGTCGTTCCACATGAGGCCGCCCTCGTCGTTGGGGTGGTACACGTCGTCGCACTTGTAGCAGAACACCGCGGTGGGGCTCAGCACGTAGAAGCCGTGCGCAAAGCCCTGCGGGATGAAGAACTGGCGGTGGTTCTCGGCGGAGAGGGTCACACCCTCCCACTTGCCGAAGGTGGCGCTGCCGGGACGCAGGTCGACGCAGACGTCGAAGACCTCGCCCTCCACCACGCGGACGAGCTTGGACTGCGGGTGCTCGATCTGGAAGTGGAGGCCGCGCAGCACGCCCTGGGTGCTCGCGCTCTGGTTGTCCTGCACGAAGTCCACGTCGATGCCGCCGGCCACGAAGTCGGGACGCTTGTAGGTCTCCATGAAGTACCCACGGGCGTCTCCGTAGCTCTTGACGTCCACGATGGTCACCCCCTCGATGGAGGTGGGGGTGAACGTGAAGTTGCCGGATGTGATCGGCTGGGACATGCGTCCTCCAAACGTTTGATGTCGTCGGACCCAGGTACGGGCCAAGGGTCATTCTATTCCATACCACACGGGGGCCATGACACCCCAAGAACTGAACACAGTGCCCAGGGCACGCCAAGTGGCTACGCGCGGGACCAGGACCCACCGCCCCAGTCGAGGCTCCCGTACAGGTTCCAGGGGTCGAAGGAGGGGTTCTGGGTCGGGTCGCCGTCCTCCAGCTCTCCGTGCATGCCCATGAAGAACGCCCGGTCGTGCTCCGCACGGGCCCCCTCGTCCCACATCATCTGGCGGGGCGCATTGAGCTCGGCTGTGGCATAGGGATAGTAGACGTTGACGAGCCCCAGGTCGCGAGCGCGTGCGCAGCAGTCGGCGAGCGCGTAGCGCATGGTGAGGAAGACGTCGCCCATCCCCAGCTCCTCGAGCGCGGAGGAGCGGACCATGCAGCACTCCGCGTCGAGGGCGACGCAGTCGTAGGGCCGCTCGGCACGTCCCACGTACCCGCCGTCCCCCTTGGGGAGAAGGCGGAACCTGTGGCCGAGGGTGCCGTCGGGGTGGACCTTGATGCCCGCGTAGTCGATGAGGCCGTCCGACCTGTTCACGCGAGGGCTCGCCGCAAAGACCTCCTCGCGCTGGAACAGGCGCACGAGGGACTTGAGGTCGTCGATGGCGAGGTCCACCTGGCTGGAGACAAACAGCACGAGGTCGCCGCTCCTCTCCCCCAGCAGACGCTGGACGTAGCCGGGCCCCTCGACGCCACGGTCGACGACCCACACCGAGGCGCCGGTGTTGCGGGCGTACGCGTGGAGGGCGTCCTTGGTCGCCTGGGACACCCCGTTCTTGCCCACCACCGCGAGGGAGGGCCAGGGCGACGGGTCGTCCAGGCTCACTCGATAGGTGAAGAAGTGCTCGCCACGCGAGACGGACCCGCGCAGACCTCGCCTGGCGAGGTGGGCGCGGATGGCCTCGGCGCCCGCGTCCTGCGCATAGGGCTTGCTCAGCGGGTTCTTTGCGGAGGAGCCCCCCGTGATGCGCCAGTGGTACAGGACGTAGGGCACGTGTACGACGCGAGCGCCCGCATCAATCGCCGAGAGGGCCAGGTCGTAGTCCTGTGCACCCTCCATCCTGGCCTCGGAGCGGTCGGTGGCGTTCAGGAAGTCGCGGCGCACGCACAGCCAGTGGACCATGTAGTTGTCGTCCAGCAGGAGGTCGGGGTTGTAGTCGGGCTTGAGCAGGGGGAGCTGTGGCGTTCCGTCCTCGTCGATGTTGTCCTCGTCGCAGTAGAGCAGGCCCGCCTCGCCCGCGGAGTCGGCGATGGCGCGCACGTACTGGGCGAGCGCGTCCGCCTCGAGCGTGTCGTCGTGGTCGAGGAAGCAGACGTAGTCGCCCGTCGCCTCGGAGATGCCGCGGTTGGTGTTGCCCACGATGCCGTCGTTGTCCTGCTCCACGACGCGGACGCGCGTGTCGTCCACCTTGCCCAGCGCCTCCCGGACCCCCTCGTCGTCCGGGCAGGCGTTGACCACCACGAGCTCCCAGTTCTGGTACGTCTGGTCGAGGACGCTCTGCAGCGCCTCCCCCAACAGAGCCGGGGGCGTCTTGTACGCGGGGAGGACGATGCTCATGAGGGGGCCGTCCTGAGGGACCTCGCCCTTGGCGCGCAGGGAGCGCTGCCGCTTGAGCCAGTCCGGGTAGCTGGGGTCGACCGAGGCGTTGGCGATGAGGTCCCCGTAGGCGGAGATGCCACGCTTGAGCTCCTCGCCCCCCACGAAGGCGAACCTCCCGCCCGCGTGGAAGAGGAGGCGCCCCTGGGTCAGGGGGGTCGTTGCCACGTACTCCCAGGCCTGCCACGTGACGGGGCCGCCCGCCTCGCCCACCGTGACGGAGTGGGTCCCCATGAGCTCCATGGGGACGTGCGCGACGCCACGCACGCGACGGGACTCGACGGCGATGGCCTCGCACCCCGGCTTGGCGGGGCGCTTCCCCCGCGCGCACGAGAGCACGAGCCACGAGTACGACTTGGGCCCCTCCTCGAAGGCGCCCTCGCCGCTCCTGAGGCAGGTGACCACCCTGAGCGCGTGGCCCGCCCTCAGCTCATCGTCGGTGAGGGGGTTCTCGGCAAGGTAGCCGGCGAGGGAAAGCTGCTTCATCGGGTTCTCCAAGCGTCACGTGGTCTGTTCACACGCACATCATAGCGCCTGGACGGGACGCGGCGGAACACGCCCCGCCCAGGCTCATCCGCGAGCGCGCGGCGGCTAGATCCCGAGGTAGGACTCCCAGAACTCGCGGGAGGTCATGCGCGGGGCGGCGGCGGAGTACGCCTCGCGCAGCCTAGCCTCGTTCGCCTTGAGGCGCTTGAGATCCTCCTGCCAGCGACCCCACACGGCCTTGAAGCGGTCCCTGTCGAGGTGCCGTATGACGCCGCGCTGGTTCTCGAGGTCCACGGCCACGATGGTGTCCTTGCGCCGGATGAGGTCGGCGGGGTACAGCCAGCCGGCGACGTCGATGATCGCGGCGGTCCCCTTCTGCACGTACCCCAGGTCGACCCGCTGGCCGTTGAAGCTGAGGTAGTCCTCCAGGCGCTGCGGGAACGACCTCCTCTCGATCGCGTCGGCCCGCTTCATGCCGTCGACCTCGTAGATCGCACTCAGGTCGATGCCCTGCTCCTTGCACTGCCTGCGCAGCTCAGAGAAGGGTACGAGCTGCTCCGCCCGCCTGTTCGCGGCCATGAAGGCGCGCTCGGCGTTTCCGGGCTGCTCCAGGAACGCGGGCCCCTTGAGGAAGTCCTCGAACCCGTCCAGGACGAGCTCTGCGTTGGTGTAGTTGAACTTCTTGAGCTCCAGCTGGACCAGGTGGAACATGTGGTCCACGAAGTCGGCCATGGGCGCCACGCCGGTGGCGTACTGCGCCACGAGCGCGTTCCTGGTGACCTGGTAGCGCTCGACCGCAGCGCTGTAGCGACGCACGAACGAGGGGTGCCACAGGCAGATCCCGTTCATGGTCATGAAGCGCGCCTTGCAGCGGAGGGCGTACTCGATGTCGTCGTACCGCACGAACAGGGGCAGGGGCAGGCCGTGCTCCTCGATCGCCGTGACGGGGATGACGCAGTACCACCAGCCGCCGTACTGCTGGGACTGGTCCCCATGGCCGGGGAGGCTCGACCTTGCCTGGTCCATCTCGTTGGTGGCGACGGAGTGCACCTGCCCCATGTGGGCGGACGGCTTGAGGGGGACGCAGTCGCCGTAGTAGGTGACGTAGCCTATGTCCTCCCACCTCACGTCGGGCTCGAAGAGGTCCATCATCGCACCCTCCACGAACCGGTCGGCGTGCTCGTCGTCCACGATCTGCAGCAGCGCGTAGGTGCGGATGATGCTCTCGGGAGAGACGAGCACGTCGTCGTCCATGAGGAGCACGTGGGTCGCCCTCGGCTCCTGGCGCAGCGCCTCGATCATCCCACGGGCGTAGCCGCCCGAGCCGCCCACGTTGTCGTTGGGGTGAATGCGCACCCGGTCGGTCTGGAGCGCCTCGACGTCGAGCGTCCTCCCGTTGTCGACCACGTGCTGGGTGAAGTGTGCCGCGACCGGCTCGTCGGAGCCCAGGACGTACCTCTTCACCAGGTCGACGTTGCGCAGGATGTAGCTCTCCTTCCTGAAGGTCGTGGTGCAGAGGGCAAGCTCAACGTCGCGGACCCTGTCCTCGTCCACCTCGGCGTAGTAGTAGGAGTCACGGACGAGGACGCCCTCGTCGCCCTCAATGGACACGGCGAACGCCTCGACGGTGTCGTCGGGGTCGTTGGGGAGGTCGAGCTCGATGACATGCCACTCGTCCGACGCCGGGACCTCGAGCGCGCTCCCCTCGACCGGCTCCGCCTCCCAGCTGAAGCCGTTGGCGCGCGTGAGCGACAGGGTGAACGCGCCACCGCGCACCTCCAGGTGGAGGTGGAAGTTGCGGGCGATGGTGTACTCCCTCCACCGGCTCACCGAGAGCGCGTTGAAGAACGTGGTGAAGTCGTGGGTACCGCGCGGCCCCAGGAGCCAGGCGTCACCCTCGGAGCGGGTGACAGCGGAGGTGGACCTGTGGAGCAGCGTGGGCTGCTGGAGGAACTGCGTTGCGTCGTCCAGGAGTATGTTGGCGAGCTTGTGCCTGATCATGTCTCTCCCCTCGTTATCTCGGCATACACCCTAACAGGCGTCCGATGGGCTTCCTCCCCTGTGGGGGCGTTTTCAAGAAATAACCCCCGTAGGAATGCGGGCGGCGCGGATGGATATCTGGCGGTCGAGGGCGGAAGAGCGGGCTGCGGCGGACACGACACCCTACGATGAGGGGGTTAGCGCATACGTGACGAGGGGGACACATGCTCCAGAGGCTCAAGGGAACCGCACTGGGCAGGCAGGCAAGAAGCGTGGTGCTCAGGGCGAGAAGGCACGCCTACCCAAGGCCCGAGGTCGCCTCGGTCCAGGCGGTGAGCCTGGAGGCGGAGCACCTGCACGTGCTGGTACGCTTCCCCGGCATCGGTGACCTGGACCCCGCGGGCCTCGCCCCCTTCGCCAGCCTGGAGTACGCGGACCGCTCGCTTCGCGAGGAGGTCCCGTCCGAGGTGATGAGGATGCGCCTGGACCAGGCGGACGACGGCACGCGCTCGCTGACCGTGCTCCTCTCGCTCCCCTCCCCCACGCTCGGGATTCCCAGCGCCCTCGTCGTGGGAGACAGGACCGGTCACCTTCCCGGCACGTCCGTTCCGCTGGGTGAGCCGGAGCTCACCCGCATGGCTTGCGAGAGCCTGAGGGGCTACACGCCGGCGGAGGCGGACGCGGCGTACGACGCCTGGTTCCGCTCTCACCGGGCCACCGACCGGCAGCTGGATGCCCAGCGGAGGGAGGCAGCCCGCTGGGACGAGGGCCCGCTCTTCTCGGTCGTGGTGCCGCTGTACCACACGCCCGTCCCCTACCTGGTCGAGATGGCCGACTCGGTCCTTGGCCAGACCTACCCGCACCTGGAGCTCGTGATGGTCAACTCGACGCCCCAGGACGTCGACCTGTCCCGCGAGGTTGCGAGAATAGCGGCGTCGGACGCGCGCGTGACGGTCGTGACCCTCGACCACAACCTGGGCATCTCCAAGAACACCGAGGCCGGGGTCAGGGCGGCGAAGGGCGACTGGATCGCGTTCTTCGACCACGACGACGTGCTGGAGCCCAACATCCTCTTTGAGTACGCCATGCGCGTGAGGGAGGACCCCTCCACCGACATGATCTACTGCGACGAGGACCTCCTCGTGGACGGCACGTACCGCCGCCCCGCGTTCAAGTCCGACTGGTCGCTCGTGCAGGAGGAGACCAACAACTACGTCTGCCACATGCTGACCATGCGGCGCGAGCTGGTGGACGGCTTCTACAGTCGCTACGACGGGGCGCAGGACCATCGCCTCACCCTCGTCGCGGGCAGCAGGGCGCGCCATGTGGGCCATGTGCCCAAGGTGCTCTACCACTGGCGCGCGCACCCCGGCTCCACTGCAAACTCGGCGGTTGCCAAGGCGGAGTCGTTCGAGGCGGGTCGCCTGGCGATCGAGGACCACCTGGGCGACCTCGGGCTCCCCGCAAAGGTCGAGAGCATCCCCACCATGCCGCACTGCTACCGCTTCACGCTCGACTTCCCCGAGCCGCCGCTCGTCTCCGCCGTCGTTATGGGCATGGACCAGCCCGCCGCCGAGGCCAGGGCGCAGGGCCTGCGCGACATCCTCACCTGGCCCAACCTGGAGCTTATCCCACAGGTCGGCACCCTCGGGGAGGACTATGCCGACTGCGTCAACGAGGGCGTCGCACGGACGACGGGCGACTACGTCCTCGTGGTGGCGAGCGACGTGGTGGTTCAGAGCCCCGACCTGGTGGAGCAGCTCCTCTCCCTTGCCGTGCGGCGGGGGCATGCCATCGCCGGGACCAAGGTCCTGTGCCCGGACGGCACGATCCAGTGCGCGGGGATGACCCTCCAGCGCGGGGGCGCGGTCCCCATCGGGCGCTTCCTGGAGTCGTTCTACGGCACGGGCAAGGGCTACCTGGTGCTCCCACACGACCTCAGCGCGGTCTCGGGAGAGTGCGTGCTGTTCAGGCGAGAGATCTTCCAGGCCGTTGGAGGCGCCGTCTCCGGGCTGGACGAGACCAACTGGGCGGTCGCCCTCTGCATCCAGGCGGGCAGGCTCGGGCTTGGGACCTGCATCGCCCCCATGGCCCACGTGGCACGGTGCCTGCCCCCGGCTGCGGCCCCGTTCGACGACGAGGAGACGAAGGCATGGGGACGTCAGCAGGAGCGTCTGCTTGGGATGTTCCCCGCGGAGTTCCGCACCCGCGACCCGTACTACAGTGCCTCGTGGTCCCCGGACGGCCTGTTCCGCCTGCGCGGGGACGAGGACTGAGCGGGCCTATCTGGGGGGCACACCGGATGCCCACGCGCAAATGCAAGATGTGAGGACATCCGTTAGTCAAAGAAGAGGAGAGGGCCACATCTCCGCAGTTGGACTGCCCTCTTAGGGAGATGCCCCCTCCGTAGTCCTCGGAACGGCACGGGCTCCCGCCGTCACGGAGGTTGGCACGACCCGAGATGCCAGCCAACCTCCAAAGCCCTACCTGGCCAGAAACCCCATCCCGTGTGTACACACGAAGTGGGGTTTCTGGCAAAGTCAGGATTCCGATTGCCTTTCAACTGGGGGAACGCCACCGCGGGACGGTCATACGTCAGAAGCCTCATCCCGCGTGTACACATGGGGCGGAGTTTCCGACGGGCTGCCCCACCTCCAGCGCCCGGATGCCAGAAAGCTCACCCCGCGCGTACACGCGCGACAGAGTTTCTGACGAGCTGCCCCACCTCGAGTGCCCGGATGCCAGAAAGCTCGCCCCACGCGTACGCGCGGGATGCGCTTTCCGTCGGCGCGGGAGCTCCCGCGCCCCGCCAACGGGGCGGACGCGCCGGCGCGCGAGGCCCATGCCGGAGACCACGCGGCGGGCGCGCACGCGGGGCGGAGCCTCCGGCGGGCGCCCCGGGGTCCCGCCCGCGTCCCGCCCCCCGCGCCGCGAGCCGCGCCACTCGCGCGGGGGAATCGGCGGCCTGGGGACGGAGGGGGTTCCCTCCCGCCCGGGCGGCCCCTCCCCGCGCGGTCGGTGACCCTCGCCCCCTTCCCCGAGCGCTTGTCAGCCGGGGGTGGCGCGAGGCGCCGGCCGGTCCCTTCTTTGACAGGCCAGCTGGCAACGAACTCCCGAAATGAGCACTCACGTCAGGCCCCCGCCGCCAGGGCGGTCGGGCGGCCGGGCCTCATCCCAGTTGGCTCTCGACCAGGCCTTTGACCTTGGCAGGGGACTCCCGACGCGAGTGCTCATGCCGGGAGTCTCCTGCCATTGGGCCGCCCATTCCCTCCCGGATGGCGGCAGGCTCCCGATGTGTGTGCGCACATCGGGAGTTTGCTGCCATGAATCAGGAGACTGACGTTTCATACGAGTTCCCACCTGGGGAAACGCCAGATGAGGGTCACCCGCGTGGACCCCCTCCCATGGGGAACGCTCACATCGGGGCTTTGCTGCCACCTGGGCCCGAGGGTGGAGGCAACTGGCGACTGATTGCTCCCATGAGCACTTTCGCACGGTTCCCATCGTCAGCCGAATGGCGTTCGCCCGGTTGCCAGTTCATCAGACATCCAATCATGGCAGGAATTTCCCGCATGAGCGCACACGCAGGGCCTTCGCCGCCAAGCGGGGCATACCGCACGACTCTCCCGACCCTGACGCTTGAGAGACAGCCAGGAGCGGTCGTCTCCCAAGCCCCGGTCACCCGGCCATTCGACCCCTTCTTTGCCATTCCCCCAGCTTCGCTCTCACGCACCGGCACGTCGCGGCTACCATCCCCGAGGACCCTCGGACGCAGTCCCATGCCAAGCAAGGGGCGGGGCGGACCCAATGGATTCGCCCCGCCCCCGCAGTTGTCGCTCTTCTCGCCCTACCAGCTATCGGTTGGCGTACATCTTCTGATAATAGTCCTGGTAGGCGCCGGAGGTCACGTGCTCGACCCACTCGGGGTTGTCGAGGTACCAGCGGATGGTCTTGACGATGCCCTTCTCGTACGGGGTCTCGGGGTACCAGCCCAGCTCGGCCTTGATCTTGTCGGGGGCCATGCCGTAGCGGCGGTCGTGTCCCTTGCGGTCGGTGACGTGCGAGATGAGCCCCTCGTTGACCTCGGGGTCGCCGGTGACCTTGGAGACCTCGGCGATGATGGTCTTGACGATGTAGATGTTGGCGCGCTCGTTGTGCCCGCCCACGTTGTAGACCTCGCCCAGGCGGCCGTCGGTGGCAACCATGTCGATGGCCTTGCAGTGGTCGTCCACGTACAGCCAGTCGCGCACGTTGAGCCCGTCGCCGTACACGGGGAGCT
Organism: uncultured bacterium; assembly: GCA_905214865.1. Lineage (GTDB taxonomy): Bacteria > Actinomycetota > Coriobacteriia > Coriobacteriales > Atopobiaceae > Olsenella_H. Next base: position 875 of record CAJMNO010000040.1, on the reverse strand, counting down.
TCTTGTGCTGCAGCGCGTTGTGGATCATGAGCGGGATGAGCTTCTCGGGGAACTGGTACGGGCCGTAGTTGTTGGAGCAGCGGGTGATGACCGCGGGGAACCCGTAGGTGTCGTGGTAGGCCTTCACGAAGAGGTCCGCGGAGGTCTTCGAGGCACTGTAGGGGCTGTGCGGGTTCAGGGGCGTGGTCTCGCGGAAGTAGTCGGTGTGCTCGGGGTCCGCGGGGCTCCCGTCGGGGTTGACCTTGTCGGGAATCGCGAGCGAGCCGTACACCTCATCGGTGCCGACCTGCAGGTACCGGTGGTCGCCAAAGCCGCCCTTGCCGTCGTCCCAGGCGGAGCGGCAGCAGTTGAGCATGTTGACCGTGCCCATCACGTTGGTATCCGCGAAGATGCCGGGGTTGGCGATGGAGCGGTCAACGTGGCTCTCGGCCGCGAAGTTGATCACGTAGTCCGGCTTGTGCTCGGCGATGACCTTTGAGATCGCCTCCTTGTCGCGGATGTCCGCGTGCACGAAGGTGTAGCGCGGGTCATCCTGGACGGAGGTGAGGTTCTCGAGGTTGCCGGCGTAGGTCAGGGCGTCGACGTTCACGATCCTCACGTCGTCGTGCTTGCGCAGCATGTAGAGCACGAAGTTGGAGCCAATGAACCCGGCTCCGCCGGTGACGAGGTAGGTCTTCATGTGATGCATCACTCCAAGGGATGGGTCTGGGATTGCTTCGCGGATACCAGTCTATGGGCGAGAGGGGCGCGCCTCCCCCGCCGCTGGGCAATTCGATGGAATCACCGCTGGGCGAGAGGGACGAGGTGCCTAGTCCTCGTACTTCCCGCTGGGGACGATGCCGCCCTCGGCGACCATGCGCAGGTGCCTGCCGTAG
>CAJMNO010000039.1 GCA_905214865.1 uncultured bacterium | reverse complement strand
GCTCTGTCAGCTGCACTTACCCTGCCGAAGCTGCACTAGCTTTGGCAATCAACCCAGGGGGGCGGCTACTCTCCCCCACCCTGGGCGCGATGGCCCGAGACCGCCTTGGGAATGGAGAGGATCCCCCTCTTCATCACCTCTATCACGTTGGGGGAGCGCAGCATCTTCTCCTCGGGGAAGTGCTCCCTCACGGCACGGAGGGTCTTGATGTTGTCCCGCGTCGAGAACTTGTAGGTGCCGTTCCTCTTGGTGAAGACCGCGAAGCGCGCGATCTTGCGGTTGAAGAGGACCTCTGCGGCGATGTGGTCGACCTCGCCCCACGGGATCTGGATGAAGTCGTTGGGGTTGCTCTCGTTGTAGTACTCGAGGGCGCAGTCGCCGACCATCATATTGCCCACGGAGGTGAGCCCCATTAATGACGTCGCCTTGATGGTGAGGTCCACGGTGTGGTTCATGGATTGGACCATGGCATTTCTCCCTTTGCGGTCATGCGGAGGGGGCCGCACCCCACGCCGCCAGGCCTTGCGACCAGATTAGCGTAACGGGTGCGACCCCCTGGGTCCAGCCCTGCAAGAGGGGCTGTGATACCGCCATTACATGAAGTTGAGGAGACGGCCGATGATGCCGATGGCGAAGAGGCCAAGGATGATGGCAATCGGCGAGACCTTCTTCTTGAGCAGGTGGCAGATGAGCAGGGTCAGGCCAACAGCCGCGAGACCCGGGATGAGGGAGTCGAGGTTCTGCTGGAGGGTGGTGACCTTGGTGTCGCTCAGAGCGAGCCCCTGGTTGAAGTACTGGTCAAACGCGGACTGGACGCCCTTGTAGCCAGAGGGGAGCTTGTCCCAGTGGATGTAGGCCGCGGAGTCGAGCTTGACCGAGGAGACCACCGGGGTGAAGCTGATGGAGACCCAACGCTGGACCAGCGCGCCGATGATGAACATGCCGAGGATGGAGGCGCCCTCGGTCACCCTACCGAGCAGGCCTCCGGAGAGGTCCTTGGAGATGTCCGTTCCGACCTTGTAGCCGAACTCCTGCGAATACCACAGGAAGGCGATACGGATGATGTTCCAGGCAATGAAGAACAGGAGCGGGCCGACGATGCTACCGCTGAGGGCGAGCGACGCGCCGAGGGCGCCGAGGATCGGTCGAACCGTGTACCAGAACACAGGATCGCCGACGCCGGCGAGAGGGCCCATCATGCCGACCTTGACGCCCTGGATCGCCTGGTCGTCGATGGGCGCACCGTTGGCGCGCTCCTCCTCCATCGCGAGGACGACGCCCATGACCGGCGCGGAGACGTACGGATGGGTGTTGTAGAACTCCAGGTGACGCTTGAGCGCCGCGGCCTGGTCCTCCTTCTTGGGATAGAGCTTCTTGATGGCCGGGATCATTGCGTAGCACCAGCCGCCGTTCTGCATACGCTCGTAGTTCCACGAGCCCTGCAGGTACTGGTGACGGTTGCAGACGGCACGACGGTCAGCGACGGTCAGGTGGATGCCGTTGGTCTGGGCCTCAGCGTTCTTGATGTCTTCTGCCATGTCTATTCACTCCCCTTCCTACTCGTAGTCGTCCAGGATGTCACCGAGGGGATCGCCAGAGCCAGCGGCGCCGGCACCCTCCTTGGCAAGGTCCTTGAGGCCAAGGTAGAGGATGGCCAGGCAGCCACCGATGAGGCCAAGGGCGATGAGCGTGAGCTCGCTCAGGGTTGCCAGGACGAAGCCGAGGACGAAGAACGGCCAGGTCTCCTTCGTGGCCATCATGTTGATGACCATGGCGTAGCCGACTGCGGCGACCATGCCACCGCCGACGGTCATGCCGCCGGAGAGCCAGACGGGCATCGCGTTCAGGACCGAGGTGACAGCGGCCGCGGGGATGAAGCACAGGGCGGCGGCGGGGATGGCGATACGTGCACCCTGCATGCAGATGGCGCCGATCTGGAGCCGGTCGATGGCCCCGAAGTCGGCCTTCTCGGCCGCGGCGTCCATTGCGTGGACGATGGGGATGGCGAGCGTACGGCAGATCATGGTGAGGAACAGGCCTGCGACGGACAGCGCGGTCGCGGCGCCGATTGCCGTGTTGATGGCACCGGTGACGTCGGTGGTGCCGCCGTTGAGCGCCAGCATCAGGATGATGCCGGAGGCGACGGAGGCGAGCGCCGCGTCGGGCGCGACGGCCGCGCCGATGTTGGCCCAGCCCAGTGCCATGAGCTGCAGGCTGCCGCCCAGGATGATGCCCTCGGTGGGGTGCCCGCAGACGAGCCCGATCAGCGTGCAGGCAACGATCGGCTGGTGGAACTCCCACTCGTCCAGGATGCCTTCCATACCTGCCAGGAATGCCACTATGACGACAAGCACGGTCGAAATAGGATTCATGAACTTCCTCCTTCTCCCTATCGGGGCCCTTAGGCCATGTTCTTCTCTTTGAGAAGAGCCCAGATGTCATCAACGTGATCAGAGGGGACCTTTTGGACGTAGAAGTGCGTGCCGTTGTCGCGGATCGCCTTCAGCGTCTTGACGTCGTCTTCGTCGCAGGCTATCGCCTGGTTGATGACAGTCTTCTCCGCGGTAGCGGCCATGGAGCCGATGCACACCTCGGGGAACTTGACGCCTCCCTCCTCGGCACGCAGCAGGTCCTGCGGCGTCTCGAAGAGCACCATCGCCTTGGTGGCACCGAAGCGCGGGTCCTTGTCGACCTCGATGAGCTTTGAGATGGGGATGACGTGGACGTGGACTCCGGGAGGGGCCGCCTGGATGATCATGTTCTTGCGGAGGTCGTCGTGCGAGACGGCGTCCGAGACAACCAGGATTCGGTCGGGCTGGACCTGCTTGGTCCATGCCGTGGCAACCTGGCCGTGAAGCAGGCGGGTATCGATGCGGACGTACGCGTAGTGGATGTGGCCGTCGCCGAGAACCGTGCCCTCGGGAATGGCGCTGACGGCTGCCGCTGCGGGAGCGGGGGCTGCGGGAGCCTCTGCGCTGGCAGGCTGAAGCTCCTCGGGCTTGACCTTGATTCCGTCCCTCGCCTCGGGATAGACCTCCTTCATCACGTCGACCGCGGTTTCGGCTCCCATGCGGGAACCGTACGCGGAAACGAGCATGGGCAGGTTGAGACCGGTGATGGCAACCCAGTCCTCATGCCCCTCCTCGCTGATGAGACGGGAAACCTGGTTGAAGGGCGTCCCTCCCCACAGGTCGACCAGGAACAGCACATGCTCCTGGTCGTTGAAGGTGGAGATCGCGTCAAGCAGCTTCTGGTGCATGTCGTCGGGACCCATGTCGGGCGTCAGGACGACGGCAGCCACATCTTCCTGGGGGCCGAAGATCATACTGCCCGACTCCTTGATGCCCTCGGCGAACTTGCCGTGGCTGGCTAGAACAATACCGACCATCCAACTTCCTCCTTACTTTGCTTCCCTTGCACCATTAGGACACGCGGAAGAGACGTCGGACCCCTTCACAGCACTTGAACAAGTCCTTCACCTTTCATCCACAAAAGCTAGTATAGCGAGCGTTTTCAGGATTTGGGTAAACGCGGGTAAAATTGTTCAAACATGTGGGGGCTTTCGGTTTGAGCGGTCGCATTTTAACCGTAAGCGGTACCTCTCCCCCACTCACTGGTTTGACCCTCACGCTGCGTCAAGTGCATCTTGCGCCTCATACGCTCATGCCTTCGGCATTTCCTCCCACTCCTGACGGACGGAAAGGCCCCGGCACTTGACAGTGACGGGGGCCTCGTTTAGCGACCGATTGAGGGGAGAGACGCGCCACCCTCCGGCTAGCAGGGAATCTCGACCAGGTCGTGCGGGATCTTGGAGAAGGGGTGGTAGCCGTCCTCTGCCACCACGCCGCAGTCCTCGACGCGCACGCCGAACTTGCCCGGAAGGTAGATGCCCGGCTCGATGGTGACGATGGAGCCGGAGGGGACCACGCGGTCGTAGTGCCTGCTGAAGCCCGGGTTCTCGTGGATCTGGAGTCCCACGCCATGCCCCAGCCCGTGGCCGAAGTACTCGCCGTACCCGGCGTCGGAGATGATCTTGACCGCAAGGTTCTGCATGTCGAGGCCGTTGACGCCACCGTGCGCGGCCGCCTGGCACTCCTCGTTGGTCCTGCGCACGACGTCGTAGACGCAGCGCTGCTCCTCCCCCGCCTTGCCCACGCACACCGTGCGGGTCATGTCGGCGTGGTAGTCGTGGTACAGGGCGCCGTAGTCCATCACGACCATGTCGCCCTCGCGCAGCACATACTCGCTCGGGCGGGCATGCGGGTTGGCGCCGTTGGGGCCGGCGGCGATGATCGTCTCGAACGAGACGTTGTCCGCCCCGTGCGTGAGCATGTAGTTGTCCAGCTCCGCGCGCACCTGCTGCTCGGTGAGACCGGGCTTGATGTACTCGACGATGTGGCGGAACGCGTCGTCGGTGATGTCCTGCGCCCTCTGGAGCAGCGAGAGCTCCTCGTCGTCCTTCACCATGCGGAGGTCGGCGATGAACCCGTGCATGCGGGGGATCAGGCACTCGACGCCGTCGGCCAGGCACGCAGCCCCGAAGGCGTCGAAGAACGCGAGGTCGCAGGTGTCCTCGACGGCAACGACCCTGGAGCGGGCGTCGCGGGCGTGGTCCGCCGCCCACTGGGCGGGGTCGATCACGTCCTCGTCGATCTGCCAGGGCGTCTCCTTCCCCATGCGGTCGAGGAAGATGCCGTAGTAGCGCGAGTCGGTGTGCAGCCAGAGGCCGTCCGCCGTGATGAAGGCGGTGTGCGCCACCTCGTCGTCGAAGGTCCTCTCGGACCCCGTGAGCCACCTCAGGTCCGCGTTGTTCCTGACGATCGCCGCGTCGTAGCCCATGCGGGCCATGAGATCGCGGAAGCGGGTTACCCTGCCCGCGCATGCCTGTGCGTCTGCCATGGTTCCTCCCAATGACGTGTTACCAATAGTTCCGTTGCCGGCGGCCTCAGGCCTCGGCGCCCTCCTGCGGCTGGTGCGTCTGGCACCAGGCGGTGACGTGCTCCAGCAGCAGGTCGTCGTCGACCGACGACAGCCTCACCCGCCCCAGCTTCTGGGGGATGGCGAGGAGGAACCTGCCGCTCCTCTGGAACCGCTCCCTCCTGAGCGTCTCCACCATGCGCGAGGGCTCCATGCTGCAGGAGAGGTACGGGAGCCCCAGGCGCTCCAGGAGCTCGTCCTGGGCGAGCATGTCGTCCACCGAGATCTTCTCCTGCGCAACGGAAAGCCGGCCGGCAAAGCGCATACCCTCGGCGACGAGCGTGGAGAGGGGGACGTCGGGCAGCTCAGCGGACATCGCCCACGCGAAGTCGAAGGCGTAGGTCGAGGCCTGGCGGGTTGCCAGCGAGGTCGACGACACCATGTACCCGCGCGTCTTGAGCGACGTCAGCGCCTGGGCGAGGATCGCGTCACCGGCGCCCTCGCCGCCGCCCATGTACTGCGGCGTGCCGTCCCACAGCTCCTCGAACGCCTTGTCGGACTCGGCGACGGCCGAGGCGGCGAAGATCGCACGCGCGAGCAGGGACGTCTCGGATCCCAGGTCGAGGTCCATCTCCTCGGGGTCGCACAGCAGGTAGCGCATGCTCGGCCTGAGCGAGACCATGCGGTCCCTCCCACCTGCGGCGATGGAGCGCGGGGAGCAGGGGGACTCGACCATCGCGTCGAGGTCGGTGGGCAGACCCGCCAGCGGCACGCCGCCGCACCAGCAGGAGGCGGCGGCACTCCCCAGCGAGAGCATGTCGACGTCGCCCGCAACCAGCAGCAGGTCGTCGCAGGTGATCCCCGCCTCGCCAAGGCCGTCGAGGAGAGACCCGAGGGCATCCCAGCCGCGCGCGTCTCGCCCGGAGGCCACGTGGATCTGGCTCACGGCGAAGCCGCCGTCGGTGAGCTGCCTCCTGAGCCTCTCCTCCAGGCGAGCGTCCCCACCCTGCGCGGTCACGAGCGCGCAGGCGTGCGGGGTCCCGACTGCGGAGCGCAGGAGCGACCCCAGCCCCTCCACGAGGCCGGCCCCAATGCGCACGTCGCACGAGCCGCCGGGCATGGACACCCACTGCCTCACGACCTGGCTCTTCTCTTCGCTCATAGTAGGCCCTTCTCCCAGAGCAGCTGGCCCGCCTCGGAGCACACCTGCTCGAACGTCTTGTTCCTGATGTCGACAACGAGGTCCGCCTCGCGCTCGTAGAGCGGCCTGCGGAGCCGGTACAGGCGGCGCGCACCCTCGACCGTCGCAAAGTCGGGGCGGATCTCGGGGTGCTGGATCTGCCTGAGCGAGTCCTCGAAGGAGCCGTCCAGGTACACCACCGTCCCCATGGCGTGCATCAGCCGGCAGCTCTCCCCGCCCTCGACGATCCCACCGCCGCAGCTCACGAGCAGCGACTTGCGTCCGGCGAGGCACCTCAGGGCCGCCGCCTCCCGGGCGCGCAGGGCCGGGGCGCCCTCCTCGGCGAAGACCGCGCACACGCTCTTGCCCGCCATGCGCTCCACGAGGCGGTCGGTGTCCACGTAGTCGCGATGGAAGAGGCAGCCCAGGTTGCGGGCGAGCGTGGACTTGCCGGCGCCGTGGAAGCCCACGAAGAAGATGTGGTCGCACCCCTGGTGCACCACATAGCCCCTCTCGTCCTGTCCGCACTGCGCCATTGCGTCCCAACGAAGTCAGCCGACTTTGCCGCAGACGATTCTAGCATCTGGCGACGCGCTTCCCACCGGGGCACGCGGATGGGCCGGGACGGTCGCGGGAGAGCGAGGGACTCAGCGCCGGTCCGGCCGACCCTCCCCCTCAAAGTGGCGGTCGCCCAGCACCAGTCGCTCAAAGCGCCTGAGTATGAGCGTGTACCACAGGTCCCGGGTGGACTGCGGCCTCACGAGGATGGTCCTGACCCCGGCGAGGTTGCCCGCCGCCATGTCGGTGTAGAGCTGGTCTCCCACGAGAACCGCCTCCTCCGGGGTCGCGCCCTCCCTCCTGAGCGCCGCCCACACGGCGAACGGCAGGGGCTTCATGGCGTGATGGACCGCGTCGCTGCCCAGCGCCCTCGCAGAGCGCTCGACGTCCGAGCCGTGGAAGTTGTTGGAGACAAGGCAGGTGTAGATGTCCGCGGCATGCACCCGGTCGAGCCACTCCAGGATGGCTGGTGGGGTGACCCAGCTGTCGCGCGGCACGCAGGTGTTGTCGCGGTCGAGGAGGACGCAGCGTATTCCCTCGTCGAGGAGCCATCCCACGTCGATGAGGTCGACGGACGCAATGTAGCGGTCCGCCGAGAGGAGGCCCCTCGGCGTAAGCCGCCTATTGCGTCGCATTGGCGATGGCCTTCTGGTGCTCCTCGTACGTCTCGGAGAACACGTGCTCGCTCTCGGTGATCCAGAAGTAGTAGTAGTTGGTGTCCGCCGGCGCGAGCGCCGCCTTGATCGAGGCGAGGCTGGGACTGCAGATGGGCGTGGGCGGCAGTCCCTTGTTGAGGTAGGTGTTGTAGGGGCTCTGGGTCTTGAGGTCGTCCGCCGTGACCGTGCCACCCGTCACGTAGCCCATGGTCGCGTCGCTCTGGAGCGCCATCCCCGCCTTGAGGCGGTTGTACAGCACCGAGGCGATCTTGGTCCGGTCGTCGTCGGTGAGGGCCTCCTTCTCGATGATCGAGGCGATGGTGAGGATGTCGTAGTCGCTCACCGTGACGCCGTACTTCTCCTTGATGCTCGCCTCGGCGGTGGCGAAGTCGAGGGACGCCACGTTTGCCTTGTACTGGTCGAGCATGGCGCGGATCACGGTGTCAGAGGACATGTCGGTGTCGCCAAAGTCGTAGGTGCTCCCGTACAGGAAGCCCTCCAGCGAGTCGTTGGCCGCCCCGGAGAGGAAGTCGTAGTCGCTCACGTAATTGGACGCCTTGGCCTGGTTGGTGAAGTCGTCTGATGAGATGCCCAGGGTGCTCTCGACCTTTGACGCGGTCTGGGCGACCGTGAGCCCCTCGGCGAGCGTGATCCTCTTGGAGGTGGAGTTGGGGCCGGCGACGAGCTGGCGCACGAGCTCCGAGAGGTTGGCGCCAGTCATGAGGTCGTACGAGCCGCTCTTCATGCTCGACTCTGCCTGCTGGGACTGCACTTCCTTGAAGAAGGCGGAGGAGTCGGAGATGACGCCTGCGTCCATCAGGATCTTGGCGATGCTCGACGCATCCGAGCCCTCGGGGATGGTCACCGACACCTGCTGGCCGCTCTGCACCTGCTGCGTGCTGCCCTGGCCGGCATTGGAGAAGTGACGGTAGGCGAGGTAGCCGACCCCGCCCACGGCGACGAGCGCGACGAGGACGAGCACCACGCCCACCCAGCGGTGGCGGGTGCGGCGCTCGTGGCTCTCGCCTGGCGTCCTGTGATGGGCGCTCTGGGTCGCACGGGCGGTGCGTTCTGAGACCCTGCCCTGGTAGTGCGCGCGCTTCGGCTGTCCCTTCCCCTCGCCTCGCGCCGCCGGTCGTCCCGACGATGCCGGGCGGGGCCGCTCCCGCCGGGAGGGCGCGCTCCCCCGCCGGGGCTGCGCCTGGCCGGAGAAGTGGGAACCTTGCCTACGTGCGTTGTCTGCCATGTGAAACCTAACTAGTCGTTCCGCCTGGAGTCGAGCCACGCCTGGAGGAAGAGCGAGGCAGCGACCATATCGACCCTCCCGCGCATGGACCTCTCGTTGTATCCCTGCTCACGAAGGATACGCTTGGCTTCCTGAGAGGAGAGCCTCTCGTCCGCAAACTCCAGCGGAAGCCCGCAGGCGGCGGCGATGCGCCTGGCCTGCTCCTCAATCCTTCTCGCCTGCGGCCCCTCCTCGCCCGAAAGGGTCATGGGCCGCCCGCACACCAGGACCTCCGGCTCGTAGTCCTCGAGGACGAGACGGAAGCTCCTGGCGTTCGAGAGGACCTCCTGCGCGGGGAGGACCTTCACGGGCGAGGCGACGGTGCCGGAGAGGTCACTCGCGGCGATGCCGATCCTGACCTCCCCGATGTCAAGCGCAAGGGCGCGCATGCGACCTAGGCGCCGAGAAGCTCGCGGGCTGCCTGGAGCGCCCTGTCGATACCGGAGGCGTCGGATCCGCCGGCCTGTGCCATGTTGGGGCGCCCACCGCCACGGCCGCCAACGTACTGGGCGACCTCGCGCACAACGTCACCGGCCTTGAATCCGGCCGAAACGGCGGGATCCGTCGCCGCGGCGATGAGCGCCACCTTGCCGTCGGGGGTCGCCGAGGCGAGCACGCACGCAACCGAGTCGGTGCCGGCGCCCTCGCGGACGCTGTCCCACGCCTGGCGCATCTCCTTTCCGGTCAGCCCGTCAAGACGAGCGACCACGCAGGAGTACCCGTCCAGGCTCACGGCACCCTTGATGGCGTCGGAGATCTGGTCGCTGGAGGAGCCAAAGCGAGCGTCCTCGAGCGCCTTCCTGGCATCCCTCAGGTCGGACTCGAGGGAGGCGATGCGGTCGACGAGCTCGGAGGGGCGGCACTTCAGGGCCTGCGACGCCTCCTGCAGGGTCTGCAGGCGCTCGTCCACGTACTCGATGGCGCCCGCTGACGTCACGGCCTCGAGCCTGCGGGCGTTGGAGCCCACGGAGCTCTCGGAGACGATCTTGAAGAAGCCCAGCTCGGCGGTGTTGCGCGCATGGGTGCCGCCGCACAGCTCGCTGGAGAAGGGCTCGTCGGAGTCGCCTGTGGAGACCACGCGCACGGTGTCACCGTACTTCTCGCCAAAGAGCGCGACCGCACCGGAGGCCTTGGCCTCCTCGAGTCCCATGACCTTGGTGACAATGGGCTCGGCGGCAAAGATCTCGGCGTTGACCATGCCCTCTACGCGCTCGATCTGGTCGGCGGTCAGCGCCTCGAAGTGCGTGAAGTCGAAGCGCAGGCGGTCCGGCGCGACGAGGGAGCCGGCCTGGCTCACGTGGTCGCCCAGCACGCGCTTGAGGGCGCTGTCGAGCAGGTGGGTCGCGGTGTGGTTGCGGCGGATGAGCTCGCGGCGGCCGTGGTCGATCGCGGCGGTCACGGTGTCCCCGACGCGAATGGTGCCCGCGGTGACCTCGCACTCATGCGAGACGAGCCCGCCCTCGCGGTGCTTCGCGTCGTCCACCACCAGGCTCGCGCTGTCGGACGTGAGCTTGCCGGTGTCGCCCACCTGGCCGCCCATCTCGCCGTAGAAGGTGGTCTTGTCGAGGACGACCTCGACCTTCTCGCCCACGCCGGCCTCCTGCACCTCGCTGCCATCCCTCACCAGGGCGAGCACGCGGCAGCCGTCAACGGAGTCAAGGTCGTAGCCCAGGAACTCGGTGGCGTCGAGGCGGTCGGAGAGGGCAGCCCACACGTTGTTGGAGGCACCCCAGGCGTCGCGGTTCGCCGTCGAGCGGGCGCGCTCCTTCTGGGCCTCCATGGCGGCGTCGAAGGCGTCCATGTCGACGCCGTGGCCGTCGTTGGCGCAGATCTCGCGCGTGAGGTCGATGGGGAACCCGTAGGTGTCGTGCAGCTTGAAGGCTACCTCGCCGGAGAGGGGCTCGCCCTCGCCCAGGACGTCGAGCTCGCGGGCGAGCATGGCCTCGCCGGCGTCCAGCGTGGCGCCAAAGCGCTCCTCCTCGGCACTGATGATGCCATCGATGAGGGCCTTGTTCTGGGTGAGCTCGGGGTAGACGTCTGCCATGAGGCGCATGACCTCGTGGCTGTAGGTGGTGAGGAACTGGCCCTTGATGCCCATCAGGCGACCATGGTAGACGGCACGGCGGAGCAGGCGGCGCAGCACGTAGCCGCGCCCCTCGTTGCTGGGCAGGATGCCGTCGCCGATCATGAACGTGACCGCGCGGCTGTGGTCGGCGAGGATGCGGAGGCTCTTGTCGGAGCGCGGGTCCTGCTTGTAGGTCACGCCCGCAAGGCGCTCTCCCACGCCGATGAGCGAGCGGAGGACGTCGCCCTCGTAGTTGGAGCCCTGGTGCTGCATGATGGCGGCGATGCGCTCCAGGCCCATGCCGGTGTCGATGTTGCGGTGCGGGAGCTCCGGCATCGAGCCGTCCTCCTGGCGGTCGTACTGGGTGAACACGAGGTTCCAGAACTCCAGGTAGCGGTCGCCGTCGTCGCCGGGCTTCTCGCCCTCGAACTCGGGGCCCTGGTCAAAGTAGATCTCGGAGCACGGGCCGCAGGGGCCGGTGGGACCGGCGGCCCAGAAGTTGTCCTCCTCGCCCAGGCGGCTGATGTGGTCGTACTCCACCCCCTGGGCGTGCCAGAGCTCGATGGCCTCCTCGTCGTTCTCGAACACGGTCATGTACAGGCGGTCCTTGGGGAGGCCGAGGTGCTCGGGAGACGTGATGAACTCATAGGCCCAGGCGATGGCGTCGGCCTTTGTGTAGCCGCCAAACGAGAAGTTGCCGAGCATCTCGAAGAACGAGAGGTGCCTGGCGTCGCCGATGTTGTCGATGTCGTTGGTGCGCAGGCACTTCTGGCAGGAGCACGCGCCGATCTCGCGCATGGTCTTGGTGCCCTGGTAGTACTCCTTGAACTGGTTCATGCCCGCGTTGGCGAGGAGAAGCGACGGGTCCTCGGGAACCAGGGATGAGGACGGGTAGAGCTTGCACCCCTTGCCCTCGAAGAACGTGAGGAAGTCCTCGCGGATCTGTGCCGTGGTCATGGTCTTGAAGTCAGCGGTGCTCATGCTTCTCCTTGCGTTTTGGTTGCGTGCGCCAGCGGCGCCCGTTGTCATGCCGTTCAATGATACGTGCTTGCGTCCCAAGCGAGACGGACAAATGCCCCTCGGCGTGATGGCGAGGGGAGGTCAGTCCCCTCTCCCCCCGGGGTCCCCGGGCGGCACCAGGCGGCTGCCCTTGAGGAAGTCATCGTCGTCCAGGGCGTCGGAGGCGGGCTTGGGAGACCCGTCGTCATTTGCGAAGCGGTCCCCCTTGAAGAGCCTTCCGTCCTCGGAGACGAGCTGCCTCCCCGTCCTCTTCTCGAAGTAGAACACGAAGATGCCGCGCGCCGCGGCGGTGAGCGGGATGGCGAGGGCCATGCCGAGGACGCCGCCCAGGGCGTTGCCGATGATGATCCCCGTGAGCGAGAGGATCGGGTGGACCCTGACCGCAGACTGCATGACCAGGGGCGAGACCAGGTTGTCCGTGACGTTCTGCGCCACGACCGAGACGATGATCGACTCGAGGGCGAGCATGGGGCTGACCGAGAGGGCGAGGAGCGCCGCGATGGCCGCGGCGAGCCAGGGGCCGACGACGGGGACAAAGTGGAAGATGCCCACCACGATGCCCATGAGACCCGCAAAGGGGTGCCCGATGAGGGAGAACCCGAGGAACGAGAGGAGCCCGCCCACGGTGGACGTGATCACGATGCCCCGCATGTAGCCGCCCATCGACCTGCTGAGGATGGACAGGAGCACGAGGAGGTCGTCGCGGTGGCGGGGCCCGGCGATGACCGTCGCCTCGCGGACGATGCCCGGGTAGTCCTTGGCAAGCCAGTAGGCCACGACGAGGCCCAGGAAGATGGTGAAGACGTTGTTGACCGTGGAGACGACGTTGCTGATGAGGCCGTTCGAGAGCTTGGCCGTTGCATCCGATGCCATCTTGACGCCCAGGTTGGAGAGCGAGGCGACCGTCTGGTCCAGGCTCTCCTTCACGTCGGTGGTCTCGGAGGTGCCGTACTGGGTCCAGAAGTCCGCGATGGCGGAGCGAACCTGCTCGACGTAGTACGGGACGCGTTGGAGGACCTGCATGAGCTGGCTCACGAACGGCGGGGCGAGCAGGACGACGACCAGGACGAAGACCGCGAGCACGAACACGAGGGCGAGGAACGCGGCGAGCGCGCGGGGGACGTTGCGGTCCTCGAGCCAGTTGGTGACGGGACTGCAGATGAAGCCGAGGATGACGCCGACGAGGAGCAGCTCGAGGGCCTGCGAGACGAGCCCGGCGACCTGTGCCACGAGTACCACGGCGACGAGGACGCCGATGAGGGCCCACGCATGGGCGCCCACGTGCAGCGCCTTGCGATAGCTCGTTTCCGACTCGCCTGAGTCCCGTGACGTATGAACCAATAGAAGCACTCCCCCGCAGTTTGACGGGAAGTCATTGTAGCAGCAGGGGAGTGCCGGGCGGTTTTTACACGCCCTAGTGCATAAGACCTTCAGGGTCAATCTTCTCCTGTACCTTCTTGAGGGTCCTGCGGAGAAGGCGCGAGACCTGGACCTGGGAGATCCCAAGCTTCTTGGCGATCTCGACCTGGGTCATGCCCTCGATGAAGCGCATGCGGATGATGTCCTGCTCGCGAGGGGAGAAGTCCCGGATGGCGTCCTCGATGACCATGCGGTCGTCCGACGAGGCCAGGTTCTCGTCCTCGGTGATGTAGTGGTCGATCACCGACGGCGCGTCGTCGTCCGAGTTGGAGCCCGTCCCCTCGAGCGGGACGGAGCTGTAGGCGCTCGACGACTCCATGGCCTCCAGGACCTCGTCCACCGAGGTCCCCAGGGCGTTGGCGATCTCCTCGACCGAGGGGCTGCGCTGGAGTTCCTTGGTGAGCTCGTCCGTGACCTGGTTGACCTTGGCGGACAGCTCCTGGAGCCTGCGCGGGACCCTCACCGACCACCCCTTGTCGCGGAAGTGGCGCTTGATCTCGCCCAGGATCGTGGGCGTCGCGAAGGTCGTGAACTCCAGGCCGCGCGAGGGGTCAAAGCGGTCGATCGCCTTGATGAGGCCGATGGTCCCCACCTGGATGAGGTCGTCCAGCGGCTCTCCCCTGTTCTTGAACTTTGAGGCGAGGAACCTGACGAGGTTGAGATGGCTCACGATGAGCTGCTCCCTGGCCTCCTCGTCCCCCTCCTCCTTGTAGCGACGGAACAGCTCGCGCGTGCGCTCCTTGTCCCACGCGAGCTTCCCCTTGGGGGCGCGTGTCGACAGGCGGCGGCGCGCGGCCCTCCGCTCCTCCGTACCCTCCGCGTTAGGCATGCGCACCGCCGTTCCGCTTCACGAGGTGGAGGGCTCCCCCCGCCACCTCGCACTCGTCACAGACCGCCTGGAGCAGCAGCTCCACAAGGCCGAGGTCCTCCGTGGACTCGGCGTCCTCGATGTCGCGCTCGCCAAGCGAGAAGTCCATGGAGAAAAAGCCGTCGCCCATCGAGAAGCTCACGTCGCACGCCTTGGGGGCGGTGGCGCAGCTGTAGACGAAGCCCTCCTCCGCCGCCATGCGGACGTCCTCCACGTCGTCGACGCTCATGTCGCACATGACCGCGAGGTTTGCCGCCATCATGCGGACGGCGCGCGCGTATCCTGCCTCCGCCGGAATGCTGAGGCTCACGTTGCTCTCTGACATCTCTCTCCCGGGTTCCTCGTTCCGTCCCACACGACCGCGGGGACGCCTACCTGTCCTGTCCGTTCTCTTCCTCGGCGGGCGCGTCTGCCGCCGCCTCACCGTAGGTGACGTAGCCGCGGTCGCGCGGGGCGTCGTCCTCGCGCTCCGCCCCTGGGGCGGGCTCGAGGTGCTTTGCCTCGCCCTGCGCGGGCTTCCCCGCGATCCTCGAGACCACGGCGCCGACCGAGTTCGCCGCCTCGCCCGCCACCTTGTTCACGGCCTCCGTGACGCCCGCGGCGGTTCCGGACACGGTGGAGACATCACCCAGGATGCCGTTCACGCGCCGGAGGCTCTCGTTGGCCTGGTCGACGGCGACGCCGGCCTTCTCCACCAGGGGGTCCACCTGCTTGATGCTGGGCTGGAGGTCGTCCATGGCCCCGTCGAGCTTGGCGATGACGGGCTGGACCTGCTCGATGGTCTCGTTCGCCGTCTTGGTGACCTCGTCGACCGAGGCGCGTGCGCGGCGGATGGTGAGCGCAAGCTCCACGACGGCCCAGATTGCGACGGCTACGAGCGCGATGAGGAGCAGATCGAGAGGACTCATGGGTTTCCCTCCAACGTGGGTGCATGGGTGGCGCATGCCGGTGGCGAGGCCAGCCGGCACAGGGCGAGCCGGGCCTCCGAACCGCTTGCCACCCCTCGGCGGGCGGGGCGGTGACGAGACGCCCTAGGCTGATTCTATCCGTTTTGCAACCGCTTAGACCCGCCGCGGCGGGGTGGCTCCGACCTTAGGCGAGGAGCCTCGAATTCAGACTTCACCCGAACGCTTCTCAAAGTCATCCGAACTAGTACGGC
>CAJMNO010000038.1 GCA_905214865.1 uncultured bacterium | reverse complement strand
CGTCGAGTCGGAGAGCTCCGAGAGCGGGTCCGGGAGGTCGTAGACGTGCACGGCGCCCGTATTGACGAGCGAGCTATGCACGCTCGCCTCGTCAGTGGATACGCCGCTGTCATCCACGCTGAGGCTAGCGGACATGCTGACAACCTCCACAGGCTTCACGCGCGGCATCTGCCTGATGCCCTCGACGGCCCTCTCCACGAGCTCGTCGGTGTCGACGTGCAGCTCGTAGCGCGTGGTCTGGCGGATCCTCTCCCAGAGCGCCTGGAAGGCGGGGTCGAGAGAGACATCCTTCTCGAGCTCGACCTCCACCTCCTTCCTCTTGTCGCGGATTTGCAGCCTCTCCGCCTTGTGGAGCACGATACCGCACACCTGCTCCTGCACGCCCTCCGCCTCGGCGACATCCGCAGGGAGCGGCACCTCGCCCTTTTCTGCCGCGGCCTTGAGCTCGGGCCTGATCGAGCCCCTCTTCGTGCCCTTGCCCTCCACGAGGCCCTGCTGCTCGAGCGACTCGTAGACCTGCCTGGAGCGCTCGTACCCGAGCTTCTCCTCGCTGCCGTCCGGCCGCCTGAGGACGACGTTGGTGAAGCTCTCGGGGCTGAGGGTGCCGAAGCGGTAGCCGCCCTCCTCGAACTCCTTCTGGAGCCCGCCCGCGAAGTCCCTGTAGCTCTCGTTGCAGATGACGGTGAGAACGTTAACGTCCGGGTCGAGGCAGCGCTCGCCCTCCTGGTTTACCGGAAGGCGAAGGCCGCGGCCGATCTTCTGGCGCTTCGTGAGCGTGTCCTTCGTCTCCACGAGCGTGCAGATCTGGAAGACGTTGGGGTTGTCCCAGCCCTCCTTGAGGGCCGAGTGGCTCCAGATGAAGCAGACGTCCTTGTCCGGGTCCTTCCCGTCGGGAAGCGAGACCAGCGTCTCCTTCTTGCGCATGATGAGCTCGAACGCACTCGTGTCGTACTTCGTAGAGGCAGACTCCCTGGTGTTCTTGAACTTTCCTTTTCCGTCCACCGCGAAGTATCCCTGATGGAGAGGCGCGGGGTCTGTTGGTAGGGGAACGCCGGCCTTCTCGTAGCGACGCTGCCATTTCTCGCTGGTGGCAAGCCTGCGGTACTCCTCCTCGAAGATCTCGGCGTACTCGCCCTTGTGCCAGCTCGTCCCCTTCTCCTCGTAGGCGCGGTACTTCTCCACCTTGTCGATGAAGAAGAGCGAGAGCACCTTGATGCCCAGCGGCCGCAGCCTCAGCTGCCTGTCCAGGTGGTCCTCGATGGTCTCCGCAATCTGCGCGCGCTTGACGGCGTCGCTCTCCGGGTCGTTCACGGCCTCGCCGAGCTCGAGATAGGTGCCGTTCTCGAACTGGACGAACTCATTGCCGGGCTCCGTGCCTATGTTGCTCACGATCCACCCGTCCCGGTAGTCCTCGTTCTCGTTCGACTTCTGGTACAGGTCGGCTCCGGTTCGTACGGTGATCGTCCTGCGCTTCTGCCCGCCGTGCTCCTGGCGCTCGTCGATGCTGATCTTTGCGGAGTAGCCGTTCCTCCCATCCACGGACTCAAGCCGCACGAAGGCACCGTTCAAATCGGAGTCGCTCAGGACGGAGTCCACCACGATACCCTTTACGAGGTGCTGCTGGAAGGCCTCGACGGGCCCCAGCTGGTAGACCATGTTGAGCTTGCGGCGGTGCGTCGCCGAGTAGCGCAGCACGAAGAGTGGGTTCAGCGTGTCAATGGCGTGCTGCGCCTTTGCTGTGTTGTCCACGCTCTGCGGCTCGTCGATGATCACGATGGGATTGCAGCTGCTCACGAGCTCCTGGGGGCTCCTGCCGCCAATGAGCTTCTCGCTCGGGCGGTGAAAGATGTTCCTCTTGTCGTTGCCGTTGGCCAGGGACGCCGCGATCTCCTCCTCGTCGAAGTCATTGTCCTTGTTGAAGGCGCCGATGTTGATGATCATCACCTGGATGGAGCTGCTCACGGCGAAGTTCGTGATGGCCCCCAGCTTGCCAGAGTCGTAGACGAAGCACTCGAGCGGCGTGTGGTCGTAGAGCTGCTCGAAGTGGGCCCTCGTGCTCTCGAAGGACTTCTTGACGCCCTCGCGGATTGCCACGGAGGGGACGACTATCACGAACTTCGTGAGACCGTAGCGCCTGTTCAGCTCGTAGATGGTGCGCGTGTAGACGTAGGTCTTTCCGGTGCCGGTCTCCATCTCGATGGTGAAGTCGCGCAGGCGCCCCTCCGTCACGTCGCGCGTCTGGGGCAGGTTGTTGGCCTCCTGCACAGCGTGGAGGTTCTCCTCGAGCTGCCTGGCCGAGAGCCTGAGGCCGTTCGCATGGCCTACGGTGAGGAGCTGCGCCTGCACGGGCACCCCCATGCCGGGGAGCCCCTCCTGCTCCGGGCGCGCGAGGGCGCCGTAGTCCGCGGTGAAGCGGGCGTCCAGGAACTCCTGCCCCCGGAACAGGTCGCACACGGCGTCGATGGCGTCCAGCTGGTACTGCTGGTCCGCAGAGTATTTGAACTCGAGCTTGCCCATGCGCCTACACCGTCCTCAGTTCGATCTTCTGCTGCGTCTTCTCCTCCGCGTGCCTGAAGATCGCCAGGGCGTCGAGCTTGAGCGAGTCGTCGTGCCCGAACACGCTGTCCATGATGAAGACGCGCCGCGGCTGCTCATCCGCAAGCGCATCCAGGGCGTCGACCGTGAGGCCCGGCTCCATGCAGCAGACGAGGTCGCCAGCCGCCACGGAGTAGCACCCATAGCCTGCGAACTCGACCTTCTCAATGGGATACGTCAGCTCGTATCCCCACTTGAGCATGACCTCGAAGATTATGTCCAGGTCAGAGCGCCCGTCCTTCCTGCGGTCGACGAGCAGCTGGCCGTTCTCGGGCTCGGCGATTCCGGACTCGTCGAGCTCGAAGACGCGGAACCCGATGTCTCCAGCCTCTGTGGCCAGCAGATTTCCGGCTTCACGGATACGTTTAATGCCAATCTCGCAAAGGTTGTGGAAGCCCATATCTGCGGCTTGTGTACCCTCTGGACACTTTTCGGGAAGCTGGACCTCTATGAAGCGACGATGGCCACCGTCGGAAGCGTTGGCCGCCATCGTTGCATGGGCTGTAGTAGCGGAGCCCGAGAAAAAGTCGAGGATAATGTCGTCCGCGTGACTTAGTGCCTGGATGTGTTCTTGGCAGATAGCAGTCACCTTGGGGGTGTCGAATGGCACGCCCATCCTTTCGAGCATCGAGGTATCGCTGCTACCGTTGTAAAGCAAAGACGGGATATTCTCCATCATGTTCTCTTCGAGGAGATACTTTCGTTGAGGCTGGGTCGTCTCATCTTCCCCAAATAAGATAAGACCTCGTTCAAGAAGACTTTGCATAGTTGCAGGCGGATTTCTCCATCCTCGTTGTGGCATGGGGCAAGGCTTACCGGTTTCCGGATGAACCAAGGGGACGAAGTAATCGTCGGGGGCTTTCTTCTTGTTGGGCCAGGCCATCGATACCGGGCGATAGACATGTCCTTCAGCATCTATATTGTTGTAGGCTTTTTCTCCGCCGGAAAGTTCTGGCCGTGTGCGTATCCAGACCTTGAAGTCCTTGTTGGCGTCATCGAGCGTATACGTAAGGGAGATCTTGCCGAAGAGCTCCTTGGCTTTGTCAATCATCAGCTGGGCATTCTTCTTCGGCCTTTGGAGCACGTGCTTGTCTGCTATTTCACCCTTTTGGCGCGCATATACAAGGATGTATTCGTGCTGGGCCGCGATGCCAGTCGAATCCCCCTTGGGGTTTCTCTTGTCCCAGACGATAGTTCCTAGATCGTTCTCTTCTCCAAAAATTTCGTGCATGATGTTCTGTAGGTTCACGTATTCGTTCTCATCCATATTAATCAGGATGATGCCATCACTAGTGAGAAGCTCCCTGGCAAGCTTCAGACGTGGGTACATCATCGAGCACCAATCCGAGTGAAACCTGCCACTCGTCTCAGGGTTCGACTGGTTGGCCTGACCGGTCTGCTCCTTGTAGTTCTCTATGGTGTCGCCAAACTTGTCCTTGTAGACGAAATCGTGGCCAGTGTTATAGGGCGGATCGATGTAGATCAGCTTGACTTTGCCGTGGTAGGCGCGCTGCAGGAGCTTCAGGGCCTCCAGGTTGTCGCCCTCAATGTAGATGCTGTCCGAATCGAAGGAGCCGTCCTTGCCGTCACGGCCGCGGCTCTTCTCCACGACGGGACGCAACGTCGCAGTCGTGCTCGTCTGGCTCTGACGGATGGCGTCTGCCTTGCCCGGCCAGGTGAAGGCATAGCGCTCATCGCCCTCATCCACCTCGTCGCCCAACAGCAGCCTCAGCTTGTCGAAGTCGATGCCGCTCTCGCTGAACGCCTCGGGCACGAGTTCCTTCAGCTGTCGCAGCCTGTCATCCACCAGGTCTTCGGACTCCAGGTCCATCTTCTCAATCTCGTCACTCATAGCGAATCCTCGCATCCTTGCATCTCATTGTTGATCCACTTGCTCCAGATGGGGCACATCTCCCAACCAGACCCAAACCCCATGCGCCACATGTCCTCTTCAGAGCGCGTGTCGAGGAGCCGGAAGAGCCTGCTCCGCCACCTCGTGTCAGGCGCGACGACCTCGAGCATCGCAGAGAGTATCGTGAGTACGACGAAAACCTTGTCACACCGCACCTCATAGGGCCGGTGCCACCTGGGGTCGTTCTTGGCTCGAGGAATGGACGGCTTCGTGCCGAGCGTCCTGTTCCAGAGGCGGCCATGGTGGGCGCAGATGTTGCGCGTAGTGTTGAGCGTCATGAGCCAGGAGTCCATGACCCTCGGCTCGATGCCGAAGGCAGCGGCGATGGACTTGCGGACGCTGTTCGGGGCGCCGCGGTAGAGCGTAAACACCATCCCGAAGTCCATCAGGTTGACGAGCATCCAATAGGGCGGAAGCTCCTGGTCATCCCCATAGACATCCCTGAAGTGGATGACGAAAGGCTCCCTGGAACGGTCGAAGGCATCCCTGCACCGCCTCAGGAGCTTTCCGTACCTCTCGTCGTCCAGCCCAGGCAGGTTCCCCCGGCCGAGATAGCCGAAGGGCCCACCCGCCTTGGCCAGCTCGTAGGCGAGTTGGGTGCGAATGTACACCTCCACGCGCTCAATCGCGTCGAAGACGATGAGCTTGAGCTGCCGATCGAACGTGTATAGGTCCCACACCCTCGCGAAGGTCGTCCCCTCGTCGAACGTGTCGTCCTCGCGCTTGAAGATGTGCCAATAGCCGCTGAGGCGGTAGTAGCCGACGTCCCTGAGGTGCGCGACAAGGACGTCCCTGTCCCCGCCCATTCCGCGAGAGACGAGAAGGTCGGCCTGTTCCTCAAATGTCTTGAAGGGCTTCGAGTATTTCATGCGAAGCTCCCCAAGACACAGAAAACCCGCCAGTTGAGCTTCTTCGAGAGGCCGGCGGGTGTACTGTTTAGTACTCTACCCGATTCGGCAGGAATTCTGCTCGACATTCTGGGCCAGTGGCGATCAGGCATGGCATATCCTCCGTATCTCCTCAACCGTAGCATCGAGCTTCTGCCTGGCTGTTTTCATCTTCATCCTTATCTGCGCGGACTCGTTCGGGCTCACGTCCTTGCCGCGCCGCTCTGCCGCAAGCACATCCTCCTCTGCTTGCAGGCGATCGTAGTCAGCAACAAGTCCGAGCAGGCGCTTCCGGTCTTGGGGAGCGCAGGCCGGGTAGAACCCGAGCGGAACGATTACTTGGGACAGTCTCACACATGCGGCTAGCACCCTAAGGTACGACAGCAAGTCATCCTGCGGAAGGTGTTCGAAGGCAAGGGCATCGAGGAACGGCGCATAGCGCTCATCGCCCGGGTCGAAGAGCCCCGTGGACTCCACGTCGTAGACCACCGTGGCGCCGCGCTCGGCATAGCTCCTCCTCGTCAAGTCTAAGGAAACGGCGACGTCGTCGCCCGCCTCCTGGAGTATCACTGTGGGGTTCGGGAAGCACCCGTGCAGCAGGCGTGCCACCTCGGCCACGGCCTGGGAGTCTCCCTTCATCTCGCAGCGCAGGAAGATGACGCTCTGGATGTCGTACTCCTCGTCCACCCGCGGGAGCACCTGCACCGTTCCCTTGGCAACGGTGGCAAAGTGCTCCAGCCGGCTCATCTTGTCGAGCGTCCACTGCTCATGCCTGGTGAGCATCGCACGGCTTGTGAGCACGGTCTTGGGGATGCGCCTCCCTCCCGTGTATGCCGCCTCGGGCAGCCTGAGTATGTCCTCCCAGCGCACGCTCATCTGAGCACCACGAAGCTCACGAGCGAGTAGTCGTCGAAACCCAGGGCCACGCCACTCCCCACCTCGCCCAAATCGAACAGCGCGTCTATGCCGGCCGTCTCCTGCGCGCCCGTGATCGAGGACACCACCCCGTTCAGGAGCTCGGTGTAGGCGCCCATGTGGGTGCCGTCCTTTGTCTCCCGGTTGAACTGACCGCAAAGCTCAGCGATGGGCTCCTCCTGCCCGGAGCACGCGGCCCGCATGAGGTCGAGCGCCGCCTTCGGCTGGGTGTGCTTGCTCATGCGGCTCCCATCGGCGGTCACGTAGACCACGTAGTACGGGAAGGTCGGGTTCGAGTCCTTGGGATCGCGCTCCGAATCGTTCTGCCTGAGGCAGAAGATCACCCCGGGCTGAACCTCGCCGCGCAGCCGTTTCGGTATCGGCGCGACGGCATGGATGCCGGCGGGGGTCTGCTCCAGGAGCCCAGGGTGGTCCTTGTCGTAGCGCTGCAGCTCCACGCGGAAGTCATCGAACGCGAAGTCCGTGATGGAGATGCCGCCCGAGATGTCCTCGAGGTCCAGCACCTCGGTCTGCAGCTGCTCGAGCTGCTTCTTGCGGTACATGAGGTCGTTCATCTGGTCGGGAGCCTTGTCCTCGAGCACGTTCTCCTCGCCGGTGGCGCTCGCGTCCATGAGGGCCATGCGGCCCTTCACGCGCCCTTCCAGCTGTATGTACTCGTCGAGGTCCACATCAGGCCAGAAGTCCACCAGCTGTATCTGCTTGTTGGTGGAGCCCAGGCGGTCGATGCGGCCGAAGCGCTGGATGATGCGGACCGGGTTCCAGTGGATATCGTAGTTCACGAGGCAGTCGCAGTCCTGCAGGTTCTGGCCCTCGGAGATGCAGTCCGTCGCGAAGAGCACGTCCACCTCGCCGAGCGCGCGGTCCTCGACTGAGAGCTCCTTCGACACGGGAGAGAAGTGACCGAGCACCTCCTCGAAGGTGGTCCGCGGGAGCCTCAGCGACCACGTGCGGTTACGGTCTCCCGTGACCTCGGCGCACTCGAGGCCGAGCTTCGCCTTAAGCTGCGGAGCCAGCTGCTCAAAGAGGTAGTCTGCCGTGTCGGCGAACGCGGTGAAGACCAGGACCTTGCGGTTGCCCGGGTTGTAGGGGTTGCGGACCTTCTTCTCGATGAAAGAGCGAAGCTTGACGAGCTTGGCGTCGCGCGCAGGGGTGACCCGCTCCGCGTAGTCGAGCAGCTCGTGCAGCTTCTTGATGTCGTAGTCGAGGTCATCCGCGAGGCTCAGGGCGTCCACGTCGCGGAGGTCGACGTGGACCCTGCCACCGGCTGCGAACTCCTCCGCATCATCGTCGTCGTCGAACTCGGCGGCCTCCGAGGCGTCGTATGCGGCGCCGGATTCGAGGTCGCCGAGCTGGCGACGGAGTGCCTCGCAGCCCTCGAGTATGCGAGAGAGCGTGATCCTGAAGCTGTTGACCGAGGACTCCATGCGCTTGAGCACGTTCACGCGCATGAGGTTCGCCACGGCCGTGGTGCGGTGGACCTGGCTTGCGAAGTCCTTGCCCCAGGTGTCACCGTAGCGAGCTTCGTACTTCGCCTGCACGTCCGTGCGCACGTAGCCGAGCAGCTGGTACTGCGCGAAGGTCAACCTCGCGATCTCGTCATTGAGGACGCCCATGGGCGGCAGCTCGCCCTCGGAGTCGATGGGCTCCTTGAACGAGAGCGGCTTGCGCCTCGTGGGGAAGCTTCCGCTCGACGCGCCGTAGTACTTCACGATGTGCTTACGGCTGCGGGCGATCGTGAGCACGTCGAGCAGCTTGAAGTAGTCGGGGTTCACCATGGCGGCGAAGCTCTCCGTGGTACGGTCGGAGTCCGACAGCTTACTCCACTCGCTAAAGCGCTGCTGCGCGAGGCGCGTCACGTGCGTGATGGACTCGATGCCGTCGGTCTCGGCAAGGTACGAGTCGTCTCCTTCGGTGATAAGCTCGATCTGGTTCCTGAGGTCGAGGAGCCTGTTGTTGACGGGGGTCGCGGAGAGCATCAGCACCTTGGTGCGCACGCCGGACTTGATCACGTCCTCGATGAGGCGCGTGTAGCGGTCCTTCTTGTCGGCGTCGGTGCTCTTGTTGCGGAAGTTGTGGCTCTCGTCGATGACGAGGAGGTCGTAGTTGCCCCACCTCAGGTGCCCTAGGTCCACGTCGCCGCTCATCCCGCGGTACCGGGAGAGATCCGTGTGGTTGAGCACCGTGTAGGCGAAGCGGTCCTCGGCGAGCGGGTTCCTGTCATCGTTGTCCCGCGTGTAGAGGGCCCAGTTCTCACGCAGACGCTTCGGGCACAGGACGAGCACGCGGGCGTTGCGCTCCTCGTAGTACTTGATGACCGCGAGCGCCTCGAAGGTCTTGCCCAGCCCCACCGAGTCGGCGATGATGCAGCCCTTGTACTTCTCGAGCTTACGGATGGCGCCCACGACGGCATCCCTCTGGAAGTCGTAGAGCTTGTTCCAGACCACCGACTGCTCGAACTTGAGCCCCGGCCTGATGGGGTCCTCCTGGTCCTCCATGTAGTCGCGGAACAGGTGGTAGAGCGTGAGGAAGTACACGAGCTCAGGCGGGTTCTCCCGGTAGAGGGTCTCGAGCTGTTCGATGACCGCGCCGGTCACGTCCTCCACGAGCTGCTGGTTTTCCCAGACGCCCTCGAACATGGCTCTGAGACCCGCCGCCTCGGCGCTCGACTGGAAGTGGCTCACGCCGGTGACGACACCCGCGCGACGCTCGTAGCCGAGCCCCTCCAGGGTGAAGGCGTTCGCAGCGGACCCCATGAACGCCTCGTCCTCCCCGTGGGGGTTCTCCACGACGTAGCTCCCGGAGGTCGCGATCATCCCCGGCTTACGCGCGGTCCTGAACCTCGCGCGCTCCCGCGCCCACTCGGCGCACTCGTGCGCGAGGGCCCTCTGGTTGATGCTGTTGGAGAGCGTGAGCTCGAGCCCCGTGCCGGCGACGCCGACCTCCCGCGCGCGGCGCTGCATCTCCCACTCGCGCGGCTCCTTCTCGGACTGCATGCGCCTGAGGAACGTCGGCTGGTCGAAGACGAAGCGAAGCTCCCTCACCTTGGAGAGCTCCTCCTTGAGCTCGCCGTAGGCGTGGACGGTGAAGTATGAGGCGATGATGGACAGCCTCGCGTCCTCGCCGATGGCGTCCTTGAGCGCGTCCCCGAGCCGCTGCCGGCCGGTGTTGTCCAGGTACTCCAACGACTAGCCCTCCTTCGACAGGCTCTCGATGAGGCACATCTTCACGTAGGCGGTGAGGCTGAGCCCCTTCAGCTCTGCCGCCTCCTTGGCAGCGTCCCGCAGGTTCCGCGGGATCCTCATGGTGACCGGGACGTTCTCCGAGCCCACGAGGAACGCCTGGATCTCTGTGGGGGTGGCACCGGAGTCGACGAGCTCTGAGTACTTCATGAGGCTCTCCTCGAATGCTGCGTGCAGTACAAGAGCAGTCCATTCTAGCAGAGAGCTTGCAGGTTTCTAGCAGATGCCGGTCAACGGGCAGATGGGAGAAGCGCCAACCGAGGAAAAGGCCGAATTACTCCCAAAGGACAGCAAGTAGCCCATCCTGTACACCCACGGTGGCCAGGATGGACGCGGCGGACGGCGCGGACAGGCTGGCCGCGGAGGCAGCCCCGTTGGCGCAGACTGGCGTCTGTGCCCCCGGTGACACCCCCGCGGGCCGGACCGTCCGACCGACCTTTCGCTCTGCGGGGGATGCCCCGCGCCCCTGGGGGGTGACCGACTTGAGCCGAGACGCCATGCCGAACCGCCTGAACGTCCGCGTGTCCGACGAGGAGCTCGAGGCCCTGCGCAGGGCCTCCGCCGAGCTCTCCTGCTCGAGGAGCCAGGTGGTGAGGCTCCTCATCCACTGTCTCGCGGACGGCGAGGCGCGCATGGGTTTCGGCACCGTCGCCTTCGACTACGAGACCTCGCACGGCATCGTGCGCAACCTGCGCGCCATTGGGACGCTCTACAACCAGTCCGTGGCCGCGCTGAACACGATCGCTAAGGTCGCCCGCGAGTCGCCGGACGAGGTGACGGCCGAGGACGCGCTCGAGACCCTGAGGGTCGTGGACGCGGAGATGACCTACGTGGCGGACTCCATCGGATGCCTCCGCGAGGACGTGGCGAGGCTCTCCGACAGGCCAGCCGTCTTCCTCTGGAGCTGACGCGCATGCCGGCGATCAAGGCCATATCGGGGCACACGGGTCTCGCAGCCGCGAGGAGGTACCTCGAGCGGGACGGGAGGGCGCTCGCCAGGGACCTGCTGCACTTCTCGCGGATCGACGAGGCCGCGCGACAGTCGGGGCGCGGCGTGGACGCCTTCGATTGGGACGTGGCCATGGATGAGACGAGGCGCGCAAACGGCAACGACGCCCCCTGGCGCGGCAGGCCGGCCAGGACCTACAAGCACTACGTCCTCTCGCCCGACCCGCGCGACGGCGTCTCGCTCGAAGAGCTAAGGAGGCTCGCCGTGCGCTGGGCCGAGGAGAGCTTCCCGGACTTCCAGGTGGCCATCGTCTACCACGACGACAACGAGGGGCACATCCCCCACGCGCACGTGGTCGTGAACAACACGGACCTCGCCACGGGCAACAGGCTCCGCGACCCCGACCCCGGCCTCCTGAACGGGCGCCTCCAGGCGATCGCGCGGGACATGGGGCTCTCGCACTTCGAGGGCAGAATCGACGCGAGGCACCCTGACACGCGCAAGCGCGCCTCGCGGGAGAACTACCAGAGGGTCCACGTGGGACGCGCGGAGGCGGAGCTCTCCGCCAGGGGCGCGTACTCCTGGGTCGCTGACATCCGGTCGAGGGTGGACGTCGCGATCGCCTCCTCCAGGACGGAGCGGGAGCTGCTCGGAAGGCTCTCGCGCCTGGGCGTCGAGTCGAGCGTCCGCGGCGACGGCAGCGACTGGACCTTCTCCCTCGCAGACCAGCCCTCTAGGAGGGTGAGCGGTACGCGGCTCGGCACCGACTACCGCCGCACAGACGTGCTCACGAGGCTCGCCGCGCGCCGTGGAGAGGCGCTCCTGCCGGGCGGGTCCGTCGTGAGCGTTGAGGAAGCGGCGCGCCGCGCCATCGAGCTCAGGGACTTCTCCGAGCTCAGGGGGCTCTCCTCCGCCGTCGCAGTGATCGAGGAGACGCGCGCACGCTCTGTCGAGGAGCTCGTCGCGGCGGCCGAGCGCTGCGACGAGCCCGGCGTGAGGGAGCGAATCGATGCCGCCGCCGCGCTGGCAAGGGAGCACGGCATGCTGCCGGAACGCAGGGAGGCTGCGAGGCGCACCGGGCACGCGCAGAGGAAGGGCGCTCGCAGTGGCGTGCGCCAGAGCACCCGGAACGACGAGGGGCGCACCGGCCGGCAGCAGCCGGAGCTCGGGCAAGACCGCCGAATGGACGGGAGGCCGCGATGAGGGTAACGGTGTCGTTCGTGGACGGGCGCCTGGAGGAGTTCGACTCCGACAGGCTCACGCGGCCGGACCCGCTTCCCGGGAGGAGCGTCCTCTCCGACCTCGTGCTCTCGCTGGGGGACGACGGCATCTGGCTCGAGCTCGACTACTACGACTCCCAGGGAGTCGCGGAGGGCGAGGCGCTCAGGAGGCGCCGTGGATGGCGGGCGCAGCTCGCGACGCCAGAGGAGCTCGGCTCTGTGTCCAGGGTGGACGTCGACGGCGCAGCGAGGTGGCTGAGGGCGGGGGGCGGGCTCGTTGACGTGTCGCGCCTCGAGGACGTCCGCACCGCGCTCGACGACGGCCCGTCCGACCTCCCGGCGCTTTCTGCCTGGGCGTACCGCACGGGCCTTTCGATTCCAGAGGTGGCTGGAGACGACCCGCGAGATGCCACGGAAAGGGTCTGCGCTTGGATGGGCGTGCCTGCCGGGAGCCTCGAATTCTTGTCGCACGTGCGTGCTACGGTCTCGCAAACGTCGGATCCCGGATTCGGAGGTGCGTCATGAGGCGGTTCTTCTCGGCCCTGGGCAGAATCACGCTCGCCGTTCTGAGGGGGTTCCTGCACGTCCTCATCTGGGCGCTGAGGCTGGCGCTGCGCGCCGTGTTCTGAGGGCATGCCCCTATTTTTGCCTGGCCTCGCCCCAGACGGTTGTCCGGGGCGCTCCCAGATGGCCTCAGATGGCCTTACAGCGGCTCGTCTACCTGCTGGTTTGCTACTTGTCCCTCATGTCCTCTGGTGTCATGTCCCACGCGGCGAGCCTTTCCGAAGCCTCCCTCGCGCTTCCAGCCCTCTCTGCGAGCGGCCTCTCGTCCCTCGCGCGCGGCCGCAGCCGCTCGTCCCTCGTCCTCTCGTACCTGCCGATGACGAGGTCGGAGGCCCGCGAAGCCTCCGAGGCGGCGCGGGCGAGCGCGGATGGGTCATCCCTGATCTCGTCCAGCCACGACCTGAGGTATGCCGCGTGGTTCTGCGTCCAGGTCTGCACCGACCCTCCCTTCGCCACAGCCGACATGTCGAGACCGGCGTCCGCGGCGGAGAAGGCGCTGCCGAGCTCCGCGACCAGCTCCTCGAACGCGTAGGACTCGTGGTCGGTCGGGAGCGGCCTGCCGAGCTCTCCCGCGGTCGAGTGGCACATCTCATGCATGAGCGTCCTGCAGAAGCCCTCGGCAGACTCGAACTGCCCGCGCAGCGGCATGGTGATTGCGTCCTCCGCGGGGGCGTAGAAGGCGTCGTCGCTCCTCGTCTCCCTCACGGGGCACCTCGACGACGCGACGAGGTCGTCGGCGACCCTCCAGGGCTGCGACCTCGGGTCCGACGCATGCGGCACAG
Organism: uncultured bacterium; assembly: GCA_905214865.1. Classification (GTDB taxonomy): domain Bacteria; phylum Actinomycetota; class Coriobacteriia; order Coriobacteriales; family Atopobiaceae; genus Olsenella_H. Next base: position 2,283 of record CAJMNO010000038.1, on the reverse strand, counting down.
GGAGTGGCGGGACGCCCTCCACCTGGCTCGCGTTGAAGACCCAGGCTCCTCTTCCCCTCAGGAACTTCTCTCCGCAGACGTCCCCCTCGGCGATCCTCCCCGTCGAGACGAGCTCGAGTGCCCTCTGGACCGTCACGACCGACTGCCGTCCCGCGCGCGCGATGCGCACGTACCAGCTCCAGAACTCCACCGTTGCCTGCGCCCGCTCGCCGCGCCGCACGTGCCAGCCCGCCTCACGCGCCTGGTTGTACGTGACCCACCTGGGATCATCGAATCCGCAGCGTGCGGACGCGGCGGCGAGGGAGAGCCTGTTGATGCCCCTGTATCGCGCGCCGGTCGCGGCGTTCCTCGCTGACCAGCACCTCTCCCATCCCGCGTACCACGAGAGGCCTTCCTCCTCCATCGCCCTGGCCAGCGACTCGACGAGCCTCGCCCGCCCCTCGGCGAGCGTGTCCTTGCCCTTCTCCGCGCGCATCTCTTCCTCCCTGTGGAAGACGGGGCGGCCCCGTCGGGACCGCCCACTGTGCCGTGCCTATTCCTCTCAACACCCGTCGGCGAGCCCGGCCGCCCTGCATAGCGCGAGGGCAGCGACTGCCGTCGCCCCGTTGAGCACGCCGAGGACGAACCAGGCGAGGCCTCCGAACTGGCTACTCATCGTCCTCGCCTCCTCCCAGCGGGTCGGGTCCGCTCTCTGGTCCGCGCTCGATGCGCATCTCGGACTCGTCGTGGGCTGCGTGGCGTCTCAGCGCCCTCGCGCCCGCGAGGGAGAGCCCGGCGGCGGCGCAGAGCCCCGCGATGGCGGCAGCCGGGACGCCGTTGTCGCCGGTCTGAGGCAGGCCCTCGCCGCCCTTGCTCTCCTTCTCATTCGGGGTCTCGGGCGGTGCCTCGGTGATGGACACCGTCTGCCCCTCGTCCTCGAGGTTTGCGTGCGTGGCCACTGTCTTCCCCTCGTGCGTGATCGTCTCGAAGGCAACCACGTCGCGACCCGCGAGCGAGCTCCCGTCGAACTCGAACGTGACGTCCGTGCTGCCCGACGTCGCGTCGGCCGTGAAGGTGGCGCTCGCCGTGACGGGCGTGCCGTCGCCGTCCCTGACGGGGTCGCCGGTCTCGCCGTCGACCAGGGCGCCGCTTACCGTGTACTCGCGGCCCGCGACGAGCCCGGACCACTCGACCCTGTCGGTGATCCTCACCCGCTCCGAGGCCGTGGCCTCGTGGTCGCCGTCCTCGGCGTCGGTCGCCGTCGTGCGGATGCCGGGGAGGCTCACGGTCTGCCCCTCGTCGGAGAGGTCCGCGTGCACGGCGACCACCTTGCCGTCGCGCGAGAGCTCCTCCGTGCAGACGAGGCTCCCTCCCTCGAGGCCGGAGCCGTCCACGTCGAACGCGACCTCTGCGGTGCCGGTGGCCGACTCGGGCGCGATCTCCGCCTCCGCGGTCGCGAGCTCCTTGCCGGAGTCGCGGTCCACGAGCCTGCCCGTCAGCCTGTAGGTGGCGCCGGGAACGAGGTTCGAGTACGCCACGGTGTCCGTGACCTTCTGCCCCGGTGCCGCGTCGATGACCTTGTCGCCGTCGAAGGCGTCGCAGGCGGTCGTGCGGATGCCCGGGAACGTCACCGTCTGGCCCTGGTCCGAGAGGTCCGCGTGCGCGGCGTACTCCCTTCCCCCGAGCGAGAGCGTCTCGAACGCGACCACCGTGCGTCCCGCCAGGGCGGATCCGTCGAAGCTGAAGGTGACCTCGGCAGTGCCGGACCCGGACTCCGGCGTGAGCCTTGTGGTTGAGGTCACGGCCCTGCCGTCCGCCCCTGTCACGGCCTCGCCGGTCTCTCGGTCCATGAGCGTGCCCGTGAGCTCGTACTCCCTTCCGGCGATGAGGTTCTCGTACGCGACCTCGTCGGTGATGGTGACGTCGCCGTCCGCGGCGGCCTCGTGGGATCCGTCCTCCGCGTCCGTCGCCGTGGTTCCGATGCGGGGGAAGAGCACGGTCTGGCCCCCGTCGTTGACGTCGGCGTGCGCGGCCACCGTGGTCCCGCCCTGGGACAGCTCCTCGAAGGCCACGAGGGAGCGCCCAGCGAGGCCCGATGCGTCGAGCTCGAAGGTGACGGTCTCCGTACCGGAAGAGAGCGCCGGCACGAGCTTCGTCTTAGCGGTGACGGGGCTCCCGTCCCCATCCGTTACCGCCTCCCCGGTCCCGCGGTCAACGAGAGTCCCGCTGAGCTCGTACTCCTGGCCCGCGACGAGGTTCTCGTAGGCGACCTCGTCGGTGAGGGTGACCTTCCCGGCCGCCTCG
>CAJMNO010000037.1 GCA_905214865.1 uncultured bacterium | reverse complement strand
CGTTCCCTTGGGTTCTCGGGGCTACCGCTCTGGCTTCAGCTTGACTGTAATGGGGCTCCTTCCGCTCGTCTCCCCTGGCGCAAACGAGTTCGGATGGGGCCAGGACGCCGCCGGTAGAGCTCCGCCCAGTTGGCTGGACGTACTAGCTCGAACCATGGCGGCAACTCGCGCGCGTGAGCACTCGTGCGGAGAGTTTCTGCCAGCCGTCCCTCTTACCACCGATGGCAGCCGCCTCCCGATATGAGCACTCACTTCGGGAGTTCGCTGCCATGGTTGCAAAGATGATGGAGGACCAGCTGGGGGAATGCGAATCCCTCGGGCTCCCGTGGCAGCGGGAGCCCGATGTGAGCACTCACTTCGGGAGCCTTCTGCCAATCGGGTCCCTTTCCGAGGCAGGATGGCAGCTGCCTCCCGATATGAGCACTCACTTCGGGAGTCTGCTGCCATGGTTGCAGAAATAATGAATAGCCAGCTGGGGTAACGCGATGCCGAAGCGTCGCACAGCTGCAGAAGCCAGACGGAAGTGCACACATCGGGAGTTCGCTGCCAGTGGGACGATCGCGGAGGTGTCCACTCCGCGATACAACTCTCCGTAGGGAAGAACCCCGAGAAGGGAATCCAGGGACCTGCATACACGGAGGGACTGCTTGCCCGGAAGGTGGGCCGCCCGTCCCATTCTTAGCTCACTGATTCTCCGTCGTGGTCGTCGTAGCTCGGAGCGTGGACGGTCGGATGCTGAGGGAAGCCGTCCTGTGCAAGAAACGGCGTCCCGTGTGTACACGCGGGACGTGTTTTCCGACAGAGGAGAGCCTTCCGACCCTCGGGAGGTAGGTCGTGTGCCAGAAAAGCCGTCCCGCGTGTACACGTGGGACGAGGTTTTTGACAGAGGGGACCCTCGCTGCCGTGCGGCTGTCTGAAAGTCCATCCCGTGTGTACACACGCGGGGCGATTTCTGACCATGACAGGTGCAACGAGGCTGCTCCAACAGCAGGTATGTGCCTACTTCCGACGGCCCTGTCGGAAAGTGCGTCCCGTGTGTACACGCAAGATGAGGTTTCTGACAGCGGGAAGGGCCGACCGACTGGGACATGCGAGCACTCCTCTCACCTGTAAGCGGGAGCTTTGAGAGGAGACCTCACAAGCCGCCTCCTTCTTTGTCTTCCCACTGAGCGAAAATGAGGCTGACGGCCTCGCTACCCCAGATGACCTAAGACGGTAGCCCCCTCCCTTCTTTGACTTTTTCAGGGCGAGAACGGGCAGCCCAGGCTTTCAAGCCAGCCCCAGGGACCCCAGGCAGCACTGTCACGGTCCAGGCGACACCGCCACATGCGTCGGGTTGGGCGGCCACGCTGGGCGCGCGTCCCTCTCCCCTACCCCACGAAGCCGCCCGCACGGAGCATCCACAGCCACCCCGTGAGCGTGAGCGCGCACCCCAGCGTGGTCATCATCACGATGGTGGAGGTGAGCACGCCGTCGTGCCCCATGTTGCGCGCCATGATGTAGCAGCTGACGGTGGAGGCGGACCCCAGCATCACCAGCAGGGCGACCAGCTGCTGGTCGCGGAAGCCCAGGTGGATGGCCACGGGCATGAAGATCGCGACCAGCACGATGAGCTTGATCAGCGTCGCGACCGCCGCGATTCCGACGCTGCCGCGTGCCGCGCGGAAGTCGAACGACGCCCCCATCGCGATGAGCCCGAGCGGCGTCGCGAGCACGGCGACGTTCTTGACCGTCGACCCCAGCACCACCGGCATGGGAAGCCCCAGCAGCGACCAGGCGAAGCCCGCCGCAATCCCGAGGATGATCGGGTTGGTGACCACGCCGCGGACGGCCCTGCGCGCCAGCTCACCCGCGGACGCCCGCTCCCCGCCACCATCGGCCGTGAGCGTGAGCACCACCACGGCGAACACGTTGTACAGGGGCACGCTGCCCAGGATCATCAGCGCCGCCATGCTGGACGGGGCGCTCCCATAGATGCTCTGGATGAAGGCGATGCCCAGGATGGCCGCCGAGCTGCGATAGCTCGCCTGGATGAACTCGCCGCGCTGCCCCACGTCGCGCACCATCGCACGGGCGAGAAGCACGATCCCCACCATGCTGGCGGCAGTCGCCAGGAAGCAGAACAGCACGAAGCGCCCGTCCCAGGCGGCGGCGAAGTCCTGCGTGGCGAGGTCCTGGAACAGCAGGACCGGCAGCGCGACCTTGAACACGAACCCATTGAGGTAGCTCGTGAACGCCTGGTCCATCATCCCCAGCCGGCGCAGCAGCATGCCCACGAGCATGGTCAGGAAGATGGGGAAGGTAGCGTTGACACTGAAGATGAGGCTGTCCACCAGGCGATTCCGATCCACGTTGCGATTTTGCGCCCAAGTCGGACGTCAGCGGCGACCGGGGCCTCGTGGCATTGTAAGCCCCGCCCGCCCCACGGCAGGCGGCCCGCAACGCGACGGTTACGACGGCGAGTGGCCCGCCCGTCTCGCGCAAGCCAGGCGAGAGGCCCGCACACCCATGCGCCGGGCCCATCCAGCCGGCAGCCCGCGTCCCTCTCCCCCAGCCACTACCTCCAGTGGGAGGGGTCCCAGGAGAGTCCCGCGGAGCATCCCTCGACCCCCATGGACGAGAGGACCTGCGCCAGGCTCACCGGGCGGTATCCGTTGGCGTCCACGCCCACGTCGTAGCGACGCAGACCCTGGCGGCGGCACCACTCGTTGTAGCCGTGGAGCGCGTGCACGTGCTCGGTGGCGACGGGACCCTGGGGCTCCTCCCCCTCCGCAAGCCCGCGCGAGTGGATGTGCCCGTGCAGCATCACCGAGCCGCGGTGCATGCCGTCCCAGTCCAGCACCGGGTAGTGGAACAGCACGAGCCTCTGCCAGGTGCCGTCCGCCAGACGCACGCCGGTGTCCTCGTAGCGCGCCACCGACTCAAAGGCCCCGCTCTCCAGGCAGGCCCGCTCGCGGTCGTGGTTGCCCAGCACCAGGCGGACGTGCCGGCAGTTGATGCGCCGCATGGCGCAGGCGATGGACCTGGCACCGCGCTCGCGGGTCACGTCTCCCAGAATCCAGAGCTCGTCCTCCAGGCTCACGGTGTCGTTGATGTTGGCGATGATGGCACGGTCGTGCTCGTCAATGGAGCGGAAGGGCCGCCCCTCCCCGATGGTGACGATGGACCGGTGCCCCAGGTGCAGGTCTGCGGTGAGATAGATCATCGGCCCTCGCCCCCGTCCGTCGCGGCTGGCTGCCCGCCGCCGGTGGGTGCGGCCTCGTCCCGGGCGCCCGCGCTCGTCTCGCCCGCACCCTCGCCTGCAGCGCTCGTCTCGCCCGCCGATCCGTCGCCACCCCTCGCGGCGAACGCGCACAGGGCCTTGCGAAAGTTGCCCTGCGCCATAATCGAGAGGCGCCCCACGATCTGCTCCGGGTCCTCTCGCATGCCGTCGCGGATCCAGGCGAGCATCATGCCAACGAAGCCGTACTTGTAGAAGTCCGCGATGAACGCCTTCTCGTCATCGCTCACGTCGAGGCCGGCGGACTCCTCCTCCACGACCCCTATGAGCAGGTCGTACGTCACGTCGTACAGGTAGCGCTCCAGCTGCTCGCGGCTCATGGAGTGGTACACGCTCGTCACGAACGCCTTGTGCTGCCCCACCGAGCCAAAGATCGCCAGGAACCCCTGCTGCCAGGTGTCGTAGGTCTTGTTCTCGCCCAGCGCACGCTCCGCGAAGTCGCGGCAGGTCCACTCCACCAGGTCGTAGATGTCGCGAAAGTGGTAGTAGAAGGTCATGCGGTTGACGCCGCACTCCTCCGCGATCTCGGTCACCGTCACCTTGCCGAGCGGCTTGGTCAGCAGGATGCGCTGCAGGGCCTCCGAGAGCGCCCGCTCCGTTATCTGCGACATGGCCACCTCCCCGCAAGCCTCGCGCGCCCGATTCGCGCACACCCAGTAGGGATACCCAATTCCGCCCACCTGCCCATCAGATTGGGGCAAGTGATGAGATTCTTATCACTCGCGGCGATTCAATGAGTTTGCCGCAAGCTCCCCCTCGGGTAGCCATCTGGTATCAGCGAGAGAGACGACGCGCGGGGCGGATGTCGGCCGTCCCGCTGGTCGTCGCGCATCGTGGGAAGCGAGTCTGAGGAGGCCACCAGCATGTACTACTCGAGCGGGAACTACGAGGCGTTCGCGACGCCGGAGAAGCCTGATGGGATCGAGCGCAAGCACGCGTACATCGTGGGGACGGGGCTGGCGGGCCTCTCCGCTGCGTGCTACCTCATCCGCGACGCGCACATGCCGGGCGAGAACATCACGCTGTTCGAGAACCTGCCGCTTGCCGGCGGGTCGTGCGACGGCATCCACGACCAGTCCAAGGGCTTCATCATGCGCGGCGGCCGCGAGATGGACAACCACTTCGAGTGCATGTGGGACCTGTTCCGCTCCATCCCGTCGATCGTGAACCCGGGCGAGACGATCTTCTCCGAGTACTACAAGCTCAACAAGGACGACCCCAACTTCTCGCTCTGCCGCGTGACCCAGAACCAAGGGCAGGACGCCCACACCGACAAGAAGTACGGCATGAGCAAGGAGGCCCTCGCCGAGCTGACCAAGCTGTTCCTGGCGACCGACGAGGAGCTGGCCGACAAGACCATCGACGACGTGTTCGACGACAAGTTCTATAACACCAACTTCTGGATCTACTGGCAGACCATGTTCGCCTTCGAGAAGTGGCACTCCGCCATCGAGATGAAGCGCTACATGCAGCGCTACATCCATCACATCGACGGGCTGCCTGACCTCTCGGCCCTGCGCTTCACGCGCTACAACCAGTACGATTCGATGATCAAGCCCATGGTGAAGTACATCACGGACGCGGGGGCCAAGATCGAGTTCGAGGCGTGCGTGACCGACGTGGTGTGCGACTGCACCACCGACCGCAAGGTCGCCCGGCAGCTCTCGTACACGCAGGCGGGGCAGCGCCACACGCTGCACCTGACCGAGAACGACCTGGTGTTTGTCACCAACGGCGCCCAGGGCGACGGCTCCGCGTACGGCGATCAGACCCACGCGCCCGTGGTGGACATCCAGAACGGGACGGGCCCCTCGGTCGACCTGTGGAAGATGCTCGCCAAGCAGGACCCATCGTTTGGCCATCCCGAGAAGTTCTTCAAGTCCATCAAGGAGACGAGCTGGGAGTCCTGGACCGTCGACACCGCCAACAGGCAGATCCTCTCAGCCATCGAGGCGATCTGCCACCGCGACCCGCTCTCGGGGCGCGTGGTCACCGGCGGCATCGTGACCGCCAAGGACTCGAGCTGGCTTCTCAGCTGGACCATCAACCGCCAGGGCCAGTTCACCGACCAACCCGACGACCACTGCCTCATCTGGGTCTACGGCCTCAACTGCTGGGACGACAAGGGCGACTTCGTGGACAAGCCCATGTACCAGTGCACGGGCGAGGAGCTGTGCGCCGAGTGGCTTTACCACATCGGGATCCCGCGCCAGGACATACGTCGCCTCGCCGAGGAGGAGTGCAACACCACGCCGTGCATGATGCCGTACGTGACGTCGTTCTTCGAGCCGCGCCGTGCGGGCGACCGCCCCGACGTGGTGCCCGCCGGCTCCGTGAACCTTGCGTTCATCGGGCAGTACGCCGAGACCCCGCGCGACACCGTGTTCACCACCGAGTACTCCATCCGCACCGGCATGGAGGCGGTGTACACGCTGTGCGGCGTCGACCGCGGCGTCCCCGAGGTGTGGGGCAGCGTCTTCGACGTGCGCGACCTGCTGCGGAGCGTGTACATGCTGACCGACGGCAAGAAGCTCTCCCAGATGGACCTCGACCTGAAGCAGCGCATGGCGCTCCAGACCGTGCTGAAGATGGTCCGCGGGACCGAGGTCGAGAAGCTCCTGCAGAGCGAGGGGCTGATCTAGGCGCTGCGAGTCCGGCTTCCTCTCGTCCAGGCGAGAGAAACGCTTTGCCTGCGGCTCCCCGACCCGTTCCACCGGCCGTGGAGCCGCCTTTTGCGGTTAGTCGTTGGGATGAGGTCGAGGGCAGCCCCAGACTCCCCGCTTCTCGTGTGCAGCTCAACACCGAGTGCAGCTCCAGGCGCAACGCCCATCTCACTTCCTTGGATTCCGTAAATCCAGCCGAGCCGCAGCGAAAGGCCGGAACCCCCCGCACAAGCACGCCATAAAAAGAGCTCATAGAAGGGAAGCGGAGGAGGGCACCGTGGTGGAGGCCAGGGCTAACCAGTACGCCGACCTTGGCGTCCGTGCTAATCCATCGAGGGACACTGCATCGATCTGGCATCAATCATGCAACGTTGGCAGGAAGCTCCCGAGGTGAGTACCCGCGGCGGGCGTCAACTGACGCGGAGATTGCCAGAGGGGCGTTTGCCCAGTTGTCAGCTCATCAAATATCGAATCTTGGCAGGAAACTCCCGAAGTGAGTGCTCATATACGGCAGCAGCTGCCATGGGAGCACGGGAAAGGGGCAGATTGGCAAGAGACCCCCGATGTGAGTGCTCACAACGGGAAGTCCTTGCCATCTGTCGGAGGGTAGGGTACCTCTCCCCCCGTTCTACCTGCGGTTACTCTGATAGAGCAGGTTCTCTCCCCCCTGAGGCGGACCTGAGAGGCACTCATATCGGGCTTTGGTCGCCATGGTTCGAGTTCTGATGCCTTCCAACCGTCGTCGGGGAGACTGGGCATCAGCAACACGCCGGAGCTTGCTCGGAGGTGATACCCACCCTTCGAAGAGAAAAAGAGCTCGGGAAAGGGCACGGAGAGACCCAGAGTGAGATGCAGAGCCCACCGACAAGGCGGTTCCACCCCATGGCCAACCAGGCGTTCCCCAAAACGTCCCAACCCATTCTTTGACCTGCAAAACAATTCCGTGAGAGAGGAGATGCCGTACCCTCCGTCCCACGCACGGGTTGTCGGGAACGATCCTGCCGAATGCGAAAACTGCCTGCAGCGGTGCACCCGAACCACCCGGCAGGGAGGGGGTGGCCGTGGTCGTCGCCACATCCACATGCGGAGGGGCTCGATTCCCCTGGCGTTCTGCGGACGGGCTCCCAGCACTGCTGAGGAATCTTGAGTTGTGGCAATCGGAGGGGCCCTTGCATCGCCCCGCCACGACAGGGGCGCTGAGAAAAACCGAGCGTTGGCAATCCGGGCAACGAAACCGCTGAGGAATGTCGAATTTTGGCGGCCGACCCGGCCCATCCCGGTCCCATCCACTGCCAATACTCGACTTTCCTCAGCAGAAAAGGAACTCGGATTGCCATAGGTCGTAATTCCTCAGCGGGCGTCCCCAGCAAACACCCCCTTGGATGCTCGGGCGCTTAATTCCGCTAGGCCCCGCACGGATTTCCGTACTCGATGCTGAATGATCCTAGCCCTCGTGCGGGAGAGGTGACGAGGATCCGTGCGAGCCCTAGGAACGCTCGGCATCCCCCATGGCATTGCCGCGAACCCCACCTAGCGGTGGCGGAGAATCGCCTCGCGGACGCGACCGCACGGGTCCCTCACCAGCAGCGCGACAACCCAGACCACCAGGCCGAGCGTCACGACGCACAGCCCGAGGAAGGCATCGTTCGCAAGCTGCCCGCCCGAGGGGTTGAAGATCGCGATACCCTCGCTCAGGTACTCCGCGACGGCATCGACGAGCCACATGAGCGACGCACCCCAGTACATGAGGCACGGGAGGGAGAGGAGCATCCCCTCTCCCCTGCCCGAGTACCACGCGACGGTGAACGCGACCGCCGCGAGGACGGTCATCGCAAGCGTCACGCCTGGACCTCTGCGGCAGTGCCCTCGTCGGCGCGGCGCTCGATCGCGTTGGCCACGGCGCACATCACGCCCCACACGGCCGTGACCGCAAGTGCCATCCCGACCCCGACGCTCGCCATCTCGCGGACCATCGCAACGGCGTCAGACGGCGTCGCCATCGCCGTGAGGAAGGGTGCGAACGGGACCACCTCGCCATGCCAAACGTGCTCGAACGCCAGCAGTCCGCTGCCGCCCCAGAGCATGCCCGACAGCCAGCGCAGCCGCTGCGCGCGTCGCGCGACGGCCTTGGGGTCGCCGGCACCGCCCCTCTCGACCCTGCGCTCGATGACCTTCACGACTGCGCCCTCGGCGGCGGGCACGATGAAGCATGCCATGTGGCTCTCCCTTGGTCCGGCCCGTTGCCGGGCATCCTGGTCCATGCGCGCATTTTATGCGAAATCTCCCCCTCCGTCACCCGCCGGAACGCACGAGAGGTGCCAGCCAAGGCGCCCCCATACGACCAACCCGCACGCGCGCAGCACCGCCCTCGTATGACGCGCGGGTAAAAACTTTAAGGATGCACACACGACATACACACCCTACCTTAAGAATGGCTAGTTCCATGGGGCACTCGGTGCATCGGCGCAGCGAGGGCCTGGCAAGCACACCCACGGCGAGAAAGGCATGCGATGCCCGCCTTCATCCAGATTCGCAACCTCAACAAGTACTTTGGGGACCTCCACGTGCTCAAGGACGTCAACCTGGAGGTCCAGGAGGGCGAGAAGGTCGTCATCCTGGGTCCCTCCGGCTCCGGCAAGTCCACGCTCATCCGCTGCGTCGACTTCTTGGAGGAGCCCAGCTCCGGCGAGGTCGTGATCGACGGGACCACGCTCACCCGCAAGAACCACCTGGAGATGGCGCGCAAGTACTCGTCCATGGTGTTTCAGCAGTTCAACCTGTATCCCAACATGACCGTGCTGGGCAACCTCACCATCGCCCCCATCAAGCTGCAGCACAAGAGCAAGGAGGAGGCCAACGCCAACGCCATGGCCGCCCTCAAGCGCGTGGGCCTGGCCCAGAAGGCCGACGAGTACCCGCAGAACCTCTCGGGCGGCCAGCAGCAGCGCGTCGCCATCGCCCGCGCCATGTGCACCAAGCAGCCCATCATCCTGTTCGACGAGCCCACGAGCGCCCTGGACCCGGAGATGGTCCAGGAGGTCCTCGACGTGATGGTCGAGCTCGCGCACGAGAACATCACCATGCTCTGCGTGACGCACGAGATGGGCTTCGCGCGCGAGGTCGCGGACCGCATCGTCTTCATGGACGACGGCAGGATCATCGAGACGGGCACCCCGGAGCACTTCTTCACGCACCCGGACAACCCCCGCGTCCAGGCGTTCCTCGACAAGATCATCCACTAGGCGCCCGCATGGGACGCCATCCTAGGGGAGAGAATCGCATGAACCTTTCTCGCAGGCAGTTCGTCAGGGCGGCAGGGGCCGTCGCGCTCGGGCTGGCAGGCTCGGGAGCCCTGGCGGGGTGCGGGTCGACGGGCTCGGGCTCGACCTCCGGCTCGGAGTCGTCCAAGCTCGCGACCATCAAGGACCGTGGCACGCTCAACTGCGGCGTCAAGAAGGACATCCCGGGCTACGGCTACCTTGACCCGGCGACCGGCAAGTATCGTGGCATGGAGATAGACCTGTGCTACCAGGTGGCCGCCAAGGTCTTTGGCTGCAGCTACGAGCAGGCCAAGTCGGACGACCTGGTGGCCTTCACGGACGTCACGCCCAAGACCCGCGGGCCGCTCATCGACAACGACCAGCTCGACATGATCTGCGCCACCTACACCATCACGGACGAGCGCAAGCAGAGCTGGGACTTCACCCGCGCGTACCGCTCCGACTACATCGGCCTCCTGGTGAAGAAGGGCAAGTTCAAGGGCCTCCGGGACCTGGACGGCAAGTACATCGGGGTATCCCAGGGCTCCAGCACCAAGCAGGCCATCCAGGACATGCTGAAGGACAAGGGACTGGACGTCTCCCCCACCTTCCTGCAGTTCCCGGATTACTCCACGCTCAAGATCGCCCTGGACTCGGGCAACATCGACGTGTTCTCGGTGGACCGCTCCATCCTGGGCGGCTACAAGGACGACACGACCGAGCTCCTGGAGCCCGATGTCAAGTTTGGCAAGCAGGAGTACGGGATCGCGACCAAGAAGGGCTGCGACTTCTCGTCCACCTGCGACCAGGTCGTGGCCGAGTGCCTGTCCAACGGCTGGCTCGACCAGGAGGTCAAGGACTGGAACCTGCTGTAGCACCGCACCATGCGACGGCATGCCGCGACCGCGCCCACGCGCGCCGGCATGCGTGAGGAGGAACGGATGGACCTATTCGACCCCATGCGCTGGCAGCAGACGCTTGCCAACATGGACATGTTCTGGGAGGGGTTTGGCTTCACGCTCAGGGTCGTGCTCGCCGGCCTTGCCCTGGCGCTGGTGCTGGGCACCGTGCTCGGGATCTTCTCGACCACGCGCTCCAAGGTGCTCCACGCGATCAACCGCGTCTACGTGGAGTTCTACCAGAACACGCCGCTGCCCGTGCAGGTCTTCTTCATGTACGCGGCCGGCCCGCTGATCCTGCAGCGCGTCACCGGCGCCCCCGACCCCGTGCGCATCGCGTCGTTCACGCTGGGCACGCTGGGCGTGGGGCTGTACCACGCCGCCTACATCTCCGAGGTCATTCGCCAGGGGATAGAGGCGGTGCCCCGCGGGCAGATGGAGGCCGCGCTGTCGCAGGGCTTCTCGCGCGCCCAGGCCTACCGCTACGTGATCCTGCCCCAGACGTTCCGCATCATCCTGCCGCCGCTCTGCAACCAGGCGCTCAACCTGGTCAAGAACACCTCGGTGCTGGCGCTCATCGCCGGCGGCGACCTCATGTACAACGCCGACAACTTCGTCTCGACCTACGGCTACCTGCAGGGCTACGTCATGTGCTGCCTGCTGTACTTCCTCATCTGCTTCCCGCTGGCGCTGCTGGTGCAGCACCTCGAGCGCAGCTCGTCCCGCACGCCGCGCCGTCGCCGTCGCGCCGTCGCCGCGCAGGCCGGCCAGGCCGCGGGAGGTGAGGCGTAATGGGCGTCTTCACCGCCACCAACGTCGCCTTCATGCTGGGCGGCTTCGTCAAGACCATCGAGATATCGGCCCTCTCCATCATCCTCTCCGTGGCGCTGGGCACCGTGCTTGCCATGGTGAAGCAGTACTGCACGGGCAGGCTGCGCGTGCTCTCCGTCATCGCCAGCGCCTACATCGAGCTCTTCCGCTGCACACCCAACCTGCTGTGGATCCTCTTCGTGTACTTCACGGTCAAGGGCAACGACGTGCTGATCTCGGTCCTGGCGTTCACGCTCTTCACCTCGGCGGTCATGGCCGAGATCGTGCGCGGCGGCCTCAACTCCATCCCCAAGAGCCAGTTCGAGGCGGCGCAGTCGCAGGGCTTTGGCTTCTTCCAGTCCATGCGGCTCATCATCCTGCCGCAGACCTTCAAGCTGATCATCCCCGCGCTGTTTGGCCAGTGCACCACCGTGGTCAAGGACTCGTCCTACCTGGCGGGCATCAACGTGGCGGAGTTCATGTACACCTCCAAGGTCATCATGGCCACCACCACGAGCCTGGACCAGATCCTCCTGGTGTACGGCTTCATCTTCCTGTTGTACTTTGCCCTCAACTTTGGCATCTCGCTCGCGGTGCGCCGCTACCAGCGCAGCCTCGTCGCCGCGTAGCGCAACGGCCACCCACCCACCAAGCCAGAAAGGCAGGCACCCATGAGCGAGAAGGACAGCGACGCCCGGCGGCAGGAGGCCGCACCCGACGGCGGCGAGCCCACCACGCCCGCGCTCAACCCCGTGGTCATCACCATCGAGCGCGACTTCGGCGCCGAGGGCCACGAGATCGGCAAGATGCTCTCGCAGGAGCTTGACCTGCCGTTCTACGACAACGAGGTCCTGGTGCGGGCGTCCGCGCGCGCCGGCGCCCCCGTGGACGAGGTGGCGGCCTACGACGCCCGCCTCACGGCCGAGATGAGCGCGTTTCTCCCCGACCGCATCGACGCCCGCTCCACCGCAGACAAGCTGTTCCAGCGCGTGTCGAGCGTGGTGCGCGACCTCGCCTCGGTGGGCCCCTGCATCATCGTGGGGCGGCTCTCCGACTACATCCTGCGCGACAACCCCAACCGCATCGCGGTGCTGGTGACCGCCCCCGAGGAGGACCGCATCGAGACCGTGCGCACCAAGCGCGGCATGACCCGCAAGGAGGCCAAGAAGCTCGTGCGCCGCATGCAGAAGGGGCGCGAGCTGTACTGCCATCGCTACTCCGCCGGCAAGTGCGAGATGCACGACGGCAAGGACCTGGTGCTCAACCGCTCGCGCTTTGGCCGCGAGGGATGCGTCGCCGTCATCGCCGCCGCGTATCGCGCCAAGGTCGCGGAGGTCCAGGAGGGCGAGGGAGAGTAGCGCCTGCCACGGGGCCCAGGCACATCCCGCCGGCATCCCGGGCAACGGGCCCGCGCCCCGCGCCCGTCTCGCCCGCCCCCTACCCCTGCGCCACGGCCTCGAACGGGGACCGCACCGACTCGTACGAGCGGGGCGAGACGATCCCGCCGCCCAGGCACACCTCGCCGTCGTAGGCGACCACGCTCTGTCCGGGCGCGACCGTGCGCACCGGCTGGGAGAAGCGCACCGTGGCCGACCTCCCGTCGCGCGCCGGCTCGAGCAACGCGGGCACCAGCGCCCCCGTGTGCCGCATGCGCACCACGGGCTCGCAGGCGCCGGGCGCCTCCCCCGCCACCCAGCGGCAGTCGTCGAGCACGAGGGAGCCGGTCCACAGCGCGGGGCACGAGCGGTCCGCCGTGACGTAGACCACGTTCTCCCCCACGTCCGTGCGCACCACGTAGCGGGCGGGGCCACCGCCCAGGTCGAGCCCGCGCCGCTGCCCCACGGTGAAGAGGAAGGCGCCGTCGTGGTGCCCCAGCACCCGGCCCGTCTCCCACTCCACCACGTCGCCCGGGCGCCTCTCCAGCGTGTCGAGCAGGAAGGTGCGGATGCCCACCTCGCCCACAAAGCAGATGCCGTCCGAGTCGGGCTTGCGCTCCACCCCCAGGCCGCGCTCGGCGCACGCCTGACGCACCTGTGCCTTGCTGGGGTAGTCGCCAATGGGGAAGAGCGTCCGCTCCAGCACGCCGGCGGGCACGCGCCAGAGGAAGTACGTCTGGTCCTTGTGCTCGTCGCACGAGCGCAGAAGCCGCGCGAGGCGGCCACCCTCACCGTGTCGCACGCGGGCGTAGTGCCCCGTCGCCACGTAGTCTGCCCCACGGGCGAAGGCGCGCTCGGCAAACGTGCCAAACTTCACCGTCTGGTTGCACATGACGTCGGGGTTGGGCGTGAGGCCATGGGCGTAGGCGTCAACCAGGTAGTCGACGACCGTCTCCTTGTACTCGCGCTCGCAGTCCCACACCTCCAAGTCGATGCCCAGCGTCACGGCCACGCGCTCCGCATCGGCCAGGTCGTCCGCCCAGGCGCACTTGAACCCCGGGAGGTCGCGCGACCAGTTGCGCATGTACACGGCCGTGACGTCGTAGCCGCGCTCGACCAGCAGCGCCGCCGCAAGCGCCGAGTCGACCCCTCCGCTCAGGCCCACGAAGACCCTCTCGCCCATCACGCACCGCCTCCCGCGGCCTGCCGCATGTCGTCGTCCGTAAGCGAGAGGCGCGCCATCTCGCCGCGCACGCAGGCCGTGATCTGCCGGGAGGCGTATGCCACGTCCTCCGCACCGGTCTGCCTCCCCAGCGTGATGCGCAGGCTCCCCTGGGCCACCACGTCCGGCACGCCCATCGCGGCGAGCACGTGCGAGCTTCTCATCCTGCTCGCCGCGCACGCCGAGCCCGTGCCCACGTACACCCCGCGGCGCTCCAGCATGATCACGAGCCTGCGCGCGTCGAGCCGGGGGAACGAGACGTGCAGCAGCCCGGGAAGGCGCAGCCTGCCCTGGCGGGGGCCGCTCACCACGCACCACGGGAACTCTCGCCTGACCCTGCCCTCCAGGTCGTCGCGCAGGACGGCCAGCCTCCGGACCTCCTGCGGGCGCATCCGCTCCGCCAGCTCCAGCGCGTGGGCAAAGGCGACGGCGCCTGCCACGTTCTCGGTGCCGGAGCGCACGCCGCCCTCCTGGCCTCCGCCCAGCACGAGGGGACGGAGCAGCACGCGGTCGGACGACCACAGCAGCCCCACCTGCTTGGGCCCGTACACCTTGGCGGCGCTGAGCGTGACCAGGTCGGCCCCCAGGGACGACACCGCGACCGAGACGTACCCGGCCGCCTGCGAGGCGTCAACGTGAAGCAGGATCGGGCGGCTCTCCCCCGCCCTCAGCCGGCGCCCACGCTCCTCAGCCACGACCGCCGCGACGCGCCGGACGGGCTGGATGGCGCCCACCTCGCCGTTTGCCGCCTCCACCGAGACCAGCTCCGTCTGGGGCGTGACCGCCCGGGCGACCTCGTCGGGGTCAACAAGTCCGTCGGGGCCCACGCCCACGATGCGCCCGCCGCGCGACTGCGCCACGGCGAGGACGCTCTCGTGCTCCGCCGCATCGGTCACGACCTCGCCGTCCACGCACGCGAAGGCGAGGTTGTTGGCCTCGGTGGCCCCCGCGGTGAGCGTGATCGACGCCGGACGCGCACCCATCACGCGGGCGAGGGAGGCGCGGGCGTCCTCCAGCGCCGCATGGGCGCGACGCGCGGGGGCGTAGGGGGAGGAGGGGTTGTAGAACTCATGCGAGAGGAACGGCTCCATGGCGCGCACCGCGCCGGGATCCATGGGCGTCGCCGCCGCGTAGTCCAGGTAGACCTCGCGCGACGCCTCCTCGCCGTCCCCGGGGGTGGGGGCACCCGGCATCACAGGTCCTGCCCGATCACGAGGTTCTGGAACCGCTGGCTCATGAACTCGTCGGTGTAGTGGTCGTCTATCCAGCGCTCGAAGTCGTTGGACGCGGGGATGCCCGCGTCGCGCTCGGTGCGGCGCTGGAAGCACGCCAGGGTCATGAAGATGTCGAGCGCGAGGTAGGCGGCCAGGATGACCACGAACGTGACCTGGCGCTTGGTGGTGGGCTCGCCGATGCGGTACAGCAGCTCGGGCATGATCATCTTGGTCCACACCAGCCCCAGCACGCCCCACATCACCAGGAAGCGCCATGCGATCCACTGCGTGATGTGGTCGGGCAGGTACAGGTAGGTCCACGACTGCGCCTGGAACAGGGTCTCCATGGCCCAGCCGGTGAACTGCTCCAGGCAGCCCCCCACCAGCGCCGAGACCAAGAACACCTGCCAGCCCTTGGCGCCGCGCTTCCTCATCTGGAACGCGATGAGCGTGAGGAACACCGTACCAAACCCGTACAGGGGCGAGAAGGGACCCCACACCAGCCCCACGCGGCTCTGGGTGAGCCCCGCCGAGACAAACATCCACAGCTCCTCGAGCAGCAGGCCCGCCATGGAGCCAAACACGAACAGGATGACCACCTGGTACCAGGTGATGTGGAGGTGGTCGAGAAACTCCTCGCGATCCTGGAGCTGGGCGCGCATGACCTCGGCGCGCTGGTCGCGCGTGAGGTGGCGGCCCTCCTCGAGGTAGGCCAGGGCGGTCTCCTCGCTCACGCGCTTGTGGTCCACGGCGGTCCTGAGGTCCTTGCCCCTTCCCAGCCAGGTGATGAAGTACCTGATCACGCGCGCGAAGCCCATCACGACCAGGGCGAGGAACAGCAGGGTGAGGATGTTGAGGAACATGGTTCTCCTGACGAATGTGCCGCGTACGGCCTTGCGGTCCCGGGCGCCGGGATGCGGGCGCCCTGCCTAGCATACCGCAGTCGAGGCGCGCGCCATGCCTCCGGGATGGATGGCAACCAGGTGGGCGGTGCCTCTCACCTGCGATTTCTGCCACGCGAGGAACAAGCTGGTTGATTGCCAAAGCTAGTGCAGCTTCGGCAGGGTAAGTGCAGCTGACAGAGC
>CAJMNO010000036.1 GCA_905214865.1 uncultured bacterium | reverse complement strand
GAGTCCGAGAGCAGCTCGGAGTCCGAGTCCACCTCGGTCATCGAGTCCGAGAGCGGGTCCACCTCCGAGTCCGAGTCGACCAGCGAGAGCGAGTCCGAGTCCGAGTCGGAGAGCACCTCCGAGTCCGATTCCGAGTCGGAGTCCGAGTCCACGTCTGTCTCCGAGTCCGAGAGCGAGTCCGAGTCGACCAGCGAGTCGGAGAGCGAGAGCGTCAGCGCCTCCGAGAGTACGTCGGAGTCTGGCAGTGCCAGCACAAGCGAGAGCGGTTCGGCATCCGAGTCTGGGAGCACCTCCGAGTCCAACAGCGGCAGTGCCTCCAGCTCCGAGTCCGCGAGCGTCTCGGAGTCCGGGAGTGTAAGCGCCTCGAGCTCTCAGTCCGGCTCCGAGAGCGAGTCGGGCAGCACCAGTGGCTCGGGGTCCGAGTCCGCAAGCACGTCCGTCTCCACCTCAGAGTCGGGCAGTGCCTCCGCAAGCTCGTCTGCCTCCGGATCCCTGAGTGCCTCCGCAAGCTCGTCGGAGTCCGTTTCCGCCAGCCTGTCCGCCAGCTTGACGACTCCCACCGCGACGACCACGACCGCGACGGCACGTCCTGCAGCCCCCACACCCGTCTCCGCCAGCGTCACGGCGG
Source organism: uncultured bacterium (assembly GCA_905214865.1). Lineage (GTDB taxonomy): Bacteria > Actinomycetota > Coriobacteriia > Coriobacteriales > Atopobiaceae > Olsenella_H. The sequence goes on along the minus strand of CAJMNO010000036.1, from coordinate 15,308 downwards.
CAGTCGCCGTCGGGACGACTGGTACGGGTACCGTCACTAGCCTCGTGACGTCCGAGTCGGTGGAGACGAGCGCAAGCGACCTTGGCAGCACAAGCCTCTCGACCTCCGGCGAAGAGGACGAGTCTGCCTCGCAGAGCAGGAGTCAGAGGGGCAGCTCGAGCGACAGCGCCAGTGCCGCAGCGAGCGAGAGCAAGTCTGCGTCTGCCTCCACCGCTGCGTCGGAGTCCGAGTCCGAGAACAGCAACAGCGTCTCGAACAGCATCAGGATGTCGGCGGAGGACGCCTTTAGCGAGAGTTCCAGCAACACCGCCACGAGCACACCCGCGGCGGGTGCCAGCGGAACCAGTGCCTCGAGGAGCGCCGCTAATGCAGCGCTTGCGACCTCGGAGCTGGACGAGCTGAACGAGGCGGTGTCCCTGCAGATTAGGCACTAGCGACATGGGTTGAGAGGTCTGGCCACCTGCCTCGCGTTGGAAGCGGGGCGGGTGGCCACAGTGGGCTTCTATGCAGTCGGAGGGGATGACGGTGCACGGGAAGGATTCGTTTCTAATGGACATGCGGCAAACACACGAGCTGCGGAACCGGCTCCTGTTCACGGCCCTCGTGGTGGCTGCCTACATGCTCTGCCGGAGCATCCTTCTGTACGGCGTGGCTGCGGACGAGACGGGCGGCGGCAGCGGAGCACAGTACTTCCTCTCCACGCTGGTCAGCGGCGACAGGTATCGGATGACGGTGATGGCCCTGGGAATCGCCCCCTACCTCAACGCGTCGCTCCTCGTCCAGATTATCTTCGCGTTCCGCAACTCGACCTCGAGGGCCAAGATCTCGAAGATCCAGAGTGACCGCTGGATGCGCTGGGTCTCCGTCGTCTTCAGCGTTGTGATGGCGGTCGTGCAGTCGTATGGGCTCTCGTATCGCCCGGACGCGGGTCCGCTCTGGCTGGTTAGGTCGATCGTGATCCTTGAGATGTTTGGCGGCGCGATGCTGACAAGCCTCATGTGCCTCGAGAACGAGCGGCATGGGGTCGGTGCCTCGATGCCGATCATCCTCCTGAACATCGTGCTCTCGCTCGCCCAGAACATGAGCGCCAACCACTTCTTCGAGTTCCCAGCGATCGCCCTCCTGTGCATGGTGGCGATTGCTGCCACCGCCTACATGGAGAACTCGATGATCAAGGTCCCCCTGCAGAGGGTCTCGATCCATAACGTGCATGCCGACCAGAACTACCTTGCCTACAAGCGCGCCCCCATGGGCATCATGCCGGTCATGTTTGCGTCGTCCGCGTTTCTCCTGCCGTACTACCTCGTCCACATGCTTGCGGGCCTGTATCCCGAGAACGCGATGCTTGTTTCCATCAGCGACAACATGGTCCTGACCAGGCCCCTGGGCGTGGCGGTGTACCTTGTCCTGATAGTCGCCCTCGCCGTGCTGTTCTCTTTCCTGATGCTCAATCCGCGGGAGACGGCACACCAGATGCAGCGCAACGGCGACAGCATCGTCGGGATGTACGCGGGCGAGCAGACCAAGCGGTTCCTGACGAGCACCGTGCTTCGGTGGAGCCTGATCAGCGGCGTGCTGCAGGCGTCCTGCATGGCCGCCTCGCTCGTGCTGTCGATGCAGGAGATGATTCCGGCGGCGCTCGCCATGGACCCCACGTCGATGATGATCGTCACCAGCATCGTCTGCAGCCTTGGCCAGGAGATCGCCTCGTACTACCGGTACGACGCGTATCGGTTCTTCATGTAGGGGGGTGACGCAGCGTGCAGTACTTTGTTCCTGCCTGGTATAAGCAGGGTGAGTGGATGGAGAACGAGCAGGCCTGGTATCGCGCCAGGACCGTGACGGAGTTTGACGACACCGTGAAGCAGGTTCAGTTGTTCTTCCGCCGCCACGTGGCCCCGTTCCAGATCGTGCTCCTGGGCTTCTCTCCCAACTTCCGCCACTTCCTCCACCGCCAGGGCGTGTACCACGCGCCTTACTGGTCGTGCTTCGACGCGATGCAGGGAATCTCCTCCCGCTCCATGCGCACGTTCTCGTTCCACGACCTCGCCTGGCCAGACGACGTGGAGTTTGTCTACTCTCCCTTTGCCGTGCTGGCGATGAGAGGGGGCGAGAAGTTCGCGCAGGTGGAGTTTGCCGAGGACGGAAACATGTTCCTGGTGGACATGTTCCAGGGTGGGCAGCGCGTCTGCACCAACCTCTACGACGACCGCGGCTTCGTCTCGTGCCAGGTGTCCTACAAGGATGGAGCCCCCGTTCGAAGGCGGTTCTTCGACGAGGGGGGCACCTGGAAGCTTGCGCAGTTCCTGACGGACGGGCACGTGGTCATCAACCCCGCCAGCGCGTGGTTCATGCACGGGAGCGGAGATTCAGCCAAGCGGGTCCCGTACCAGAGGCAGCGCTACGACCGCCTGGACGACGTGATCGAGGAGGTGTTTGCCGACTTCCTGAGGGACACGTCGGGCGACGACGTGTTCACCATCGCCATGGACCCACGGCACTCCGAGGTCCTGGACCATGCCCTCGCCGGGCGTCCCAAGGTCCTCTCGTTCTTTGGTCGTCGCATGGGGGAGAGGGGCCTCACGCCTGCGGGGAGGAGGCTGCTCTCGTCGGCGGCGTGCGTGGTGGCCGACAAGGAGGCAACCGCCTTCGACGTGTGCGAGCTCATGGGGTCAAGCACCGTCCCGGTGCGCGTGATCACCCCCTACGAGGCCAGGGTGGAGTTTGGCGTCAGCCTGCACCTGCACGTTCAGAACGTCCTGGTCGCCGTCGACTCGCTGTCACCGGAGCTGTTTGACGCCACGATCGTCTCGCTTGCCAACTACGTCATCACGAGGAACCACCTGGCCCGGGTGTGCCTCTTCACGCGCTCGGCGCACTACGACCAGAGGATTGCCCTGCTCAGGCAGGCCCAGGGCGCCCTCCAGAGGGCCGGCTTGGACCCGGAGATGGCGAGCGACGGTCAGGGGGTGTCCGAGAACCAGCTGCCGGAGGGGGACGCCACCCCGGTGGTCTTCTCCGTGAGCCAGTGCGTGGACGAGCTGCACGTGAGCCGCACGATCCGCGAACAGCGCGTGGTCGTGGACCTCTCGCCCCTGCCCGACCAGTTCCTGCAGATCTCGGCCATGAGCACGGGAATCCCGCAGATAGCCATGTGCGGGACGGAATACCTCGAGGACGGGAAGAATGGCAGGGTCATAGGGGACGTCTCGCAGCTTGCCGATGTCGTGGACTTCTACCTTGGCAGCGTGGAGAATTTCAACGAGGCGCAGATCGCGTCGTACGAGCTGGGCGGAAGGTTCACCTCCGCGGAGCTCGTGAAGGCTTGGAAGGAGGTGATCCGGATTGGTCAGCATTCGGGCGCTGCAGCTCGGGGGTAGCGACTACTCCGGGCTGGTGGAGCTGGGGGAGGACGTGGAGTGGTGCTTCGAGCCCGCCCTCGAGGACGACGACCCCGAGTATGACATCGCGTTCGTGGCACGCGCCCTCGCGGCGCAGGAGGTGGCGTATCTCGCCCGCCACGTTCGTGCATACTGCCTGTTCGTGTCCGATGACATCTCCCTGGACGCACGGATGGCACGCCTGATGCGCAGTCGCATGGGAAGGCGGTATGCGGAGGCGGACGTCCCGCGGTTTCTCCGGGACGACCTGAGGAACTACTTCTCAAGGCCCTATGGCGAGAAGTACGACCCTCATGCGATGGCGATTTCTCCCAACTTCCATGGCAGCGTGCGCTGGAACGGCTACACCGAGGCGGTCCTGCAGGGCTCGTTCGGCGAGTCCATGCAGCAGCTTGCCTTCTGGCGCGGTAACGTCCCGGTGGAGCAGGGGCAGGCGATCGACCTCTGGCTTGAGTACGAGAAGGACGGCGACGTGCAGATTGAGCTGCAGGTGGTGCAGTTTCCCCGTGGCAGCGTCTCGGTGATTCAGAACGTCTGGAGGTTCTCGGAGGAGGACCTTCGGCAGCCGGTGACCATCGACAACGACAAGCTCCCGGGTCCCGTCTTCGTGACGCTCAATGCACGGGGCCAGGGGACGCTCAGGATCCGGGCCCTCCACGACCGCCACTCGCGCCGTGGGGTGGGCGCCTTCGTGCCGGGCGGGCGACGCTGGGTCACCTCCGACCGGGAGGAGCTGTTCACCTACTTTGACCCGGGCGACCTGAGGCCGCCCCTGTGCGTGTACTTCTCCGGCTACAAGACCATGGAGGGCTTTGAGGGCTACCACATGATGCGGCGGATGGGCTGCCCGTTCCTGCTGGTGAGCGACGCGAGGCTGGAGGGCGGAGCCTTCTACCTGGGTAGCGAGGAGTACGAGGGCCTGGTCTGCAGGGCGATAGGGGAGGCCCTGGGGGAGCTTGGGTTCACGGAGGGACAGACGGTCCTCTCCGGCCTCTCGATGGGGACCTTCGGCGCGCTGTACTACGGCACCATGGTCCGTTCCGGCGACGTGATCGTGGGAAAGCCACTCCTGAGCCTGGGCAACGTCGCCAAGAACGAGCGGCTGCAGCGGCCGGGCGTGTTCCCGACCTCGCTCGACCTGCTCTGGAAGGAGTGCGGCAGCCTGGGCGAGTCCGCCGTCGATCGGCTGAACAGCAGGTTCTGGGACCGCTTTGACCAAACGGACTGGTCCGGACGCACCATCTACGCCGCATACATGATCGAGGACGACTACGACCACGACGCCTACCAGCAGCTGCTGTCGCACGTGAGCGGGAACGGGGCCAAGGTGATAGGGAAGGGCCTCCATGGCCGCCACAACGACGACACGCGGGGCATCGTGGGCTGGTTCGTGGCCCAGTACCGCCGCGTGCTGTGCCAGGAGTACGGAAGGGGCAGGGGGCGCGATGCCGGAGCAAGATAGGAACTGGACCGTCTATTGGGACGAGCATGCCAGCGGCGTCTACCTGTACGGGTCGGAGCTGGAGTTCCACGCGCGTGACGACGTGGAGTTTCGCAACGCCCTGATGCCCGCGGGGACGGTGATCAAGTCCTGGTACTCCATGGTCAACTTCCAGGAGAGGAGGGTCGAGCCGTCCCTGCCGATCATCGACGGCGAGGGTCGCTATCACGTGTCCTTTGACATCGACAGCGACGTGCCGCAGGGCATCTTCCTGCGCTTCGTGTTCCACGGCAAGAACGGTGACGAGGCCGGGAGCCTGGTCATGGACCAGCCGGAGATGGACCTGAGGTGCCCGCTCAAGACCTACAGCTACGAGGCGCAGCTGATCTGTGCCGGGGCGCACTCGTTTCGCTTCCACTCCTTCACGATCACCGAGAGGGACCCAGAATGACGGAGAGAAGGTTCAGGAGGGCCGTAGCCGCCGTGAGGTCAAACGCGGAGCGGGTGCGCGGGCTCTCTGACGACGAGCTGCGTGCCGAGACCCCCAGGCTCAGGCGCGAGCTCGCGAGGGGCAGGTCGCTCGACGCGATCATGCCCGAGGCATACGCGGCAATCGCCGAGGCGGACCGCAGGGTGCTGGGCACCTATCCGTACGACGAGCAGATCTACGGCGCGGCGGCCCTGCAGGCGGGCTGCCTCGCGGAGATGAGCACCGGGGAGGGCAAGACCCTCACGGCGACCATGCCCCTCTACCTCCATGCCCTCACGGGCCGGAGCACGATCCTGGTCACGGCAAACGAGTACCTGGCCTACCGTGACGCGGATCACATGCGCCCGGTGTTCGCGTTCATGGGGCTGACGGAGCGAGCGGGCGTCTCGCAGACGCCCGACCACACCCTCACCAACGATGAGAAGCGCGAGAACTACGCGGCGGACATCCTCTACACCACCCATGGGGTGCTGGCGTTCGACTACCTGCTGAACAACCTCGTCAAGCGGGCGGAGGACCGCTTCCTCAGGGACTTCGACTTCATCCTGATCGACGAGGCGGACTCGGTACTGCTGGACAGCGCGCAGATGCCCCTGGTCATCTCGGGCTCCCCGCGCGTGCAGTCCGACCTCTACGCGACTGCCGACTTCTTCGCCTCGACGCTCAGGGAGGACCGCGACTACGAGGTTGAGGACAAGGCTGTCTGGCTGACCGACGCGGGCGTGAGCTACGCGGAGCGCTTCTTTGGCATCAACAACCTGTTTGCACGCGAGAGCTTCGATCTCAACCGGCACATCCAACTGGCCCTGCGCGCGAGGGTGCTGTTCAAGCCGCAGAAGGACTACATGGTGTCCGACAAGGGCGAGGTCGTCCTCCTGGACAACAGCACGGGCAGGAGCCTCCCGGGCATGAAGCTGCGCGGGGGTGTGCACCAGGCGCTGGAGCAGAAGGAGCACCTGGAGATCTCGCAGGAGCAGCGCTCCGTGGCATCCATCACCTACCAGAACCTGTTCCTCATGTTCCCCACGATGTGCGGCATGAGTGGCACGTTCTCGGACGCCAGGCGCGAGCTGCTGCACGTGTACCACAAGCGCGTGGTGGTGGTCCCGACGCACCGCAGGGTCCAGAGGGTGGACAGGGAGGACCGCTACTTCCAGACCGCGGAGGATCAGTACGAGGCCGCCCTCAAGGAGGCGCTTCGCTGCCACGCGAGCGGCCGTCCCGTCCTGGTGGTCACGGCTACAATCCAGGACACGCAGATCTTCTCAAGGATGCTGGTCGAGAAGCACGTGCCCCACAGCGTGCTGAACGCGAACAACGCCTACTGGGAGGCAGAGATCATCGCGGCGGCGGGCCAGAAGAACGCCGTGACGGTCTCCACCGGCATGGCGGGGCGCGGGACCGACATCAAGCTGGGCGAGGGCGTCCGCGAGCTGGGAGGACTTGCCGTGATCGGCCTGGGCCGCATGCAGAACACGCGCCTCGAGCGCCAGGCGCGGGGCCGCGCAGGCAGGCAGGGCGACCCGGGGTCGAGCCAGTTCTTCGTCTCCCTGGAGGATGAGGTCGTGACCCAGATGTACCCCGAGAGGGTCTCGCAGATCCTGGACGCCGACCGAACGGTCTCGCGCCGGAGGCTCCGGGGCGTGATCGACCGCGCCCAGAGGACCATAGGCGAGCAGAGCGTATCGTCCCGTGAGCAGGCGGTTCGCTACGACCGAATCCTGCGCCGGCAGCGCGAGATCCTGTACGGCGCGCGGAACAGGCTGCTGGACGGCGAGGCGGTGCCGGAGGAACAGGTGCTCTCGGTCGTTCGCCAGAACCTGGGCCGCTTCGTGGAGGGGCACCCCAGGCTCACGCAGGCCGAGCTCAACCGCTACGTGCTGGACAACCTGTCCTACGAGCTGGACGAAGGCGAACTCTCCATGCTCCGGGACGCCCCGGACGCCCGTACGCTGCTGGGCAGGATGGATGCCTATGCCAAGAGGCTCTACGCCGCCAAGGTCGCCACGTTCGCCTCGTCCGAGGACCTGCAGGACTACACGCGCGCCTGCATGCTGAAGGCACTCGACGAGGGCTGGGTCGAGGAGGTCGACTACCTGCAGCAGCTCCAGTACGCCATCGTCTCCCGGGGCACCGCGCAGCGCAACCCCATCTTCGAGTACAGTCGTGAGGCGTACCGCTCCTTCCAGGACATGCAACGGATGATGATGGAGAGCATCGCCCGCAACTTCTTCCTGGCGGAGTTCCAGACGGGGCGGGACGGCAAGCGGAAGATTCTGTTTCCGTAAGAGGGGCGACGATGGTCTACAACTTCAACCTCGGGATCGGGTGGGCGTCGAGTGGCGTCGAGTACGCCCAACTGTACCGCGCCCGCATGTTCCGCGCGCTCGGGGAACCTGCCCGGTTCGTGTTCACCGACATGTTCCCACAGGAGAACATAGAGCACTTCACCCGGGCGATCGGCTTCGAGGACGACGAGGTGGACTGGCTCTACACCCACTTCACGGACTTCCGCGTCTCGCCGGTCACCTACACCCTGGCGCAGTTCCAGGACACGATCGGCGACCAGGACTTCGTGGTCACCCGTGACGGGAAGGTCGGCAGGCTGCAGTTTGCGGGGCAGGGGGACTACTGCACGCTGTACTTCACGGACGAGAGGCACGACCTCCTCCATCGCGTGGAGTACGTGTCGGGTGGCAGGCTGATCCGCAAGGACTACTTTACCTACGGGCGCATCTACTCGGAGTACTACGCACCGCTCGACGGACGGGCGCACCTGTACCTCAGGCGCTTCTTCAACGAGGACGGCTCCGTGGCCTACGAGGAGATGCCCTCTGCCAACGGGTCGACGTTCCGCTTTGCCGACCAGGTGCTCTTCTCCAAGGAGGACCTGGTGGGCCACCTCGTGCGCAGCCTGAACCTCTCCGCGAGCGACACCGTGATCATCGACCGCACGACCGGCATAGGGCAGGCGATCCTGCAGAACGTGGGCGATGCGAGGGTCGGCGTCGTGGTCCACGCGGACCACTACAGCGTGTCCGGGACCGACAACAGGCACGTCCTGTGGAACAACTACTACGAGTACCCCTTCGACATGTACCGCCACATCGACTTCTTCGTGACCTCGACACAGGCGCAGGCGGACCTCATGGCCGAGCAGTTTCGTCGCTACGTGGGCGAGGCACCTCGGATCGTCGTGATTCCCGTGGGGAGCCTTGACCACCTGACCAGGCCCTCCAAGCCGCGCAGGCCGTTCTCGGTCGTCACGGCGTCCCGCCTGGCATCGGAGAAGCACCTGGACTGGGTGATCGAGGCCATCGTGCTGGCGAGGGAGCGGGTCCCGGGCCTGACGCTGGACATCTGTGGCGAGGGGTCAGAGCTCGGCCGCCTCCAGGCGCTGGTGCGGGAGCGCGGCGCGGGCCAGTACGTGCGCCTTCTGGGGCAGATGGACATGGCTCAGGTGTACCCCAACTACGAGCTGTACCTGTCCGGCTCCACGAGCGAGGGCTTTGGCCTGAGCCTGATGGAGGCGGTGGGCAGCGGGCTCGCCATGATCGGCTTCGACGTGCCCTACGGCAACCCGACCTTCATCGACGACGGGGAAAACGGGTACCTGGTCCCGGTCTGGGAGGCCATGACCGAGGGGGAGCGGGTGCGGGCGCTGGCTGACTGCGTGGTGCGCTACTTCCTGCACGACGACCACGCTGCCTTCGAGCGCCGGTCCTACCAGATTGCGGAAGACTACCTTACGGAGCGTGTGGCTGAGCGATGGAACGGCGTGATTGGGACAAGGTGAGCGGGGAGGGCGTCCTCCTGCTTGACCACTACGACGAGATGGCGGGGATGCTCGCCGACTCCTTTTGGCGGGCGGGCTTCTCGGGGCCCACGATCGTGCTCTCCGAGGACGCCTGCCTGCCGGAGGGCATGACCTCCCTGTACCGGCTTGCCGCGGACGACTCCGTGAGGAGCGCGTTTCCGGGCGCCGTGCGCGAGGCGGGGGAGAGGGACGCGGCCCAGGGGCGGGACTACCGCCTTGCCCATGCGGGCTGGACGCCCGGGACGGGCCGCCACTTCAACCAGATCGAGCTCCCCGACTACTGGGAGATCACCGCCGACGGGGTCTCGGGCAAGGTCTTCGACCGCAACCACCTGCGGGGCAGGATCTTCTACGCGCGCACGGAGGCGAGCCGCATCGTCAGCGACGTGGACTGGCTGGACGAGGCGGGCACGGTGCGCTTCACGGACCACTACGACCTCCAGGGCCAGCTCTATGCCAGGACCACGTTCAACGAGCGCGGGGAGCGGTTCTGCTGCTCCTGGTTTGACGACCGGGGCCGCGAGCGCATCGTGGAGAACTACGTGACCGGCGACCTGATCGTCTCGCGCAACGGGGTCACCCGCCGCTACCGCAACAGGACGGAGCTCGCGGTGGCCGTTTTGCGGGAGCTTGGGCTGGAGGGCCAGCGGATCTTCTACAACTCGCTCTCGTACCCGCTCTTCGTGAGCCAGCGCCTTGCCATGCATCCCGCCGGCAACGTGCTGTTCTGGCAGGAGGGTCCCCGCAGCGACATCCCCGGGAACATGCAGATGATCCTGCGCGGGAACTCCCATACCAGGCAAATCCTGGTGCAGGACGGGAAGAGCTGCCAGGCACTCCTCTCGCTGGGGGCGTCGGCCGACTACGTCCGCCCCTTTGGCTTTGCGTATGGCTTCGAGCGGGCCAACGCAGCCGGCGACGACGTCCTGATCTGCACCAACTCCGACCAGATCGAGGCGCTCGGCCAGATCGTGAGGGCGCTGCCCAACATGCGCTTCCACATCGCCGCCGTCACGGAGATGTCCGGCAAGCTGATGGCCTTTGGGTCAGAGCCCAACGCGCGCCTCTATCCCGTGGCCTCCAAGGCCATCCTTGCCCGGCTGCTCCAGGAGTGCGACTGGTATCTCGACATCAACCGCGGGAGCGAGATCGTCTCGTCCGTCAAGCGGGCGTTCCTCAACAACCAGCTGATCCTGGGCTTCTCCAATACGCTGCACCGCCCGCGCTACGTGAGTCCGGAGCACGTGTTCGACGACGCAGACGGACTGATCGCCCTGCTGCGGGGGCTGCACTCCTCTCGGGACGAGCTGCAGAGGCACCTGGGGCTGCAGCGGGCGGCGGCGATGACCGAGGGCCCGGAGGCATACCGTCGGCTGCTCGGGGAGCGCTGACCCTCTCGCCTATTCTCGTATGGGCAGTGCCGGGGGAGAGGGGCCAGGCAATTCTGCCTGCAGGCCACCCCCGCCGGGTTCCTGCTTTCAGCGTGCCGAAAGGGTTGAAAGGGTTGCCCGATGGCGCTAGCGAGCTGGTTGCAAATCCGTCGGCTTGGGAATAGTACAAGATTGACCCCTGACGCCCCCTCCGTAAACTGACCCAGGACAAGAGCGTTGGTCGGGTTCTGAAACGCATGCGTGCTCAGTCGCGAAGGGATTGCCATGGCATCGAAGATTGTCTCTGAGGAGCGTTCCCCGCAGACGCTCTTTGACATTCTCAACACCATTCCGATGCCGGTGCTCGCGTATACGTTGAAGGGCGGCGGGCGAGCGTTGGTCTTCGCGAACCAGAGGTGCCTGGATATGTTCGGGAAGGCATCGACGGCAGACCTCATCGACTCGTGCGACGGGAACTTCTGGAACTTCCTCAGCCCGGATGACATGGAGCTCGTTAAGGGCAACGAGCAGCGAGTGCTGGATACCCCCGGCACGTCAGTCACATACGAATGCCATATCAGCCAGGGAGACGATCGCTGGCAGCTAATTCGCGTCCGATCCGTCGCATGGAGGACCACGGACGGAGACCCCATAGTCGTCGACCTTACGGTCGGTCGGGGCCTTCTGGGAGACCTCGATCGGGTCGAAACGCTTGACCCCATCACCGGGCTGATGCCCATGAACTCCTTCTTTCAGGTCATGCAGAGATGGAGGAGGAAGTTCAACCCGGATCGGGACGAGTCGGAGCTTGCGGTCCTCTACATAGACGTGGTGAACTTCCGCTCCATCAACATGCGCAAGGGAATATCGGCAGGGGACGCGTTTCTCAAGTCCGTGGGGGACCAGCTTAGGGCGATGTTTCCGGTCAATGCGATATCGCGGTTTGACGTCGACCACTTTGCCGTCCTGATCCATTCGGCCAACATGAGGGCCAAGGTTGTCTCGGTCCGAGAGCTGTTTCAGGAGATTGCGCCGAAGGGTGTTGGCATCAGGATGGGTGCAAGCATCTGGAGCGATCACGAATCGAGCCCGGAGACGATTTGCAACCGCGCGAAGGCTGCCTGCGACGACTGCAGGAAGCATCCGGGAACCAGCTTCTCCGTCTATGACGAGGAGATGGGGAGGCGTCTGGAGAATACGGTGTACGTCATCTCCAACATCGACGAGGCAATCCGCAACGGCTGGATTCGCGTCTACTACCAGCCGATCATTCGTTCGAGCACGGGCAACCTCTGTGGCATGGAAGCCCTCGCTCGATGGGACGACCCCACAAGGGGGCTCCTCTCGCCTGCGGTCTTCGTGGGCCCCCTCGAGGAGTCGCGCCAGATCTGGAAGCTCGACCTCTGCGTCATCAAGCAGGTCGTCGAGCGCACCTCGGAGCGAAGCCGAAGGGGCATGACCGAGATACCCATCTCCGTTAACCTGTCTCGGGTCGACTTCCTGTGCCGTGACATCTTTGGCGAGGTCGAGTCGCTCGTGAGGAAGTACGACATCCCCCGGCACATCCTTCACATCGAGGTAACGGAGAGCGCCATCGCCTCCCAGGAGAAGGCGATCGTCGACGCGCTCAATCGCTTCCGCGAGGCTGGCTACGAGGTCTTGATGGACGACTTCGGAAGCGGCTACAGCTCGCTGAACCTTCTCAAGGACTACGACTTCGACGTCCTCAAGCTCGACATGGAGTTCCTGCGCAAGGATACGGAGCGCTCCCGCAAGATCATCTCCTCGGTAATCGCCATGGACAAGGCCATTGGGATCAGGACGCTGGCAGAGGGTGTCGAGACCGAGGAGCAGGCAAACTTTCTCAGGATGGCGGGCTGCGCAAAGATGCAGGGGTACCTGTTTGGGAAGCCCCTCCCGTTTGACGACGCGCTGAACGCCTGTCTGAGGAGCGGCAGCTCGATCGAGGACGCAAGGCAGAAGATGCTGCTCGACGAAGCTGCCTACGTCAACTTTCTCACGGAATCCCCGCTCGTGATGTATGACTACTACGACGGGAAATTCCACATCCTGCAGTACAACAGGGCGGCTGTGGACATGTTCCCCCAGTATGGGGCGAGCGGACCCAAGGACTTCGAGGACGCCGTGAACGATTGGAACTCGCTGTCCGGCAACGACCTGGACAGGGCGGCGGTGTTTGCGAAGAAGTCCGGGAAGGTGGGGGAGCAGTCAATCACGTTCTTTGGAAGGGAGATGCTCTTCCGCTTCCGCTGCGTCAGCCAGGTGGACGGGCACTGCGTCATCGTCGCGAGCTTCTCCGACATGTCCGAGCAGATGAAGGGGCTGGTGGAGCTGAGGGCGGCTGCGGTCAGCGTCTTTGCCTATTATCAAAGTATCTTCTACATCAACCTCTTGGACGGCATGGTCCAAGACGTCGTGTTCGCCAACTTCTCAACTGACCCCGAGAAGCAGTCGGTGCCCCTTTGGGACGAGAAGGGCGAGTGCGCAAGCCTGATACCCAGGGTCTTTGATTCCGACAAGAGCAGGTATGCGGCATTTCTCAATCTCGATACCATGAGGAAGCGCCTGGAGCAGGCCGATGACATGGTCCTGCGCGATGCCTTCCGCACCCTTGATTCCGACGGTCGGTATCGGTGGATGGAGCATGTGCTCACCTTTGTCCAGGACTCAAGCAGAACGAGGGCCATGTATGGCATCCGCATCCTGGATATGCAGGGGTTGGAAAACACCATCTGCACCATTCAGGAGAACTCGCAGTCGTTGCTTCCGGGGCGTAACCAGTCCGTGAGCGATTCACTGTGGGACTCGCTTGTGCAGAACGTTCCCCTCAAGGTGTTCTGGAAGGATGACAAGCGCAGATTCCTGGGGGCAAGCAACGCGTTTCTCGACTACTACGGATTTGCCTCGCCCGGCGAGATCATCGGCAAGACGGACGAGGACATGGGATGGCACCCAAACGAGGAGCACTATCGGGATGCCGAGCTTGGCGTCCTGAGCTCCGGGGAGGTGAGCCGTTCCGTCTCGGGACGCTGCATTGCCAGGGGCACCACCCGCAACATCCATGCAACCAAGTGGCCAATCTACCGCAATGGGGCGATTGTCGGCCTGATGGGGTGCTTCTCTGAGGACCCGGTGTTTGGGGACGGCCAGGAGGGGGTCTCCTCGGGCAAACGTGACGACATCAAAGAGTTCGTCCAGGACTTCATGGAGTACGAGGCGGACTATCGGCTGAACGGAAGGAAGTTCGGCGCAATTTACGTCAAGATTCCCGAGACCCCGAGGGTCCTTGAGCGGATTGGCCGCGATGCGGTGCGCGAGCTTGACTCTGCCTGTACGGCAGCAATCGCGAATGCAATAGGGTGCGAGGCTACCGTCACCAATCTTGAGGGAGGACGTTTTGGAATCCTTGCCAAGTATCGTCTTCCGGGCGAGCTGCAGGACATCGCCAGTCGGGTGCGAGTGAGCGTCGAGGCAATCCACAAGGTTGGGAACCTCGACGTCACGCTGTTTGCGGACGTCAGGGTCTCGCTCATCGACGAGCTGATCAGCTTTCACGATAGGGTGACCAGCTCTCTCTTCAGAGGTGACCTTGGGGAGGAATCCAAGGGGGAGAAGGCTCCCCAAACCAATATGACCGCCGCCTGGGAGGGCCTCAAGGGACTGATGGACTCCGTTCCCATTGGGTGCTACGTGCTGCTGCCCGACCAAACGGTCGAATACTGGAACCATGAGGCGGAGCGGCTCCTTGGCTATGCCTCGGACGAAATCGTGGGCAAGAGGTGCATCGACTCGAAGCTTGGCTGCTCCAATGCCAACGGAGTGAGGATTGCGACGGACGATTGCCCTGCGATTCTCGCCTTGGCAACGGGAAAACCGCAGACCACCCAGATGTTTATGAGGGCAAAGGACGGAAGCGACGTTCTGATTCGAAACACGCTCTCCCCGCTGAGGGACGAGACGGGGAAGATTCAGAGGATAGTCTCGCTCTTTGTCCCACTCGCGGACGGCGACTTCGAACATGACCTCGTGAAGCAGATATACGAGGCTGCGACGAGGGATTCCACGACCTGTCTGCCCGGCAGAAAGTACATGGAGTCCTGCATCGACGATGCCCTGGAACTCTACCGTCGCACGGGCCGTCAGTTTGCGGTTCTCTTCGCGGACGTCGACAACCTGCATTACCTCAACAACACCTACGGTCACGGGACGGGGGACAAGGTCCTGAGGGCTTTCTCCCTCGCCCTCCGCAAGTTTGGGAGGAAGACCGATGACTTCTGCCGCTGGGGTGGTGACGAGTTCGTGGGCATCCTTCGCCTGAGGAGCGCCGAGGACGTCAGGGGCGCATCCCGTCGATTTGCAAAGATCGCGGAGAAGGGCCGCATCACCGAGGGTGGCCAAACGATTGATTGCCAGGTGTCCATGGGCATGACTGTGGTCAGGGACGATGATGACCGCAAGTCCATCGTCGATCGCGCAGATCGGTACATGTACGAGGCGAAGAGGAACCACCCAAATAGGATTGTGACGGATTTTGATGCAGGGGCCTTTGGTAGCGAAGAGTAAGTTGTATTACGAATTGCGGGCGTAGCGGCCATCCTCCTTGGGAAGATGGGAAGGGACGCATGGTACGTCCATGAGGTTGCCGCTGTTGCATGCTAACCGCAGCGTGGGCTTCTTCATGGAGGTGTGAACGATACCGCATGCAAAAAGCGTGCGGGGGGTGTTCCTATAGTTTCGTCAACCCTTCGGAGCGGGTTTCCCGAGGGGA
>CAJMNO010000035.1 GCA_905214865.1 uncultured bacterium | reverse complement strand
GTCCCTGGCCGGCTTTTCTGGGTTATACCCTAAGAGCAAACCACCCGCTATGCGGTTGGTAATGATTTGGTTGGGGCCTGTGCCCCGGAGGGGAGTGAGCGTGGCGGAGACCTGGACCGTCGGCAAGATGCTCAAGTGGACCGAGGGCTACCTAAAGCGCAAGGGTGACGAGCGCCCGCGCCTCTCGGCCGAGTGGCTGCTGTGCAACGTCACGGGCCTCTCGCGGGTGCAGGTCTACATGGACTTCGACCGCCCGATGGTGCGCGACGAGCTCGACCGCATGCACCAGGTGGTCGTCAGGCGTGGCAGGGGTGAGCCCCTCCAGTACGTGACGGGCGAGATGCCCTTCCGCCACATCGTGCTTCGCTGCGAGGAGGGTGTCCTAATCCCCCGGCCCGAGACCGAGATCCTGGTCGATGCCGCGCTCGAGGGCGTAGACCAGGCGCCGATGACCTTCCCACCGGTCATGGGGGAGGGGCCAAGCAGCGAGCCCTCCGAGGGGGATGACGCTGACGGCGGGGACGCAGGCGCGGAAGACGGGTCTGCGGCCGACGACGGCGGCGAGGATGGGGGAGAGGTGCGCGGCGAGCCGGTCCAGGTCCTTCCCGCCGGCTGTCGCGTCCTCGAGGTGGGTACCGGCACGGGGTGCATCGCGCTCTCCATTGCCGGCGAGCGACCGGGCACGCGCGTCGTGGCAACGGACCTCTCGCCCAAGGCGATCGCCCTCGCCACGCGCAACCGGGACGCCCTCTCGCTCCAGGACGCGGTCACCATAGTGGAGTGCGACCTGGCGTCGGGCGTGGACCAGGGGCTCATGGGCACGTTCTCGGTGCTGGTCTCCAACCCCCCGTACATCCCCTCCAAGGTCCTCGCAAACGAGGTCCCCTCCGAGGTGCGCGATCACGAGCCCGCGCTTGCGCTCGACGGCGGGGAGGACGGGCTCGACGTGTTCAGGAGGCTCCTCGAGCTCGCCCCCAGGGCGCTCGCCCCGGGCGGGACGTTCTGCGTCGAGCTGTACGAGGGGGCACTCGATGCCGCTGCGACGCTGGCTCGCGGGACGGGGGAGTGGGAGTCCGTCGAGATCCGCGAAGACCTGACCCACAGGCCCCGCGTGCTCGTCTGCAGGCTCGCCCGCCGGGATTCCTAGCAGGGTTCTGCACTTGGAGGTTGCCATGGGTAAGGTCATGAGGGTGGACCAGCAGCATCCCGGCGACGGGTGCGTCGCGCGGGTCAGCGAGGTGCTTGCGGGCGGAGGCGTCGTCGTCATGCCCACGGACTCCGTGTACGGCATCGGATGCGCGGCTCTCCCCGGCAACCCCGGCCTTGGGAGGATCTTCGACATCAAGCGGCGCGAGCGCACCCAGACGCTTCCGTGGCTCGTCGCCGACGGGGACGACCTCCTCCGCTACGGTCGCGACGTCCCCGAGTGGGCGTCCCGCCTCGCGCGCGAGTTCTGGCCGGGCGCCCTCACCCTCGTCGTGCATGCGTCGCGCGAGGTTCCAGGGGAGTACCTGCGGCCTGGGGACGGGACCATCGCGCTCAGGCTCCCGGACTCCAACCTCGTGCGCCAGGTTGCGCGGAGGGTTGGCGTACCCCTCGCCACCACGAGCGCGAACACGCATGGCGCGCCGTCCGCCACGAGCGGGATGGCGGTCGAGAGCCGCCTCGTCGAGCTCTCGGACCTCACCCTCGATGGCGGCCCGGCCCCCATCGCGGTTGCCTCCACGATCGTCTCGTGCCTCGGGGACGCCCCCGAGGTGCTCCGCGAGGGCGCCATTCCCGCCAGGCGCATAGCCGAGGTCGCCGGCCGCTAGGACGGCCGCCTTCCCCTCTCGCCATGGGGTCGCGCGGCGCCCGTGGAGGTGTTGCGAGCGCCCGTCCCCCGTGCGTCTCTCCCCGACGGAAGCGGACCCTCCGCGCTGTATCCTAGGCCTGCGGGCTTGCCCCGCGGAGTCGCACGAGGGACGCAAACAGAAGGGGGCTCCCGCATGAGGATTGCCATTGCATCGGACCACGCCGGATACGACCAGAAGCCGGGGATGGTCGAATACCTGGAGTCGCTCGGCCACGAGGTCATCGACCTCGGGCCCATGAGCGCCGAGCGCTGCGACTACCCGGACTTCGCGGACAAGGTCGCACGCTGCGTCGCGCGCGGGGATGCGGACAGGGGCGTCCTGATCTGCGGGACCGGCATCGGGATGGCGCTCACCGCCGACAAGGTGCCCGGAATCCGCGCCGCGGTGATCCAGACCCCGCAGTTCGCCGAGCTGTTCCGCGAGCACAACAACGGAAACGTCCTGTGCATCAGCGGCAGGTTCACCCCGTTCGAGACCAACAGGCAGATCGTGGACGAGTTCCTCACGACCGAGTTTGCCGGCGGCCGCCACACCGGTCGCGTGGAGAAGATCATGCGAGAGGACGATCCCTCGTTCGGGGGCGTCCCCGCCGACTTCGGGATGGAAGGGTAGGGAGCCGGATGGCCGACACGATTCCCACGCTCAGGCAACAGGACCCGGAGCTCGCATCCCTCATCGAGGAGGAGCTGGGGAGGCAGCGCGACTCCATCGAGCTCATCGCATCGGAGAACTTCGTCTCTCCTGCGGTCATGGAGGCGGTGGGTACCGTCCTCACCAACAAGTACGCGGAGGGCCTTCCCGGGAAGCGCTACTACGGTGGGTGCTGGGCGGTCGACAAGGTCGAGGACCTTGCCCGCGAGCGCGTGAAGGCGCTCTTTGGGGCGCAGTACGCCAACGTGCAGCCGCACTCCGGGGCGCAGGCAAACTATGCCGTCGAGACCGCGTTCGCCAAGCCTGGCGACACGATCATGGGGATGGACCTCAGCAATGGGGGCCACCTCACCCACGGCTCCCACGCCAACTTCTCGGGGAAGCTGTTCGACGTGGTGAGCTACGGGCTCGACCCCAAGACCGAGCGGATCGACTTCGAGGACGTCGCGGCGAAGGCCGAGCAGCGCAAGCCCAAGATCATCATCGCGGGGGCAAGCGCCTACCCGCGCACCATCGACTTCGAGTGCTTTGCCCAGATCGCGCACGACAACGGCGCGATCCTCATGGTGGACATGGCCCACATCGCCGGCATCGTGGCCGCCGGGCTCCATCCCAGCCCCGTTCCGGTTGCGGACGTGGTCACCTCCACCACGCACAAGACCCTGCGCGGCACGCGCGGCGGCATCATCCTGTGGAACGACCCCGACTACACCAAACGCATCAACTCCTCGGTGTTCCCCGGGACTCAGGGAGGCCCGCTCGAGCACGTCATCGCCGGCAAGGCAGTGGCGTTTGGCGAGGCGCTCAAGCCGGAGTTCAAGACCTACATCCAGGGCGTGCTCGTCAACGCCAAGGCCCTTGGCCGCGGCATGCAGGCAAAGGGGCTGCGGCTCGTGACCGGTGGCACCGACAACCACCTCCTGCTCGTTGACCTCACGCCCGCGAAGTCCGTCACCGGGCGCGATGCCGAGCGGGCGCTCGAGTCGGTGGGCATCACGGTGAACAAGAACACCATTCCCGGAGAGCAGAGGTCCCCGTTCGTGACGAGCGGCATCCGCGTCGGCTCCGCCGCGATCACCACCCGCGGCTTTGGTGAGGCGGAGTGCGAGCGCGTCGGCGAGCTCATAGGAGAGACCGTGTTCGCCCTCGAGGAGGGGGAGCCCGAGAGGCTCGATGGGGTGCGCGCCGAGGTCGCGTCCATGCTCGCGAGTCACCCCCTGTACCCCAATCTGGACTAACATCCCAAGGCGACAGAGGACGGGCGTCTCGTCGGACGCCCCTTACGTCTTGGCGTCGAGCAGAGAGAGGCACCCATGGCAGAGTTCGACCAGAGCAGGTTCACCGTCGTCGACCACCCGCTCGTGCAGCACAAGCTGCACATCCTGAGGGACAAGGAGACCAGCACCAAGCAGTTCCGCGAGCTCGTGACCGAGCTCGCCATCTTCGAGGGCTACGAGGCGATGCGTGACTTCCCCCTCGAGGACGTCGAGGTCGAAACGCCCCTCGAGAAGACGGTCTGCAAGAGGATCGCTGGCAAGAAGGTTGCCATCATCCCCATCCTCAGGGCAGGCTTGGGCATGGTGGACGGCATCCTCACGCTGGTGCCCTCCGCGCGCGTTGGGCACGTGGGCATGTACCGCGATCCCGAGACGCACGAGCCGCACCAGTACTACTGCAAGTTCCCCGCCGACGTGGACAAGCGCACCTGCCTCGTGGTCGACCCCATGCTCGCGACGGGAGGATCGCTCACCGCTGCGATCCAGTTCCTCCGCGAGGCGGGGGTCAAGGACATCCGCGCCCTCACCATCGTCTCGGCACCCGAGGGGGTCAAGGCGGTCCTTGACTTCGACCCCGAGGTCAGGCTGTTCACCTGCGCGCTCGACCGCGAGCTCAACTCCGACGCCTACATCCTCCCCGGCCTGGGCGATGCGGGCGACAGGATCTACGGCACGAAGTAAGCCCGCCCTTCCAAAATCTCACCCAACGGAAGGGATTGTGTCGGTTAGTTGTTAATCGTCTTTTTAAAACGCATTTAAAAAAGCTCGCTTCCTGAACTTGGGCTAATACCAGCGGTTTTACGGCCCCGCCACTGACTTCCTCATCGGTGGCGGGGCCGTTTGCCAATCCGAGTTATGGCTTTTCTCCGCAAATACGGCTAAGATTCACTCCGCCTGCAGTGAGTTACTCCTCAAAGGGGGCCTGGCTTGGGGGAGACGATGACGGTGCTTGCGGGGGTCGCATGCGGCCTCGTTGGGTGCATACCGCCAGCGGTCTTGTTTGAGCGTGCCCTCAAAAGGGGTAAGAATGCCGGTGTGAGCGTGGGCGTCGGGCTGGCGTCCATTCTCATCTCGTTCGTTGCTCTGTCGGCGATGATCTTCGCCGTGTACGTGAGGGAAAGTGGGGCGACCCTGCGCTTTGGGTGCGCCCTCGTGGTCACATTCCTCGCATTTTGGGGAGTGGAGTCGCTAAGGGCCTGGCAGGCCGCCAACAGCGGGAGCCAGGCCGGAGGGAAGGACGAACAGTGAACGCGCTTTCTAAGCTGCCCGAGGCCATGGACGAGCTGCTCGATGGCTTCATGACGCACGCGGTGGTCGGCAACACCACGGTTGGCCTGACCCAGTACATCTTCTGGATGTTCGTGGCGCTCGCCCTCTTCGTCGTAGCCATCCTCGTCTTCAAGAAGAAGCAGGCGCAGAGCCTCGTTCCGCACGGCTTCTTCGTCAACGGCATGGAGTATGTGGTCGAGTTCGTGCGCGACGACATGTGCAAGTCCATCCTCGGTGACACGTGGAAGAAGCACTTCCCCTTCATCGCCGCGCTCTTCTTCTTCATCCTCTTCAATAACATCGTGGGCATCATCCCGGGGTGCCACCCCGGCACCGGCACCATGGGCGTGACCGCGGCCCTCGCCCTGTGCTCGTTCGTCTACTTCATCGTGGTCGGCTGCAAGCGCATGGGTGTAATCGGGTACCTCAAGAGCCTGGCCCCCAAGGGTCTTCCCGGGCCCATGGCCGCCATGGTCTGGGTCATCGAGCTCTTCTCCACGTTCCTGCGCCTCATCACGCTGGCCGTCCGACTCTTCTGCAACATGTTCGCCGGCCACGTCGTCATGGGGACCTTCGCAATCCTGGCGTCGCTCTTCTTCCAGCCCCTGCTCCAGGGCTTCTCCGCTGCCGCCCTTGGCAGCGCGGCGGGCTCCGTGTTCTGGGTTCTCATCCTGATCATCATCTACCTGGTCGAGATCCTGGTCGCCGTGATCCAGGCATACGTCTTCACGCTCCTCTCGGCCGTCTACATCCAGCTCGTCGAGCAGGAGGAGTAGGCACGGGGTTTCACCATCGGCTTCATGCGAGCCCCACGCTCGCTTGGGCATAGTTTGAAAGCTTGGAAATCGTCCTTGTGACGAACAACAAAGGAGGAATCGTGGGAGTCATCGGTTATGGTCTCGGCGTTATCGGCGCGGGTATCGGCATCGGTCTGGCGGCTTACGGCGCGACCACGTCCATGGCCCGTCAGCCTGAGGTCCAGGGTCGTCTGTTCACGGTCTTCATCCTGGGCTCCGCATTCGTCGAGGCACTCGCCCTCATCGGCTTCGTCGTGACGCTGATCGCTTCCTAACGGGTGCGATACCCTCACGACGTACACCGAGTTGGAGGCAATATGAACAGGAACACTAAGGAGCTTGGCGACAAGCTGGCCGCCGGAGTCGCGGCCGTTGGGGCGGTCCTCGCTGTTCCGTCCCAGGCGCTGGCGTCATCCATCAGTGGCCCGGACATCCTGCTGCCCAAGCCCGCGGAGTTCTTCCCGGCGCTCATCGCTTTCCTCGTCATCTGGCTGGTCATGGCAAAGGTCGCATGGCCCTCGATCCTGGGGATGATGGACAAGCGCCAGCAGAAGATCCAGGATGACCTCGACAGCGCCGCCAAGGAGAAGGCAAAGGCCACCGAGAGCGCCCGCGCCTACGAGGAGAGGATCGCCGAGGCCAACCGCGAGGCGGAGGAGATCCTCTCCAACGCCAAGAAGGAGGCCGAGGAGGAGCGCTCGCAGATTCTCGCCAAGGCCCAGCACGAGGCAAGCGCCATCGTCGTCAAGGCACATGGCGCGGTTGAGTCCGAGCGCAAGAAGGCGATGATCGAGCTCTCCAGCTCCGTCGTCGACCTCTCGGTCGAGATCGCAAGCAAGATCATTGGCAACGACCTGAGCGAGGACGAGCAGCGCAAGCTGGCCGAGAAGTACCTCGCGGAAGTGAGCGCACCCGATGAGCAATAAGCGTAGCGAAGACGAAAAGGTCGAAGCCTACGCTCGCGCCCTCATTGAGGCTGGACGTGCCGAGGGCAGGGCCAACGCTGACCTTGTCCAATGGGAGCATGCACGCAAGTTCTCACCCGAGGTCCTCGAGACGCTCAGCGCAATGCAGGCGAGCGACGACCTCGACCTCGTTACCAAGGTTGCCAGCGAGTACAAGTCAATCCTTGACAGCGAGGACAAGACGGTCTCCGTCACGGTGACCACGTCCGTGCCCATGGATGACCATCTGCGCGCAAAGGTGAGGGAGAGGGCCGAGAAGCAACTCAAGGCCCCCGTCTACCTCGTCGAGCGCGTCGATCCCAGCATCCTCGGGGGCATAGTCATCGAGGCACGCGGAAAGCGCTTCGACGCCTCCATCAAGGCGCAGCTCTCCAACATCCGCAAGACCCTCGGTTCGACCTTCGTCGGAAGTGATAAGTGACATGACAGAGAAGATCAGCTCGACAGAGATCATGGACTCGCTGCGCAGCCAGCTGTCCAAGATCAATGCCACGGTTGACCAGCAGGAGGCATCGGTCGTCACCGCCGTGGGCGACGGTATCGCCCACGTCTCTGGCCTCAGGACCGCGATGGCCGGCGAGCTGCTTGAGTTCACGAGCTCCAGCAGCGGCCGAACGGTCTATGGCCTTGCCCAGAACCTGGACGAGGACGAGGTCGGTGCGGTGCTCTTTGGTGATGTCGACATCATCAAGGAGGGCGACGAGTGCCGCACCACGGGGCGCGTCATGGACATCCCCGTGGGGCATGCCATGCTCGGTCGCGTGGTAAACCCGCTTGGTCAGCCCATCGACGGCCTTGGCGCAATCGACACCACGCACCGTCGCCCCATCGAGTTCAAGGCCCCCGGCATCATGGAGCGCCAGCCGGTCTGCCAGCCCGTCCAGACGGGACTCATGGCCATCGACGCCATGGTCCCCATTGGTCGTGGGCAGCGCGAGCTCATCATCGGCGACCGCAAGACGGGTAAGACGGCCATCGCCATCGACACCATCGTCAACCAGCGCGACACCGACATCATCTGCATCTACGTGGCAATCGGCCAGAAGGCATCCACGGTAGCGGGCATCAGGGAGTCCCTTGCCAAGCAGGGCGTCCTGGACAAGACGGTCATCGTCTCCGCCACCGCAGCCGATTCCGCACCCATGCAGTACATCGCGCCCATGGCCGGCGCCGCGATCGGCGAGTACTTCATGTACAACGACGAGAACGGCAATCCCGCTGACGCCGAGCACCCCGGCGGCCACGTGCTCGTGGTGTACGACGACCTCTCCAAGCAGGCCGTCGCCTATCGTCAGATGTCGCTTACGCTTCATCGTCCGCCCGGACGCGAGGCATATCCCGGCGACATCTTCTATCTGCACTCTCGCCTTCTGGAGCGTGCGTGCAAGCTGTCTGACGCCAACGGCGGTGGCTCCCTCACCGCACTCCCGATCATCGAGACCCAGGAGGGTGACGTCTCGGCCTATATTCCGACCAACGTCATCTCCATCACCGATGGCCAGATCTACCTGCAGACCAACCTGTTCTTCCAGGGACAGCGCCCTGCAGTGGACGTTGGCATCTCGGTGTCCCGAGTCGGTGGCGACGCTCAGCTCAAGTCGATGAAGCAGGTTGCAGGTACGCTCCGCCTCGACCTGGCGAGCTATAGCGAGAAGCAGGCCTTCGCGCAGTTTGGCTCCGACCTCGATGCGGCGACGCAGTATCAGCTCAACCATGGCGCCCATATGATGGAGCTCCTCAAGCAGGGCCGTTACTCGGCTCTCGACGTGGCGGACCAGGTCATCGCGATCTTCGCCGCCAAGGAGAACTTCATCGACGACATCGACCTCAACCACGTCACGCTCTTCCGTGACAAGCTCGCCAAGTACATGCAGGACAAGCATCCCTCCTGCCGCGAGCTCGTCCGCCAGGGCAAGATCGACGATGCACTCGCCGAGAGGCTCAAGGGTCACATCGCTCACTTCAAGGAGCAGTTCCTCCTGCAGCACCCCAACAAGGCCAAGCAGGATGACGTGGAGCAGAACGCGGAGCCCGTGGTCGTTGCCGAGGACGAGGACGCAGGAAAGGCCCAGGAGTAGCACACCATGGCGAACCTTCGCGAAATATCGAGGCGAATGGGCTCCATCCGGAGCACCATGCAGATCACGCGCACCATGGAGATGATCTCCACCGCCCGCATTCAGAAGGCTCTGAAGCGGGCGGAGGAGGCCACGGCCTACAAGGACGCTATCACCAACATGCTCTCGAACGTCGCTGGCTCTGCGCCGAACTCGTCGCAGCCCCTGCTGACCGTTCACCAACAGGAGAAGTGCGTCTTGTTCATCATCGTCGCCTCGGATCGTGGGCTTGCGGGAGGGTTCAACATCCTCCAGCAGCGCTATGTCGAGCACCAGATGAACGAGCTCGCGTCGCGCGGGATCAAGTCCCAGGTCATCACCTGTGGGCGCAAGCCGACGGAGTACTTCACGTATCGCAAGGTGAAGCCCGTCCTCTCCTTTGTTGGCATCTCCTCTGAGCCCACGATGGACGAGGCGGATCGAATCGCGACGTATGCCATGTCCGGGTACGAGTCGGGCGAGATTGATCGCGTCGAGATTCTCTACTGGCACGCGAAGAACCGCGTTGAGCAGACGCAGGTGACGGAGCGACTGCTCCCCATCTCGCAGGAGCGTCTGATGATGCCCAACAAGCCCCGCAATCCCGAGGCTATGTCCGAGATTGGGCAGACCTACGCCCACAACTACGAGTTCGAGCCTTCCGCGTCTGAGGTCCTGGGCTATCTGATGCCCGCGTACTTCAGGACGGTCATCTATCATGCGCTCCTCGACTCCGCTGCGGCGGAGCACGGGGCAAGGCGACGTGCGATGAAGTCCGCCTCGGACAACGCGGAGTCGGTCCTCGAGACACTCAACCGCACGTACAACCGCGAGCGTCAGGGTGCCATCACCACCGAGCTCAACGAGATCATCGGCGGCGCTTCCGCATTGGAGGACAAGTAATGTCAGAAACCAAAGAGCAGGCGCGTACCCCCCTTGAGGAGGCCGCCTACAAGCAGTTGAACAGGAGCGTGGGCCAGGGCACCATCGTCCGGGTCGTCGGCCCCGTCGTGGACGTCAAGTTCGACGACAAGGTACCGGCGATCTACACGGCGCTCAAGGTCGACGACGACACCCCCGTCGGCAGGGTCAGCACCGTCCTCGAGGTGGAGTCCCAGCTCCCCGGTGGCGTCGTCCGCACCGTCGCCATGTCCTCGACCGACGGCCTGCAGCGCGGGCTCAAGGTGAGGGATACCGGGCATCCCATGATGATGCCCGTCGGCCCCTCCACGCTCGGTCGAGTTTGGAACGTCATGGGCGAGCCGGTCGACGGGGGAGAGGTTCCCGACGACGTCGAGTACTACCCCATCCACCATCCCGCACCCGCGTTTGAAGAGCTCACCACGCAGACCGAGATCTTCGAGACGGGCATCAAGTCCATCGACCTCCTGGAGCCGTACGTTCGTGGCGGAAAGACTGGCCTCCTCGGGGGCGCCGGCGTCGGCAAGACCGTCCTGATCCAGGAGCTTATCAACAACCTGGCACAGGAGCACGGCGGCACCTCGGTGTTCACGGGCGTCGGCGAGCGCACGCGCGAGGGCACCGACCTGTATCTCGAGATGAGCGAATCTGGTGTAATCAACAAGACCTGTCTCGTCTACGGCCAGATGAACGAGCCGCCGGGAGCCCGTCTTCGCGTCGGCCTTGCGGGCCTCACCACCGCGGAGTACTTCCGCGACCAGGGACAGGACGTCCTTCTCTTCATCGATAACATCTTCCGCTTCTCGCAGGCCGGCTCCGAGGTCTCGGCACTGCTGGGCCGCATGCCCTCTGCTGTCGGCTACCAGCCCACGCTTGCGACCGAGATGGGCGACCTCCAGGAGCGCATCACCTCGACGAAGGAGGGCTCCATCACCTCCGTCCAGGCGGTCTACGTCCCGGCCGACGACCTGACCGACCCTGCCCCCGCGACCACCTTCACGCACCTGGATGCAACCACGGTCCTCTCGCGCGCAATCTCGTCGCTGGGAATCTATCCGGCCGTCGACCCGCTCGCCAGCTCGAGCTCCGCCCTCGACCCCTCGATTGTTGGCGAGGAGCACTATCGCGTCGCCATGGCCGTTCAGGAGATTCTGCAGGAGTACTCCGACCTCCAGGACATCATCGCGATTCTGGGCATGGACGAGCTCTCCGAGGAGCAGCAGCTCACCGTTGCCCGTGCCCGTAAGATTCAGCAGTTCCTCTCGCAGAACTTCCACGTTGCGCAGAAGTTCACCGGCGTTCCCGGCGTGTACGTCACCGTCGAGGATACCGTCCGTTCCTTCGCCGCTATCGTGGACGGCAAGTGCGACGACATCCCCGAGCAGGCGTTCCGCTACGCGGGCACCATCGACGACGTCATCGCACGCGCCCGCAAGATGAAGGACGAAGCGAAGGACAGCGAGTAGGGAAGGTCAGATGGCAGAGCTCAACTGTCAGTTCGTGCGTCCGGACAGGCTCCTCTACGAGGGGCCTGTCAAGAGCCTCGTCTTGGTCACGCACAGTGGCGAGCTTGGCGTGTGGCCTGGCCATGCGCCGGAGATCTGCTCCCTGGGCGATGGGGTCGTGCGGCTCCATATGCTCGACAAGGATGGTGGCGATACCCGCAAGGTCGTGATCTCGGGTGGGTATGCCGAGATTAACGAGCGGGGCGTCATCATCCTTGCCGACCACGCCCGCGAGACCAACGACATCGAGCCCGACGTGGTTCGTCAGACGCGCGAGGCCGCCTTTGATGCCCGGGACAAGATTCCCGAGGGCGATCACAGGCGCACGTACTACGACAACAAGATCAACTGGTGTAATCTCCTGCTCAAGACGGCTGCCGAGAATGGGCAGGCGTAGTTCTCGGGAGGATTGAGTGGAAGTAATTCGGGTTGAGGGCGGGTTTCCCGTCGAGGGCGAGGTCACGGTAGAGGGCGCGAAGAACTCCGCCCTCAAGCTCATGGCGGCGACGATCATGGCGCCAGGAGTCACGACGCTCACCAACGTGCCTAACATCTCTGACGTTCATGTCATGGGAAAGGTGCTCAAGTACCTTGGTGCAAAAATCGACGTGACCAACGAGCATGAGCTAGTCATTGACACGTCCCAGGTCACCAAGTGGAAGACGCCCTATCACCTCGTCGCGCAGATGCGCGCCTCGACAGCCGTCCTCGGCCCGCTGCTCTCCCGCTTTGGCAAGGCTGTCGTAGCCATGCCCGGCGGTTGCAACATCGGCGCCCGCAAGATCGACATGCACATCCTCGGGCTCGAGGCCCTGGGCGTCAACTTCCAGATAGACCATGGCAACATCCATGCAACCAGCCCCAATGGACTCAAGGGAAACACGGTCACACTCGAGTTCGCGAGCGTGGGCGCGACGGAGAACCTCATGATGGCCTCCGTCCATGCTGATGGCATCACTACCATCGACAACGCCGCGAGGGAGCCCGAGATCGTGGACCTTGCCAACATGCTCAACGAGATGGGGGCAAAGATCCGGGGTGCCGGCTCGCCCGTCATCGAGGTCGAGGGGGTAAAGGAGGAGCTCCACCCCGTGACGCATCGCGTTGTGGGCGACCGCATCGAGGCGGGAACGTTCCTCGCGATGGCGGGCATCTGTGGAAGGCCCGTCACGGTTAAGGGCTTTGAGCCGGTGCACCTTGGCCTGGTACTGAAGAAGTTCGAGAGCATGGGGCTTTCCGTGGAGCGCGGCGCGCATCGGTGCACGGCCTGGCGAGAGGGCCCGATCAGGTCTATCGACATCCAGACCCTTCCGTTCCCCGGCTTTCCAACCGACATGCAGGCGCAGACCATGTGCCTGCTGGCCTTGGGCGATGGCAGCTGCGTCATCACCGAGAACGTCTTCGAGAACCGCTTCATGTTCGCCAGCGAGCTCCAACGCATGGGTGCGGATATCCGAATCGAGGGACACCACGCCATCGTGCACGGTGTGCCTGGCTTCTCGGGGGCAGAGGTCAAAGCGCCGGATCTCCGCGGCGGTGCGGCGCTGGTCATGGCTGGCCTCGTTGCCGATGGCTACACCACGGTCTCCCAGATTCACCACATCGACCGTGGGTACGAGAGGTTTGTCCCCAAGCTCCAGTCGCTTGGCGCGCACGTGGAGAGGCTCGAGGTGCCGGATCCGGAGGAGCCCTAGTCCCTCTCGCCCCATGAAGCTACTGTGAAGTGCATGGCCCCCCATGCCCGACGAACGGGCTGGGGGGCCGTTTGCCGTCTGGGAGAATGAAAAATAATCGAACGTCGCCATCCGTCTATAGAATGGGGCGTGCGGGTCGCGCGGGGGCTTGGGTATAACCCCACGCGAACGAGTCCCCGAGGACCGGAGGAGGGAACGCATGCCCAGAACTCAGGGCGAGAAGCCCGAGCACAACCTTTCGATGGCGAACGAGGACTATCTCGAATCCATCTACAGGATCATGGAGGAGACCGGCGAGAGCGACGGCATCAAGTCGGTGACCGTGGCGGAGCAGCTCAACGTATCGAAGGCGAGCGTCAACAAGGCCATTGCCAACCTCAAGGAGGCGGGGTACGTGGAGCAGAACCGCTATGGGCGTGTTCAGCTGACCCCCTCTGGGCGGTCTTACGCGCGCCACGTGTGGCGTTGCCACCGCATGCTCAGGTCCTTCCTGGAGCGCGACCTTGGTGTCGAGCACGACGTGGCGGATGCGGAGGCGTGCCAGATGGAGCACGCCCTCTCGCTCGACACGCAAAACCGGTGGCTTGAGTACCTTGAGGCACAGGGAATCAACGTCGAGGAGTAGGGCTCCTCGATTATCTGAAGAATTCAGAGCGACAGAAAGGACTGCCCATGAAAGCCATCATCCCCGCCGCAGGACTTGGAACAAGGTTTCTTCCTGCGACCAAGGGCACCCCAAAGGAGCTTCTCCCCGTGCTGTCCAAGCCGGTCATCCAGTATGTCGTGGAGGAGGCGCTCGAGCCCGAGGAGGTCGATGGCGTCATCGTCGTGAACTCTCCGGAGAAGCCTCAGATCGAGTCCTACTTCCATGTGGATGGCGGCTTCGAGGAGACCCTGCGCGCCAGGGGTAAGGAGAAGGAGGCCGACGAGATCCATGCGGCAGGTTCCCTGCCCGTCAGCTTCTGCTACCAGCGCGAGGCAAAGGGCTTGGGCCATGCGGTCCTCTGCGCCAGCAGGATGCTCAGGGGAGACGAGCCGTTCTTCGTTCTCCTCGGCGATTACTTTGTGCCAGACCGTCAGATGTGCGTGAAGATGGCAGAGGTCTCGAAGATGCACGGTGGTGCCTCGGTCATCGCCGTTGCTCCGGTTCCCGAGGACCAGGTCAGTCGCTACGGCATCATTGCGGGCGAGTGCGTTGGGTCCCTGAGCGACATGAACGCCACCGGGGAGAAGGAGGGGGCGGTCTGGAAGGTGACTGGCCTCGTCGAGAAGCCGGCCCCGGAGGATGCCCCCTCTCACCTCTTCATCGTCGGGCGCTATCTCCTCTCCCCGAGGGTCATGGAGCTTCTCGCCACTCAGGGTCCCGGTGCCGGCGGAGAGATCCAGCTGACCGACGCGATGCAGCGCCTTCTTGCGGAGGAGGAGATGTATGCACTGGTCGTTGACCCGGCGGAGGGCTGCGACACGGGCACTCCCGCGGCATGGGCGGCTACGAACGCAAGGATGGCCCTTGCTGACCCCGACTCGAGGGACCTCTTCCTCGAGGCGCTCGGAAACAAGGCGATAGAGCAGCTTCGCTAAGTCCCGGAGGGCAGATGCGCATCATCCACTTCGGCACAAATGGGTGGCGTGAACGAGTGGGCGACGGCTTTGACGAGGAGTCGGTCGCGCGTCTCGCCTCGTCGTTTGGGCTCGTTTGGGGCTCTCGCCACGAAGGGGCCAGGGTGCTTGTGGGGTATGACACCCGCGAGGACGGGCGCTCGTTCGCCTGTGTCGTCGCGGGCGTCGTCGCGGGCTTTGGCCTGGACGTGCGTCTGAGTAACGTGCCGTGCCCGCTGCCGGCGCTCGAGTGGGCGGTTGCAAACGATGCGTCATGCTGTGGCGGGGTTATGGTTACGGCATCTGATGCTCCCTGCGACTACAACGGGATCCTTGCCCGGGGCGAGGATGGCGGCGCCATCTCGGAGGCGTTTGCAAACGAGATAGACCGGGGGATTTCGGCGGAGGCGCCAACCGACAGGGTGGCGTTCACGGAGGTGGACTTCGTCTCCCCGTACTATCGGGCGCTCGTGGGCGAGGTTGACGGCGGGTTGATTTCCAGCGTCGCCCCCAGCGTTGTGGTCGACGCCATGTTTGGCCCCGCGCGAGGGGGGTTTGCGTCCGCCCTGCGCAAGCTGGGGTGCAAGGTGACTGAGATCCACTCGTCCGACAGGCCCAACTTCGAGGGAATTCATCCCCGCGTGACCGAGCCATGGGTCGACGACTGCGAACGAGCGGTCCTGCAGAGTGGGGCGGACCTCGGGATTGCCATCGACGGCGATTGCGCCCGTTCTGCGGTCATCGACGGGGGAGGGAGGCTCGTCTCGCCTCACGACACGATTCCCCTCATCATGCGACACGTGGTGCTGGAAAGGGGGGCGTCAGGGCGCGTGGTGATGACCATGGCCAGCTCCTCGAGGGTGAGTCGAGAGGCGGAGAGGCTCGGGTTGGAATGTACCTCCGTACCCGTTGGCTTCCAGCGCCTCTATGCGGAGGCGAAGGTCGGAGACGTCCTCATGGCAAGTGACGAGAATGGAGGAATCTGTTTTCCGACCCACCTCATGGAACGGGATGGCCTGCTCGTCGCGCTTCTCGCCATCGAGGCGGTCTGCGCAAGCGGCAAGGGAATTCGTGGCCTTGTTGATCAGATCGCAAGCGAGAACGGCCACATGGATTACGCAAGGAAGGACCTGCGCCTGGAGCCTGCCCTGGTTCAGAGCTTTAGAAACGTTCTTCCGGGGCTCAACCCCAGGGAGGTGGCGGGAAGGGCGCCTAAGACCATCAGCCATGCGGATGGGCTGAAGCTTGGCTTCGAAGATGACTCTTGGGTTATGCTCCGACCCTCAAGGGCGCAGTCCGTCGTCAGGGCATATGCCGAAGCTCCAACTCCCGAGCAAAGGGATGGACTGCTCGATGCGGTGTGCTCCTTGGCACTCTCCGATAGATAGCCGTTAGCCGGAAGATGGCCGCCGTTGGGCGGCCATCTTTTCATTACAAAGAAAGGGGCAGGTAAAGAGAGGGGTACAAAAGGATATGGAACAAATGGACGGGGCTCAAGGAGTGCCGAGTTGTGTGCGTCCCGTGGAGGCGCGCCTTCCCGGCCCCGCGGGGCGGCCC
>CAJMNO010000034.1 GCA_905214865.1 uncultured bacterium | reverse complement strand
CTCTGTCAGCTGCACTTACCCTGCCGAAGCTGCACTAGCTTTGGCAATCAACCGCCGATTTGCCCCGTCAGTCGGGTTCCCGTCGGTCCACCCGCCGAATGCCCCCGGGGACGATGCACCTGCCCCGTATACTCTTGCCAAGGTTACGTTCAGGAACGTTTGGAAGAAGGAGGCACCAACAATACACAAGGGTACGGGTTGGCTTGCCGCGGTCGTCGCCCTGGTGGCCGCGATGGCGGCGCCGGCAACGGCGCTCGCCGCGCAGGACATGTACCGGCTCTACAACCCCAACTCGGGGGAGCACTTCTACACCGCGAACGTGGCGGAGAGGGACTCGCTCAGGCGGGTGGGTTGGCGCTACGAGCAGGTTGGCTGGGTCGCGCCCGACCACTCGGCGACTCCCGTCTACCGCCTGTATAACCCCAACGCGGGCGACCACCACTACACCATGAACTCCAACGAGAAGGACATGCTGGTCAACGCCGGCTGGAGATTCGAGGGCATTGGCTGGTACTCGGACGACGCTCATACCGTGACGATGTTCCGCCAGTACAACCCCAACGCGCGCTCGGGGTCGCACAACTACACCACCAACGGATCGGAGAGGGACTGGCTCGTCTCACTTGGTTGGCGTGACGAGGGCCTCGCCTGGTACGCGCTTGGTCCGGGAAGGGCCGACCCCAACGCGGACAAGCCCGCTCCGAGCAACCCCGGAACCGGCGGCGGATCCTCATCGCAGGGTGGCGGAAGCACGGTCACGAATGTGGTGTACTACACCCCGAGCGGCAAGCGCTACCACAGCACGAGGGACTGTCCCTCTCTTGGACGATCAAAGAAGATCTATTCCACTGACCTGGCAACTGCACAGCGCATGGGCCTCACGCCCTGCAAGGATTGCCACTAGTTTCAAAGCCAGCAGGTGAACGTACGGAGCGGGGGACGCGCGATGGCACGTCCCCCGCTCCCTCTCTGTGACCACCTGGCGAGGCCGCCGCCCATCTTGGCACGCCCGTCTCACCTTGCGCGATTTCCTCGGCGAGTGGGGAGACGCCCCGTGCGCCCCTACTCGCAGATCTTGCAGGGAGTGAGGCCGCGTGCCTCGGCGTCGCCCAGCGTGGTCTCGGTGACCGTCTTGGCGTTCCTGAGCCCGCGGCAGTTTGGCGTGGAGTGGTAGCGCTTGCCTGACTTGGTCACGTATACGACCTGGCCCTTGTCCTCGCTCGCCGAGGGCGCCGCGGTGGGTGTCGCCGGCTGCCCGCTTGCGCCAGAGGATGCCGACCCGGACCCAGACGTCGTGCCTCCCGTCTCCACCTGGGCATCCTCGCCGACCGCGGTTATGCTTCCCGTGGAGTAGTCGATCTGGAACCCCTTGGCGGCGTTGTAGACCTCGACCTCCTCGTTGATGATGCCGTCGCTCGAGAGCACGTCCACAAAGACGGACCGGGGGATCAGCTCGCTCCCCTCGTACACGGGCGTCGCCACGTACATGACCGTGGTGTCGGGATGCTGGCGGAGCAGGGCCCGCACGGCCGCCTCGGTCATCTCCATGCCACCCTGGTCGTTGTTTGCGCCCACGTTCT
This sequence comes from uncultured bacterium, assembly GCA_905214865.1. GTDB lineage: Bacteria > Actinomycetota > Coriobacteriia > Coriobacteriales > Atopobiaceae > Olsenella_H. The sequence continues at coordinate 14,799 of CAJMNO010000034.1, read as the reverse complement.
GCATGCGCGTGCCGGTCACAAGGTTGTGGAGCTCCGCGTCGCCCCCGAGCGACTTGGCCAGCAGGTGCGAGCGGTTCCAGAACCAGCCGTGGTACAGGCGGCCGTTGGGGAGCTCGATCTGCACCTTCTCGTTGTTGCCCCATCCCGCGGGGTCGGGAAGGTCACCCCTCTCGCTAGCCGTTCCCTCGTCCATCATCTGCTTGGTGACGCATACGGCGACCTGTCCCGCGCGGCCAAGGGAGTCGAGCTGCGAGTACCTGACCTCGCCCGGGCTCAGCTGCTGGGCTATGCGCGCGTCACCTACGTGGCGGACGTAGTTGGGGCTCTCCGCCTCGTTCCAGGTGGTGTAGGCGTAGGTGATGGGCTCCTGGGACGCCGTCTCCTGCGCCTTGGGCTGCGAGGCCGCCGGCTGGTCTCCCGTCGCCTGGGAGTCCGCCGCGGGCTTGGAGTCCGCGGAGTCCGTGCTGGGCTCGGACTGCGAGGCATAGGTTGGGGTGGAATCCGCCTGGGCGTCTCTGCCGCTTTCGTCACACGCCGAGAGGAGCAGGCCACTCGTTGCCAGGCAGCAGGACAGGAGAATCGCCCAGACCAGGCTCGTCACCCCTCCGTGCCGGTGGAAGCGCGTGCGTTTGCATTGTCGCGGCTCTCGTGTGTCCCTCATGGCCGCCCCCGTTTCCGAAGAGATTCCGAGGTTTTTGCAAGCTAGCTGCAAGCTAGACGAACGATAGCAGAGCCGTGGCGTCACGTCGCCCAGATGATGCGACGGGGCGGTGACGGGGAACTATCATGGTTGAATGGCGCAATCGAGGGGGCTGCCTGCCCCGGCGCGCGTTGAGGAGGAGGGAAGATGAGCGAGTCTCTCAAGCGGTATTCGGCGGAGTTCGTGGGAACCTTCGTGCTCGTGCTCTGCGGCTGCGGGGCGTGGCTCGAGCTGAAGGCGGTGGGCTACGTTGGGGTCGCCCTTGCCATCGGGCTTGCCGTGGCTGCCATGGGCTATGCGCTGGGGCCTGTCTCGGGCGCCCATCTCAACCCCGCGGTGTCGCTGGGGATGTACCTCGACCGCCGCATCGACGCCCGCGACCTGTTTGGCTACTGGGCGGGACAGTTCCTGGGCGCGCTCGCGGGGGCGGCGATGGTGTTCCTCCTCGTGGCGCTGTCCAACGTGGGCGTCGCGACGGCGGCCGACCTGGGCTGCAACGGGTTTGGCCCCCGCTCACCGGTGGGCGTGTGGCTCTTTGGTGCCATCCTGGTGGAGGTCGCCATCAGCTGCATCCTGACTCTCGTGGCGCTGGGATCGACCGAGGGACGCGGGCGAGAGCAGTCCTCCGGCGTTGCCCGCGGCGTCGCCCTGGCGGGTGTCACCATGTTCGCCGCACCGCTTACCCGCGCGTCCGCCAACCCCGCGCGGAGCTTTGGGCCGGCGCTCATGATGGCCTTCGTGGGCGACCCCGTTCCGCTGGCGCAGCTCTGGGTCTTCATCGTGGCGCCGTTCGTGGGGGCCTCCCTTGCCGCCGCCATCCACGGCTTCCTCAAGCCGGGGGCCAAGCCCATTAAGAAGTAGCCACGTACTCTCCGTCAGGGGAGAGAAGAGGGGCCCCGGAGCCGCGGCATCTGCCCATGGCTCCGGGGCCCCTCGCCTCGTGCGGACCACGCTACTCGTACAGGTGCTCGCTGAAGTAGCGGTCGCCTCGGTCGGGGAAGAGGGTCACGACCGTGCCGTGGTCGATCCTCTCCGCAACCCGCAGCGCGGCGAACAGCGCCGCACCGGAGGAGGAGCCCGCGAACACGCCCTCCTTCCACGCAAGCTCGCGCGAGGCGCCGTACGCCTGGTCGTCGTTCACCTTGATGACCTCGTCGACCAGTCCCATGTCCATGGTGTCCGCCACAAAGTCGTTGCCAATGCCCTCGATCGCGTAGGCGGCGTGCTCTCCGCCGCCCATCGTGGAGCCAACGGGGTCTGCCAGCACGCCCCGAATGATCGGATCCCTCTCCTTGAGGTAGCGCATGATGCCGGTGAACGTGCCGCCCGAGCCGGCGCCCGCCACAAAGTAGTCGATGTGTCCGCCCAGGTCGCGCCAGATCTCTGGGGCGGTGCTCTCGTAGTGCGCCTGGGGGTTTGCCTGGTTCTTGAACTGGCGCAGTGCGACGGAGCCGGGAATCTGGCCCAGCAGCTCCTCCATCTTGGCCTGCGCCCCCAGCATCCCGTCCTCCTCGGGCGTGTGGACGATGCTCGCCCCCAGCGCGCGCATCAGGGTCTGCTTCTCCTCGCTGAACTTGCCGGGAACCACGAACACGACCTTGTAGCCCTTGCCCAGCGCGGCGAAGGCTATGCCCAGCCCCATGTTTCCGGCCGTTGCCTCCACGATCGTGGAGCCGGGCTTGAGGAGGCCGCGCTCCTCGGCGTCACGCACCATCCACATGCCCGTACGGTCCTTCACGGACCCCGCCGGGTTCATGAGCTCGAGCTTGGCGAACAACTCGACCTCGGGCTTGACGCCCATCTCGTTGATCTTGAGCATGGGGGTGTTCCCCACGAGCTCTCCCATCGAGTCAAAGTAGTGGCGCATCCCTAGTCCTCCCTTGCCGCCGCGATTGCCTGCTCAATGTCCGCGAGGATGTCGCTTGCGTCCTCGATTCCCACCGACAGGCGGATGAGCCCGTCGGTGATCCCCACGCGGTCGCGCTCCTCCTTGGGTATGGCCGCGTGCGTCATGGTCGCGGGGTGGCATACCAGCGACTCCACGCCGCCCAGGCTCTCTGCCAGCGCGACGAGGCGCGTGGAGGCGAGGAACCTGTGCGCGTCGTAGCCGTCCGCGAGCTCAAAGCTCACCATGGCGCCCGCTCCCGACGCCTGGCGGCGGTTGACCTCGTAGCCGGGGAAGTCTGGCAGGCCGGGGTAGTACACGCGCGCAACCGCGTCGCTCTCCTCCAGCGCATGCGCGATGACGCCCGCGTTGTGCAGGTGACGGTCCATGCGGACGCCCAGCGTCTTTATCCCGCGGATGAGAAGGAACGAGTCAAACGGCCCCAGCACCCCGCCGGTGGCGTTCTGGACGAAGGCCAGGCGCTCGGCAAGCTCCTCCGTCGCCACCACGGCGAGGCCCGCGACCACGTCGGAGTGCCCGCCCAGGTACTTGGTGGCGCTGTGGACCACGACGTCCGCCCCAAGCTCCAGCGGCCTCTGCAGGTACGGGGTCATGAAGGTGTTGTCCACGATGGAGAGGAGCCCGTGCTCGTGGGCGATGCGCGAGACCTCCCTGAGGTCGGTGATGGTCATCAGGGGATTTGCGGGGCTCTCCACCAGCGTCGCGCGGGTGTTGGGGCCGATGGCCGCCTCCAGGTTTGCCGGGTCGGTCGTGTCCACCACGCGGAACGTGAGGCCAAAGTGGTCAAACACCTGGTTGAGGACGCGATAGGTGCCCCCGTACACGTTGGTGGGGATGATGACCTCGTCGCCTGTGGAGAGGAGGCTCAGCACTGCGGTGATCGCCGCCATGCCGCTTGCGAACGCAAAGCCCGCGTAGCCTCCCTCCAGGTCGGCGATCAGGCGCTCGAGGGCCGCTCGCGTTGGGTTGCCCGTGCGCGAGTACTCCCAGCCTCGGTTCTTGCCCACGCCGTCCTGCTGGTACGTCGAAGTCTGGTAGATGGGGACGTTGACCGCGCCCGTGACGGGGTCGGTGGTCGCGCCCGCGTGGATCAGGCGCGTGGCAAACGACGGGGTGGGCTGCTGGCTCTGCTGTGGCATGCTGTTCCCTTCTCCTGTCCCGTGGCGACGCATGGGCGTTCGCTCTCCCGCAGGGGAGACATGACCCATGGCACCTCCCACGGGGGAGGCGGACTCTTCTCTCAACTTGTTACGCGTCAAATTGCCCCGTTGGGCGGGGCCGCCCATGTGGTGGGGGGAGACGGGCGCAGGCGTGCGCCTTGGTGCCCTACGCGATGCTGCGGGAGCGGAGCGAGGCACTCGTCACCCCAGGGGTGTCAGGCACAACAGGCACGCACCCAGTGAACCAGCAGTGCCTTTGCATGCGAGCTCGTGCGTGCTGCCGTCGCCCTCACCTCCCGTTCGCCCTCGATACAAACCCTAGTGAACAACTAGGATATATGCTTTATACGGCGGGGGAGAGGGGCTGTCAACGCGGATTCCCACCGAGTCATCCGTTGGAAACAAAGGGGTGGCCGGGACGGGAAGTCAATCGGGGATGTCTCGGCAGGCCAGGTTCTGCAAGATCGGGAGCGACCGCGCACGGCTAGGGATAGGCAAGAGGGGGGTCGGAGGAGCGAGCCTCCCGTGGCCCGGATCCGCGCGCTTGGGTTGCCCGTATCCGGTCGCCTCGGCCGTGACCGTCCCGCTCGCGCTGTCGGAATCCTGTGGCAAGGGAAGTGCGATGGGCTGAGAAGGACCATGGGGCCAGGTTTTCCGGGTTCCAGCGCTGCCTGCCCCTCCTCTCTCCGGGTGTCTAGCCCGCGCACTCGGGCATCGTCGCATCCCACACGGCTTAGAAAGTACGGTGCCCGCACGGATGGGGAGCCACGCGGCTTAGAAAGTCAGGTGCCCGAACGGATGGAGAGGGCGAACGCTTAGAAAGCACGGTGCCTGCGCGAGTGGTGGGGCTCCGCCGCTTAAAGATTCCGGTGCCCGAATGGGTTTTGCGGTCAAATGCTTAATCCTGCCGGTGCTCGGTTGGTTTGGAAGAGAGGAAATCCGTACGGGCTTCGGAATCTTTAAGCACGGCCCCTCCGGCGCCTGCGCGGGCCCCGGGAGTATTAAGCACCCGCACCTATCGGCCGCGTGGGGCCACGCGCTTAAAGAACCTAGCCCCCGTGTCTATTGGCCGTCCGAATGCTTAGCAAGCCTAGCCCTCATGTGAGTTTTAAGCGCTTTACTCGCACGAGGCCTAGCATCTCTAAGCTTTCGGGACGGAAATCCACACGAGGCCTAGTGGCGCTAAGCATCGTGGTTCGGAATTTGCATGGGGGCTAGGATTGCTAAGCATCCGGCACGGGGATTCGCATGAGGGCTGGGTTTGCCAAGCATGGCGCCCCCCAATTCGTGCGAGCCCGGGAATCTGCCGGCACATGGCTTCCGCCACTCACGCGGGCGGTGGCGCGGCCAAGCGTTTCGCCTGCTGATGGGCCTGGACAATGGCGCGGCTTGGGGCCAGCTCCCGTCGCGGGACGGCAGACCTGCCCCGCCCCTCTTTGACCTATGAAACGGCAACCTGTGCCGTGAGATGTCGGGGGAGAAGGACCAGTGACCAGAATGCGGCCGGCGACTGGCTTTGCGAACCCCTATGCCTCGCCCGTCTCGCCTGCCTTGGCCTTTGAGCCGTGTCGGGCCGTGCCGCGGGACGGCACCAGCACCGTGCTGTCGCCAAACTGCGAGATGAGGTCTTCGAGCTGCGAGATGTAGTCCTGAGCCAGCTCGGAGAGCTTGCGCTGGGAGTGGACCACGTACCCCACGTTCATGACCTCGTCGGTCTCGAGGGGGATGGAGACGATTCCCGCGAACATCTCGTCGGACCTAACGCCCGTGGACACCAGGAAGCCGTCGTAGTCGCGCAGCAGGCCGGTCATGGTCGCGCGGTCGCTCACGATGATCTGGCGGCTGTTGGGCAGCGAGCTCAGGGGCTCCTCCGAGAAGTAGAGCGAGCTGTCCGGCCCCTGCTCAAAGGTGTACCGCGGCCAGTTGGCGAGGTCCTGCGTCCTCACGCTCTTCTTGGACGCAAGCGGATGGCCCTCGTGAACGAACACGTGGGGGCGCGCCTTGAACAGGGGGACAAAGCGCAGGCTGCACTCCTCCAGGCGTCGGCGCAGGGGGCGTTCGTTGCTTGTCCCCAGGTAGAGGATGCCGAGGTCGCTCTTGAAGCTGCGCACGTCCTCGATCACGTCGGCAGTGCGCGTCTCCCTCAGGGTGAACTCCTCCGAGTTGCCGTTGTCGTGTTGAGCAACAAAGCGGATGAACGCGTTCACGGCAAAGGCGTAGTGCTGCGACGACACCGAGAGCCTCTGGTGGGCCCTGACCTTTCCGCGCTGGTACCTGTCCGCGAGGAGGTCTGCCTGTTCCACCACCTGGCGCGCATACGAGAGGAACTCTACGCCGTCGCTCGTGAGCGAGATGCCCCGGCTCGAGCGGTTGAAGATGGTGATGCCCATCTCCTGCTCGAGCTCCTTTACCGACACGGAGAGCGACGACTGCGACACGAACATGCTGTGGGCGACAGCGTTTATCGAGCCGCTCTCGGCGATGGCGATGACGTAGCGCAGCTGCTGAAGGCGCATGGGGGTCTCCTCTGACGGGTGTCGAACTTCCATCGATTTAAGCGATAGGAGAGGGACGTGTCAAAGGGTGGCGCGCGGGGATGAATGGGTGCGACAACTCAACAAACTGCTGGTAGACATACCAAAAAACGGCATATCGACACCATGGATAACCAAGTATGGAAAGCGCATATACGCGGGCGTGCCGCCAGGATGTGGCACCCGCGGCCGTACGCGCCCCTACCGTGCCAGTATGAGGTTGACCCCCAGGCCACCGATGGCCTCTGCCGTCCGGTCGTCCACCGAGTCGTCCATCACCACGTTGTCCATCTGCTCGAGGCCGGCAAAGCGCTCCAAGGCGACGACCCCCAGCTTGGAGGCGTCCGCAAGGAGCGTGTGCTCCCCGGCCATGGAGAGGAGCCTGCGGTCCAGCTGGGCGGCTCGGACGTCCGGGGCGGTGAGCCCCGCCTCCAGGCTCACGCCCATCGTGGACATGAAGCACTTCTGCGCGTGGAACGCGTCCGCCATGAGTTCGGCCTGGTCGCCATAGGAGTACTGCTGCCTGTGGCTCAGCTCGCCGCCCAGGACGATCACCGTGAAGTCGTCCCGCGCGTCGAGCGCGAGGGCGACGTTGAGGTCGGGGGTGATGACCCGCAGGTCGTGCACATTGGAGCGCGCGAGCGCACGGGCGAAGGCGAGGACGGTCGTCCCCGTGGCCAGCACGATGGTCTCCTCGGAGCCAACCAGGGGCAGCGCGGCGTGGGCTATGCGGCGCTTCTCGGCTGCGTACCCGCGGAGCTCGGGGGAGGCCTCCCGCGGCATGCCGCTTGCCGGGACGGCTCCGCCGTAGGTGCGCACGACCTTGCCCTCCGCCTCCAGCGCGGCGAGGTCCGTGCGGATGGTCGCCGTGGTGACGTCGAACTGCCGCGCAAGGTCGTTGACCGTGCAGCGCGACCGCTCCCTCACCAGCGAGGCGATCTTGCGCCTGCGCGTCAGGGCGCTGTCCGCATCGCGTACCATCGTGCACCTCCCTCGCCATGCCGTGCAGCCAGAAGGGGCCGCCGGGACGTCTGGTCACCGTACTTCTCCCCCTCGCGCGTGGGGTGTATCAGACAACTCCTGATGGGACAAAAACAGGGACCGAGCGACCGGGGGAGGGGAGACGTGCGGGTGGCTTGACGGTATCTCGCCGGATGGCGCAAAGGTCCACCGCGGGCATGCCACGGCAGGCAACCTCCATCATCGTGAAAGCCGGCTGCATGATTGATGGGTTGGGGCTACGCCAGCCTCTGCACGTAGCGCACGAAGGCGTCGCGCGCCCGCGCCGTCGGGAAGGTCGCGGTGTACGAGTAGTCGCACATCTCGTCCGCGATGGCGCTGGGGACGGGCCCGCTCATGCGGATGGCGTCGCCAAACCTCGCGCGTATCTCCCCGTCGGAGTGGGCGTAGCGATGGCCCCTCCGCCTCCCGGCGTACACGCAGTAGCTTGCGTGGCCGGAGCGGGGCAAGAGGCGCCTGTCGTGGCACACCATGTCAGCCCAGATCTGGTACACGTCGGTGGAGTGGGCAAAGTCCATCATGTCCGGGGTGTGGCCTCCCGGCGGCCTGATGTTGACCTCGAGCCCCACGTAGTCGCCCTCCTCGCCCAGCCCGGGCCGCGACTGCGACAGCCTGAAGAACTCCATGTGCACGAACCTGCTCCTGAGGCCAAAGCTCACCGCGGCGGCACGCCCGAGCGAGCGCAGCCGCGGGTCGACCCTCGGGCGGCACCAGTAGGCCAGGTCCAGGTTCCTCTCGGCCACGTCGGCCATCGAGGGAGGGAACTCCTCCATGTTCTCGAACAGCGGGTTGGAGTGCGAGTCCAGGATCGCGTCGTACGACACGATGTCCCCGGGCACAAACTCCTCGATCACGTAGGGGCGCCGCGGGGCGGGGGAGAGGAACGCGGCAAGCTCCGCCTCGTCGCAGATCTTGCGGGCGCCGTCGGCGCCCATGCCAAACTCTGGCTTGGCGAACAGGGGAAAGCCCACCTCGAGCGAGAAGCGCCGTGCCGCCGCGAGGGTCGTCACCCGCTCCTGCCGGGCGGACGGGATGCCGGCGGCGGCGTAGAGGGGCTTCATGCACGCCTTGGACCTCAGGCGCGCCACCTCCTCGACGCCCGGCCCGGTCGTCACGTTGAAGTCCGTGCGCAGGCGCGCGTCGAGCTCGAGCCAGTACTCGTTGTTCGACTCGATCCAGTCGACCTTGCCGTACTTGTAGCTGAAGAAGGCGACCGCCCTGAACACGGCGTCGTAGTCCTCGAGCGACGGGGTGTAGTAGTACTCGGCGAGGGAGTTGCGCAACCGCTGGTCAAGCTGGTCGTAGGGGGTGTCACCGATCCCCAGCACCCGCACACCCTGCCGCCCCAGCCGGTCGCAGAACTGCCAGTAGCCGCTGGGAAACTGCGGGGAGACGAAGACGAAGTTCACCCTGCCTCCAACCCTCGTGGACGTTTCAGGGAGAAATCGTAGCAGTGGGAGGTAGCGGCGTGGTGGGACGTTTTCCCCTTGGACGCGAACGCCTGCGAGTTGGGCGCCAGCCTTGCGTCTTAACTGTACTAAGTGTATTAACTGTACTAGTATCACTGAGTCAATAACGGAGGGGAGACGGATCGCCGCCTCCCCGGGGAAGAGGGGCGTCTGGGTTGGAGTTGCTCTCGCTGCAGTTCGCCATCTTCCTGGTGGCGCTCCTAGCCGCCTACTACGCGGCCGGCCGCCTGGTGGGGCGGGGCCAGTGGGTCGTGCTCCTGCTGGGGAGCCTCGCCTTCTACGGCATGGCCGGGACCTGGAAGACCCTGGCGTTCGTCCTGGTCGCCGGCATCTCCACGTGGGCGGCGGCGCTCGCGTTCTCACGCCTCGACGCCGGGCTCAAGGCGAGGCTGGGGGAGACGCGCGACCGCTCCGCCCGCAAGGAGGCCAAGGCGGTGGTCCGCCGGCGCAAGAGGCTTGCCCTTCTCGCCTGCCTCGCGCTCTGCCTGGGGACCCTCGCGTACCTCAAGTACTGGAACGTGGTGCTGTTCGAGCTCGGCCTGGCCTCGTCACCCCACGGGATGGGGCTTCTCCTGCCGCTCGGCATCTCGTTCTACACGTTCCAGGCGATCTCGTACCTGATCGACGCCTATCGCGGCAGCCTCCAGGCGGAGCGCAGCCTCCCCAGGCACCTCATCTTCCTCCTCTACTTTCCGCAGCTGATCCAGGGGCCCATCAACCGCTACGGCGACCTGGCGCCGCAGCTCTTCTCCCCGCATGCGCCGCGCGAGGTCGACCTCTCCCGCACGCTCCAGCTCCTGCTCTTTGGCATGCTCAAGAAGTACGCGATGGCGGACCTGCTTGCCGGCCTGATCACCCGCCTGCTCGCCGGTGCCGGTGACGGTGCCCCGGGTTCGCTCGCGATCGGGGCGATCCTCCTCTACTCCGCCCAGCAGTACGGGGACTTCTCCGGAGGCATAGACATGGTCGAGGCCGTCTCGGAGCTCCTGGGCATCCATATGGCCCCCAACTTCCGGCGCCCGTACCTCTCCACCTCGCTCGCGGACTTCTGGCGGCGGTGGCACATCACCCTGGGCACCTGGATGCGCGACTACGTGTTCTACCCGCTCGCCCTCACGCGTCCCATGCGCGCGCTCGGAAAGGTGGCGGGAAGGAGGCTCGGCGGCCACGTTGGCAGGACGCTCCCCGCGTGCGTGGCCAACGTCGTGGTGTTCATCCTCGTGGGCCTGTGGCACGGCGCCGAGGTGCACTATCTGGTCTGGGGCCTGTACAACGGTCTGGTCATCGCGTCGGCAGACCTGCTGCGGCCCGCCTTCGACCGCGCAAGCTCCCTGCTGCGGATAGACCGGTCCACCAGGGGCTGGCACGCGTTCAGGGTGGTGCGCACCTTCGCGGTGGTCAACGTGGGCTGGTACTTCGACCGCATCTACGACTTTGGTACCAGCCTCGCCTGCCTGCGCCAGTCGGTGCTGCATCCCGACTTCGCCGGGCTCCCGCAGGCGCTCCTCGCCCTGGGCATGGGCAAGTCGGAGCTGCTCCAGGTGCTCGTGGCGGGTGCCGTGGCGCTGCTGGTCGCCTGTGTCAGCCTGTACGAGGAGCGTGGGGGCGACGCGCGCGGGTGGCTCTCGCGCCGCCCCGTCGCGGTCAGGGCTGCCGCCTGCGCGGCCATGTGCCTGATGGTCGCGCTCTCGCTCTCGTTCGACGTGGGAGGGGGGTTCATGTATGCCAACTACTGATCCAGCTACGGATGGGTCCCGCCCCGACCGGCGGCAGTCGCGCGCGCATCGCATCGCCGCCGCGCTCGTCTCGCTCGCCACCTTCGCGGGTGCCTACCTGCTCGCACTGTGGGGCCTGGGAGCCTACGGTTCGACGACGGCGGTCGCCTGGCACGACTTCCACGCGGCGGAGAGGCTCGACACCCTGGTGGTGGGGTCGTCCTTTGGGCAGCAGGGCATCGACCCTGTCACCCTCGACGCGCGCCTGGGTACCAGGACGGTCAACCTCGCGACGCCCGGCCAGACCCCGGACGACTCCCTCGACGCCATCAAGTGCGGCGTGGGCGAGAAGGGCGTGCGCCACGTGATCCTTGCGGTGGGGCTCGACTCGCTTGGCACGCGCCTTGACACCAACTCGCACGTCGCCTTCGTGCTCGGTCGCTACGAGGGCGACCCGCTGGGTGCCGCATCGTCGCTTGCCTCCTTCGCCCTGCGTCCCGACGTGGTTGGTACGCGAGACTCCGTGCGCGCCCTCTTCCCCTGGACCTGCCTCCCCACCTACTCGCCCCGCTCGGTCGCGCTCAACCTTCGCGGCCGCATCCTGGGCGGGGACGTGGCACGTGCCACCGAGGGGCTCGTGCGCGGGTGGCACTACGTGGGCGGGGGCTACGGCAACTACGACCGAACGATCGCGCCGGGTGACGGCCGCACCTCGCTCCAGGTGTTCGGCAGCCCCCACGTGGACCGCCGCGTGTGGGACGAGTACGCGGCGATCTGCGACTGGTGCCGTGAGCACGACGTCTCGCTCACGGTCGTCGCCACGCCCCACCCCGCCTACGACATCGCCGCGTTTGGGGACGACTACCCGCGAATCATGGGTGACTTTCAGCGGATGGTCCAGGCCAGGGGTGCGACGTACCTCGACCTCAACCTCGCCCACCGCGACTGCTACGACCCGCCCCTCTCGGACTTCGACGACTTCGAGCACCTCAACGCAACGGGCGCGGAGCGGCTCACGAACGTCCTCGCCCGGCTGATCGGCCCGGGCGGGGCGGGGGAGAGGGACGTTGTGCTCGGGAGCTACGACGACTGGGACGGCTGGCGGCGGGAGCACCTGCCCCAGGCCGGCGATGATGGGAGGCAGTCATGACCAACGTGCTCGAGTGGCTCGAGGCGACCGCGGGCAGGGTGCCGGACAAGGTCGCCGTCGCCGACCCCGACTCGTCGATGACCTTCGCTGGGCTGCTCCACGCGAGCAGGGCGGCGGGTAGCTGGCTCGCCAGCGAGGCGGGGGTGAAGCCGCGCACGGCGGTCGCCCTCTACCTGGAGAAGAGCGTGCCGGCGCTCGCCTGCATGCTGGGAGCGGTGTACGCGGGCGGGTTCTACTCGGTGCTCGACCCCCGGCAGCCCGCGGCCCGCATCCGCTCCATCTGCGCGTCGCTCCGCCCCGCGGTCGTCCTGTGCGACGACGCGACGGAGGCGGGCGCCCGCGAGGCCTTCGCGGGCACGGGCGCTCGGGTGGCCAGGCTCGACGAGCTCCTCTCGCATCCCGTGGACGAGGGGGCCCTCCGTCGCGTGCGGTCGCAGGCGACCGACGTGGACCCCCTCTACGTCAACTTCACCAGCGGCAGCACGGGGGTGCCCAAGGGCGTCGTGGTCGCGCATCGCTCGGTGATCGACTTCATCCCCACCTTCGCGTCCACGTTTGGCATGGGGGAAGGCGACGTCTTCGCCAACCAGGCCCCCTTCGACTTCGACGTGTCGGTCAAGGACATCTACACCTGCCTGCTCACGGGTGCGCGCCTGCAGCTTGTCCCCCGCGAGTACTTCAGCGTCCCCACCCGCCTGATGGACTACCTTGCCAACAGCCACGCCACGACCCTGGTGTGGGCGGTGAGCGCCCTGTGCTTCGTCACGATCATGAACGCCCTGGAGTACCGCGTGCCGCACGAGGTGGACAAGGTCCTGTTCTCGGGCGAGGTCATGCCTCCCAAGCAGCTGGCCAAGTGGCGCAGCCACCTCCCGGATGCGCTCTACGCCAACCTCTACGGGCCCACGGAGGTCACCTGCAACTGCACCTACTTCGTGGTTGGCCGCGACTACGGGTCAGGCGAGACGATACCCATGGGAAGGCCCTTCCCAAACGAGCGGGTGTTTCTCTTCGGCGATGGGGGCAAGGAGGTCACGACACCGGGCGAGACGGGCGAGGTCTGCGTGGCCGGCACTGCGCTCGCCCTTGGCTACCTGGGCGACCGCGAGCGCACGGCCGCAGCGTTCGTGCAGAACCCCCTCAACGGCCGCTGGGACGACCGCACCTACCTCACGGGCGACCTCGCTCGCTACGACGAGGACGGCAACCTGGTGTACGTCTCGCGCAGGGACAATCAGGTCAAGCTGCTGGGCCACAGGATCGAGCTGGGCGAGGTCGAGGCGGAGGCGACTCGTATCGATGGGGTCGAGCAGGCGGTCTGCCTCCTCGACCGCAGGAGGAAGCGCCTGCGCCTCCTCTATGTGGGAACGGCGGAGCATCGGGACGTGACGGAGGGGCTCCGCTCGGTGCTCCCGCCATACATGGTCCCCGGAACCACGAGGCGGCTCGAGGCCATGCCGCTCACCAAGAACGGGAAGGTCGACCGCGCGGCACTGCGCGAGGGGGAGGGGCTGTGATGACCGAGGACGAGCTTCTGGGCGTGGCGGAGAGGTTCGGGACGCCTACCTTCGCGTTCGACGCGGTCGCCTTCGGGCGGCGGGTCGCACTGGTGGGCCAGGCGTTTGGGTCGGAAGTGGGCCTGTGCTACTCCATCAAGGCAAACCCCTTCCTCGTCCCAGCCGCCCGCGATGCCGGGATGCGGCTCGAGGTCTGCAGCCCGGGCGAGCTTTCAATCTGCGAGGCGCTCGGCGTTCCGGGGGAGACGATCGTGTACTCGGGCGTCTGCAAGCGCGAGGATGACGTCCATGAGGCCCTCTCGTATGGCGTCGGGACCTTCACCGCCGAGTCGCTGGGGCAGCTCGCGCTGGTGGACCGCGTGGCGAGGTCGTGCGGGGCCCGCGTCCCCGTGCTCCTCAGGCTCAACGCCGGGAGCCAGTTTGGGATGTCGCGGGCGGACCTCGTCCGTGCCGTGGACGGGAGCGACTCGCTTCCCGGCGTCGAGCTGGTGGGCATCCACCACTTCGCGGGCACGCAGCGAAGGAGGCTCGACCACCAGCGGCGCGACCTCGCCATTCTCCAGGACCTTGCAGACGAGCTGGTGCGCGAGCACGGGTGGCGTCCCTCTCGCCTGGAGTACGGCCCCGGGCTCGCCGTTCCGTACTTTGAGGGGGACGACTTCTCCAACACGCTCGCGCCCGCCCGGGAGCTCGCGGACGCCCTGCGGCACGCCGCCTCTCGCCTTGACCTCACGGTTGAGATGGGCCGCTTCCTCGCCAGCGAGTGCGGCAGCTACGTCACGCAGGTCGTCGACCTCAAGGATGCGGACGACCAGACGAGCTACGCCCTCGTGGACGGCGGCATCAACCACGTGGTCTACCTGGGCCAGCTGATGGGGCTCAAGGTCCCGGTGGTGAGGAACCTCTCGCTTGGAGACGGAAGGGCGCGACGGGAGCGGGAGTGGACCGTCTGCGGGAGCCTGTGCACCACCGGCGACGTCCTGGTGCGCAAGCTCCGCATCCCGCTTGCGGAGGGGGACCTGCTCGCGTTCGACAACCTGGGTGCCTACTCGGTCACCGAGGGCATCGCCCTGTTCCTCAGCCGCGAGCTCCCGCTCGTAGCGCTCCGTGGGGAGGGCGGCTGGCGGGTCGCTCGCAAAAGGGTCGGAACGAGTGCGCTCAACCTGCCGTTAGCCACGCCAGGTATGGGGACATAGCAAGCCGTGGGGCCCGCGCCCCGTGTTGCGTCCCCGGCATGGGGGCGAGAAGGGAACACAGACATGGACGACATCACGCTCGAGCAGGTCATCGACATGCTGGACCAGATCAAGGACGACGTGGACTTCTCCACGGCGGTGAACCTGGTGGACGACCGCATCCTGGACTCGTTCGACATCCTCTCGATCATCGGGGCCATCGACGACGAGTTCGACGTGTCGGTGCCCGCCAAGGACATCGTGCCGCAGAACTTCAACACCGCCCAGGGCATCTACCAGATGGTGCTGGACCTGGCTCAGGGAGAGTAGCGAGGCGGCGCGCCCGCCGTGGCTTTCGTTGGCGTCGCGGGGAGTCATTCGCCTGGTGTTGCCTCGGCCGGGGGGTGTTCCTATAGTTTCGTCAACCCTTCGGAGCGGGTTTCCCGAGGGGAT
>CAJMNO010000033.1 GCA_905214865.1 uncultured bacterium | reverse complement strand
ACCATGCGCAATTTCCGGTGACCATCTGCGTCACTTCTTAGTGAACATCAACAAGAGGGCCCGGGGGCTGCGTGCCTCCTTCCGCCAGCGGCCACTCCGAAGTCAAGGAAGGGGGGGCACGTGCGACTCCGGTCGCGGGTGGGCCTGGGTCCCGCGCCGCCTTCGGCCGGCGGCCAACCCGAAGTCAGGGAAGGGAGGTGCGTGCCCCAGTGGGTAGGCCCCGCAGGGGAAGGCGCCCCCAGGCCGGGGCTTCCGGCGCAACATCCCTCTTGGAACGGACCGCGCGGCCATGGCGGGGGGCGTCCCGTAAAGGTTGACGCGTTAATCTCCTGCTAAACGCGTCTTTTCTTATTGGGTTGGCGATTTCGTAAGAATTGACGCGGTTAGGAGGCATCTAAACGCGTCAATCTTTACGGGATGGGTTGGACGGGCGCCCCTCGACCCCAGCTACCTGACGTCCTCGAGCATCTGCTCCAGCTCCTCGGGGGAGAAGAGGTAGTCGGCGCCACAGAAGTGGCAGTGCACGCTGGCGGGCTCGCCCTTCTCGATCATGTCACGCATCTCGTGCTCCCCGAGCGCGGTCACGCAGCGGGCGGCCCGGTCGCGGTCGCACCCGCAGTGGAACTCGGCGGGCATGTCGTCGAGCTCCTGGTAGTCCAGCCCCCGCAGGAGGTAGTCCAGCATCCCGGAGGGCGTCATGCCGTCCTCGAGCAGCTGGGTGACGGATCTCATGCCCGTGAGGTTCTCCTCCAGCTCGTCGAGGACGTAGTCCTCGCATCCCGGCATCGCCTGGATGATGAAGCCGCCGGCCTGCCGCACGGAGTGGTCCGGGTTCAGGAGGACGCCCACGCCGAGTGACGTCGGAACCTGCTCGCTTGCGGCGAAGTAGTAGGTGAGGTCATCGCCGATCTCGCCCGAGACCAGGCCGACGGTGCTGGAGTAGGGCTCCATGTGTGGGATGTCGTGCACCACGGTGAGCGTGCCGGGGCCGAGGATGCCGCCCACGTCCAGGTGCCTGTCCGCGCGCAGCGGCAGCCAGGCGTTGGGGTGGTTGGCGAACCCCTTGACCTGGCCCTGGTTGTTCGCGGTCACGGTGAGGCCGCCAACGGGGCCGTCCCCGCGCACCTCAAGGGTGACGAGCTCTCCGTCCACCTTGGACATCGCGCCGATCATCTGTCCCGCCATCATCAGGCGGCCGAGGGCGGCCGTGACGACGTTGCTGCTGTGGTGGCGGGTGCTCGCTTCCTGAACGGTCTCGCGGCCATTGACCGCGAACGCACGCAACTGCCCATCTGCCGCCGTACCACGCACGATGTGGTCGTGTGCGCGAACCCTCGCGTCCTCGAGGTCGATGAGGTCTCCTGCCATGGGGTCCCCTTTCCGTCTGGGTTCTGGCTCATTCTCAACGGCGTCGTTGATACCCCAAGGGGGCAACCTTCTGTCGCATGCCCGTTAGTTCTCGCCCCGCCAGCCAATCTGCTGCAGCGCGTAGATGCTCTTGTCCATGTTGAACAGGTAGGCGACCACGCATGCCACGAAGAAGAGGGGGAGATACGAGTAGCCAAACACCTCGGTGCCAATCAGGATGGGCGCAAAGAGCGTGTTGGTCGCGGCGCCAAAGACCGCTGCGTACCCCAACGCCGCCACGAGGGGGACGGGGAGGCCGGCGAGACCCGCAAGGGCGACGCCCAGCGAGGACCCGATGGCGAAGAGGGGCGTCACCTCTCCACCCTGGAAGCCGGCCGCAAGCGTGAGGATGGTGAGCGCGAACTTGAGGGCCCAGTCCCAGGGGAGGATCGTCTGGCCCGAGAAGCTCGCCGAGATGAGGTTGGTCCCCAACCCGCAGTAGCGCCCCTGCCACAGCAGGAGGAAGAGGCAGCTCAGCCCCACGCCCATGACCGCGATGCGCTTGACGGGGTTCTCGAGGTGCGCCTGCGCGATGGCCTTGGCCCACTTGAGGCACCAGGCGAAGAGGCCGCCCACCACCCCGAAGGCAACGCCGAGCAGGGCGACCCTCCCCAGCGTGGCGGCATCGAGCGAGACGGGGCACGAGAGCGCGACCTCGAACTTCTCCAGGCCGAGCGCGCGGGAGGTCCAGCTTGCGGCAAGTGACGCCGTGAGCGCGGGGAACAGCGCCCGGTACTCGAGGCGCCCGGCGACCAGCACCTCGATCGCAAAGAGCGTCGCGGCGAGCGGCGTGCCAAACAGCCCGGCGAAGCCCGCCGCCATGCCCACGATCAGGAAGGTGTTGCCCGGGTTCTTGAACGGAAGCTTCCGTCCGATCCAGTGGGAGAGGGTCGCGCCGATCTGCACGGCGACGCCCTCGCGACCGGCGCTCCCGCCAAACAGGTGGGTGAGCCAGGTGCCGCCCATGATGAGGGGGATCAGCCGCAGGGGGATGATGTTCTCCCTCCCCAAGCCCACGTCGAACACCAGGCTCATGCCGCGCCCGGTGTTCTTTCCCAGGCGCAGGTATGCCCACGCGATGAGCATGCCCGCCAGGGCCAGGAACGGCACCAGCTGGAACACGTGGGCGTCGCGGAACGCGGTGATTGCGATGAGGACGCGGCCAAACACCGCGTCGATGGCGCCGACCGCCACCCCGATGGGGATGCCCACCGCCCCCAGCAGCAGGATGCCGCCGTAGCTTCCCAGGACGCGCCGTGTCCTCTCGTGCATGCTCTCTCCCTCCCGCCGGCGGTGCCGCCGGCGCACAAAAAAAGACTCCTGCCGCAGAGTGCGACAGAAGTCATCAGCCACAGGGCGGTTTGGGGCACGTGGCCCGGCGGGGAACCTCATCCCGCATGGCCGGGAGGGACGGGCCCGTCCGCGGCGCACGGGGAGAGATGATACGCGAACCCGGGGCGAGACGGGCTGACTTTCTGGGATCGGGCCGCATCGTGTCGCGTCTCCTCCGACGGCGTGTCCGGAGGCCGCCCCGCCCCTGTCGCCCGCCCTAGTACGTCCGGACGGGATGGAGGCGGATGTTGACGTACTGGATCACCATCAGGATCATGAGGACCGCCATGACCGCCAGGTAGCCGTACACGGCGCCGTCAAAGCCGACAGTGCGCACCATCGTGAAGCTCACGGCCGAGACCACGACCAGGCCAACCAGGTACACCTTGGTCACCGCCTCCTGGCGGCGTAGCACCGTGATGATCTGGTACAGGAAGTCGACCACGGCGGACATGCCGCCCGCGACGATCATCAGGTACTGCTGCGTGCGGTAGGGCTCGAAGTCCAGGCCGTACAGCCAGCCCGTGACGCGGATGCCGATGATCGCGGCGATGGCCAGGAACACCACGGTCACCAGGGCGGCGGCGCCTATGACGGCGATGACGATGAGGTCGAAGCGCTTGCGGCCGTCGGGGTCGGCCCAGATCTTGGCCAGGCGCACGAGCTGCGGCTTGTACATGAAGCCCACGGCCATGAGGATCGCCTGCGCCGGGAAGTAGATGGCGTTGAAGTAGAGCTGGTCATCGTAGGGGAGAGGACCCTCCATCGCAAACTTGGGGATTGCCTCGATGAGCGCGAACAGGAACTGGGCCGCGAAGGCGGGGAAGCACTCCACGAACACCTCGCGCACCTCGACGGCCGCCCACCTGCGCGAGCGCGGGGTCTCGAAGTAGGCGAGGGGGATGGCGAGCAGGAGGAGCGAGGCGAATCCCGCCACGGCCATGGCGATGCTCGCGACGGTGATGCTGCGGGTGAGGAACAGCGCCACCGTGAAGAGGGCAATCGCCCCGGCGCAGCGTACCCCCTGCGACACGCCCGCGAGCCACAGCTTGTCAAACTGCTGCAGGCGCCCCTCGTACACGTCGGCGAGGGAGTCCGCCAGGCGGAACAGCAGGGTGGCGTAGCACACCGAGAGCATCTCGCCCGAGTAGCCCCTCAGCGCGAAGTAGAGCCAGCCCGCCGCGACCATGACCAGGCAGGCGAGCGTGCGCTGGATCTGGTAGGCGCCGAAGGAGTCCATCTCGTCGATGTCGGACACCTGGAAGGTGCGCACGCCGTACAGGCCCACGAACTGCAGCAGGTTGGCGATCACGAACGCCATCGAGAACATGCCCGCCTGCTCAGCCCCCACCAGGTGGGTGCAGATCATGGTGAGGATGGGGAAGAGGCCTCCCCACAGCGCAAGCCCGGCGGTGTTGTACATGTAGTCGCGGGTCTGGTCGTGGCCGGCGTACTGGGCGGTCTGGTCGGCGAGGGATCCCGAGACGACCGACGAGATCAGGCGGTCCCACCATGCGTTGGCAAGGCGCGCCAGCGCCGGGGACTGCTTTGCCGCGCCCCTCTCCCTCGTCTGTGCCGACGACCTTGCTGCCTGCTTCCTGTGGGGTATCTTCATGGGCCCGTATCGCTCCCAAGCATGTCTGGACGGCAATTTCGTACAATCGATTGTATCCCTGCGAGTTGGGCGAGAGGCACTCTCCCAAATGTTGCAAGAGACCGTGAACATTGGGTTTCAGGCAGATGGAAGAGGGTACACGTGCGCATTCGCAGAGTATGGTAAACACCGCGAATGCTTCCAAATCCCATGTATCCGCATGTGGGCGGTATGCAACAAAGGAGGAAGGTTGTCTCAGGCAATCAAGAACGACTCCACCTCTGGCCTGTCCGCGGAGGAGATGGAGAGGGTCCTTGCGCTCAGGGCGCTCCAGGACGTCAACGTGCCGGACGAGCTCAAGGACAACCTGGCGTTGTTCCTTCGCCTGGTCCGCAAGGTCATCAAGGAGCATGACCCCTCCATCCGCGATGCGTTCGACCGGCTGCTCGAGGACTCCATCGTCGTCAACAACACCGAGGACCCCAACGCCGACAACGTCAACGACGCGTTCAAGGACGCCGTCGACCTCCTCGACGGCATGGGCGTGGAGGACGTCACGGTCCTCATGCGTGCGTTCACCGTGTACTTCCACCTCGCCAACATCTGCGAGGAGAACTACCGCGTGGAGTCGCTGCGCAAGCGCGAGCAGGAGATCCCGGTGGACTCCCCCGAGGACCCCATCAACGACATCACGGTGGCCTACCACCAGCTGGTCGACGAGTGCGGGCGCGGCAAGGCCATCTCGCTTCTCAACCGCCTGGAGTTCCACCCCGTCTTCACGGCGCACCCCACCGAGGCCCGTCGCAAGGCGGTCGAGGGCAAGATCCGCCGCATCTCGGTGCTGCTCGAGGAGCGCCCGCGCCTTGGTGGCGTCTCGCTCGCCGAGAACGAGCGCCGCATGACGCAGGAGATCGACGCGCTGTTCCGCACGTCCCCCATCGCCATCAAGAAGCCGACCCCCGTGGAGGAGGCCGACACGGTCATCAACATCTTCGACAGCACGCTGTTCGAGATGGTGCCCGAGGTGTACCGCCGCTTCGACGACTGGGAGCTGGGTGACAAGGCGGGCACCGTGCCCCCCATGTGCCCCGCGTTCTTCCATCCCGGCAGCTGGATCGGCTCCGACCGCGACGGCAACCCCAACGTCACCGCCAAGGTCAGCCGTCTGGTGAGCGAGAAGTACCGCGTCCACATCCTCGAGACGCTCGCCGCCCGCACCAACTACGTGGGTCGCAACCTCACCATGGACACCGACATCACCAGGCCCTCCAAGGAACTCATGAACCTGTGGAGCCACCAGGTGGAGATGAGCGAGGTCCTCACCAACCGCGCCCAGGCCATCTCGGCGTCCGAGATGCACCGCGCCGTGACCATGGTCATCGCCGAACGCCTCAAGGCCACGATCGCCCGCACGGCCGACATCATGTACAACAACGCCGACGACTACATCGCCGACCTCAAGGTGGTGCAGCGCTCCCTCGCTGCGGGCGGGGCCGTGCGCGAGGCGTACGGGCCGCTGCAGAACCTCATCTGGCAGGCGGAGACCTTTGGCTTCCACCTCGTGGAGATGGAGTTCCGTCAGCACTCCCTGGTCCACAGCCGCGCGCTCGAGGACATCCGCGAGCACGGCCGCTGGGGCGAGCGCGGCAAGCTGCAGCCCATGACCGTCGAGGTCCTGGACACCTTCCGCGCCATCGGTACCATCCAGCGCAGGAACGGCGTCAAGGCCGCCCGCCGCTACATCATCAGCTTCACCAAGAGCGCCCAGAACGTCGCCGACGTGTACGAGCTCGCCCGCCTGGCGTTCGCGCACGAGCGCGACGTGCCCACCCTCGACGTCATCCCCCTGTTCGAGCAGGTCGAGGACCTGGAGAACGCGGTCAACACGCTCAACGACATCATCAAGCTTCCCGAGGTCCAGAAGCGCCTGCAGGAGACCGACCGCAAGATGGAGGTCATGCTGGGCTACTCCGACTCCTCCAAGGACGCCGGCCCCACCTCTGCCACGCTCGTTCTCCACGCCGCCCAGGCAAACATCGCCAAGTGGGCGGACGAGAACAACATCGACCTCGTGCTGATGCACGGTCGCGGTGGTGCCGTGGGACGCGGCGGCGGCCCGGCCAACCGCGCGGTCCTCTCGCAGCCCAAGGGCTCCGTCAACTGCTGCTTCAAGCTCACCGAGCAGGGCGAGATCATCTTCGCCCGCTACGGGGACCCCACGCTGGCCCGCCGTCACGTGGAGTCCGTCGCCGGGGCGACCCTGCTCCAGAGCGCTCCCTCCATCGAGGTCATCAACACCGAGACCACGGAGAAGTACGCGGACGTCTCCGAGGCGCTCGACCGCGAGTCGCGCAAGCGCTTCCTCGACCTCCTGCACACCGAGGGCTTTGCCGAGTGGTTCAGCACGGTGACCCCGCTCACCGAGATCGGCCTCATGCCCATCGGCTCGCGCCCCGCCAAGCGTGGCCTGGGCGCCAAGTCGCTCGACGACCTGCGCACCATCCCCTGGATTTTCTCCTGGTCGCAGGCACGCACCAACCTCGCCGCCTGGTACGGCCTGGGCACGGCATGCGAGAAGTTCGGCGACCTCAAGAGGCTGCAGGACGCCTACGCCGAGTGGCCGCTCTTCACCACGTTCATCGACAACATCGAGATGTCGCTCTCCAAGACCGACGACCGCCTGGCGCAGATGTACCTCGACCTGGGCGACCGCTCCGACCTCAACAAGAAGGTCATGGACGAGATGCACCTCACGCGCAAGTGGGTGCTCGCGATCACCGGCAACGAGTGGCCGCTGCAGCACCGCCACGTGCTGGGGCCCCTCATCCGCATGCGCCTGCCCTTCGTGAACGTGCTCTCCCTCGCCCAGGTGCGCGCACTCGACGCGCTCCGCAACAAGGGGGACAAGCTCACGCCCGAGGAGCGCGAGCGCTTCATCTACCTCATCCTCTGCACCGTCTCCGGCGTCTCCGCCGGCCTGCAGAACACCGGGTGATCCACCTCGTCCCAGGGCGAGAGGCTACGTGACGGGACCCCGCGGGCTGCGTGTCCGCGGGGTCCCTTTTGTGTGCCGAGGGCCGCCCGCCGTCTCTTACGAACTCCGTCCAGCAACCTGACAAGTGCCTGATTTTGGCCTCCTAACCTTGAAACGCACTGAAACGAGACCCAAGGACACGCGAAAGGGGCACTTGCATGAGAAGGCACCATTCTGACGCGACCGGTGAGAGGGACAACCTGAAGATTGCGGGGAGGGGTGCGGCTGCCGTCGCCCTGGCGGCGCTCCTAGCGCTTCCCGTGCCGGCGGTCGCGCTTGCGGGGACCGGGCTCTCCCAGGGCGCGCAGGCTGATGCCGCGACCGCCTCTGCCGACCACGTCCTCATCGGCAAGGTGGGCATCGAGGACTATGACAACTTCGACGAGGACGGCAACGCCGATCCCGACAAGGTCATCTACTCCTACGACGTCCACAGCGACGACGAGGGCGTCACGGCCAACAGCTGGGGCGGCTACACCATCAACATCCAGAAGCTCAAGGACTACGTCTCGGCCCATGGTTACAGGTTCCAGGCCGGCCTCGTGGGCAACGTGAGCGTGTCCAAGTACGACATCGGAAAGCTCAACCGCATCTACGCGGTGGTGAAGGACCCCAACGCCGCCCCTGCCGCCCCCACCGCCACCGACGTGGCGCAGGCAAAGGTCACCGTGCGGAGCGTCTCCGACGCCACCAAGTCCAAGGACTACTCCCTCACCGAGGGCACCTACCAGATTGGGAACGTGATCAAAACCGCCTCGGGCTACACCTGCGTGGTCACCCTGCCCGCGGACAAGCAGCAGTCCTACGTTGACCGGTTTGCCAAGGACGAGGGCGCCGACTTTGCGTCGCAGGGCTTCTCCCAGATCCAGTTCTACTTCTCGTACCAGGACGGTGCCTGGACCAACACCACCACCGACCAGTACGTCTACGTCCGCGACGCCGTCCACACCGTGACCGTCGACCTTGGCTATGACGCCGACGGGGACGGCAACGAGGACGTGCTGACCCTCTCCGCCAAGGACAACAGCGCCATCTCTGGCACCGAGCTCTACAAGCTCGACAAGGCCACGAAGGGCGGGTGCTTCCTCAAGGCGCTGACCTTTGACGCCGATGGCAAGTACGCGTTCGACAGCACGCAGAAGATCACCAAGGACACCACGCTGCACGCCCAGTGGCAGAAGAACGAGCACAAGCTGGTCGGCACCTTTGGCCTGGCGACCTACAAGGACGGCAAGCCCGACAAGACCGTCTTCTCGTTCGAGGCGTACGCGGACGATCCCGACGTCAAGCAGTTTGGCGGGCAGTATTGGGTGAGCACCAAGCGCATCCACGAGTGGCTCGACCAGAACGGCGACTACGCGACCACCACGGTGATTCCCAGCACCAGCAGCAGCGGCTATCCCGTCTCCACCACCGAGAGCGCCGCGAAGGCCGTCCTCTTCGAGGTCACCTTCAACGGCATCCAGAAGGTCGAGACGGTCGAGATGTACCGCCTGTACAACCCCAACGCGGGCGAGCACTTCTACACCAATAACGCGGCCGAGAGGGACCACCTGGTGAGCATTGGCTGGAAGTCCGAGGGCACCGGCTGGACCGCCCCCAAGACGTCCAAGACCCCGGTGTACCGCCTGTACAACCCCAACGCGGGCGACCACCACTACACCACCAGCGCCGCCGAGCGCGACATGCTGGTGAAGGCCGGCTGGAGGGACGAGGGCATCGGCTGGTACTCGGACGACGCCCAGACCGTGCCCGTGTACCGCGAGTACAACCCCAACGCCAAGGCCGGCGCCCACAACTTCACGACCAACAAGGCCGAGGACGAGATGCTCGCCAACGCCGGTTGGAACCAGGAGGGCATTGCCTGGTACGCCGTCAAGTAGCAGGTTCCGTCACACGCACGACCTCTTTCAGGCACCCCGTCGGCCTATGGCTGAGGGGTGCCTCCCCGTTTGGGCGCGTCTCTCCCCGCGATTATTGGCGGGGGAGGGACGCGCCCACGCCTCCTTGTGGGATACAGGGGGGGTGTCTAGGCAGCCCGTGGGTGTGGTAAATGCTATAAGAAAAGTAGCAAACAAAACCGTCCGAACGGGCTAGCCTACCGATGACTACCTGCGCAAATGGTGTTTACCACAGAAAACTTTGCTGTTTGGAGTCCCGCATAGAAAGTAAACCCTATACTACTTTTACGAGTTAGGTGAGAGTAACTTCTCCCGTCGGCAGAAGTCGGCGGGCCAATGGGGGTGAGAGGGATGGATGGCACGGTTATGGGAGACGTTCGGTCCGACAGCACCGCACGGGTCCATGTGACGGGTGCGCAGCTTCCGCTTGCCATGGTCCACGAGGGCGAGACCGTGACCGTCGCGAAGGTTCGCGGTGGCCAGGACCTTCGACAGCACCTCGCGGAGCTCGGCTTTGTGCCGGGCGGCACGGTCAAGGTCGTCTCGCGCGTGAACGGGGACGTGATCGTGGGCGTGAAGGGCGCCACCTTTGGCATCGGGCGCGACATGGCGATGAGGATCGTCACCTGCTAGCGCAGCTCTCGACGTTAGGTTTCAATGGGCCGGCGACTGCCGGCATGCTTGTGGAAGGGGAAGTTGCATGGCAACGCTTCGAGACGTGAAGGTGGGCGAGACCTGCACGGTCGCGCGCCTGACCGGCACCGGTGCGGTCAAGCGCCGCATCATGGACATGGGCCTCACCAAGGGCGCCAAGGTGTTCGTTCGCAAGGTCGCCCCGCTGGGCGACCCCATCGAGTGCACCGTGCGCGGCTACGAGCTGTCGCTTCGCAAGGACGAGGCGCAGGACGTGGAGGTCACCGACATCGCCAAGGCGTAGCCCCCCCCCTTTTGCCCTTTAAGTTAGCTGAGTCTAACAAATGTGGCTTACGGGATGGCAATAGTAAGACGCGGAAAACAATCCGACTGCCCAACCGACGCGTCAGACGGTAGGAAAGAAAGGCGAGTAATGGCAGAGAAGTACAACATAGCCCTGGCTGGTAACCCAAACTGCGGCAAGACGACGCTGTTCAACGAGCTCACCGGCTCCAACGGCTACGTGGGCAACTGGCCGGGCGTCACGGTCGAGAAGAAGATGGCAACCTGGAAGAAGGACCACGACGTCACGTTTGTGGACCTGCCTGGCATCTACTCCCTCTCCCCGTACTCCCCTGAGGAGGTCGTCTCCCGCGACTACGTGGTGAACGAGCGCCCCGACGCCGTGATCGACCTGCTCGACGTCACCAACATCGAGCGCAACCTGTACCTCACCACCCAGCTGCTCGAGGCAGGCCGTCCCGTGGTCGTGGGCCTCAACATGTGCGACCTGCTCAAGCAGCACGGCGAGACCGTCGACGTCAAGGAGCTCTCGCGCATGCTCGGCGTTCCCGTGGCCGAGGTCTCCGCGCTTCGCAACCACAACCTCGACAAGCTCGTGAGGGAGGCCGAGAGGGCAGCCAAGGAGGGGGCTCCCGCCAAGCCCCTGGAGTGCTTCTCGCCCGAGGTCGAGGAGGCTCTCGCCAAGATCGCGAGGGGCATCGAGGGGCAGTGCAAGCCCGAGCTCGTCCGTTGGTACGCCATCAAGGTCTTTGAGCGCGACGCCGACGCCATCAAGCCCCTGGGCCTCACGGCGGAGGAGGTCAAGGCCTTCGAGCCCACGATCGAGGCGGTGGAGAGGGACCGCGACGACGACGCCGAGTCCATCATCACCGGCGACCGCTACGACTTCATCGCCAAGGTCATGGACCGAGCGGTGAGGAAGTCCGTGGGCACGCTCTCGACCTCGGAGAAGATCGACCGCGTGGTAACCAACCGCATCCTGGGCCTTCCCATCTTCATCGCGGTCATGTGCCTGGTGTACTACATCGCCATCGGCACCGTGGGCACCGCGGCGACCGACTGGGTCAACGACAACCTGTTCAGCGACGGCTTCTTCGTGAGCTCCGCCTCGCAGCAGCAGTACGAGGCGGACGAGGAGGCGTGGTCCGACGCCAACTACGACGACATGATCTCGGGCTACATCGCCGCCGCCGCCGACAAGGGCGTGGACATCGACGGCGTCCAGGACGCCATCGATGCCGACGAGCAGACCTCCGAGACCCAGGCGACCATCGAGAAGTTTGAGGCCGCAGCCAAGAAGGCCGGCGTCGTCGCGACCGACGTCCCGGTGACCGACGGTGACGGCAACTACGTGGACACCGAGGGCAACGTCATCACCAAGCTGGACTCCGACGGCAACCCGGTGCTCGCCTCGGGTCAGAAGCTCGAGACCATCTCCAGCGTCAGCGAGGCCGACTTCGAGGATGCCATCGCGCACCCCGAGCCCGACCAGCACGACTACGGCAACTTCGTCGACTCCATCCCCACCGTCGCGACCAACGCGCTCACCGCCGCGGGCGCCTCTGACGTCGTGATCAGCCTCGTCGTCGACGGCATCATCGGTGGCGTGGGCTCCGTCCTGGGCTTCATCCCCCAGATCTTCGTCCTCTTCATCCTGCTCTGCTTCCTCGAGGACTGCGGCTACATGAGCCGCGTGGCCTTCGTGATGGACCGCGTGTTCCGCCGCTTCGGCCTCTCCGGCAAGTCGTTCATCCCCATGATCGTCTCGTCCGGCTGCGGCGTGCCTGGCGTCCTCTCCACCAAGACCATCGAGAACGAGCGTGACCGCCGCATGACCGCCATGCTCACCACCATGATCCCGTGCTCCGCCAAGCTGCCGATCATCGCCCTGGTCATGGGCGTGCTGATTGGCTCCGACAACGGTGCCTGGTGGGTTGCCCCCATGTTCTACTTCATGGGCGTCATCGCCATCATCGTCTCGGCCGTCATGCTCAAGAAGACCAAGCCCTTCCAGGGCGAGCCCGTCCCGTTCGTGATGGAGCTGCCCGACTACCACCTGCCCTCCGTCAAGAGCTGGATGCTGCACGTGTGGGAGCGCGTCTCCGCCTACGTAAAGAAGGCCGGCACGATCATCTTCGCCGCGGCCGTGGGCATCTGGGTCCTCTCCAACTTCGGCATCGCGGGTTGGGACGGCGGAAACGGCTCGTTCGGGTTCCTGCAGTCGATGGACGGCGCGCCCGACACCTACATGGACTACTCCATCCTCGCCGGCGTGGGCGGCGCCCTGAGCTTCCTCTTTGCACCCCTTGGGTTTGGTAACTGGCAGGCCACCGCGTCCACCATCTCGGCCCTCATCGCCAAGGAGAACCTGGTCTCCACGTTCGGCGTCCTCTACGGTCTGGGCAGCGCGACCGAGAACTCGGTGAGCATGTGGCAGGGCTTCGCCAACATGTTCACGATCGGCGGGGTGCTCCACGTTGGCGCCATGTGCGGCTTCGTTGCCTTCAACATGCTCTGCGCCCCCTGCTTCGCCGCCATGGGCACCATCCGCAAGCAGATGGACAACCCCAAGTGGTTCTGGTTCGCCATCGGCTACGAGTGCGGCTTCGGCTGGGTCGTGGGCCTGCTCATCAACCAGTTCTACGAGCTCGCGGTGTTTGGCACCTTTGGGTTCTGGACCATTGTGGCGTTCGTGCTTCTCGCCCTCATGCTGTTCCAGCTCTTCCGCCCCATGCCCAATTGGGACAAGAGGGACGACAAGATCCTGGACAGCCTCTCGGAGGAAGCCGCGTAGCGAGCGGGACATGTTCGGCTGGCGCCCGGTGCGCCAGGCCAGGGGCGCGTCGCCGGCAGGTCGTCGGCGGCGTGCCCCCCGTTGGAGGGGAGGGGCGCAACATGGACGAGCTCATCGCGGCGGCACTTGCCGCGGGCGTCTCGCTTGGCTCCGTGCTGCTGAGGGATGCCTGCCTCAGGCGGGCTTCGGGGGAGGCTCGATGAGTCGGACGGACGCTGTCTGCCATGCACGAAGGGCGACGGCTTGCCCCTGCGGCGGTCCCGCCTCGTCCTGCGCCGAGGTCCTCGACGGGGTGTGGCTCCTGCTGGTTGGCAGGGCGCCGCACTCTCGCGTGACGCTTCCGCAGGGACCCCGTCCCCTCGACATGGTGGCGGTCAGCCACTGCAGGCGGGGCATCTGCCTGGCACGGCACGGTGAGGTCAACGAGGTCATCTGCCCCGGCGAGTCGTTTGCGCTCCGCCTGGCGGGGCAGGGGAGGGTCGACCTCGAGACGGACTTCGAGGGGGCCATCGTCCTCGTCAACCCCGACCGCCTCGCGGGTGCCTCCCGCTCGTCGCTCGAGGAGTTCGACGTGGACCTTGAGGGGCTCGGGTCGGTGCTGCGGGGCGGCGGGTCCGGCTTCCGCCGCCTCGAGGGAGTGCCGCGCGTCGCCCACGTGCTCGTCGAGCTCATGGACTCCTCGGCGGGGAAGCGAGGCGGATGCCGCCGCCTCAAGGTCATCGAGCTGCTGCGCGAGCTGTCGGTGGTCGGCCGCGCTAACGCCGGATCGGAGGAGCCGCGGTCGGTTGGCCGCGCCAACCACGAGCGCGTGGCGTATCGCGCCCAGGCCATCATGACCGGCAACCTCGAGACGCCCGTGACGATCCCCGCGCTCGCCCGTGCCTGCGAGACGTCGCCCACGGTGCTCAAGCAGGCCTTCCGCGAGGTGATCGGCGTGCCGGTGTACACGTGGTACCGCTCCTATCGCATCCACGAGGCGGCCCGCCTCCTGGAGGACCGCGAGCGGAGCATCGCCGACGTCGCCGCGGAGGTGGGGTACTCCAACCCCTCCAAGTTCACGAAGGCGTTCGCCGCCTGCATGGGAAAGACGCCCAGCCAGTGGAGGGCCTCGCTGTAGCGGGGCCCTCGTCCCTCTCGCCTAGTAAATGGATCGAGGCGGCCAAGGCTTGGGAATCGGCTGCCCTCTGCCGTCCGCCGTTGGGTTGCCCTCAGATGTATGCGGGGGTGATGACGATTGGCTTCTGCCGTGCCGCATGGGTCCGCCGTGGTCCATCCTCTTTCAGGATGAAGAAAGGGGACCGCATGGAGAAGAAGGCGTTTGCCTCCCGCTACCTCTGCCTTGCGTTCGTGCTCGCGGCGCTTGCCGAGGTCGCCGTGGTGGGAAGCCTTGTGCTGGGGTCGTACCTGGGCATCGTCGTGGTGCTCGTTGCCACGGGGGTGCTCGTGGTGGTCACGCTCGTGCGTGCCGTGCTGGCGTGGCGGCGGCTCGCCAAGGCTCGCAAGGCGGGGACCGACGACGACGCGTCGCCGTTTGCCGAGGACCGCGTGGTCCTGCCCAGGGTCGAGATGGGCAGGGAGGAGTACGACCGCCTGGTTGAGGTCTACGAGTCGCACATGGATGCCGCCGCGGCGCTGGAGCGCACCACCCAGGTCACGCGGCGCGTCATGGGGTCCCAGAAGCTGCGCGGGCGCTTCAGGCACCTGCTGCTGAAGCGGTTCCTCAAGGAGGAGGACCGTCTCGCGCGCCGGTTGATGGACCTTGCGGTGGAGCTTGCGGGCGCCATCAACGAGTCGCCCCTCGCGGACGGGGACGAGACCGACCCCGATGCCGACCTGGAGGAGCGCCTGTAGACCCTGTCGGGTGGTTTGGCACGAAGGGTGCTGAGAAAAGTCGAGTTGTGGCAATCGGAGGGCAGCTTGAGCTGAGGAAAGTCGAGTAGTGGCAGCGAACGGGGACAGAACGGGGGCGTCACGCTGCCAAAGGTCGCGATTCCAAAGCAGATTCGGGCCTCGGATTGCCACAGCTCGCATTTCCTCAGCACCCCACTCCGCGAGGCGTCCCCAGGCCAATCAATGGGGCGCCTCGCCGTCAGCCCAGCAGGCCAATAACGTCGATGACCGTGACGGTGACGCCGATGGCGACCAGCGCGACCTTGGTCGCCGTCGAGTTCCGCCACCTGCCCATCACGCGCTCGGACGACGTGAGGTACACCTGCAGAAACACCGTGATGGGAAGCTGCAGGGACAGGAGCGCCTGGCTCACCACCAGACCCTGGAACGCGTTGGGCACCAGCAGGCACGCCAGTGCGGCGGCAGCCATGCACGCGACCACGCCCACGGAGGAGTGGCGGTCGTGGATGTCGTATTCCTCCCCAAACATGCCCGCGCTGATCGTCCCCGCGGCCATGGCGGCGGTGATGGACGACGAGAGCCCCGCCAGCAGGAGTGCCAGCGCAAAGGTGACGGTCGCCGCCTGACCCAGGATGGGTGAGAGGGTCTGCGCAGCCACCGCGAGGTCGTCCACCACGATGCCGCGCGCAAAGAACGTCGTGGCGGCCAGGATGACCATCGCCGAGTTGATGGCCCAGCCCACGCCCATGGAGAACAGCGTGTCCACGAACTCGTTCCTCAGGCGCTCGCGAACCACGTCGTCACCCCGCGCCTCGAAGTGCTGGCTCTGGATTACTTCGGAGTGCAGGAACAGGTTGTGGGGCATCACCACGGCACCCAGGACGCTCATCACGATGGCGAGCGAGCCCGACGGGAGGGCGGGCGTGACCCACGAGACCGCCGCCTCGCCCCAGCTCACGTTCACGAGCGCGAGCTCGGCCAAAAACGAGATTCCGATGAGGGACACGAAGGCGATGATCCAGCGCTCCACCCGCTTGTAGGAGCTGCTCATGAGGAGGGAGAGGGACGCCGCGGCGACGAGGACGCTCCCCACGGGCAGGGGGAGGCGGAACAGCATCTGCAGTGCGATGGCGCCGCCCAGGACCTCGGCGAGGGCGGTCGCCACGGTGGCGAGGTAGGCGCTTGCCAGGATCAGGCGCGAGGCAGGCCGCGGAAGGTGCGCGGTCGTGGCCTCGGCCAGGCACTGGCCGGTGGCGATGTCCAGGTGCGCGGCGTTGTGCTGCAGCACGATGAGCATGATGGTCGAGAGGGTCACCACCCAGAGCAGCGAGTAGCCAAACTGCGAGCCTGCCGCCATGTTCGACGCCCAGTTGCCCGGGTCGATGAAGCCCACCGTCACCAGCAGGCCGGGGCCGATGCTCCTCAGGATCTCGAGGCCGCCGTGCCCGCCCGTCCTCATGCCGCCAAACCGCCGACGCAGGCGCTGCGGCAGCGTGTCCCTCGTCTGCTCTGAGCTGGCGGTCCCGTTGCTGATACTGGTCATGGTCATGTCCCTTCACGATTGGCCCTATTGTCTCGTAGGACCAACAAGTTAGTCTAGGTTAACTATAAGGGTACCCAGGGGATGGCGCTTCATACGGGGCCTCCCCGTCACAATGGGGGAGAGGTGCCGGGGCACTGGGCCTGCCACCCACGTCCGTTGCGTGTCCGGCCGCCTCGCCGGCAGCGAAGGCGCTTGTTGATGTTCACTAAGAAGTGACGCAGATGGTCACCGGAAATTGCGCATGGT
>CAJMNO010000032.1 GCA_905214865.1 uncultured bacterium | reverse complement strand
CCCTACGACAGACCTACTGCAGCCCCTCCTGCACTAGCTTTGGCAATCAAGGCGCCGAACATCGGCCTTTCGGCTCTCCGGACTTGTGCCGAGGATAGGCTCAGGCACGAAGGACCGGCTGACCCCCTGCGACGGCGAGCAAGACAGTGGCCCTGCGCGCTCCGGGCGCACCAAGGGCCGGCTGGCTTTCGTGGCCGGCTGTGATGCGAATGCCATCCGCCGACGTGCGACCCGGAAGTTATTGCATTGCTAACGCAGGCCCGCAAGCAGGAGCGCCGCGGCGCCGATTCCCGCCACAAAGAGCAGTGCATCCGCCAGCCCACCCGACTTGAAGAGGCCCAGTCGCTGTCCGCTCGCCATGGGCCAGAGCAGGCGCTCCGGCTTCTTGTTCAGGAGATCCAGCGCCAGGTGCGAGGCATAGCCCACCGCGACGGCGTCGGCTACCGTCGGCAGCGCCAGACGCACGGCGGCATACGAGGCGGCAAGGGCAACCAGGGAGTGCGAGAAGCCCCTGTGACCCGACGCCCTTCCGCACGCGCACACTGCCACGAGGATGGCGATGCCGGCAACCTGGGGCATCCCCAGCGAGGCGATGGCCAGGGCCAGGTGGGGGAGAAGGGCAAACCCCAGGGCCCCGTCCGCCACCGCGGCGGCCGCAACCACCACGGCAAGGAGCGCCCACGCGCGCCTGAGCTGTCGTGACGCCTCGCTCGAGGCAACGTCCGCATCGGGCAGCAGGCCACCCACGGCCCCTGCGGCCAGGCATGCCAGCGCCGGGGCGGGGTCCGCGAGCCCAGCGTGGGCGAGCGCCAGGGCGGATGCCGCCCCAACGGCTATGTGGGTCTTGCCGGTCATCGAGCCTCCCCGTCTGCCACCGCCCCCACGCAAGGCACCCGACGTGGAAAGTGCCACTTTGGTCGTCGGGACTCCCCGCTGATCCTTGCTGCCAGGGGAGAGGGTCCGTGCCCCTTGATCGAGGCCCCTCTCCCCGGCATTCCAGCTTATGCCAATGGGGCGACGCGCGCCCCGCCGAGCGCCGGATGACGCGGCGGCGCGCCAGGCTGGGTCCCGAGTCACGGCGCGCGGTCCACGAGGCGGCCACGATGGGCCTGACGGCCGCGGTTCGCCCGGCGCGCGGGAACGGGGCCCATGGCCCGGGCGTCGCTGGCCCCGGGGACGGTCTCGGTGCGGGCGGCCGGAGGTAGCCCCAGCGGGCCCGGCGCGCGACGGACCCGGGCTCCCATGGGCCCGGGCGTCGATGGCCGGAGGCGGCGCCCCTCTCACCACGTCGTAAGACTTGACGCGGTTAGGCCCTCCTAAACGCGCAAAGTTTTATGAGATTCGACGTCCAGTAAGGAATGACGCGTTTAGACTCCCCTAAACGCGTCAAATCTTACGAGACTGCCCTAGCGGGGGAGAAGTGCCGCCCCGTGGCCTTCAGTCGTCCCTCTGGCAGCCGGCGGCACTCCGCGCAGGCAACCCCACGCCCAACCCGCTCACTCAAGGGCATCGTTCGTCTCAACCCCAACCCCGCCTCCCGCACGACCCGCACAAGAAAAGGGCCGGCCCATTGCTGGGTCGACCCTTCGCACTCGTCGCGCAGACAGGGGCTAAGACTAGTCCTCGTCCTTCTTGAGCCAGGAGAACATGGAGCGCACGCGCGCACCGGTGGTCTCGATGGGGTGGTTGTTGATCTTCTCGCGCTGCTCGAGGAGCTTCTTGTGGCCGTTGTTGCAGTCGTCCACAAACTCCTGGGCAAAGGAGCCGTCCTGGATGCGCTTGAGGATGGTCTTCATGGCCTCGCGGGACTTGTCGTTGATGACCATGGGGCCGGCGTAGTACTCGCCGTACTCGGCGGTGTTGGAGATGGAGTAGTTCATGAAGTGGATGCCGCTCTCGTACATGAGGTCGACGATCATCTTCATCTCGTGGTAGCACTCAAAGTAGGCGAGCTCCTCGGGGTAGCCAGCCTCGGTCAGGGTCTCGAAGCCGGCCTTGACCAGCTCGACGAGGCCGCCGCAGAGGACCGCCTGCTCACCAAAGAGGTCCTCCTCGGTCTCCTCGGCAAAGGTCGCCTTGATGAGGCCGGCGCGGGCGCCGCCCAGGCCCCACGCGTAGGACATGGCCAGGTCCATGGCGTCGCCGGTGGCGTCGGTCTGCACGCAGACCAGGTCAGGCACGCCGGAGCCCTCGGTGTACTGGCGACGGACGATGTGGCCCGGGCCCTTGGGGGCGACCATGATCACGTTGACGCCTTCGGGAGCCTTGATGTAGCCGTAGTGGATGTTGAAGCCGTGTGCGAAGGCCAGGGTGTTACCGGGCTCCAGGTTGGGCTCGATGAACTCCTTGTAGACGGCGGGCTGGGTCTCGTCCGGCGTCAGGATCATGATGACGTCGGCCTCCTTGGCCGCGGTCGCCATGTCGGTGACCTTCAGGCCGGCCTCGCGGGCCTTCTCGGCAGACTTGGAGCCCTCGCGCAGGCCAACGCGCACGTCGACGCCGGAGTCCCTGAGGTTCTGTGCGTGAGCGTGACCCTGGGAGCCGTACCCGATGATGGCGACCTTCTTCCCCTGGATGATCGAGGGGTCGCAGTCCTTCTCGTAGTAGATGGTAACGGCCATGCTGGTGCTTCCTTTCTTTCGTGCCTGTTGCAGAACAACTATGCCTTCACCGCCCGGGGGCGGGGAGAGCCGGGTGAGAGATGCGTGCGGGTCTCGCCTGGGAGCGTCTTCCATGGCGTTCCCCGCACGGTGGTGCTGACCTATTGGTCGTGCCCGCGCGACATCGCGATCTTGCCGGTGCGCGTGAGCTGGCGGATGCCGTAGGCGCGGAACAGGTCCTCCATGGCGTCGAGCTTGCTCTCGGTGCCGGTCGCCTCGACGGTGAGCGTGTTCTTGCCCACGTCCACGATGTTGGCGCGGAAGACCGTGGCGATCTCGATGATCTCGTGGCGGCGCTCGGGCGAGCACTGGACCTTGAACAGCACGAGCTCGCGCTCGATGGCGTCGTCCTCGGTCAGGTCCGAGATCTTGAACACGGAGACGAGCTTGTGCAGCTGCTTGGTGATCTGCTCAAAGCCGACCTCGTCCGCCTCCACGATGATGGTCATGCGCGAGAGGGTCTCGTCCTCGGTGGGAGCGACGGTGAGCGACCCAATGTTGAAGCCACGCCTCGAGATCATGCCCGTCACGCGGGACAGCACGCCGGGCTTGTTCTCGACGAGCACAGACAGGATGTGCTTCATCACTCGTCACCCTCCCTCTCCTCTTCGTCCAACACGTCCTCCAGCGACTTGGGCTTCTTGCCGTCGCCAAAGCCCTTCTCCGTCACGCGCACGCCGCCAAGCGTCACGTCCAGGGCGCCGATTATGTCGTCGATGGGGGCGCCGGGGGCGACCATGGGGTACACCGTCTGGTCCTTGGGGATGACCACGTCCAGCAGGTAGGGCTGGTCCGAGGCGAGCATCTGGTCCAGGGCGGCGTCGACCTCCTCGGGGCGAGAGATGCGGGCGGCCTGCCAGCCATAGGCCTCGGCGAGCTTCACAAAGTCGGGGTCGTCGGGCGGCAGCTGCGTGAACGAGAAGCGCTTGTTGTAGAACAGTGACTGCCACTGGTACACCATGCCCAGCGTGCGGTTGTCGATGAGCAGGACCTTCACGGGCACGTTCTCGGCGCGCGCGGTGGCCATCTCCTGGATGTTCATCTGCAGCGAGCCGTCGCCCGCAACGCACACGACCTCGTCGTCGGGGCAGCCGATCTTGGCGCCGATCGCCGCAGGGAAGCCAAAGCCCATGGTGCCCGCCCCGCCGGACGAGAGGAACGTGCGCGCGTGCTCGCGGCGGATGTTCTGGTGGGCCCACATCTGGTGCTGGCCCACCTCGGTGGTGACGATGGAGGCCTCGGGATCGAGCTTGTCGGAGAGCTTGGAGAGCACGACCTCGGGTGCGATCTTGTCGGGGTAGTCGGCAAAGTCGCTGGTGTAGAACGGCCAGCGCTCGCGCCACGAGAACACGTCCTTCACCCACTGCTCGTCGTTGGGCTTGGCGTCCTGCTTGGCAAGGCGCTCGTTGAGGGAGGCGAGCACCACGCGCGCGTCACCCACGATGGGGACCACGGGGTTGATGATCTTGCCAATCTCGGCCGGGTCGATGTCGATGTGGATGACCTTGGCGTGCGGGGCAAACTCCGAGACCTTGCCGGTCACGCGGTCGGAGAAGCGCGCGCCCACGGCGATGAGGAGGTCGCACTCCGTCACGGCCATGTTGGCGTACTTGGAGCCGTGCATGCCCACGGGGCCCAGGTTGAGCGGGTTGGAGCAGGGCATGGCGCCCTTGCCCATGAGCGACGTGACCACGGGGATCTGCATGCGCTCGGCAAGCTCCACCAGCTCCTGGCAGGCGTGGCTGATCACGATGCCGCCGCCCGCGTAGAGGAGGGGGCGCTTGGCCTTGGTGATGAGGGCTGCCGCCTGCTTGACCTGCTTGGCGTTGCCGCGGTACGTGGGCTTGTAGCTGGGAATCGAGATGGAGTCGGGGTAGTGGAACACCATCTGCTCGCCGGAGATGTCGCTCGGGACGTCGATCAGGACGGGGCCGGGGCGACCGGTGGACGCCACATAGAAGGCCTCGCGGAAGGTGCGCGTGAGGTCGTCGGTGGACTGCAGCAGGAAGGAGTGCTTCACGATGGGCATGGTGATGCCCACGATGTCGGACTCCTGGAACGAGTCGGTGCCGATGACGCCGCGCGTGACCTGGCCGGTGATGACCACCAGGGGGACGGAGTCCATGTAGGCGGTCATGATGCCGGTCACGGTGTTGGTGGCGCCGGGACCGCTGGTGACCAGCACCACACCAACCTTGCCGGTGGCGCGCGCGTAGCCGTCGGCCATGTGCGTGGCACCCTGCTCGTGGCGCGCCAGCACGTGGTGGATCTTCTTGGAGTCGTACAGCGCGTCGTAGATCTTGATTGCCTGGCCGCCGGGGTAGCCAAAGATCGTGTCGACGCCCTCGGCCTCGAGCGAGGCGATGATCGCCTGCGCGCCGGTCATGGTCTTGCCCTCGTGCTCGGTGTGGCTGCCCGGACCAAAGGGCTTGCCCTCGAGGGCGGTCTGCTTGCGGGCGAGCTTGTCCTGAAGCGTGTTCGCGTCTTGCGTCATGAGAGGTATGCCCCCTTGTCTGCGCTGGTCACGAGCTTTGCATAACGGGAGAGGACGCCGGTGGTGTAC
The DNA here is from genome assembly GCA_905214865.1 of uncultured bacterium. Lineage (GTDB taxonomy): Bacteria > Actinomycetota > Coriobacteriia > Coriobacteriales > Atopobiaceae > Olsenella_H. The sequence goes on along the minus strand of CAJMNO010000032.1, from coordinate 11,441 downwards.
TTGGGCGCGGGAGGCTCCCACGCGGCGCGGCGGCGCTCGAGCTCGTCCTCGTCCACCAGGAGGTCGAGCGTGCCGGCCTCGATGTCGATGGCGATCTCGTCACCCTCGTGCACCAGGGCGATCGGGCCGCCGGCTGCGGCCTCGGGGCTCACGTGACCAACGCACGGGCCCTTGCTTGCGCCGGAGAAGCGGCCGTCGGTAATCAGGGCCACGGACTTTGCAAGGCCCATGCCGCAGATCGCGGACGTGGGGGTGAGCATCTCTCGCATGCCCGGGCCGCCGGCCGGTCCCTCGTAGCGGATCACGACGACGTCGCCCGGGTTGATCCTGCCGCCAAAGATGGCGTCGCAGGCGCTCTCCTCCGAGTCAAACACGCGTGCCGGGCCGGTGTGCGTGTACATGCTGGGGTCGACGGCGCTCTTCTTGACCACGCCGCAGTCGGGCGCGAGGCTCCCGCGCATGACCTTGAGGCCGCCGTCGGGAGAGTATGCGTTGTCGATGGTGCGGACGACCTTGCCGTCCACGGGCGGGCACTGCTCCACCCACTCGGCCATGGTGCCGTGGCAGGTGTTGGCCGAGAGGTCCAGGAGACCGTTGCGCCCCAGCTCACCGATGATGGCCGAGACGCCACCCACGTCGTTGAGGTCCTGGATGTGGAGCGGGCCGGCGGGGGCCAGGCGGACGATGTTGGGGGTGGCGGAGCAGGCCTTGTCCCAGTCGTCCATGGTCACGGGGCAGCCCGCCGCGTGCGCGATGGCCGTGAGGTGCAGCATCGTGTTGGTGGAGCCGCCAAACGCCTGGTCAAGGGCCATGCCGTTGCGGACGGCCCTGGCGTCGATGATCTGGCGGGCGGTGATGCCCTTCTCCAGCAGCTCCATGACCTTCATGCCCGCGTGCTTGGCCAGGCGGATGCGCTCGGAGTACACGGCGGGGATGGTGCCGTTGCCGGGGAGGGCGATGCCCAGGGCCTCGGCCAGGCAGCAGATGGAGTTGGCGGTGAACATGCCCGAGCAGCTGCCGCACGTGGGGCAGGCGGTGTTCTCGAGCCAGTGCATCTCGTCCTCGGTCATGGTGCCCGCCGTGACCTGGCCCGCGGCGTCAAAGAGGCTGTTGAGGTCGGTCTGCTCGCCGTGGCGGCCGCGACCGGCGAGCATGGGGCCGCCGGAGACCAGCACGGTGGGGATGTCCAGGCGGCACGCCGCGATGAGCATGCCGGGGACGATCTTGTCGCAGCTGGGGATCAGGACCATGGCGTCAAACTGGTGGCCCTGGATGGCGCACTCAACGGAGTCGGCGATGACCTCGCGGCTGGTGAGCGAGAAGCGCATGCCCTCGTGGTTCATGGCAATGCCGTCGCACACGCCGATGGTGTTGACCTGCAGCGGGGTGCCGCCTGCCATGCGGACGCCGGCCTTAACGGCCTCGGCGATCTTGTCCAGGTGAATGTGGCCGGGGATTACCTCGTTCTGGGACGAGACGACCGCGACGAGCGGCCTCTCCAGTTCCTCGTCGGTAAGGCCGTCGGCCTTGAGGAGGCTCCTGTGAGGAGCTCGGGCCAGGCCCCGCTTGATGGCATCGCTTCGAAGTTGCATGGTCACCTCTCACTTCCCGCTTCCCTGCACAATCCCCTGCGTGAGAATCGCGAGACGGGGTGGCTTGCGCCTTCCTCCGATGCCCGTAACGGTGGGCTCCGGCCCGGTTTCTGCCGCCTCCGCGCATCGGGGATCGCCCGATGGCCGGCTGCGACCTTCTTCCGAGCGGCTCAAGGGAATGTTCTTGGCCGTCCACCGCGGGTTCTCAGGTCCCCCCGCTTCCTGTGGGATGGATGCGGCCCGTACTCGCCCCGTCATCGCCGTTCTCAACTGTGGGGAGGAGTCTACGCCTTGTGAAACCGTTCTCTGTTACGGCGGGGTTAATTCACCGTCGCAGCTCAATTAGGTTTTTCAGGTGTTTTGGAAGTTGCTTGGGGGCGTGATCATTGGCAGCGATCGCGTCTGGCCCAGCCTCTCGGTTTGCTCCTGATTTCCCCCTGCAGGACTCGAAGAAGGGGCAGGGGAGAGGGGACGCAGAACGGAGCCCGGAGCTCTCCCAGCCGCCCGGACGGCTTGCGTGAGCGTTCGCCCGGGCGTTTCTCCCGTCGGTGGCCGGGCGCCTCCCTCCGCGCCTGCCGAGAGGGGCTTTCAAGTATTAAAGAATGGAAGGGGGCGGCTGACGTCGAGAGGGGCTAGCCAACCTCCGCAGGAGGGGCCCGCCACGATCGGTCCCGAAGCGCCGCTGCCCATGGGGCCCGGGCTCCGTAAGATTCCACGCGTTTAGGGCCGCCCTAAACGCGTGGAATCTTACGAGACTCGGAATTCCATAAGGATTGACGCGTTTAGCGCCGCCTAAACGCGTCAACCTTTACGAAGCGGCCTCAGAGCGAAGCCGCCCGGGGCAAGGGGACGCGGCACCGTTCTCCGCCGGGGGGCTCCCCGCGTGGGGAGCCACGAAAGTTCGGACCGCCACAACATCCGTACAGGTAAAGAGCTCATAGAAGAGAGGCAGGATCGCCCACGGTGGCAAACGCGGCCAGGTCCATTGCGGGCGCATCGGGGGGTGCTCACGCGGGGGTCTTGTCAACAGCCCCCTTCTCGGCTCCGGATGGCAAATAACTCCCGATGTGAGCGCTTGCGTCGGACTCCGGCAGACAGGAGGAGTGGGCTGGGCTCGCGTTCCCCCAGTTGGGTTTCAACCAGCATCACAACCATGGCAGCAAGCTCCCGAAATGAGTGCCCACATCCGGCTTTCGCCGCCATTCGGACTCGGAACGTGAGCCGCCTGGCAGCCGACTCCCGATGTGAGTGCACATATCAGGAATCAGCTGCCAGGGGTTGGACGCGGTCGCCTCCCCCAATCCCCCCTACCTGGGAAAACGCCTAGGCGTATGGCCCCCGCGACCCAGCTCCGCCGCGGGAAAGCGCTCACGTCGGGAGTTTGCTGCCAGCGGACGGGAGAGGGACTCTAAGAGATGGACGTCGGGAACCTGCCGCCCGCGTGATGCCGGCTGACCCGGGCGAGGGACGGCCCGCCCCATTCTCTGACCACTGAGGGGCCCTCGGTCGCGGCAGCCAGGCGACCCTCCGTTCCCCCGAACGACCGCGCGTCTCCGTGCGTACCCCGGGTGGTCGCCAAAAAGCAGGCGGGCCACCGGGACGCCCCATCGGCGCCACGGCGGCCCGCATCTCTCACCTAGTGGATGACTCTACAGCGAGGTCTGGACCACGGTCGGGGCAAAGCCCGCCTGGCGCAGGGCCTCGACGATCTGGGCCTTGTGCTCCTCGCCATACGCCTCGATGGTGGTGCGCAGCTCGACGGCCGCGTTGCGGTTGGTCGAGACGAACTGGTTGTGCTCCAGCTTGATGACGTTGCCGTTCTGCTCGGCGATCACGCTGGCGACGCGAACGAGCATGCCGGGGCGGTCGGGCAGCAGCACCGAGACGGTGAAGATCCTCCCGCGCTGGATCAGGCCGTGCTGCACCACGCTGGACATGGTAATCACGTCCATGTTGCCGCCGGATAGGATCGCGACCACGCGCTTGCCCTCGGCGGGCAGGTGGTGCAGGGCCGCCACGGTCAGCAGGCCGGAGTTCTCGACGATCATCTTGTGGTTCTCGACCATGTCGAGGAACGAGACCACGAGCTCGTCGTCGTCGATGGTGATGACGTCGTCCAGGTTCTGCTGCAGGTAGGGGAAGACCTTGTCGCCCACCTCGAGGACGGCAGTGCCGTCGGCGATGGTGTTGGCGGAGGGGAGCTTGGTCACGTGGCCCGCCTCGAGCGCCGCAGTGAGGCTGGCGGCGCCCTTGGGCTCGACGCCGATCACGCGGATCTTGGGGTTGTACAGCTTGGCGAACGTGGAGACGCCGCAGGCCAGGCCGCCGCCGCCCACGGGGACCAGGATGGTGTCGACCAGCGGGAGCTCCTGCACGATCTCCATGGCGATCGTGCCCTGGCCGGTTGCCACGGTCGTGTCGTTGAACGGCGGGATGTAGGTGTAGCCCTCCTGCTCGGCCAGCTCCACGGCGCGCTGCTTGGCGTCGTCGAACACGTCACCGTACAGGATGACCTCGGCGCCGTAGCCCTTGGTGCGCTCAACCTTGATGAGCGGCGTGGTGGTGGGCATCACGACGATGGAGCGGGCGCCGGCGTGCGTGGCGGCGTAGGCGACGCCCTGGGCGTGGTTGCCCGCGCTCGCGGTGATCACGCCGCGGTCCAGATCCTCGCGGCTCAGCTTCGAGATCTTGTAGTACGCGCCGCGCAGCTTGTATGCGCCGGTGCGCTGCATGTTCTCGGGCTTGAGCCACACGCGGTTGCCAGATACGCCGGAGAGGTACGGGCTCTCAACGAGCTTGGTCTCGAGCGTGACCTCCCTGACCTTCTCCGACGCCTCCTCAAAAGCCTCGAGGGTAAGCATGTCTGCCATGGACGTTCCCCTTACCTTGTGATGCGGATGGTGCGACTGTTTCGGGCTCTCGCAAAGTGGATTCTGTCGACCCGATTTTGCCTATAGTAGGTCTTCACGCGTTTGGGATGAAACGCGAATTGTGAAGGCGGGCCCTTGTCCCGCAGGCAGGCGGGGGAGTTTCTCATGGCACAGACGGCGGGCGCCCCGGGCGCAGAGCTCTTTAGGATCCACGACGCAAGCGTGGTGAGGTCGGGCAGGACCATCCTGCACGTGGATGACTTCACTCTGGCAGAGGGCGAGCACGTTGCCCTCCTTGGTCCCAACGGCGCGGGCAAGTCGACCTTCATCCAGCTGCTCACGCGCGAGGTCTTCCCGGTGTATCGCGACGAGCCGCCCGTGCGCTTCAGGGGAAAGGAGCGTCCCGAGCTGGCCGAGATCCGTCGCACGCTGGGAATCGTCAGCTCCACCATGCACGACCAGATCCGCGTGCACCTCCCCTCCGTCGACATCGTGGTCGGCGGCCTGTACGGCACGCTCGGCCTGCCCATGCAGCGCGAGGTCACCGAGCGCGACTACCGGCTCGCCCTGGCAGCGCTCGACCGCCTGGGCATAGCGGGGGTGGCGCAGCAGGACATCAAGACCCTCTCCACCGGCCAGGCGCGTCGCGTCCTCATCGCCCGAGAGCTGGTTCGCAACCCCAAGGTCCTCGTGTTCGACGAGCCGTGCACCGGTCTCGACCCCGAGGGCATGTACCACGTGCGCGAGGCCATGAGCACGCTTGCCGCGGAGGGAGTATCGATCATCCTGGTGACCCACTACCCCGAGGACATCGTCCCCGCCATCGGTCGCGTGCTTCTCATCCGCAGCTCCCAGGTGTACGCGGACGGTCCCAAGGAGCAGATGCTGCGCGGAGAGGTGCTGTCCGACCTCTTCGGCGTGCCCCTGGTGGTCGACGAGCACGATGGCTGGTACTCGCTGCGCGGGGCGTATGGGGCATAGCGGGCTGGCTTCGATAGCGGCTTGGGCCGCGTGAGGGGAGGACGGATGGCTGGCGAGCTCGTCGTGTGCGCGGGGGACCAGTCCCTTGCAGGCAGGGCACGTGAGCTGGGGGAGAGGCTCGGCGCCCCCGTGGTCGACGCCGCACCCGCCGGCTCCGAGTGCCTCTCGCTCGTGGTGTCGCCCGACGGCTTGCGCCTGTGCCGTGGGGAGATGGCGCTGGCGGCCGACCTCACGCGCATGCTCCCGAGGCTGCGGCGCTCCAACCTCTCCCACGAGCTGCTGGTGCGCGCGGCGAGGGTCAAGGGAGACGGGCCGCGTACGGCGTTCGACGCCACGGCTGGGCTGGGCGAGGACTCGCTCCTGCTGGCGGCGGCGGGCTTTGAGGTCACGCTCTACGAGCGGGACCCGGTGGTGTACGAGCTGCTCGCCGACGGACTGCGCCGTGCCGCCGACGTGCCGGGGCTGGCGGATGCCGTCTCGCGCATGCGCCCGCGCCACGGGGACAGCGTCACCGCGCTCGGGGAGCAAGACACCCCGCCCGATGTTGTCCTCCTCGACCCGATGTTCCCCGAGCGCCACAAGAGCGCCTCGGTCAAGAAGAAGCTGCAGCTGATCCAGTGCCTCGAAAGCCCCTGCGAGGACGAGGCGACGCTCCTCTCCGCCGCGCTGGGGGCGCATCCCCGCAAGGTGGTGATCAAGCGCCCTGCTAAGGGTCCGTGGCTGGCGGGGGAGAGACCCAGCTACTCGGTTGGGGGCAAGTCCGTGCGGTACGACTGCATCGTCCCGCCGCGGGGGTAGCGGGTCGCCGGCGGCTCCGGTCGCCGCGAGCCACGCTCGGCCCGCATCACTCCCGCGACCTGGCGGGGGCGGCGACCAGCTCGTCCTCGCTGGCGGCGGGAAGGGCTTGGGTCACAAAGTCCGCGATTCTCTCCACCAGCTTGTTCGTGGTCGAGAGAAACGTCCGCAGGTCCTCGTCGGTGGCGCCGTCCACGTGGAACCCCGTGCTTGCGGCAACGGGCATGCGAAAGCGCGTGGCGAGCTTGGCCGCGATGTCGTGGGCGGGGATCTCGTCGCGGTGGCAGGGGACGGCGAGGATGCTCACCGTTGCCGTGCGGTCGACCTCCGGGCGCGGTATCGCCTGCGCCGTCGCCCCCAGGTGCGCGTAGTGCGGCGAGCACGCCGTGACCGTGATGCCGTGCGGCGTCACAACGACCGCAGCCTCCAGCTCAAACGGCCCCTCGCCAGCGCGGACGGTCCCAACCCTCATGCCCATTGCCCTCTCCCATCGTCGTCGCATGCGTTGCGTCTAGGTTCCACCGTATAGCCGCCACACAGTCAAGTGCGCCTCGCCGAGATCTACCGCCCCTCCGCCACGCCTGCCCCATGGGTGCTGAGAAAATGCGAGTTGTGGCAATCCCCAATGTCCTTCGGGAGGGATTCTGGTCCCCACCTGCTGAGGAATATCGAGTATTGGCAATTTGGGAGGCCTCGACGCCGAGGAAAGCGGAGTATTGGCGGTGCGAGAGGGACCTCGGACGCCCATTCATTGCCAGAACTCGACATTCCTCAGCGGGATTCGCCCGCGGATTGCCAACACTCGCATTTCCTCAGCAGCCTCCGCTGTCCACATGGTTCCCAATCCGTTGGGTGGCACGGTCGCCTAGGGGGCCAAACGGAATCGGGGGCTACAGGGTCGACCCAAGCCAATGCGTGGTGCACTCCATGACCTTCTGGGAGGGGACCCCTGCCTTGCCCTCAAGCTGCGAGACCAGCATCTGAAACGCCAGGGCACCCTCCTCCCACACGGGTTCGGTGATGGTCGTGATGCTGGGCGTCACGAGCGTCGTCCAGCTGGCGTTGTCGATGCCCAGGATTCCTATTCTCTGGGGAACGAGGTGCATGCAGGGTTTCATCGCCTCGTAGATCCTGTTGAGCGCCCACTGGTGGGGGCAGACGAGCAGGGTCCGATGTGCGGGATTGAGGTTGTACTGAAAGTAGTGGGACAGCTCCTCGACGCTTGGGGCCTCGTGCGAGATGGGGACGACGCTGTAGGGAAGGTTCTGCGCGGAGAGGGCATCCTCGATTCCCTGAAGGCGTTCGAGCCGGGTTCGTGCACCCGAGGCGTCCGCGGCAAGGATGACGAACTCCTCGTAGCCTCGATCGGCGCACTCCGTGACGGAGTTGTAGAAGGCGTCGTACAGGTTGGTCTTCACCCAGTGACCGCTCATGTCAAACGGGCTGTAGTCGTAGAACACCACGGGTTTCCCCGCCTTCGAGAGCCTGTCCCTGATGCCGCGCACCTGACCCGTGGGCTGGATCACAAAGCCGTCCACCCCAAGCGAGAGCATCTTCTCGACGCAGAGGCGTTCTGACTTTGGGTCAAAGGAGGTGTCGCAGACGATGATCTGGTACCCGTGCTCCGTCGCGACGGACTCCATTCCGCGCAGCACCTCGCCCGCCCAGTTGTTGGCGATGTTGCAGATGATGACCGCGACGACACCAGTCGCCTTGTTGCCAAGCACCCGTGCCTGGGCGTTGGGGACGTATCCCGTCTCGGCAATCGTCTTCGCGATTCTCTTTCGGGTGGCTTCGCTCATCTTCTCGTAGCGCCCGTTGAGGTAGTACGAGATGGTTGCAGTCGAGACGCCGGCGAGTCTCGCGACGTCCGTGATGTTGACCCGCTTCGTCATTCGCCCAACTCCTCCCCGTCCAGCCCCCATGGTACGTCCGTGTCAAAGGGTGGCCTGGCGGCACATCGGCGTGTGGTGAATGCAACTTGCCGAAAAACCGAGATAGTTCTTGACAACTCGAATTGACCGTGAAACATCACGAAATCTTCTTAGTTAACTACTTAACAAAATTGGTTAAACCAAGTTAAAAATATTAGTCTACCTGCTACTTCGCCGAAATGAGGGTGAAGTTGATCCCGTCCTGAGAATAATGGGTTCCAAGGAAAGAGGAGAAGCCCGCACCACCAACGGATCAAAGGCTCTCCAGAAAAAGTTTGAACGAATGCGAGAGGGGAGAAAGCGGTGAAGGTCGTAGCGGTGTGCGCCTGCACGGTGGGGATTGCCCACACGTACATGGCCCAGAAGGCAATCGAGGAGGAGTGCGCCCGTCGTGGATTCGACTACAAGGTCGAGACGCAGGGCGGCATGGGAATCGACAACGAGCTGGACGAGGACGAGATCGCGGATGCGGACTATGCGCTCCTCGCCATTGACGTGGGGATCGAGGGGGACGAGCGCTTTGACGAGAAGCGCGACGAGGGCAAGTGCCTCACCGTCGGTTCCGCAGACGTCATCGCGGATGCCAAGAAGGTAATCGACGAGCTGATCGCCCTGTAATCACAGAGAGGAGTGATGGGTAATGGCAGAGACAACCGCGAGCGCTCCAAAGAAGAAGGGGCTGTTCTCCAACTTTGGCAAGGACCTGCTCAAGGCATTTAACACCGGCGTCTCGTACTTCATTCCCGTCGTCGTCATCGGCGGCGTGTTCCTGGCGTTCTCGCTTGCCTCCGGAAAGGCCGGGGCAAACGGCATGGAGGTCACCGACCCCTTCATGCAGAACCTGAACCTCATCGGCATGGCGGGCATCAACATGATGATTCCCGTGCTTGCCGCCTACATCGCCTACTCCCTTGCGGGCAAGCCTGGCCTGGCACCTGGCTTCGTTCTTGGATACCTGGTCAACAACCCCGTTCCCGTGGGCGACACCAACGTCTCGACGGGATTCCTCGGCGCGATGATCATGGCGGTCGTCGCCGGCTACTGGGTCAAGTGGATGAAGACCTGGAAGGTCAACGACACCATCCGCACCATCATGCCGATCCTGATCATCCCCATCCTCACCACGCTCGTCCTCGGCCTGTTCTACATCTACGTGCTCGCCTATCCCCTGAGCCTCGTCATGAACTGGCTCACCAGCGTGCTGGGCAGCCTGCAGGGTGGGTCGGCCGTGGTTCTCGGCCTGGTCATCGGTGTCATGACCGCGTTCGACATGGGTGGCCCCGTCAACAAGACTGCCTCCACCTTCACCATGGCACTCATGACCGCCGGCGTGTATGGCCCCAACGGCATGTTCCGCGTCGCCGTCGCCGTGCCCCCCATCGCCTGTGGCATCGCCTCTTTCATCGCCAAGAACAAGTTCGATGACGCCGACCGCCAGATGGGTATCTCCGCGATCTTCATGGGCTGCATCGGCATTACCGAGGGCGCCATTCCCTTCGCGGTCAAGGACCTTGGCCACACGCTTCCGGGAATCTGCATCGGCTCTGCCGTCGGCGCTGCCCTCGCAGCTGCCCAGGGCATCGAGTGCTACGTCCCCCACGGTGGCTTCATCGTCGCCATGGCAACCAACAACATTGGCCTGTACTGCCTCGACATCGTCATTGGCTCGCTCGTCGCTGCGGCGATCCTGGTCGCAATGAAGCCCAAGCTCGAGTCGAAGAAGTAGAGACCTCCGACAAGTAGACCGCAAAGGCGCGAGAACAACCGCATCCATTGCTTGCTACGAATCGGGTCGCCCCACGTGGCCGGGAGACCGCGTGGGGCTTCTCTTATGCCGAATTTCCTAACAAAGGGGAGAGAAAATGCCGTACACAGAGCTTCCTATCCATGACGCGGTGAAGGGGCTTCTCAAGCTCCAGGACACCGGGGACCACGCCACCCTCGTGGGCATTGGGCCGATGTCGCCCAATCTGCTCCAGGCGGCCTTCGAGCTCGCCAAGGAGGAGGACTTCCCCCTCATGTTCATCGCCTCGCGCAACCAGGTCGACAAGGACGAGTTTGGCGCCGGCTACGTGAACGGCTGGGATCAGGTCCGCTTCGCCGCTGACATCAAGAAGGTCGCCGACGAGGTCGGCTACACCGGTCCGTACTACCTCTGCCGTGACCACGGCGGTCCCTGGCAGCGCGACGAGGAGCGCAACGCGCACCTGCCCGAGGACGAGGCCATGGAGCTCGCGCGCCGCTCCTTCGTGGCTGACATGGAGGCAGGCTTTGACCTCCTGATGGTCGACCCGACCAAGGACCCCTACCAGATTGGCAAGGTCATCCCCCTCGAGACCGTCCTGCGCCGCACCATCGACCTCATCGACTACCTCGAGCAGTACCGCCGCGAGCACAACCTTCCCGAGGTCGCATACGAGGTGGGCACCGAGGAGACCAACGGTGGCCTCACCACCACGGACAAGTACGAGGAGTTCATCTCAAAGCTCAAGCCCGAGCTGGAGAGGCGCGGCTGCCCCATGCCCACCTTCATCGTCGGTCAGACCGGTACGCTCACCCGCCTAACCGAGCAGGTCGGCCACTACAACTACAAGAACGCCCGCGAGCTCGCCGACATGGCGAAGGGGTATGGCGTCGGCCTCAAGGAGCACAATGCCGACTACCTGGACGACGTCACGCTCCTCGAGCACATTCCCGCGCATGTGACCGCCTCCAACGTGGCGCCGCAGTACGGCACCGAGGAGACCCGCGCCTACCTCAAGCTCTGCAAGGTCGAGCAGCTTCTTGTGGACAACGGCCTCTGCGACGACCCGTCCGACCTCTATAACACCCTCCTGGTCAAGGCGATCAAGACCGAGCGCTGGCGCAAGTGGATGACCGGCGACGACGTCAACCTCCAGGTCGATGACATCCTCAAGGACCCCGAGCTCTCGTCCCAGATCCTGGACATCTCCGGCCACTACGCCTTCAATGACCCCGAGGTCAAGGAGCAGGTCGCCAAGCTCTACAAGAACCTTGCCGCCCAGGACATCGACGGCCAGCGGTTCGTCGTCGAGCACATCAAGCGCCCGCTGCGCCAGTACGTGGTCGGCCTCAACCTCGAGGGCGTGACCACCCGCATCAAGAACGCGCTCGCCGAGTAGGCATCGTAGGGAGGGGAGAGGAGAGGCGGTTCGCGCTTGCCCCTCCTCTCCCCGTCGCACGGATATTAGTGAACAGGAAGAGGGGGACACATGAAGTTCTTCATCGACACCGCCGACCTCGACGAG
>CAJMNO010000031.1 GCA_905214865.1 uncultured bacterium | reverse complement strand
CCTACGACAGACCTACTGCAGCCCCTCCTGCACTAGCTTTGGCAATCAAGGGCAACTTGTGGAGCGCCCATGTGCGGGAGAGCGGGTTGGCAGCTGGGTTTGCACGTTGCTATAATGTGAACTCGCTGTGCAGAAGCATGGCGACAAGACACACGCGTGACGACTCGCGGGCCATGGTGCCTGGGGCGCAGCCAAGCCCCGGGTGGTTCCGACGGGGATGACATCACGCGGAGGACAAACCAACGGAGGTTTACACATGGCTGTCAAGATCAACATCCGCACCCTTCTCGAGGCAGGCTGCCACTACGGTCACCAGACCCGTCGCTGGAACCCCAAGATGAAGCCCTACATCTTCGGCGAGCGCAACGGCATCTACATCCTCGACCTCAAGCAGACCGTCGTGGACGCCGACAAGGCCTACACCTTCCTCAAGGACACGGCCGCCAAGGGTGGCAAGATCCTCTTCGTGGGCACCAAGAAGCAGGCCCAGGAGCCCATCCAGACCCAGGCCGAGCGCTGCGGCATGCCCTACATCAACCAGCGTTGGCTCGGCGGCATGCTCACCAACTTCGTGACCATGCGCTCCCGCATCGACCGCCTCGAGGAGCTCGAGGCCATGGTGGAGGACGGCCGCATGGCCGCCCGCGGCAAGAAGGAGCAGTCCGTCCTCACCAAGGAGCTCGAGAAGCTCCAGCGCAACCTGGGCGGCGTCCGTGACATGCGCACCCTCCCGCAGGCGCTCTTCGTCGTCGACACCAAGCGCGAGGAGATCGCCATCCGCGAGGCCAACAGGCTGCACATCCCCGTCGTCGGCCTTCTGGACACCAACTCCGACCCCGACGTCGTCGACTACGGCATCCCCGCTAACGACGACGCCATCCGCTCCGTCAACCTCATGTGCGAGCTCGTCGCCGACGCTATCCTGGCCGGCAACGGCAAGGAGCAGATCTCCGAGCAGGAGATGGCCTCCGGCGAGACGACCCCCGCGGTCGAGACCTCCGCAGCCGAGGCTCCCGCAGCCGAGTAGCGTTCGAACGCATTAGATAGGAGAGATACATGGCACAGGTTACTGCCGCACTGGTCAAGCAGCTCCGCGAGATGACCGACTCCCCCATGATGGAGTGCAAGAAGGCCCTCGTCGAGGCCGACGGCGACATCGACAAGGCCGTCGACGTTCTCCGCAAGATGGGTGTCGCCAAGGCCGTCAAGCGTGCCGGCCGCGACACCAACGAGGGCACCGTGGCAGCGTACGTCTCCGAGGATGGCAAGACCGGCGCTCTCCTCGAGCTCACCTGCGAGACCGACTTCGTGGGCACCAACCCCAAGTTCACCGGCTTCGCACACGACCTGGCCAAGGTCGTCGCTGAGAACGACCCTGCCGACGTGGACGCCCTGCTCGCGCTCCCCATGGGCGAGGACACCGTCAAGGACGAGCTCACCGAGATGATCCACGTCATCGGCGAGAACATGAAGATTGCCCGCTTCCAGCGCGTCACCGTTGAGAACGGTGCGCTCGCCAGCTACATCCACCTCGGTGGCAAGCTCGCGGACATCACCGTGTTCGAGTTCTCCAAGCCCGAGACCGCGCAGAGCGAGGAGTTCAAGACCTTCGCCCACGACGTGTGCATGCAGGTGGCGGCCATCGCCCCCGTCTCCGCCCGTCGCGAGGACGTTCCCGAGGACGTCATCGCCCACGAGAAGTCCATCTACATGGCGCAGGCTGCCGACTCCGGCAAGCCCGAGTTCATCCAGGAGAAGATCGCCCTCGGCAAGCTCGAGAAGTTCTACAAGGAGAACGTCCTCACCGAGCAGGAGTTCATCAAGGACTCCAGCATGACCATCGCCGACCTGGCCAAGAAGGTCGACAAGGCCACGGGGGACACCATCCAGATCACCCGCTTCGTGCGCTTCGCATTCGGCGAGTAACGGGATTCCTAGCAGGGGAAGGGCCGATGCCTCAGGGCACCGGCCCTTCCTGTGTGTCTAGACCGTCCGCTCGCCTTTGGGTGGGGGAGGCGCGTTGGCGCCTCTGATAGAATCTGTGGGGCATCGTGGAAGGCTTGCGTGCCCTTCACCACAACGTGACAGGAGGCTCGACTTGTCTGACTACAAGTACAAGCGCGTTCTTCTCAAGCTCTCGGGCGAGGCCCTCATGGGCTCGAAGGAGTTTGGCATCGACCCCGGCGTCCCCCAGAAGATTGCCGACGACATCAAGGCCGCGCACGAGGCCGGCGTGCAGATCGCCGTGGTCGTTGGTGGCGGCAACATCTTCCGCGGCCTCTCCGGTGCTGCAGCGGGCATGGACCGCGCCCAGGGTGACAACATGGGCATGCTCGCCACGGTCATCAACTCCCTCGCGCTCCAGGACACCTTCGAGCACAACGGTATGGAGTGCAGGGTCATGAGCGCCATCGAGATGCATGCGATCTCCGAGACCTACATCAGGCGCAGGGCCATCCGGCACCTGGAGAAGGGGCGCATCACCATCTTCGCCGCGGGAACCGGCAACCCGTACTTCACCACCGACACCGCGGCAGCGCTCCGCGCGTGCGAGATCGGTGCCGAGGTGCTCATGAAGGCCACCAAGGTGGACGGCATCTATGACATGGATCCCGTCTCCCACCCCGAGGCCAAGAAGTTCGATACCATCAGCTACATGGAGGTACTCAACCGCGACCTCCACGTCATGGATGCGACGGCGACGGCCCTCTGCCATGACAACCACATGCCGATCATGGTCTTCAACCTCGACGAGAAGGGCATCTTTGACAGGGCCCTCAGGGGCGAGAGCGTTGGAACCACCGTCGTAGACGAATAGGGAGGCTCTCATGAGCGAGTACGGTGACTTTGCCAAGAAGCACATGGACAAGTGCATCGAGGGGCTGAGGCACAACTTCGCGAAGGTCCGCACGGGCCGGGCGAACGCGCACGTCCTCGATGACATCAAGGTCGACTACTACGGCCAGCCCACGCCCATCACGCAGCTGGCTGGCGTCAAGGTGCCCGAGGCCTCCATGCTCGTGGTGGAGCCCTGGGACAAGACGGCCCTGAAGGCCATCGAGAAGGCCATCGAGTCCTCCGACCTGGGGATTACCCCCTCCAACGACGGGGTCTCGATCCGTCTCCCCTTCCCCAAGCCCACCGAGGAGCGCCGCCGCGAACTCGCCAAGGAGTGCAGCAAGTACGGCGAGGAGGCCAAGGTCGCCATCCGCAACGCCCGTCGCGACGCCAACAACAAGGCCGAGCGGGACGAGGATCTCTCTGAGGACGACGTGGCCCGCGTGAAGAAGGAAGTCCAGAAGATCACGGACGACTACGTCAAGAAGGTCGACTCCCTGCTCAAGGAGAAGACCGCGGAGGTCATGGAGATCTAGGCCGCACCACTGGCGCATAGGCGCTTGAGTTGGCGCGACAGCCCGTCCCTTTGGGACGGTGGACCTAGGAGAGAGCGTGCCCATCCCTCGATGGAGGGGTGGGCATCTGCTTTAGGCGCCCGCATCAAGCCTGGCGGCAGGGGTGGCCTGGGCAAACCGCTTGCGGGGCGAGGTGCCTCTGCCGGCATGCAGAGGCGGTGCGACCCTTGAAACACGCGGTCCTCTCATATGGAATGCAAATAAATTGCACTGCCGAGCGTATGTGTGCATCCATGGAAAGTGCATCCCAAATCAAATCGCCCACCATCGTTATGTCACACTACTCGCATAATGGAAATGCTTGTGCCAACACTCTGGCACAATGCGCAGTTTGGAATAACCACTTGGCCGAGATGGGGTTTCAGGTGCAGCGAGACGAGGGGAAGCTCCGCGAGTACTTTGCCGAGGCGCCGGCGGACATCAGCCTGGGGGACATCGACCTCCAGCGCATTCCGTCGCATGTCTCCATCATCATGGACGGGAACGGTCGCTGGGCCCAGGCCCGCGGGCTCGACCGGTCCGAGGGACACGTCGCTGGCGTTGACTCGCTGAGGGAGACGGTCACCACGAGCGTGAGGCTGGGGCTCGACGTGCTGTCGTGCTACGCCTTCTCCACCGAGAACTGGAAGCGCCCGCAGCACGAGGTCGACCTCCTCATGCACCTCTTCGCGACCACGCTGCTCAACGAGCTGCCGCTCTTTCACCAGGAGAACGTCAGGCTGCGCTTCTTCGGCGACCTCGAGGCGCTCCCCAAGGAGACCTACGACGTGTTCCAGGAGGGGCTTGCCGAGACGAGCGGCAACACGGGGATGACGTTTGCCCTCGCCGTCAACTACGGCTCCCGTGCCGAGATCGCCCGTGCCGCGCGCCTGGTCGCGGAAGCCGTGGCCTCTGGGGAGCTCGCTCCGGACGACGTGGACGAGGAGGCAATCTCGTCTCGCCTGTACACCGCCGGCCTGCCCGACCCCGACCTGCTCATCAGGACGTCCGGGGAGCTCAGGCTGTCTAACTACCTGCTGTGGCAGCTGGCATACACGGAGTTCTACGCAACCGACACGCTGTGGCCGGACTTCTCCCGGTGGGACATGCTCCGCGCCATCAAGTCGTTCCAGTCGCGCAAGAGGCGCTTTGGGGGTGTCGTGTCAAAGTGAGCGAGACAAACGGGGGGACGAGCGAGTCGTCTGAGCCCAAGGAGAGCGCGATCGACCGAGAGATCGACAAGCTCGAGAAGAAGCGCGAGGAGCAGGAGGACGACAGGCTCTCCGGCAACCTCAAGAGCCAGAAGGCCCGCGGGTGGACCGAGAAGATGATCACCCGCACAACCTCGGGCGCCATCTACGCCATCGTGACCGTGGGGTGCCTCTTCTGGGGTGTCATCCCCACCGCCGTGCTGGTGTCTGCCATGGCGTGGCTGTGCTGCTCCGAGTTCTATCGCATGTCTCGCATGGGTGGGAGGATGCCCAACGAGATCGTGGGGCTCACGGCGGCGATCTTGTTCCCGCTGGCGCCCGTCATCTCGCCCCACTACGGCCTCCTGGTTGTGATCCTTCTCCTGCTCATCGCCTGCGCGGTGTGGTTCGTGTTCAACCTGCGTGTGACCATCGGCGACGTCGCGATCACGGCCTTTGGGCCCATCTACACCTCGCTCATGTTCGCGTGCATCGTGCTCATCCGCAAGTCCGACCCTGGGTTCTGGGGCGGTCTCCTCGCGTTTGGCGTGATGGGCTCGGTGTGGCTCAACGACACCACGGCGTACTTCGTTGGCTCGCGCTTCGGTCGCCACAAGCTTGCGCCCAAGATCTCGCCCAACAAGAGCATCGAGGGCTTCTGGGGCGGCATCGTTGGGACCGTCGTCGTGTGGCTCATCCTCGCACGCCTCGGCGTCGCGGGGATTGGCTATGGAACCGCCGTGGCGTGCGGCATCGTGGTGGGCATCACCTCCGTGGTGGGCGACCTCTTCGAGTCGCGCATCAAGCGCGGGGTGGGCGTCAAGGACTCCGGCAACATCATGCCCGGGCACGGTGGCCTTCTCGACCGGTCCGATTCCATGCTCTTCGCGAGCATGACCGCATACCTTCTTCTGCACGTTGGGGGGATTCTTTGAGCATATTCGAGGACACGGCCCCAAGGGCGCCTCGCCGGCGCCCGATGCGTGTGGCCATCCTGGGAGCGTCTGGGTCCATCGGTACCCAGGCGCTTGACGTTTGCAGGCAGCACGCCGACAAGCTGAGCGTCGTCACGATCTCCGTCAACTCGTCCACCGAGCGCGCCGTGGCCATCGCCCGCGAGTTTGGCGTGAGCCACGTGGTCGTCTCGGACGAGACGCACCGCAACGACCCGGTGCTGCGCGACCTTCCCGCCGGGTGCGACTGCTCCTTTGGGCCCGGCGCGCTTGAGGATGTGGCCTGGATGGACGACGTCGACTGCGTGCTCAATGCCGTCGTCGGGGCGGCGGGCATCCACGTGGGGTATGCCGCGCTCAAAGCCGGCAAGGTCCTGACCTACGCCAACAAGGAGTCCATCGTCATCGCCGGTGACCTCCTGATGCCGCTCGCCAAGCCCGGCATGCTCGTTCCTCTCGACTCCGAGCACAGCGCCATCTTCCAGTGCCTGGTGGGGGAGAGGCACGCAGACATCCACTGCCTGTGGCTCACCTGCTCGGGCGGCCCGTTCTACGGCCTCTCCCGCGAGGAGCTCTCCCGCGTGACCGCCGCCCAGGCGCTGCGCCATCCCACCTGGACCATGGGCCCCAAGATCACGATCGACTCCGCCACCCTCATGAACAAGGGGCTCGAGATCATCGAGGCCCACCACCTGTTCGACGTTCCCATCGACGACGTCCGCGTCCTGGTCCAGCGCCAGAGCCGCATCCACTCGATGGTCGAGTTCGAGGACGGTGTGGTCAAGGCGCAGCTCGGTCCCTCCGACATGCGGATTCCCATCCAGTACGCGTTCAGCTACCCGGAGCGGTGGGCAACGCCGTCTCCGCGCGTGGACTACGCGGCGGGCGAGCCGCTCACCTTTGGCGAGGCGGACGAGGGCACCTTCCGCTGCCTGGCGCTGGCAAAGCGCGCCGGCAGGGTCGGCGGCACGCTCCCGTGCGCGATGAACGCCGCCAACGAGGTCGCCAACCTCGCCTTCAGGGAGGACCGCTGCGGCTTCCTCGACATCGAGCGCACTGTCGAGGCCGTCATGGGCAAGACCGACGTCGCGGCCGTCGAGAGTGTTGAGCAGCTGGCCGAGGTCGACGCGTGGGCGCGCCAGGAGGCGGAGTCGCTGCTCGGGGGGCACAAGTGAGTCTCGGCGGGGTTGCCTCGGCGGTCTTCTGGGGCATCGTCGTGCTCTCCGTGCTCGTGTTCGTGCACGAGGGCGGGCACTACCTGGCGGCACGCGCCAGCGGCATGCGCGTAACCGAGTTCTTCCTGGGGCTTCCCTGCAGGTTCCGGCTCTCGTGGCGCTCTCGCAAGACGGGCACGGAGTACGGCGTGACCCCCATCCTGCTGGGTGGCTACACCCGCATCTGCGGGATGGAGGGCGCGGACGACGAGCTTCTCGCCCCCTGCCTCGAGCTCGTGCAGGAGCGTGGGCGCGTCTCCGCGTCAGACGTCGCGTCAGAGCTCCGGGTGGACGAGGATCGCGCCTATCGCCTGCTCGCGTCCCTCGCGGACCTCGCCTCCATCGAGCCCTGGTACGACGCCCAGGCGGGGGAGAGGCCCGGGCAGTCCACGTGGCCCGAGCACTTCCAGACGGTCGCCCGCGACGCTGTCATGCTCACCGCCTACGACAGGGGCCACGACTTCGACGCCCCGGGCTTCTCGCCCGCGGGGGAGAGCCGCCCCATCCAGGGGGACCCCGGGGAGTTCCTGAGGGCCGAGCAGGCCCGCACCTACGAGGGCAAGGGCTTCTGGCCCCGCGTTGCGACCCTGTTCGCGGGGCCGCTGGTCAACCTGCTCTGCGCGTTCCTGGTGATGGTCCTGGCGCTCACGATCTGCGGCGTCAGCGTGGTCAGGAACAGCAACACCCTGGGCGCGGTGGAGGCGGGCTCCCTCGCGGAGAGGGCGGGGCTCAGGGCCGGCGACACGCTCACCCAGATTGGCGGCGAGGCGGTCACCGACTGGGCGAGCCTGGGCACTGCCATCGACGACGCCCTCTCGTCCGGCGACGACTTCCAGATCGCGTACACCCGCGACGGCGAGTCGCACACCACGACCGTGGACGTTCCCGACGATGGGTCGGCGACCATGCTGGGCGTCGACGCGCAGACCGAGACCTACCATCCCAGCGTCCTCGAGGCATCGCGCTCCGCCGTCGCCTACGGGGCCCAGGTCGCCACGTTCGCGGCACGGCTCATCATCCCCACGCACACGGTCGAGACGATGCAGAGCACCTCGTCGGTGGTGGGCATCTCGACCATGGCGAGCCAGGCGGCGCAGGCGGGCCCCTACGAGCTCGCCCTGTTCGTGGCGATGATCTCGATGTCGCTGGGGTTCATGAACCTGCTCCCCATCCCGCCGCTCGACGGTGGCAAGATCCTGATCGAGGTCATCCAGGCGGTGTCGCGCCACCGGGTCTCCGCACGCGCGCAGGCCATCGTGAGCTACGTTGGCCTCGCGTTCTTCCTCGTCCTCTTCGCGTTTGCGCTGAGGAACGACTTCGTCAACATCATCCTTCGCTAGGGGGTCACATGAGCGAGACGAGCACGTCGGGCGCACCCGCACGGTCACGCACGCACCAGGTCCACGTGGGAACGGTTCCCGTGGGGGGAGGCGCCCCGGTCTCGGTCCAGTCCATGTGCACGACCCGGACCAGCGACCCCAAGGCGACCCTGGCGCAGATCTCGCGCCTCGCCGAGGCTGGCTGCGAGATCATCCGGGTCGCCATCCCCAACGCGCAGGCGCTCGACGGCTTCGGCGCCATCTGCGGGGAGAGCCCGCTGCCCGTCGTGGCGGACATCCACTTCGACCACAAGCTGGCTATCGAGGCCGTCTCCCGCGGCGCCTCGGCGATTCGCATCAACCCGGGCAACATCGGGTCTCTCGACAGGGTCGACGCGGTCATCGACGCGGCCGGTGCCGCGGGCGTGCCCATCCGCATCGGCGTCAACGCGGGGTCCCTGGACCCCGAAATCGACAGGCGAGAGGACCTTGACCCGTCGCAGAAGCTCGTCGCGTCGGCCGTCTCGTTCGTCCGCCACTTCGAGGAGCGCGGGTTCCGAGACGTGGTCCTCTCCGCCAAGGCGCACTCGGTTCCCACGACCATCCGCACGTATCGTACTCTCTCGCGCGAGCTCCCCACCGTCCCGCTGCACGTGGGCGTCACGGAGGCCGGCACGCTCCGCCAGGGAACGGTCAAGAACAGCGTTGCCGTGGGGACCCTGCTGCAGGACGGCATCGGCGACACCATGCGGCTCTCGCTCACCGCGGACCCCGTGGAGGAGGTGCTCGTGGCCTGGGACCTCCTCTCGTGCCTGGGGATGCGGCGCCTGAGGCCCGAGCTCGTGAGCTGCCCCACCTGCGGGCGCTGCCAGGTGGACCTGATCGACATCGCCCGCCAGGTGTCGGACCGGCTTGAGGGCATGCGCGCGCCCGTCTCCGTCGCCGTCATGGGCTGCGTGGTGAACGGTCCCGGCGAGGCGCGCGACGCCGACCTGGGGGTCGCCTGCGGCAACGGCCAGGGGCTCCTCTTCGAGAACGGCAAGCCCCTGCGCAAGGTCGCGGAGGACAAGATAGTGGACGAGCTGGTCTCCGAGATTAAGAGCCGCTACGAAGGCTGAGTCGCGGCGTATGATGGTCAGCGTGTGTGAAGTAACCCGGAAGGAAGAAACCTTGAGCACCTACATGAAGATGTCCCGCCTCTATGCACCGACCCTCAAGGAGGACCCTGCCGAGGCGGAGCTGGCCAGCCACAAGCTCCTCCTCAGGGCGGGCATGATCCGCAAGGGGGCCTCGGGCCTCTACAGCTACCTCCCGCTCGCGTGGAGGTCGATCCTCAAGATCGAGCGGATCATCCGCGAGGAGATGGACGCCATCGGCGCGCAGGAGATGCAGGTCCCCATCCTCACCGACGGCGAGCTCTGGCGTCAGTCGGGCCGCTGGGGCGTGTACGGGCCCGAGCTCATGCGCCTGAAGGACCGCCACGAGCGCGAGTTCGCCCTTGGCCCCACCCACGAGGAGTCGTTCACCGACCTGGTGCGCAACGAGCTCCGCAGCTACAAGCAGCTTCCCGTGACCCTCTACCAGATCCAGGACAAGTTCCGCGACGAGCTGCGCCCGCGCTTCGGCCTCATGAGGAGCCGCGAGTTCATCATGAAGGACGGCTACTCGTTCTCCGCGGACGAGGAGTCCATGCGCCAGTGCTACCAGGAGGAGAAGGAGGCCTACGCGCGCATCGCGGAGAGGTGCGGTGTCAGGGCGCTTCCCGTGGTGGCCGACTCCGGCCAGATTGGCGGCGACTCCTCCGTGGAGTTCATGGCGCTCGCCGACGCGGGCGAGGCGGAGCTCGTGTACTGCGACGACTGCGGGTTCGCGGCCGACGTCGAGGCGGCGACGGCCAAGGTGCACGTGACCGAGGGGGAGGAGGGCGAGCTTGAGCGCGTCCACACCCCGGGAGCGGGTTCCATCGCCGACGTGAGCGCGCTTCTCGGCGTGGAGCAGAGCGGAACGCGCAAGGCCCTTGCGCTGGTGGATGGCGAGGGGAACCCCGTCGTCTGCTTCGTGCCCGGCGACCACGACATGAACGACGTCAAGGCCGAGCACGCCTTTGGTGCCTACCACCTCATGACCGACGAGGAGCTTGAGCAGTACGGCCTGGTCAAGGGCTTCATCGGGCCGGTCGGGCTGCCCCAGGGCATCCGCGTCTGCGCGGACGAGTCGCTCAGGGAGTCCACGTGGTGGCTCGTCGGTGCCAACGAGGCGGACTACCACTTCATGCACGCCAAGCGCGGGCGCGACTTCCAGATTGCCGACGACGCCTGGGTGGACGTCGTGACCGCCAAGCCGGGCGACCTCTGCCCCAAGTGCGGGCGTCCCCTCAAGGGCGCGCGCGGCATCGAGATGGGCCAGGTGTTCCAGCTTGGCACCAAGTACTCGGAGGCCATGGGCGCCACCTTCGCCGACGTGGACGGCCACGAGCAGCCGCTCCAGATGGGCTGCTACGGCATCGGCGTCTCCAGGACCGTCGCGGCCGTCGTGGAGCAGCACCACGACGACAACGGGATCATCTGGCCCGTGTCGGTCGCACCGTACGAGGTCGAGGTCATTCCCCTCTCCATTGGCGACGACGTCGTGTGGCCCGTCGCGCTGCAGGTGGCGGACGAGCTCGCCAGCCAGGGCATCGAGGTCGTGCTGGACGACCGCAAGGAGCGCCCGGGCGTCAAGTTCAACGACGCTGACCTCATGGGCTTCCCGTACCAGGTCGTCTGCGGCAAGAAGGCCGTCAAGAACGGCAACGTCGAGGTCAAGGACCGTGCGACGGGGGAGAGGAGCGAGCTTCCCATCTCCGAGCTCGCTGCCACGCTTGCCGCCCGCGTCCGCTCCCAGCGCGCGTAGGGTGTGCTCGTAGGCCATCCCAGGCAATGACCAATGCAGCCCC
Organism: uncultured bacterium; assembly: GCA_905214865.1. Taxonomy (GTDB): domain Bacteria; phylum Actinomycetota; class Coriobacteriia; order Coriobacteriales; family Atopobiaceae; genus Olsenella_H. The sequence continues at coordinate 8,485 of CAJMNO010000031.1, read as the reverse complement.
TCGGACGAAATGACGTCCGGGGGGCTGTTTTTCTGCAAAGCGTCCCGGGGTTCGATTGAGCGGCGGATGTAAACGTGACCTAAAAGGGGCGTAGTATGCGAGGGGGCCTCTGTCTGCTGCATTAGAGCTCGATAAGAGCGGGGGTGGTAGTGCATGATGTACCCGTTCATGACTCTCAACGATGGCACCGATATTGTTCACTCTGACATGCGGCCTGACGGTCGAGTGAAGGTTTATATAGAGCGGCCGGATGCGAAAGACGGATTTCACCACGTTACCTGCTGGCTTCCCGATGGAGCATGGCAGGATAACGAGGGCTTCTCGGATGAGGATATGGCCTATTTCAAGGAATTTGTTCGGTCGACCTCCAACCTCATACTTGAGTTTGCCGCCGACGGAGGGTTCGAGAATGCCTCAGGTTTTGGTATGGATGCTAAAACGCCCCCAGCGAATACTCGCCAGGGGCGTCACTTTTATGGTGGGCCCAGCAGGATTCGAACCTGCAACCCAGGGATTATGAGTCCCCTGCGCTAACCGTTGCGCCATGAGCCCGAAATAGAGAAAAAGGCGACGGCCGGAGCCGCCGCCCTCATATTCCTGGTGGGCGATGCTGGATTCGAACCAGCGACCCCTTCCGTGTGAAGGAAGTGCTCTACCCCTGAGCCAATCGCCCTCAGCGCAAGGAGCATCTTACCAGAGAGTTCCATGGGGGTAAAGCAGAAATATCGATTGAAATATCGGCTCAAAAGGATTGCTCGAAAGGATCCGCGTGATTATCCACTGGTGACCATTCACGACAAGCCAATTTGTAGTCATGCTTCTACTACTCCCAATTTGCAAACGAATCTCAATTAGCGTATACACCATAACTATTGGTAAACGGCGTTTGTGGATTCAGGGGGGCACAACAAGGTGCAAGCGGCAGAGCGCATATCCGCCAGATTAAAGGCGGAGATCTTTAATGATGAGTCGAGCGGGAACGGCATACTGTGCGTTCGCGTTATCTGCAGCCTGAAGCTTCCCCCCGCGGTCTCAAAGCTTGACGACCTCAGCATGGAGGTCTGTCTTAAGTCGGCGCAAGGTGTCTCCAGCGAGTTACAATCAATCTTTGATGCCAACTTTAGTGACACGCGAAGAACGTGCAGGCTCCAACAGGGCGAAACCAATATAAGGACGGAGTCAACCTACCTTCTTCATGCTTCTGCCATTCCAGGCGACAAGGTAGTTCCTCAGGTAACTCTCTTCTCTGCTCATCATAAGATCTGGAGGTACCCCCTCCCATACCAAGCGGAGGACATATCGGATGTGTCTTTGGTTCTCCCTGCAATCTATGGGACGCTTGCCCCCACGTGCCTAATTGAACGTGTCAGCTATCGAGGACTCAAGCCCAATGTCCCCTGCCAACTCACCATTAACGTTCACCTCATGGACTTGAGTGGTAATGACCTCGGGATTCTCTTGGAGGACGGCTTCATTCAGCTTGCGTCTGAAGAACCTGACGAGCGTGTGCCGCTTACCGTTTCAAGGGAGTTTGTTCCATCAGAATCCTCGGGAACGATTGAGGTCGAGATAGAATCACGCAACTACCTTCCGGTTGGGGCCCAGTATGTGGGAGAGGTTACCATCGAGCAGGACGGGCGTTGCATTCAAGGCGGTCTGCCGGCGATTAAGAGCGGTGTTGGAACTAGGATGGTCAGCTTTCTGGTCACACCCCAGCAGGAACACTACATCCGTCACGGAGGCCCTCGCAACAAGGGGTCCGCACACTTGAGGAACTTGATTAGGAGAGAGATACAAGGAGAGACTTCTCGGGTCCTCATCATGCGTGGCCACATCGGGCGAAAGGAAGGCTGCCCTCTGACTCTTCAGATGCCCCTTGACCTGAAGAATGCCCTCCGGGCGCGCTCCCTTGGATTGGGGGTCTCCCAGAACGAACTCATCCGTGCGCTGATAGATGCGGATATGGCCAATCCGAACGAAATTCCGTGGGTTGATTGATGGATCAAGGTTGCAGGAAGCCGAGCGAACTCAACAAGAGGTATTTCCTAGGTTGTATCGTTCCCATGCTGCTCGAGCATGAGTTTCTGAAGTGACCTCCTACTGGGGTTTGTCTGTTTACCCTCTCAGGCCATGTCGAATGATGTGTCGCCTCGGACTTGATGATTTTCCCTCCCACTAGGACGGCGACCCGGCACTCCTCTCCGCCGCCCTTGGCGACATAGCCCGTGCGCGTGGCATGACCAGGCTCGCTAGGGAGACCGGGATTACCCGCGACGGCCTGTACAAGGCTTTGTCACCCACGGGCAATCCCTCGTTTGTCACGGTTCAGAAGGTCATTAGGGCCCTCGGCTGCAAGATCGACGTGAAGCCCACCGTCGCCTGACTGGTAATGCTTGTCGGTTAGTGTTGTTTCCCGCTTGTCGGCTTTGCGGCTTGCCTGATTCTTGTTTTGCGCACTTGTCGCCTTGCCACCTTGCACTCAAGCTAGCATGCACGCCCCGCAGCTCACGGCACCCTTTCTCTCCGTGTCACATTCCCTTGGGTTGCCGTCACCGACCTCGCATGGCACCTTCCTCCGGGGGTTCCTCGTTCGTCCCTCCAGGGGCCCTTCCGCACGCACCTCTACCTCACGTTCGTAAGATGGGTGCCCGCATTTAAGGGGAGGTTCTACCGTACGCCGTGGGCGCGTCTCCCGGTGACGGCACCCGGGACGCTCCGTTTGGTTCCACGTTCGGTGGCTACCGTACTCCGGTGGCTACCGCACGCTAGCGGTCGTCCCACCTGTGGGTCGGTGGGTTCTCCTTTTCGGCGTCAGCCTGCCTGAGCGAGGCGTGATTCAACTCTACGAGGTCCTGGATCGTCGTATCGTGCAGCTCCGCGTACCTGACGCAGTAGTCCCGGAGGCTTGGCAGGTCGTCCGTCGCCACCGACCAAATCTGGTCCCAGGAGATGCCGGGGTAGTCGTGGGAGAGGATGTTTCTCAATCCCGCGATGTTATCCCATGGCAGCTTGGCGATGGTCTTTGCGTCGAAGGACAGTCGCGAGGCCTCCTCACCGATGCGTTGCAGTCCATAGGCAAGTGCCTCCCCAAGCGCCTCCTCGACCTTGTTCGACGGCGAGACGACAATCTCCTCGCTGTACACCCCACTCGCCATCCTGGCCGCTATCTCGGCGCATGTCTCCCATATCTCCGCAACGCGGCGGTCGTCATTTGGCCTTGCGCTCATAGATGCAGATCCTCTCTCGGTCGAAGTTCCTCAGAAAGGCAGCTCGTGCCCTCCTCCTATTCAAGGTGAACACGTCGACGTCCACGCCAAGGGCCCGCTCCAGTTCGCCTTGCATTTCGTCTAGGTCGGAGAAGGTGAGCCTCTGACCCGGCACCTCCTCAACGATCAGGTCGATGTCGGAGTCGAGACGGTAGAGCCCCCGCGCGACGGAGCCATAGAGCCATCCCATCGCGACGGGGTAGGCGTCAAGGACTGGCGCAACCAGCGCCGTGAGCCTGTCCCGATACTCGTCGGAGAGCCGGGTGCTCCCATCGGGAAGGAGCTGGTAATGCTCGACGCGCTCGGTTCCCCATCTTGGCAGTCCCGCGTCGGCGAGGTAGCCACGCCTTCCGCCCCCTGCCAACCTCTCGTCAGCCATCTTCTCTGTCGCCACCTGCCCCTCTGACCCATTCGATCGAGCCGACAGTCCCGGATGCAAGACGAACCCCAGGTGCCCGCCCGTCAGCCAACGTTTAGGTTGACATAGACGTACCCCAAGCCCCGATCGGGCATTCAAGACCCTTGTGGTGGCGCGAAAGATGACCCTGGGCTGAGATTCGTGAAAGCGAGCTTTCACGCAAGTAGGGGAGTGGACAAGAGGAAAGGCAAGCAAACTGGCAAGCGTGCGATAAGGCATGCCTCTGGCTCTGGACGGTACCAGCCATCTCCCTTCCAGGGGCCCCTGCAAGGGTTTCAAGAATAAATGCCTTGATGGAAGGTAGAGCAAGCGGTAATGGCTATAATATTGGCTATAATTGGAAAGCAAGGAGGTACAGGATGAGTGCAACCACCATCGGGCTTGCGGATGCAAAGAACAACTTTTCTCGCGTGACCGCCGAGGTCAACAGGACGGGAGAACCAGTCACCGTACTGAAGAACAACAAGCCGTGGGTTGTGATCCAGCCGGCATCTGCCGGGGCTGATCCCATGGACATCGCAGTCGATTTCATGACGAAGCACCATGACCTCTTCAAGAGGCTCGCGGATGAATAGGTGCCCATTGACAGTTGAGCTGGTTTTTCACTGCATTCGAAGATTATCTCCGAATTCGGTGGTTTGTTTTGTACGCAAGCAAGCATGCATGCCCCGCAACTCACGGCACCCTTTTGCTCTGTGCCACATTCCCTGGGTTGCCGACGCCGAGCACGCATGACCCCTTCCTCCAGGGGTTTCATTTTCGTCCCTCCGACCCGCATCCGCACATGGCACCGGTTAATTGGTGACTCATTGAGCGAGCCGGGCGATTTTGAGCGAGTTGGAGCAGAAAGCCGCTAGTCTATGGTTGGACGCGCATGTGAGGGGGTGGCTCTTATGACGGCTGTCATAACTGACGATAACGTGGTCTCGCCCTACCGCGAGCTGATGGCATACGAGTGCATCTACGCGACTGAGGGAACCTCCAGGGCCAGGGTGTCAAGGCTCATCTCCGAGGGCGGCGGCCTCCCCAGCAGGGCGCTCAGGTCGATGGAGGGCTTCGTCCCCAACGAGCAAAAGCACCAGGAGGTCGGCGAGTATGTCGGCTCGCGGCTCGGTGGGTTCTCGATCCTCGTCGAGGGGACGCCCCAGTTCCCGTCCGGCCTCAGGTCCCAGCGAGACCCGCTGCCGGTCTTCTACTACAGGGGCGATCTGACGCTCCTCGATTCCAGGTGCGTCTCCATAGTCGGCACGAGAAGGCCGAGCGGCAGGGGGGTTTCTGCTGCCCGGCGCCTTGCGCATGCGCTTGCCGCTAGGAAGATCACCGTCGTCATGGGCCTTGCCGCCGGAGTCGACACGGAGGCGGCTAGGGGGGCCCTGGAGGCGGGTGGAAGGGTCATAGGGGTGATTGGGACGCCAATCGACCGCTATTACCCGAGGGAGAACCGTGACCTGCAAGACCAGGTGGCAAGCAAGGGCCTCCTGATAAGCCAGGTTCCCATCTACCACTACGACCACCAGCCGTTCAAGACCCAGCGATTCTACTTCCCGGAGAGGAACGTCACGATGGCTGCGCTCTCCGAGGCCACGGTGATCGTTGAGGCCGGGGAGACGAGCGGGACGAGAACTCAGGCGCGTGCGTGCCTGGAGCAGGGGAGGGGCCTGATCCTCCTCCCCCAGGTCGTGGATGAGACCTCCTGGGGGCGCGGCCTGCTCGCAAGGGGCGCCGTCGAGGCGAGGACGGTCCGTGACGTGCTCGATGAGATCGGTGAATGATGGGACGGGAACAGTGGACCTACGTCGATGACCTGAACAAGCTCCCGCGACTGAGGCATGGAGATGCGTGTTTCTATTACCTCGTGTACACCCCACATGCGGGTTATGGGATTTCCGCCGCGAATGGCATCGTGCTGAACTACAAGATCCCCATTGGCGGTGAAAGTGGATTGCGGAATCGACCCCAAAGAAGGCAGTACAAGGACTCTGCGATAGCCAAGTATGCAGAGGCAATCGTGGACTTCATAGAGGGGAAGAGGATCCGCGCGACGGGTGAAGAGCTTGCGGCAATGGGAGGAAGGGTCGGGCTGCTTCCCGTTCCTCCGTCTTATGCAATTGGAAACCCTGATTACGATGACAGAAACGTGCAGACGTGCAAGATGGTCCAGGATCGCTTTGGATTCAGAGTATGCCGTGACATAGAGACAACGGAGACCGTAATCCCCTCTCACAATGGGGGGAATCGCTCCGTTGATGCGATAATGGCATCAATGCGACTGGTGGGCCAATCGGTTGACGATTGCGATTTCGTCTTTGTGATAGATGACGTACTTGTGACAGGGGCACATTTCGTTGCCATAAAGAGCATGTTGCAAAATGGGGGCTATGAGCGCCCGATTATTGGTCTGTTTCTTGCCCGAGCCATGTACTGACTATGCGAGGTCACGTCTCGCACGCTCGCGTTACCTCGCACGTGGGGTTTCCTTGCCTTCTCACGGGCTTGCGCGTTTATTCCCTAGCGGGTTCCTTTAGTGTCGTTTCCGCTTGTCGGCTTTGCCGCTTGCCTGACTCCTAGTTTTCTTGCTTGTCGCCTTGCCACCTAGCACGCAAGTAGGGGAGTGGACAAGAGGAAAGGCAAGCAAACGGGCAGGCAAGCGTGCGAGAAGGCATGCAGACAACGTCGTGCATCAACTATACAGCCTGTCCGCCTCGGACCGGACGGGCGGGCCGCATCTTCCATTCCCGTGGCATCGCCTCCCGCCGATCCGGCGGGTGTCAGTCGTGCCGCACGCGGGTGGGGCAGGGGAGCGGGAGACGTCGCCTCACGCGGGCGGCCCCGGTGCCTTCCAGGGCTCTTCTGCACGTTCTTCCGTGGCCCCTCCTGCGCATGCCCCCGCCCGTATTTATGCGCACAAGGAAGGGGCGGGCCTCGAGGGGCCCTTGGCATTCGGTGAAGGCTCGCTGCCGCTGACCGCACGAACGCTCGTCCAAGGGGAGGGGGTGCGGCACACAATCCTTCTTCGAGATGGCACAGCACTCACCGCGAGCACGCAAAGAGGGAGGCTCCCGAACTTCGGGAGCCTCCCTCTTCCACTTGAAGTCATGGGCTTATGGCACTACTCGTCCACGAAGATGTAGGGGTCGGCGCCACCGGAGGTGTCCTGGTTGCAGACCATCGGGCCAACGATCTTCCACTTGTCGATGATTGACTTACCCTCCGGCCATTCCTCCCTCTGCCACACGATGAACGCCTCGGCCTCCTCGCGGGAGGAGAAGACCTGCATGTTGTAGTAACCCCAGAGGTCACGGGCGTTGTCATCATCCGGTACCTTGATGCGCCAGAAGCGGGTGATGCCGTCCGTGTAGAGGTCGTGCCACCCCTTCTCGAACGTCCTCTCGTCCTGCACCTCGACCGTCACGGTCACGGCGTCGGAGGAGCCGTCGGGGTAGGTCGCCACGAGGGTGGCCTTGGAGACGCCGGTTGCCTTCGTGGACGGGACGGACTTCCAGGAGAGCTTGGTGCCCTCGGGCAGGTCGCCCTCGTTGGTCAGGGCGCAGTGCGGGTTGGGCTGGTTGCCCTGCTTGACCACGAGCTTGCGGCCCTGCGGCTGGTACTCGTCCGCCATGAGCGTGGCGCGGACGGTGACCGTGACCGCCACTGAGTCGGTCGTACCGTCCGGGTAGGAGACGGTGACGGTGCCGGAGGTCGTGCCCTCCTTGGAGGTGTCGGGGGTCGTGGCCCAGGAGAACGTGGTGCCGCTGGGGAGCTTCGAGGCGTCGGCGACGGCGGCCTTGGCGTCGACCTTGGAGCCGACGACCACGGTGAGCGCCGCGCCCCTGGGGTCGTTCGCCTCCGCCATGGTCTTGCGGTGGGCGACGGTGACGGTGACGCCGAGGGAGTCCGTGGTGCCGTCGGGGTAGGCGACGGTGACGGTGCCCGAAGCGGTGCCCTCGCGGGAGGTGTCGGGGGCCACGGCCCAGGAGAACGTCGTGCCGTCCGGCAGCGAGCCCGCGTTGGAGACCGCGGACCTCGCGGACGGGACGGGGTCGCCCGCGGTGACGGTCAGCCCCGCCGCCCTGGGCTCGTAGGCGTCGGCGAGCGGGGCCTGCCTCGCGCCCCTCGTGGTGCCGTACCATGCCGTGCCCTCGTACCTCCAGCCGACGCTCACGAGGTGGTCGCTCTCGCCTCGGCTGGTGGTGTAGTTGTGGGCGCCGGAGCGGGCGTTGGGGTTGTACTGGCGGTAGAGGGTGACGGCCTTGGAGTCGCTGGAGTACCAGCCGATGCCCTCGTACCTCCAGCCCTTGCCCACGAGCCAGTCGCGCTCCGCCCTGCTCGCGGTGTAGTGGTGGTCGCCGGCGTTGGGGTTGTAGAGGCGGTAGACGGGAGTCGAGCTCTTGACCGGGGCGTACCAGCCCTCGCCCTCGGACCTCCAGCCGAGCGAGACCAGGTGGTCCCTCTCGTGGTCGCTCGCGGTGTAGAAGTGCTCGCCGCTGTTGGGGTTGTAGAGCCGGTGCATCGGCTGGGTGCCTCCCCAGTCCGCCGCCGAGGCGGGCGTCGCCGCGACCGCCCCGAGCCCGAGGCCCGCCGCCACGGCGACCGACGCCACGGCCCCCGCGAGGCCCATCCCGAACCTGACCTTCCTCATTCTCTGCTCCTCCCACGAAGGTGCGTCTCTTCCTATCGCGTTATAGTATACCATAACGCTCAGGGTAGGTGAAGGGTTGCTGCCGTCGTCCGCGCGACCGCTCGCGGAACCTCGAATTCAGACTTCACCCGAACGCTTCTCAAAGTCATCCGAACTAGTACG
>CAJMNO010000030.1 GCA_905214865.1 uncultured bacterium | reverse complement strand
CTTCGGCTCAAAGTCTTGCGAGGCGTGATACCCACCCAAAGGTTCGAAGAGCCCATAATCGACCGTGCGCCCGCCTTCATCGTCTTGTAAGGGAGAGATGTCCCATGCTGGATTCCAAGTTCTTGAGCGTCGTGCTGGCCGCGGTCCTGGTGGCCATCGGCGTGTTCATGATCGTGACGCGCCGGCAGCCGTTCGGCCGCAAGCGCGAGGGTGCCCTGGGGGCGGCCGACCGCAGGCACGCGCTCCCCGGTGGCATCATCTGCCTTGCCGCCGGTATCGCGCTGATCCTGTCGTTCATGTTCCCGGGCAACAACCTGCCCACCTCGGTCGCAATCGTGGTCGGCATCGCCGTCGCGGGCGTGCTGGACTACCGGGCACGCTAGCGGCTGCGACCTACGGTTGGGCACTGCCGCCTGAGCTGGGGCGGCTACCCCGCAGATGCGACAGCCCGCTGCGAAAAGAGAGCTCGTGGCAGCCCGAGCGGGCGATTGCACGCGAGGGTGCTGAGAAAACTCGAGTTGTGGCAATCGGAAGGGACCCCGAGGGGCGATAGCGGCTGGGGTGCTGAAGAATCTCGAGTTGTGGCAATTTGAAAGCCTCTGACAGCGCTGAAATCGGCGCATCAGCGGCAAAGGCGCCTCCTTCAGCGTCCCTCCATTGCCACAACTCGAGTTTTCTCAGCAGGTGCCCCTCACGTGGGGCTCCGTCTCCCCCCGAGATTGCCATTACTCGCAATTCCTCAGCAGGTACCGCCCGACGACCCCGCCGCGGCGTCCCTACAGGTCGCGACGCGTGAGGATCTCCTGCGGAATCAGACGGCAGCCCTCGATGACCGCCGTGGCGTACGCCGCCTCCTCCTCGGACATGCCCGCGAGGAGGAGCGACATGTCGCCCACCTCTATATTGACCTGGCCGGTTGCCTCGTTGTCCTCCGGGTTGGGGTAGCGCTCCATCGCGCGCTGCACCATCAGCCGGTAGGCGGGCACAAACGACGCGAAGGGGTACCTCTCGCCCAGCACGGCACGGAGCTTGTCCATGATCTCGAGTCCCGCGCGGTCGATGTCGCCCCAGTACAGGACCTCCACCGAGTCGGCGCCCAGGCTGTCGAGCAGCAGCGCGAGCCGGTTGCGCTCCAGCACGGGCGTACCTCCGCCCAGGACCACGGCGTGGATGCGCTCGCCCAGCACGGTCGTGCGACCGTCCTCGTACATCAGGTCGTGGACGTCGAGCCAGGGGTCCAGGTTCTCGGTGACCAGCACGCGCATGTGCTTGCGGCGGCGCGGCGCGTAGAAGATCAGGTCCGCCTTGGGCATGGGGCGGTGGCGCACGATGTCCTCCACGCCCATGGCACGGAGCAGCTTGAAGCCGTCCGAGCCGTACTCAAAGAACTTCTCGTCGCCACCCATCTGGTAGGCAAGCTGGCGGCGCGTGATGTCACCGGGGAGCATGCCGTCGCTCAGCGCCTCGTTGATGGCCTTGAGCTCGGGCTCGTACATGGTGTAGGCGGAGGGGTGCGAGAGGAGCCAGCCGTTGAGCCAGAAGCGCTGGTCAAGCTGCAGGATCTTCTCGCGGGCCTCGACGTCCGCCTCGCCGCCACGACGGACGTAGGGAACGTGGGAGAGGCTCCGCTCCGCGTTGGGCCCAGAGCCCGTCCCGGCGGGTTTGCCCTGGCCGGAGTCCTCGTCTCGGCCACGCTTGCGAAGGCGTCGGGGCGAGCGGCGCGAGTGCCTGCCGCCTTCGCGCGCGGGCTTCGCGCCGTCCTGCGCGGGGGCCGCGTCAGCCTTCGGGGCTGCCTGGTCGACGGCGGAGGGGGCGTCCTGCGACGGCGCGTCGTTCGTCTCGCCCTGGTCTGGCGACGGAGCATCGCCTGCGGGAGAGGGCCCCGCCGCCTCGGGCTGCGGCGCCTCCGCCTGGCCGTCACCGCCCCCGTCCGCGGCGCCCGCCGCGTCGGGCACGCCATCGGCCGCCGCGACGTCCGCCGCCTCTGCCGGCGAGACGGACTCGGGGTCGCCGTCCTCGGGCCCCTCCCCCGCGTCGACCACCTGCGCCTGCGCCTCGGCGTCGTCCGACGCCTGCGCGTCCGCCTCGTCCTCCTCGACCACGCCGTGGACGGCCAGCTCAAAGCCGCCTCCGTCCTCCGCCGGGCCAAGGACCTCGGCCTTCACCAGGTCGCGGAGGCCCTTCCCGGCCTCGGAGTCCTCGTACTTGCCCAAGATGCGGTCCAGGTCCTTCTCGGTGACCCGCTTGCCGCGCGAGCGGACGAGCCCGCTCGCGATCCCCGACGCCAGGCTGCGCTGCGCGGGCGACATGGCCTTGCACAGGGCGTCGCGTATCGCCTCGATGTCCGCGCGCTCCTGCGCGTTCAGCTTTCGTGACATATCCGTCCCTTCACAGGTTGCCCCTCAAGAATATTGCATATGCGGCCCGACGTGGGGTTTCGCGCGAAGCCGAGTTCAATTTCACATGCAGGGACGGGCCCGCAGCCCGCAAAAAGGCGGGGACGCCCGATGGACGCCCCCGCCGGATGATGCGGACAGCCTTGCGACCTCGCCCCTCTCCCTAGAAGATACCCAGGAACCCGTGCACAAAGAACGCGGCGCAGGCGGCCCCCACAAACGGGGCGATGCCGGGGACGAGAAGCCCGTAGCGCCAGTTGTTGTCCACCTTCCCCTTGATGGGAAGGAGCTGGTAGGCCATGCGGGGCCCCAGGTCGCGCGCCTGGTTCATGGCAAAGCCGGTCATGCCGCCCATGCCCATGCCCACGGCCCACACAAGCAGGCCCACGCACACCGCGACCAGAAGCAGGTTGTCGCCGCCAAAGTGGGCGATCGAGAGGATGCCCGAGACAAACACGAAGGTGTCGATGGCCTCGATGAAGAAGCTGCGCGGCAGGTCGTTGATCAGGGGGTTGGTGCTGAAGATGTTGCGAACCGCGACGCCGTCGACCTTGCCAGCCGACACCTCGAAGGCATCCGCGTAGATGAGCCACGCCACCACGGCGCCCGCGAGGCCACCGAGCATCTCGGCGATGGCGTAGGGCACGAACATGCTCCACGGCACCAGCCCAAGCATGCACTGCGCCAGCGCCATCGCCGGGTTCATGCAGACGCCGCCGCCGAAGATGAACAGGCACACCGAGATGCCAAAGGCCCAGGTGGTGATGGCAAACAGGTGGCCGGAGCCGTGGTACTTGGTCCCGTTGAGGACCGTGTCGCAGTGGACGCCCACGCCAAAGACGATCATGAGGGCGGTGCTAAGGAACTCGGCCATGATGGGTTTGAACACGCTGGAGCCTTTCTCGAGGAGGGGAGTCGGTGGTAAGCCCGTTGGCTACCTGTGCGTAGTATGAACTCAATTTGTGTCAAGTCCTTTTCTACGCACGGCAGTTTATATAACGCGCACGGTCATCTGGCGTTGGGACACGGGGATGGGCGGGAGAGAAACGCAGCCACGCGGGCGGCACGCGATGCCACCGGGTGCGGCGGCTGCCGGGGTCGGGGCGGTTCTCTCCCCCGGGGCTTCAGCCATATGAAGAAGGGCTGACGGGCGACCACGGGGTGTGCGGGCGGCCTCCACGGGGCATCATCACTTCGCACGCAGCTTTGCGCGCGACGCGACTTCTCGCGCAGCTTTTCGCCCCCAAAGGGGCACAGTAGCCACAAAGCGCCACCCACAAGGCCACAGGGAGGAGCACGCATGAGCACCTTGGACAACAAGCGCACGGGAGAGGACCGTCCCGCCAACACCACGGCCGGGGCCAACGGCACCACCCCCGGCGGGGAGCCCGGCGGCCCCAGGCACTCCGGGCGACGGCATCGGCTGGGCAACCACCCCCGGCTGCGCCAGACGCTGCTGGCGTTCGTGGTCGGGGCGGTCGTGGCAGTCGTGGTGGTCCTCGCCGCCCAGAACGGCGGACTCGTGTCAGGCGGCCAGAGCCACGTGGACTCGACCACGATCAAGAACTCGTTCTCCGACGTCGCGGAGCTGACGACCGAGGAGTTCAACTTCGCCAACGTGGGCAAGTACAGCAAGGACGACCTCACGGTGCTGGGCCTGAGCATCCCGTTCACGGGGAGCTCGTTCCTGGTCACGTACGAGGGCACGGCCAAGGCGGGGATCAAGGACATCTCGCAGGCGACGGTGACGGTGGACGACTCCGCCAAGAAGGTCAGCGTCACGCTGCCCAAGGCCCAGGTCCTCGCCTGCAGCATCGACCCGTCGAGCGTTCAGACGTACGACCAGTCGTTCAACCCCATCAACCAGATCACCGTGGACGACGTCACGACCTTCCTCTCCAGCGAGGAGAAGAAGGAGTCGCAGGCAGCCGTGGACGGCGGGCTGATCGACAAGGCCGACTCCCACGCCCAGGAGCTTGTGAAGGCGCAGGTCGAGGCCGTGCTGCAGGGAGCCGGCCTGGACGGCTACGAGGTCAGCGTCACGTCTGCCTCGAAGTAGAAGTTAGGGAAGAAGGGCGTGGCAGCTCGATCGGCGCCGCTCCCGTCGGCATCGCGGGCCACGTTGCCCCGGCCCGGGACGGCTCGCGCGATTGCTCGCGCGGGCCGTCCCTCTCTCTTGCGGGGAAGACGGATGGGCCGGGCCTCACCGCAACCGGCGGGCCCTCAACGTCAAGGAAGGGGACGTAGTCGTCTCCCCTCCCCACAGTAAGTTCGTCGTGCTGGTCAAGGGCTCACCCCCGAACGGGGGGCGTGAAGCCCATACTCCCCACAACCGACGGAATGTCAGGGTCAGAGAAGGAGAAGGGATGGCAACGCCCGGTAGGTACGTTTGCGCAGGGGCAACCTCTCCCCTACGGGGAGGAAGGGTTCGCCTCGGGTTTGCCGTACTCCTTAGAAGTGCGGTGTCACCATGGCGGGGAGCCCTATTGTCAGCAAACTCCCAATGTGAGCACTTTCGCGTGGCCCTAACTACCACGACAGCCATTGGCAGGGCATTTCCCCAGTTGGTTTTCCATCAGAAAGGAAATCATGGCAGCAAGCTCCCGCTATGAGTGCTCATATCGGGAAGCAGTTGCCATCGGGACCTGGAAAGGGGCCCACTTGGCAGCAAACTCCCAAGGTGAGTGCTCATATCGGGCAGGATCTGCCATGAAGGTTCCGACGGAGAGCGTTTCCCCAGCTTGCCTCTCATCAGCCTTGCAACCATGACGGCAAACTCCCTTTGTGAGCACTCATATCAGGCCGCATCTGCCATGGCAGCTATGCAAGGGGCCGATGAACCCGCGCCCCGCCGGGAGATGCCCCATTCCCTTCGTTGAATCCTTCGGAGAGCGTCCGACCACATGGCCCCAGCGCAGGAAAATGGCACCAAGCCAGAACGCGGAGCCCCCTCCCGCACGCGCGGAAGGGGGCTCCAGGCCCAGCTCGAAAACCTCAGGCGACGCCTTGGCCCTACTCGCTTCGGAGGGCCTCCACCGGGTCGCGCCGCGAGGCAGACAGCGCGGGGATGATGCCGGCGATGAACGTCAGCCCCACGCTGATGCCGATGAGTATCAGCGCGGATGTGACCGGCAGCGACATCACGTTGGGAACGCCCTGCCACGAATACACCCACGAGTTGACCGGTCCCTCGACCACGTACACCACAGCGATGGCGAACACGCCGGACAGAAGCCCCTCGATGATCGTCTCCGCATTGAAGATGCTCGCCACGTTGAGCCGCGAGGCGCCCATGGCACGCAGGATGCCAATCTCCTTCTTGCGCTCGAGCACCGAGATGTACGTGATGATCCCGATCATGATCGAGCTCACGACCAGTGAGATCGAGACAAAGGCGATCAGCACGGTCGAGATCATGTTGGCGATGTTCGAGATCGAGGTCATGAGCGTCCCGGCGATGTCGGAGTACTGGATGGTCGCGTCGCTCTTCCCGTCCTTCTCCATCTTGGAGTTGTACGCGTCGATGGCGTCGAGGACCTTCTGCTTTGCATCGAAGTCCTTTGGATAGATCTGGATGGAGTCGGGCTGCCCCTCCTCGGCGTAGCCCAGCGTCTGCATGTTGGAGTCGTAGCTCAGGTCCTGGGCGTTCATGTAGTTGTTGAGAAGCGACGCCAGGTCCTGCTGCGTCATGTTCACGTGAATGGCGTTGGCAAACGCGGTGGTGTCGACCTTGAACCCGTTCTGAAGCGAGCTCTGCAGCTGCGCCATCTGGCTCTGCAGCTGGCCCGAGATCGCGGTGGAGAGCTGCGTCCCCAGCTTGGAGGTCATGGCCGAGACCTGCGTCTGCATCTGCTGGGCAAGCTGCGTTGCCATCACCTGCGCCGCCTGCGTCATGAGCGCCTGCATCTGCTGGGAGAAGTACGGGGCAAACTGCTCGGTGAGGTACTTGGACATGGCCTGGTTCACCACGTCGTCCGCCGTGCCGCCCAGCTTCTGCCGCAGGTCGTCCGTGACCGCCTTCCCCTCGTCCGTGGCAAGGTAGTCGTTGAGCACCCCCTGGTAGTCGGGGTTCTCGCCCATCATCTTCTGGACTTCGTCCGGGTTGGCAATGAGCCAGGCGGAGAAGCTCGACCCCAGCCTCTCGGACGCATCCAGGATGTCCTGGCGCTGCTCGTCCGTGATGCCGGTGATTGCGTCGGCGAGGCCGGAGTCCTCCAGGCTGAACTTGGGCGCCCCGCTCATGATCTTGGTCATGGTCTCGGTGCTGAAGACGCTCTGGAGCTGCGAGGTGTCAAGCTGCATGCCGCTGGCGTCAAAGCCCGAGGCGTCCAGGCTCACGCCCGACAGGTCCAGGCTCCCCATGTTGGACCCCTCCAGCGCCGAGGTGTCAAACGAGAAGGCCTTCTTGAGCGCGTCCTCGTCCACGGTGAACAGCTTGCCCATGTCCAGCTGCTCGCCCTGGCTGTCCTGCAGCTCCTCGAATGTCTTGCCCGTGAACACGTCCACGTCGGGGTTCGCCTTCTGCTCCCGCACGATCTGCGAGTCGGCCGCCTGCCGCATGAGCCAGCTGGTGAGGTCGCTGGTATAGGCTACGCCCTCCTGCATCAGCGAGGTTGACTCGCCGTCCTTGGGCCTCACGACGCCGACGACCTTGAGCGTGAGGCCCTTCTCCACGGCGGAGCGCATGAACGCGTCGTCCGACGACATGTCGGTCCAGCCGCCGGTCTCGGCGTTCTTTTGGTACGTCGCCGAGGCGGGGACCACCTTGAAGGTCATGCCCAGCGCGTCCTGGATCGTGAACTTGGAGTCGACCTGGGGCACCGTGACCTTGTTGCCCTTGAGGGCGTCCTCGGTGATCTTGTTCATGTCGTCGATGTTGTAGAAGCCCAGGCTGTACAGGGTGTAGTCGGTGATGGTGCCGTCGGCGGAGAGGACCAGCACCGCCTCGTCGTAGGCCTTGGGCCACCGGCCGGCGACCACGCTCATCTGCGAATCCAGCAGGTCCTGGCTCCCCACCAGCTCGTTGAACGACGAGCCCGACGAACTCCCACCGGTCAGCGCAGAGCCCGCGATGCCGCTCTGCAGGGTCTGGGCCATCTTCGACGGGTTGAGCTGCTTGGCGCCCGAGGAGGTGTCCGTCTCGTACACCAGCGGCGTCACCCCGTAGGAGTACTGGATGGCGTTGACGTAGGGGGAGAACTCGCCCTGGTGGGAGTCCAAGTACGACTTGAACGAGCCTAGGTCGTTGTTCTTCACCTCGGCGAACATGTCTGACATGATCTTGGTCTGGCCGATGGTCCCGTCCTTGCTCGACGACGCCGTGCTCGTGGTGGACGAGGACGACGTGCCCATCCCCATGCTGCCCATCGCACTCATGAGGTTGGTGAAGTCGAAGCTGCTCTTGGTGATGGTGAGCGGGTACGACGACAGGGCGCTCTGCTCGGTGTCCTCGATGTAGTTGTTGACGCCGTTGGACAGTGCGAGGATCGCCGCGATGCCGATGATGCCGATGGAGCCCGCAAACGCCGTCATGAACGTGCGGCCACGCTTGGCCATGAGGTTGCTGAACGAGAGCGACAGCGCGGTGAGGAACGACATCGACGCCCGGCCGGCCTTGGGATTACGACGCGAGCCGCGGGCCCCGTCCCTCTCCCCTGCCAAAACCGCCGTGGGGAGGGCGACCGTCTGGTCGGGCGCGACGTCCTCCGGCGAGGCCTCGGGCGAGACGGGCGCGGCCACCACCGTCGCGGCCCCCTCCGCTGGCATGGCGTCGCCCTCGCCCCGGGCCTCCGCCTCCAGCTCCTGGTCGGTGACGGGGTTGGAGTCGCTCTCGACGTGCCCGTCGCGGAAGCGCACGATGCGCGTTGCGTAGCGCTCGGCGAGCTCGGGGTTGTGGGTGACCATTACCACCAGGCGGTCCTGCGAGACCTCCTTGAGCAGCTGCATCACGTTCTCGCCCGTCACGGTGTCCAGGGCGCCCGTGGGCTCGTCCGCCAGCACGATGTCCGGGTCGTTCACCAGGGCGCGGGCGATGGCCACGCGCTGCATCTGCCCGCCCGAAAGCTGGCTGGGTCGCTTGTTGACCTGCTCCCCCAGGCCAACGCGCTCGAGCGCCTGCGCGGCGCGGCGGCGCCTCTCTCCCTTGCCCACGCCCGCCAGGGTCAGCGCCATCTCAACGTTCTTGAGGACGGTCTGGTGCGGAATCAGGTTGTAACTCTGGAACACGAAGCCGATGCGGTGGTTGCGGTACGTGTCCCAGTCCTTGGGTCCAAAGTCCCTGGTCGAGACGCCGCCCACCACGATGTCGCCCGAGTCCGCGTGGTCCAGGCCGCCGATAACGTTGAGCATCGTGGTCTTGCCAGAGCCGGAGGGGCCCAGGATCGCAGCGAACTCGCTGTCGCGGAAGCGGAGGTTGACGTCATCCAGCGCAACCGTCGTGGTCCCGCCGGTGGTGTAGGTCTTGCGGATGTCCCTGAGCTCAATCATGTGCGTTCCCCATCATTGGAATTCTGCTTCCAATCTTCCCAGAACTTTCTGGATATTCCCTTGGGTTAGCGGCATTTGTGTGCAAGTTCGGCACTCGCCCATAACCGCAGGAAACGGCGACGGAGCCACCAGGGTCAGGAGGATACGGGCAACGGTGCGGCAAGGTAACATCAGCCCGCGCCAGACCAGGATCGATTCGCGCCATGGGAGAGGTTCGGGGCGACGGGGACCATCCCTCTCCCCCTCCGAGGCCGCAAGGCACGACCGTCAGCACACAACAAGGCGCCCCGGGGCGGAGTCACCGTCCCGGGGCGCCACTGTTCAGACCGTATGGTTCTCTCGCCTAGCCGTTGCGCCGACGCCACCTTAGGGCGAGAAGTGCGCAGGCACCAAGGGCGATGGCCCCTCCGACGGCAGGCAGCGAGCTTGGGGTCCCACCCGTCGAGGGCAGCTCGTACCCCTGGTTCTTCTTGGCGGAGTTCGTCACCGTGATGGTGCCGGTCTGGATGCCGGTGTTTCCGCCGTAGGAGACCGTGTAGGCGCCATCCGTCTCCTTATCGAGGTCATGGTAGGTGCCACCCACGGTGTAACCGAGCTCCTTGACCGTGTAGTAGTACTTGTTTCCGTTGCCATCGTCCTTGGCAAGGTTGTCCCAGTTGTGTGCCCAGCCGGTGTTCGCATCCACCGTGACAGGGTCTTCCACCGGCGCGGACGTGGAATCGTCTAGCACTTGCTGGGGGTCGGCCCAGGTGATGGATTTGAGGCCATTGGGGCAGTTGGGCTTGCTTGTCACCTTAACCAATACCTTGGTATCTGTCGTGACGGAATCAAGGGTTATTGGAATTGGGGTGTTGTTATTATCAAACTTATAACTTCCAACTTTACTGTCATTCACGTACACGTCAAAGCTCATACTATTGTCGCCCTCGATATTGAAGATGAACTTCGAGCCCTTCTTTACATACCGCGAACCATCGGAAGAGTTATCGAGTGTTACCGTTGGGAACCAACCGGTGTTTGACCCATTACCCTCACCCGTAACGGTGACCTTTACGGCATCGCTCGAGTCCATCTTCTTTGTGGAGCGATACAGCTGCAGCTTCACGCTCGACCCGCTGGGTGCGCTTGTCTCCGACCCATCCGAATTCGCCCAGTTCTTTTGCACGGTCACGCGCGTGTACTCGTTGGTGACGAACATCTTGCCACCGTTGCTTCCAAAGAACTTGATGGCAGAGCGATCAACCTGTGCGTTCGCCGCCCCAGACGTGGAGTACGCAGCGTCGTCAGTGGACGAGCCATCCTTCCAGATGAAGTAGCGCACCGCATTCGCGGCATACCCGTCCTTTGCCTTGGTCTCCCTCAGCCTATAGAGAACGTCGTTCTCCAGTTTGTCGACGTTGTCCACCAGGTCGTATTCGATCTTGCCGGCGCCATCCGTCACAAGGGTATTCTTGGTCGTCTTCTGCTTCCACGAATTGCTTGCCTTGTCCCAGTAGTCCATCTCAAAGTAGGTGTCAGACAGGACGTTGGAGAAGTCGTCCTCATCCACCTTGTAGATGACGATTTGCTTCTGCGTGGCGGTAGCGCTGGAGGTCACCTCGCGGAGGTTGACCGAACCGCTGGTGGAGTACTGCCCGTCCAGCGATGCGCTGTTTGAGACGGACATGTTATCGGAGAAGTTGTCGTTGAGCTGGTACTCGTACACCAGGACGCACGCAGTCTTGTCCGGAAGCGTCACCGTGATCTTGTGCGTTGCCTCGTCGTACTTTGCCTTGTAGCCCTTGATCTCCCTTGAGGCGTCGAGTCCGTTCTCCTTTGCGGGGTCGTATGCGTAAAGCTTGATGGAGGTGGGGTCAATCGTCGGCTCAAGCGTGTTAGGCGCCCCAAACGTGTCCGTGAGCTCCAACTCGTCCGAGTTGGGGTTGAGGTCCTTCGCTCCCGTGTTGATCTGCACGTAGTAACGGAGCTTGCCTGTAGGGTTGATTGCCTTTCCATCCGAGCCGGTCTGTACTGGCTTGCCATCCTTGTCCAGCTGCACGCCCGTCTTGGAGAGGACCTTGAACTCGCGCTTCACGGTCGTGTTGGTACTGGCAGTATGGGAGTTCCAGCTCGCGTTGTTGGAATAGGTCTTTTCCTCCCCCTTAGCCCACGAGGGGTCCTGCGCGACGGAGAGGCTGTAGTACACGGCCACGGTCTCGTACCCGTTCGCATACGTGTACTTGGGAATCGTGATGGTCAGGACGGTCCTTCCGTCCTTCTGAGAGCTCGTGACCTGCGGTTTGTTGGCACCCGTAAAGTCAGTCCCGCTGTAGTTCGTATCGTGCTTGTCGTATTCGCTCTTGAAGAACTTCGCATAGAGCGAACCATCCACGTACGTCGCACCCTCTGGCAGCGTGTCGGTAATGATGATGTCCCTGTTGTTGTCATTCGCCGACGTCGTCAGCATCAGGCGATAGGTCAGGGTTCCGTTGACGTCGTCGTAGTTCACGTTCGCGTTCCCGCTCTTGAAAATATCGGCTCCGTCCTTGCTGCCCGTCTTGACCGCCTTGTCAAAGGTCTTGGGGTTGGTGAACGAGTACGTATCCGTAGATGACTTTTTCCCCACCGTTCCTGTATTGGAAACGGTCCAGGTTGAGCCCTCCTCTGCACCTGTTGTGTCGATGTGCGTCTTGTACGGAGACTGCTCCGTTCCGATGGTCATGCTCTGGGCGGTGATCGAGGCCGTGGGAGTGACGGTGACTTTGAAGCTCTTCACCCGAGTGGTGGAGTCAGTGGCGGGAACCTCCTTCCCACCTGCATCGTAGTAGGTGACCTTGATGCTGAGGTTCTGGGTAAGGCCGTCTTGGTTCTCGTAATACGAGTCGTAATAGGCCTGCTGGCCAGCACCGGTGTACAGGTACTTGTTGTAGTTATCGACGTTGATTGCCAGGCTGCCCGCCTGCGTCACCTTGTTGTCGACGATGGTGCTCTTGAACACCTGTTCCAGTTCGCTCGCAGTGGCGTAATGGCTATTCGAACCCAGGCCAACGCCCTCGGAGGTCTGCGCGTTGCCGATGGTGTCGACGTACTCGTACCACTTGATGTTGCCCTCGGGCAACGTGATGGTGGAGTACCAGGTCTCTGTATGGGGCTTGCCATTCTCGATCTGGTCGGCGACGTGCTTCTTCACCACATCGGTCGTGCGGTGCACCACGTCTGCGGTGCCGGTATCCTTGGCGTGGCCAGTCCCGGGATTGCCCCACTCCTCTGCGGTGTTGGACACGCTTACGTCGCCACTGGGGGCGTTGGTGTAAAC
This sequence comes from uncultured bacterium, assembly GCA_905214865.1. Taxonomy (GTDB): domain Bacteria; phylum Actinomycetota; class Coriobacteriia; order Coriobacteriales; family Atopobiaceae; genus Olsenella_H. The sequence goes on along the minus strand of CAJMNO010000030.1, from coordinate 7,320 downwards.
GGTAATCCTGAACTTGCTGTGCTTCTGCGCGTCAGAAAGCTGCGAGGCGATGCTCGAGAATCTGAAGTCGAGGAAGGTCGGGCTGGAGGAATCAAAGTACTGGGAATAACTTCCGTCCTCGGTCTCGACAATGAACTGCTGGACCATCTTGCATCCGTCGAAGCACTTGCTCAGGTCGTCCTGGACCACCCAATTGGAGATGTCCGCCCCGTTAGGGTTAACCCAGATGGACCAGATGATGTGCCCGTCCTTGTCGTAGGTACCGGACTTCTGGATGTCCTTCGTCCAACCCACGCTCTTCCAGTCGGAGCTGCTGTTGTTGCCAGAGTCTGCATACGCGCCGTTCTCGACCGTTGCCGTCTGCGCCCCCGAGGTTGCGTTGACGTTCGCGCGATACGTGACCACGTACTTCTCGCCTGCATTCAGCTGAGGGAGGCCGGAGATCTTGAAGTGGGGACCATCGCTGGCACTGGTGTCCCAAGTGACCTGATCGCTCGAGTAGCTTACGGAATACGTGTTTCCGTTGGCATCGACCTTCTTAACGCTGAGCGAGTTCGTGTCATAGGAGGGGTTGGCATTGCTCGAATTGTTCTTGTCGAGATGGTCCCCAATGGTCACGGTGCCCTCCGTGCCCTTGGTGGTCGACGCTGTAACGGTGTAGTCGACATAGCTGCGATCGCTGCTCAGCGTCGCCGTCTTGTTGACGCTGATGTCATGGGTGTCGGTCTGGGGGTTGTCCTTCTTCTTGTTGACCTTGATGTCGGTGGCGCTGCCGCCAAAATGAATCGGGGTCGAGTCCCCACCGCTCGCGTTGCTCACCTTGCCCTTGAACATAAGGGTTCCGAAGACGCCATTCCCCAGCTGCATCGCGTTCTGGTTGAACTTGATCGTAACCTTGCCGTCGGTCCCAATGGTGTAGTCGCCGATGTCCTTCTCGTCCATCCAGACATCGCCCGACTCGAGGCTCTCGGGTCTAATGCCGTCGGGAAGCTGATAGGTGGCGTTGGGGATGTCAGTGGTAATCGTCCCCTTAGCGAGATGGTACGTGAGGTTGACCCTCACTTCGTCACCATCAGTGAACTCGGTCGACTCGGTCCAGGTGCCGTTGACGAGCTTCTCTACCTTTGAACCCGTAATGTGATCCGTAAGGTCCACGGAGTCGGAGCCAGCGCGGGCAGCGACACGTGCGACGGGAGCCGCCGCGGAGGTCGCATCGGCCTGGGCGTCTGCGTCCTGCGACGCAGAGTCGTCCGTCTCGCCCGCGCCATCCGCCGTTGCGTCGGCGACGGCGTTCTGGTCCTTCTCCTCCGCCGCCTTCGTGACCTTAAGGGTGACGGCGTCGTTCAGCTTGATGGTCGCAAGGCCGCTGTCGTCGCAGGTCAGCTGGTCAAAGCCCAGGTCGATGTCCACGTAGCCGGAGAGGTCGCTCCCCGCCTGCGCCTGCTCCGCAGCGGCGCTGTCGCTCGCATCTCCCGCGGGGGTGCCGGCGTTCGCCTTGGTCACGTCGTCGTTGAAGGTGAGGGTCAGAACCCCGTCCTTGATCTGGTAGCTGCCGATCTTGGTGGCATTGGCGTTGGTGGGGTCCGCGACGGTGACGCCGGAGATCACGTCGCCGGAGACGGGAGCCTTGCTCGTGTCGATGCTCACGCCCTCGGGCAGCTGGTACTGCAGCACCGAGCCGTTGGCCAGCGTGCCGGCGGGCAGCTTGAAGGCCACGCGCAGCCGCAGGGACGAGTCGGCGCTCACCGGGGTGGCGGGGTCCGTTGCCTGCCACGCGTCGTCACCCGTGCCGGCCGCCTTTGAGAAGACGGCGGACTGGTCCGTGATGGCGTTGCGGAGGCTGTCCCCACCGGTAAGGGCGTGGGCGGGATACATCAGCAGCACGCCGCAGACGACGGCGACCACCGCGCCCGCAACCGCCGCGATCCCGCGCCAGTCGCGCCTCCTCCGGTTGTCCCGGAGCATCCTGCTGACCTTGCGAATGAAGAGTCGGTCCATCGTATCCTCGAATCGTCGTCTTGACCCGCGTGCGCTGCTTGCAAGCCTCCCGTCAGGAGGACTGTGAGCAACCCACCCAGTGCTTGCTCCCAAACTGCCCCTCGTAGTAGACGAGGAGGTCAAAGTGGTCGTCGAACTCCTGGCTCGTCTCGCCGGAGTCCGCCACCCTGTACGTCCTCGTGGCGCCGTCCACCTGGGTGAAGGTGACCTCGTCGCCCTTGGCGAGGGAGCCAAGGGCGGAAGCGCCCTGGTGCCAGGGCTGGCAGCGCACAACCAGCTCGTTTCCGTTGCCCTGCTCCAGGCACGGGACCGTGGCGGAGTCCGTGCCCAGCGCCGCGACCGGCAGGTCGAGCGAGATGCCCTTGGCCGTGAGCCTGCCCACCACGTCCACGCCCCTCAGCTGGAGCACGGGGAGCGATGCCGGGTCGTCCTCCGCCGACTCGCCCGACGCGGGCACCAGCTGGTCGAGCGATCCCAGGATCGCCTCGCACGCGGCGGTGCCCTCGCTCCGCTCCGTCGCCGCCTGCGCCACGCCGTGCGCGCAGATCAGGAGCCCGCAGGCGAGAAGCGCCAGGCCTGCCAGCAGGGCGAGCCTCCAGCAAGGGGTGCGGCCCCTCTCGCCTCCCACCTGTTCCAGCTTGCCGGACACTAGCGCTCCCCCTCCCTGCGACGGCCGCGCAGGCCCACCAGCACGAGCGCCGCGCCCGCGCAGAGGAGGACCGCCGGCAGCACCAGCGAGGTCTGGTCGCCCGTCTTGGGCAGGCGGGACGTGCCGCTCTTGGGGCTGCCCTTGGGGTTCTGCCCGCCCTTGGAGTTGGTGACCTGGAAGGCGCTCCCGGCCGTCTTACCCAAGCCTGCCTTGGCCTTGGCGACCGTGACGGTGGAGGTGTAGCCGCTGGGCACGCCCACCTCGCGCACGGACCAGCTTCCGCTGCCGTCCCACGAGAACGTCCAGTTGTTGTCCGCGCTCAGCGTGACCTCACGGTAGAGCGTGGTTCCGTTGTAGATGCGAACCTTCACCGACGCGGGGCGGCCCTGCGCCGTGTCGCCCCTCCACAGCTTGGTGACGCTGTTGTGAGGGGTCTCCACCGGCGTGACCTCGAACTTTGCGTCCACCGTGCAGTCGGTGGCGTAGGTCCAGCCGTCGATGCGCGGCACGATCACCAGGTTGGGCAGCGCGGTGTAGGTTGAGCCGCCCACCGTTACCACGTCGGCGCACAGCAGGTACATGCCCGGCTCCAGGCCCTGGTAGCGGGCCGTGCCGCCGGACGCGGTGGCGACCCTCTCGCCAAACGCCTTGGGGCTTGCGACCACGTAGCCCTGCAGGCTCTGCGCCGCCTTGGCAAGCGTGGTGGCGTCGGTCTTCTCGTCAAACGTGGTGGGGTCGATCCCCGTCTGGCTCACGGCGTCCGCCAGCTGCGAGTCAAGGGTCAGGCTGCCGTCCCCCGCCATGCTCGCCAGGCGGTACAGGCGGAAGGCCTGCCCGTCCGCGGGGCACTTCTCCACCGTGAGCGAGCAGGTGGTGCCGTCGGCGATCCGCTGCACCGCCCATGCCTGGGTCGCGGGCGCCACCGCAAGCGTGGCGATCATCGCGACGATGGCGAGAAGGGCCAGCCCCAGCGCCCCATGCCGTCTACCCTGTGTGCGTGTCACTTCTCCGCTCCCTCTTCCAGGCCCGACCTTCCGAGCGACCTGCCATCTCCGCGCCTCCCGGCACGGGCGACCGCCCGCACCAGCAGCGCCACCGCCAGCACCACCACGGTGATGACCGCGGCGACGATCGCCGGGCTCACCTGCACCATGTCGCCGTCCGCGACCGCCGCCCCCTGGTTGGGGACGCGGTGCCCGCGCACGAGCAGCCGATGGGTGTTGACCCCATACGGCGTGCACGTGACCAGCGTGCAGTAGTCCTGGCCGTCGTCTATGGCTAGGTCGTCCAGCTCGTCGGGCAGCACGACCCGTATCTGGTCCACCTGATACGTCAGCGTCTTTCCAAGGACATTGAGCATGAAGAGGTCTCCCTCGCGCAGCTGGTCAATGTCCGTGAAGAGGCGCGCGGACGGAAGCCCGCGGTGGCCGCTTATCACGCAGTGGGTGCCCTTGCCGCCCACCGGCAGGGACGACCCGGGGATGTGACCGATGGCGATCTGCAGCACCGTCGCGTCCGTCCCGTGATAGATGGGGAGCGAGACGCTGATCTTGGGTATCTCCACGTAGCCCATGATCCCGGTGCCGGTCACGTCCAGGGTCTGCTCGTACTTGGCGCGCTCCTCGTCCGAAAGGTTGAAGCGGCCCTCGTCGTGGGGGAGAGACGCGTTGTACGCGACCGCGTCGTCCCACAGCTGCTTGTTGCGCTCCGCCGAGTTGTCGCTCACGGCCTTCTCGTACGTGGCGATGGCCTGCGTCTGGTGCATGGAGTTCCACCAGTCGCTCACGGACGGGTAGAGCATCATCCCCAAGCCGGCAAGGAGGACGCAGACGAGAAGAATCTCGGGCACGTGCGTCCTGAGCCACCTTCCCATGCTGCGCCTCCTCCCCTGTGCCTGCGGGGCGGCCCGGGGAGGACCGCCCCTGATGCGTGATTCCTACCTGGTGCTATGCGTTCTGACGCTTGTTGTGGCGAATCGCGAGGCCAACGCACGCGACCACCGCGAGGACTGCACCGCCCACATAGAGCACCGTGGTGCCCATGCCACCCGTAGAGGGCAGGACGGAGCCGGAGTTGTTCTGGATGGTGGTGGTAAGGGAGCCGTCGGCAACCTGTGCCGTAAACTCGGCGGTGCCATCCTTCGCGTTCCCGCTCAGGCCCGTGAGCGTCTGGGCATCATCGTTCGTGGTGCTCAGGATCGTAAACACGACATCGGACATCTTGTTGTAACCCTTGGGGGTCGTGGTCTCCTCGAGCTTGTAGACACCCTCGTCGAGTCCCTTGAAGGTAAACGTGGTCCCGTCCTCGCTCACGGTCTTGAGATCCTTGCCATCTACCGAGGTGGGGACCGCCTTGTACGTGCCATCGCTCTTGTCGAGCTTATACAGGGTGAAGTCGGCGCCCGAGAGGGGATTCTGGGCCTCGTTGACCTTGTTCACCACGAGCTTGTAGGTGAAGACCTTGGTGGTATGGTCGGGAGTCTTGCCCTTGGAGTCCTTGTTGTTGGGGTTGTTGGAGAACGTAATGTGGCTGGTATTCACGTTACCCGCAGAGCCGATGTTGGCTCCCGTGAGAAGCTCGGCGGTGTACTCGACGGAGATGTCATCGCCCGGGTGCACGATGGGGTTGCCGCTCTCGTCCACGATCTTCTTCAGGTCGTTGAGGGCGACCGTGAAGGAGCCTTCGTTCTGCGTCAGCTTATAGCCAGCGGCAGTGAGCTGCGCATCGGTGAGCTGGACTCCCTTCACGAAAACCTTGACGCCCTTGGCCTCGCCAAGCTGGTCCTTGTTGTAGGTATCGTCGAACTCGAAGTAGTAGGTGTCGTAGTCGCCGTAGTCAGCAGCAACCTGGCCAACGAGCTGGAAGGGGACCTGGTCGCCCATGTCATAGTCGGCGACGCTCCTCCAGCCAGCCTTCTCCTCTGCGGTATCCGCGACGGAGTCGTTGGTTTCCTTCACGTGCTTGTTCGAGGTCGTGGTGGAGTCCTTGGCGGTAATCGTCACGTCCCCGCCGGCGACCTCGAGCATGAACTTGGAGTAGGTGTCCCCGTTGGAGAGGCTCTCCGTCACGTCCTTGATGAAGTAGTAGCCATCGGCGTCGACGGTGATCTTGTCGGTCTTCTGGCCATTCTCCACCGTGCTGTACTTGGTGGTCGTGAGGTGCTTTGCCACGACCTTGGCAAGGGCCTCCGCATCGGCCGACCTGCTCGTGATGTCCGCCATGGCGGCAGCCGCCGTGGGGGCATCGGTCGCCTTATCGAAGTACTTGCCGATGGTGGAGTCTGCCTTGAGATCCGTGAGGAGGGCATTTCCGTCGACGCCAGAGCCCCAGGTGATGCCGGTGAGCTGCTTGCTGTTGCCGTCGTAGGTGCCCTTGAAGACCTGATAGGCCTCGTAGGTGTGGCTTGCCTGCTGGCCATCGGGTTCGTTGATGGTGATGGTGTGCGACGTCGCCGCAAACGCGGCGGGGGCGAGCGCAAACGCCATCGCGACCGACGCGAGTGCCGCGACGATCCCCGTGAGCATCTTGCCCAGGTGTTTCATTGCTGCTTCCTTTCTCTCCTGATCCCTGCGGCTCTCATCCGCCGCCCTTTTTCCTCCGAGACCCGCGCTATGGGTCGGGACCTCTGGGACACCACATGGGGAACCTCCATTTCGTATGACGCACTCGCTTGCATTCGGCTCTTAATTGGTCGCCGGCGGCTGCCGGCTGGGTCAGGCGACCGACCCCACGTTTGTGAGGGGCCACACGCGCACGGCGAGCCTCCCCACAATCTGGTCCTGCGGTATGCAGCCCACCTGGGAGAGGCGCGAGTCGACCGAGATCGAGCGCTTGTCTCCCATGACGAAGTAGGTTCCTTCTGGCACCTGGTACGGAAGGCTGATGTCGCACTGACCCAGACTCTTGGCACCGGGCTGGAGGTAGGGCTCGTCCAGCGCCTCCCCGTTGATGCTCACGTTGCCGTCGGAGTCGATGTCCACCCAGTCGCCGGGAAGCCCGATGACGCGCTTGGTGAGCAGCTTGTTGTTGTACGAGAAGGCGATGAGGTCGCCGCGGCCGTAGGAGCCCACCTTGGTGGCGACCACGATGTCACCCTCGTTGAGCGTGGGGGTCATGGACGAGCCATAGATCCTGAAGGTGGGCAGCACGAAGGTGGAGACCAGCACCGATGCGGCAAACACGGCGGCTACCGCAAACACGGCGTTGCGCCTGAGCGTGTGGCTGTGCCGGATGCTCTCGGAGCGCTGGAGCTCGCGGTCAACCTCGTCGACGGTGGGAAGCCGCACGTGCCGCGGCTCCTCCGCTGACCCCGCACCCCGAGGGTTGTCGTGCCTCTCCCCGCTCAACGCAGGTCTCCCCTCTCGTCCTGATTCGAACTATCGTCTGAGCTTTCGTCTGAACCCTGAATTTGGATGGGCTTCGCGCACTCGTCCGAGCTTGCCGAACGTGCGTTGGCTTGCATGGCTTCTTGGTGGGACTGAGCCGTTGGCCAAGCCGCTTCCGCGCTCAGTCCCTGGGCAACCCCTCCGGGCTGCCCCTCCGGCTCACCTGTGTTGTTGTGGTTTGGCTGACGGTCTCGGTCGTCTTGGCTGAAGTGCCTAGGCCCTGCTGAGAGGGACCCCCATTACAGTCAAGCTGAAGCCAGAGCGGTAGCCCCGAGAACCCAAGGGAAC
>CAJMNO010000029.1 GCA_905214865.1 uncultured bacterium | reverse complement strand
GAAGGGGTCCTGCTTTACGGGCGAGGTCCCAGCCGCCTCGCTACATATCGTCTAGCCCAGGAGGTCCGAGAGCGCCAGGTCGTGGAAGTCGACCTCGCGCAGCTTGACGGCAACGGGATCGCCCGTGACGCGAATCACGTCCACGGCGCGGTCGCGGATGGAGCAGCTGTAGGCGTACTGGATGTTGAGGTCCGCGCTCGCGATGCGCGTGACCACGGACGCGAGGCCGCCCGGGACGTCGGGCACGTCCACGGCGATGACCTTGGTCGTGGCGGCGCTGAGGCCCGCCTTATGGAGCGCGTCGAGGGCGCGCGGCGTGTCGTCCACGATCAGCCGAACGCTGCAGAAGTCCGTGGAGTCCGCGACCATGATGGCGAGGATCTGGACGCCTGCCTTGCCCAGGACGTCGCTCATGTTTGCGAGCGTTCCGGGTTCGTTGGGGAGAAACACGGTGACCTGGTCAATCATTGTGTATCCCACCTCTCGTGTGGGGACTTTTATCGCATGTTAGGCCGCCGGGGCGCCCGATTGGTTGCGCGCGGGTTTCGTTTTGTGGACGGTTGGGCGCAGCGCAGGGGCTTGCGGGCCGAAGGCGCTCCAAGGGGATGCCCTGTCAGGGGATGCCACACCGGGCGAGAGGGGCATGGCAGCGTCCCCGCACGGGCTCCCTGCCGCATGGAGTCCCGCATCCCAAGCGAACGGCACCCGCCAACAGGCTCAGGGTCGCCGTATCGCCAGTAGCCTACCCCCGCATCCCAGGCGAGCGGCACACGCCAGCAGGGTGGTCGGTCTCACCCGACATGACCGCCGGTCGACGCGGAGCGAGCCGTCTCGTCTCCCATGGCAGAGGCTCGACACATAAGAAGAGAGGCTCCCGTGGGAGCCTCTCTGCACCTTCGTGGTGTCGGAGGCGGGACTTGAACCCGCACGACCTTTTAGTCAGTCACTAGCACCTCAAGCTAGCGCGTCTGCCAATTCCGCCACTCCGACATGGCTTGCTGCGTTGCAGCAGAAAGAATATTAACAGAACGTCCCGCTCTGACAAGCGTCAATTCCAAACTTTTGGAGAAAGTTGGGACGAGCCCCTCCCCTGCCAGAAACGCCCGAGGTCACGGACACCACTGCACGTCTTCCCCACCCGCCAGCATCGCTCGTCGACGGATTTGCCCCCCGATAAGGGGGAGAAGATCCTCCATCCGCCTCCGGGCATAATCCCCCGGCATCCGGGGAGACGAGGCCGATGCGCCCTCCTCGCTCGCCATCAAGCGGCTGCCATCCAGACCCGGAAGGAAGCCCTCTTGGCAGCAGACTCCCGATGCGTGCGCTCACATCCGGCTCCCGCTGCCACGGAAGTCCCGGAAGATCGAACTCCCCCAGTTGTTCTCCTCGTCGACCGTACGACAACGGCAGAGAACTCCCCCTGTGAGTGCTCATGGCGGGAAGTGGCTGCCATTCAGACCTGAAAGGGGAACCACCTGGCAGCAGACTCCGGGCGTGAGTGCTCACGCGAGGCGCCTGCTGCCATGAGCAGGGGCGTCTCCTTATCCACGAGCCTTGTACCTGCACAGATGCCACGACAATCACAGACTCCCCCCGACAGCCCTCCCGCGAACATGCTCACGCGAGGCTTCCGTTGCCACGCTTCGCCTCTTGATGACATCCAACGAGCCCGTGGGATCCTGGAAGGGGCGACGACGCCCATGGCACGTCGGGCGCCCGCCCTCCCCATTCCTAGACTCATTGCAGGACGGGCGGCGTGCCGAACTGGCGTCGGGGCCACGGCGGGGTTCGCGCGCCATGACACTCCTAGGGCGCGGCCACGCTGGCTCATGGAAGGCAAGCTCCCTCCCGAAGGCTACACTCTCCCACCTGGGAGCTATGCCCCTCTCCCCTCCTTCGCCCCTATCCCCAAGCACGAGACCCAGCCAAAGGGAGAGGGGCCCGACCATATTGGCCAGGCCCCTCTCGCCAGGGCAGTCAAATACATTGAGGAGAGACGCCTACAGCTCCACCGAGGACTCCTTGATGGGCTTGGGGGCGGCGAAGTGGCAGCGGCAGAAGTGGCCGGGAGCGACCTCGCGCAGCTCGGGCATGGGCTCCTTGCGGCAGATATCCTGCGCAATCGGGCAGCGCGTGTGGAAGCGGCAGCCCGAGGGCGGGTTGATGGGCGAGGGGGGATCGCCCTTGAGGATGATGCGCTTGCGGTTGCGCTGGAGGTCCGGGTCGGGAACGGGGACCGCGGAGAGCAGCGACTGCGTATACGGGTGGTAGGGCTCGGCGTAGAGGGTCTGCCAGTCCGAGTACTCCATCATGTTGCCCAGGTACATGACGGCAATACGGTCGGAGATGTGCTGGACCACGCTGAGGTCGTGCGCGATGAAGAGGTATGCGGTGCCGTACTCCTGCTGCAGGTCGCTCAGCAGGTTGAGCACCTGCGCCTGAATGGACACGTCGAGTGCCGAGACGGGCTCGTCGCAGATGATGAGCTTGGGGCGCAGGGCGAAAGCGCGCGCGATGCCGATACGCTGGCGCTGGCCACCCGAGAACTCGTGCGGGTAGCGGTTGATGTGCTCGGGGTTGAGGCCCACGACGTCAAGGAGCGAGCGGACGTAGTCCATGCGCTCGTCCTTGTCGGGCATCACCTTGTGGATGACCAGCGGCTCGGAGACGATCTCGCCGATGGTCATGCGGGGGTTGAGCGAGGCGTAGGGGTCCTGGAAGATGAACTGCATGTTGCGGCGCATCTCCTTGAGCTCCGCCTTGCTCATCTTGGAGACGTCCTTGCCGTCGAACACGACCTTGCCCGAGGTGGGCGTGGTGAGACGCATGATGCAGCGGCCAGTGGTCGACTTGCCACAGCCGGACTCGCCGACCAGGCCAAAGGTCTCGCCGGGATAGATGTCAAACGAGACGTCGTTGACCGCGTGGACCGACTTCTTGCGCGAGCGGTTGAAGACGCCGCCCTCCACGGGGAACTCCTTGGTGAGGTACTCGACGTGCAGCAGGGGCTCCTGCCCAGTCCTGTCCTGCTCCATTACGCCTCACCTCCTTCCTTGGCCGCCTTCGCCGCAGCCTTGGTGCGGGAGTTGGCGGGTGCGTTCTTCTTGACGAACTCCGGGTCGCCCGCGTAGTGGCAACGGGAGTAGTGGCCGGTCTCGGTGACGTAGAGGTCGGGGTACTTCTCGTGGCACAGCTTGGTCGCGTAGGGGCAGCGGGGCGAGAAGGGGCAGCCCTTGGGCACGTTGACCAACGAGGGCGGGTTGCCCTCGATGGGCGTGAGCGGGTGCTTCTCGGTGAAGACCGGGTCGGGGATGGAGCGCGTGAGCCCCCAGGTGTACGGGTGGAGCGAGCCGTAGAAGATCTCGTCCGCCGTGCCAAACTCCACGGGGGAGCCGGCGTACATGACCATGATCTTGTCGGCGACGTCCGCGACGACGCCCAGGTCGTGCGTGATCATGATGATGGCGTTGCCGTTCTTCTGCTGCATCTCCTGCATGAGCTCGATAATCTGCGCCTGGATGGTGACGTCCAGTGCGGTGGTGGGCTCGTCGGCGATGAGGATGTCGGGGTTGCAGGCCAGTGCCATGGCGATCATGACGCGCTGGCGCATGCCGCCCGAGAACTCGTGCGGGTAGTCCTTTACGCGCTGCTCGGGGTTGGGGATGCCCACCATGTCGAGCAGCTCGATGGAGCGCTTCCACGCCTGCTCCTTGGTGTAGCCCAGGTGGAGCCTCATACCCTCGCTCAGCTGGCGCCCGATGGTATACACGGGGTTCAGCGACGTCATGGGGTCCTGGAAGATCATCGCGATGTCGTTGCCGCGCACGTGCTGCATGTCGCGCTCGCTCATCTTGAGGAGCGACTTGCCGCGGTACAGCACGTCTCCGCCCATGATCTTTCCGGGAGGCATGTCCACCAGGCCCATGATGGTGAGGGACGTGACGGACTTGCCGGAGCCGGACTCGCCCACGACGCCCAGAGTCTCTCCCCTGTCGAGGTTGTACGACACGCCGTTGACGGCCTTGACCACGCCGTCCTGCGTGTAGAAGTACATCTTGAGGTCCTTGACCTCAAGGAGGTGGTGGCCCTCGGGAACGGGCTGCTCCTTGAGCTCCGTCCAGGTCTCTTCCTGATTCTTCTTTCTCATTATGCGTCCTTCATCTTGACGTCGAGTGCATCGCGAAGGCCGTCACCAAGCAGGGTGAAGGCAAGAACGGTGGAGAGGATCGCGAGGCCGGGCATGATCATGAGCCACGGGTTGGTGGCGAGGTACTTCTGGCCGTCCTCGATCAGGATGCCCCACGAGGGGTCGGGCGGCACGACGCCCATGCCCAGGAACGAGAGCGAGGCCTCGGTGAGGATGGCGCCACCGATGTTCATGGTCGCGTACACGACGATCGAGGCGACGGAGTTAGGGAAGATGTGGCGCGTGATGATGCGGAAGTCGGATGCGCCCATGGAGCGCGCGGCGTCGATGTAGTCGTTGGACTTGACCGACAGGATCGCCGAGCGGAACACGCGGGCGATGGACGGCCACCCCAGTACGCCGATGGCGATGAACACGTTCTGGATGCCGCTGCCCATGACCGCCAGCATGACGATGACGAACAGGATGTACGGGAACGCCAGGAAGATGTCTGCCAGGCGCATGATGATGGTGTCCCACAGCCCGCCGTAATAGGCGGCGAGGGCACCCATGACGAGTCCGATCACGGTCGAGATGGCGGTTGCCATGACGCCGACGGCAAGCGAGATGCGCGAGCCGTAGATGACGCGCGACAGAACGTCACGGCCCACCTGGTCGGTGCCGAAGGGGTGCTCCCAGGACATCGGGAGACGGGCGTCGTAGAGCTGCTGCGTGGGGCCACCGAGCTTTGCGGGGACCCAGAGGTCGGCGGTGAGGGCGATGAGGACGACGATCGCGATCCAGATCACCGAGATGATGGCGAGCTTGTTGCGGCGAAGGCGCCTCCAGGCGTCACTCCAGAGCGTCCTGACGGGAGCGGTCGTCTGAACCTCGCTCCCCTCCTTCGGGGCGTTCGCGCGCGCCTGCTCGGGCGTCTCCACGCCCACGGGCTTCTCGTTGAAGATCTTCTTCTTAGCCATTGTGCGAGCCTCCTAGCCCTGTTCCTTGGGGCTGCCGTACCTGATGCGCGGGTCGAGGTAGGCGTAGCTGATGTCGACGATCAGGTTGATGACCATGACCACCACGACGATGACGGTGACGGAACCCAGGACGATGGGCCAGTCGCGCTTGGTGATGGCTCGGTAGGTCTCGTAGCCGACTCCGGGCCAGTTGAAGACCGTCTCGGTGAGGATGGCGCCGGCGAGCATGCCGCCAAAGTCCATGCCGATGTAGGTGACGACGGGGATGAGCGCGTTCTTGAGCGCGTGGTGCACGATCACGTCGTGCTTGGAGAGACCCTTGGCACGCGCGGTGCGAATGTAGTCCTGGCCCAGGACCTCGAGGAGCTGCGACCTCATGATGCGTGCGACGTACGCGCACGAGACGGCGGACAGCGTGACGGCGGGCAGGATGTAGTACACCCAGTCGTCAAACTCTGCGGTGGGTCCGCCCGCACCCGAGATTGGCAGGTAGAACGCCCCGCCGGTGGCGTTCTTGAGCACGATGCCAAAGAACAGCTGGAGCAGCATGCCCAGCCAGAACGCGGGGATGGACACGTTGATGGAGGTGATGAGGGTCACCAGGATGTCCCAGAACGAATATCTCTTGATGGCGGATATCATGCCGGCCCCTATGCCTATGATCGCCTCCAGGATGATGGCGACCACGGCGAGCTTGATGGTGTAGGGGTACTTCTCCGCCAGGATGTCCGCGACGGGCTTGCCGTTCTGCTGGTAGGAGTAGCCCAGGTCACCATGGAGCAGGCCACCGACGTAGTCCACGTAGCGCTCCCACATGGGGGTCTCGATGGTGTTCCCATTCTCGTCGTAGATGGGCTTGCCATTCGAGTCGGACTCGATGAGGTGGTACTTGATGCGAAGGTTGATCTCCGTCTGGGGATCAAGCTTCTTCTCGCCGGCGATCAGCTTGATGGGGTCGCCGGGAACCACGTTCTCCATGAGAAACAGGATCAGCGTCACGCCCAGGAACACTGGGATGAACTGGAGGACGCGTTTGACAATGTATCTGCCCATAGGGTGGACTCCCCTTTCCGCGGGTTTACACTGCGTTTGATGTGGTCCTTTCACATACAAACGTGTGAATTATAGGCTAACGGGCACGGTCCCGTAGGCCGGGTACCTGTAGGTCAAGGCGTATTGACAGTAAAACCTGTTCAGGCAACCCAATACATGGGAGGGGCGGGATGCCAGGTAGACACCCCGCCCCTTCACCGTTCTTCCTCTGGTAAGGCCCTGCTACGCGGAAATGCTTGCGTTGCCGAGGTCGGCCTTGCCCTGCGGATCGTAGTACATCTTCTGCACGCGATCGCTGCCCACGTGGTTGTGAGCGTAGAACATGATCGGGGCGATGGGCAGGTCCTCGCCGATCTTCTTGTTGATCTCGCGATACTTGGACCTGCGCTCGTCGTCGTCCTCGGTCTGGCGAGCCTCATCGATGGCCTTGTCGACCTCGGTGTTGCTGTACTTGCCGTAGTTGTTGTCAGACCCCGTGTAGAAGTTGGGGTAGATGAAGTTGTCCATCGTGGGATAGTCGGCGATCCAGCCCAGACGACCCATGAAGAAGGAGCCCTCGCTCATCGAGGAGAGGTAGGCAGCCCACTCCTGGGAGGACTGCTTCACCTTGAAGCCGGCGGCCTCCAGGCCGTCCTGGATGATGCTCATGATGTCCTCGTGGCCACCGCCGGAGTTGTAGTCGAGCTCGAGCTCGATGCTGCCGAGGTTGTTGTCGGAGACGAGCTTCTTCGCGGCGTCGGCGTCGTACTTGGCGTACTCCCACGAGTTGTCGTTGTCCTTGTCCAGGATGCTGGGGATGGCACCGTCGGCAGGCTTGCGGGAGCCCTCGAACAGGGTGTCGCAGATCTTCTGGCGGTCGATTGCCAGGTTGATGGCCTTGCGGACGTTGAGGTCCTGCAGCTCCTTCTTCTGAAGGTTGAAGCAGAGGTAGTAGATTGCGGTCTCGGCACCAGTCAGGACCTGCTTGCCCGGGGTCACGGTGTAGCCGTCGTCAGAGGTGCCCTTGTCGGACTCGATCTCCTTGATGCGGCCGGAGGGAATCTGGGCGAAGTCCAGGTTGCCCGCCTCGAACTCGCGGTACGCGGTGTCCGGGTCCTTCTGGATGGAGAAGTTGATGGCGTCGAGGTTGGCCTTGGTGCCGTAGTAGTCGTCAAACCTCTTGACGTTGATGTACTGGTCGGAGACCCACTTGCCGTCCATCTGGAAGGGGCCGTTGCCGATGGGGGCAACGAGGAAGCTGTCGGGGTCGTCCAAGGCCGCCTGCGGCACGGGCGCGAGTGCGGGGTGAGCGCACACGTAGGGCCAGTCGGCCATGGGGTACTTGAGCTTGACGACGAAGGTGTTGTCGTCCGGGCAGGTCAGACCAGAGATCTCGGTCGCGTCGCCGGAGTTCATCTCGTCATAGCCCTCGATGGGAGCCAGGTGGTAGTTGATGTCGGAGGGAGTCGCCATCTTGGGGTTGGCGATGCGCTCCCAGCCGCGCTTGAAGCTCTTGGCGTCGACGGCGTCGCCGTTGTGGAACTTGGCGCCCTCCACCAGGTGGAAGGTGTAGGTGAGCCCGTCGTCGGAGACGTCCCAGGACTTGGCGGCCTTGGGGACGACCTCCTCCTTGTCCCAGTCGTAGTCGGTAAGCGCGTCGAACAGGATGTGCTCGACCTGCGTGCCCTCGGACTCCTGCGCGTTGTAGGGGTCGATGGCAACGGGGTTGCCGATGTAGTACTTGAAGGTACCACCCTTTGCGGCGCTGTCGCTGGAGTCGGAGGAGCTGGTGCTCTTCTTTCCGCAGCCCGCGAGAGCGGCGAGCGCGCTTGCGGCCAGCCCACCCTTCACGAAGGTGCGACGGCCCATCATGAGCTTATCCGCCATACATGCCTCCCATGTAGACTTTTGCAGCCAGCCTGGCTGCCCGTCCTCGTTGGGCGGCTCCCCCGCCCAACCCGTTCATCCATTTTCGTCCCGCATTCAAATTAATGCAATTCCATTTAAGCCCTGAATGCCACCGATTGGCAGATGTAATGCTTCCGTAATGCCCCTCACGTGCGCAAACGCCTGCTACGACACATTGTTAAATCAATGTTTCGCGCAAGGTGAAAATAGAACTTGCTGCCCTTCCCCTATTTTAGGGATAAAAAAATACGGACACCCCTA
The DNA here is from genome assembly GCA_905214865.1 of uncultured bacterium. Classification (GTDB taxonomy): domain Bacteria; phylum Actinomycetota; class Coriobacteriia; order Coriobacteriales; family Atopobiaceae; genus Olsenella_H. The sequence goes on along the minus strand of CAJMNO010000029.1, from coordinate 14,411 downwards.
GGGAGGGGTGCCCGCAACGCGTCACTTGCGACAAACTTAGATGGTTCCGAGCGGAAACGTGAGCGCCATGATGCAGATGCACGCGACAAAGACGACCGCCGTGATGACGGTGAGCCTGTCGAGGTTCTTCTCCCACACGCCCGAGCCAGCCGCGGAGTTGTACATGGACGACGCGATCATGTCCGACACACCCGTGCCCTTGCCGGAGTGGGCGAGGATGAGCAGGATGGTGAGGATCGCGGAGATGGTCATGACGACCAGCAGGAAGACGTTGAGTGGGCTCACTTGTATGGCTCCTTCGGGCATGCCGCATATGCGACTCAGTTAGACATCAGAACAGGTTAGCACAGTGGGATCCTGACACAAAACGTCCAGAGGCAGACATCCCATGCAAAAGCAGAAGGGGCACCCGGAATAACCGGATGCCCCTGGTGCATTCCCTTTGATGGGATCGCTACATCGCAGCCTTGACCATGGCGGCGAAGCTGTCCGCCTTGAGGGAGGCACCGCCCACGAGGGCGCCGTCCACGTCCTCCTTCTCGAGGAAGCCGGCCACGTTGTTGGGCTTGGCCGAGCCGCCGTAGAGAACGCGGATGCCGTCAGCGGTCTCCTTGCCAAAGATCTGGGCGAGGGTCTCGCGGATTGCGCCGCAGACCTCCTGCGCGTCGTCGGCAGTGGCGGTCTTGCCCGTACCGATGGCCCAGATGGGCTCGTAGGCGATGACGTACTTGGAGGGATCATCGATGGTGAGGCCCTCGGTGTCCTTCTTGATCTGGTCGACGACGAACTCGACGTGCTTGCCCGCCTCGCGGACCTCAAGGGACTCGCCGCAGCAGCTGATGGGCACGATGCCGTGCGCCATGAGCGCCTTGGCCTTCTTGTTCACGTCCTCGTCGGTCTCGTGGAAGTAGCCGCGACGCTCGGAGTGACCGATGATGCAGTACTTGGCACCGACGTTGGTGAGCATGCTGGGAGAGATCTCGCCGGTGAAGGCGCCCTTCTCCTCCCAGTACACGTTCTCCGCGCCCAGGGCGAAGGGAGCGTCATGCTGCTCGATGACCTCGGAGACGCCCTTGAGGTCGACGGCGGGGGTGCACACGACGACGTCGACGTCGCCGGTGCCGCCCTCGAGCTCCTTGGCAAGACCCTCGGCGAGGGCGACGCCCTCGGTGTAGGTCTCGTTCATCTTCCAGTTGCCCGCAATCATCCTGTTACGCATCGAGAAGCGCCTCCACTCCCGGGAGCTTCTTGCCCTCGACGAGCTCCATGGACGCGCCACCGCCGGTGGAGATCCAGCTCATCTTCTCGGCAAGATCGAACTTATTGATGGCCGCGACGGAGTCGCCACCGCCGATGATGGAGGCGCCGCCGTTGGCCTTGACCTCGGCGACCGCGCGCGCGACGGCCTCGGTGCCATGCGCGAACTGGTCAAACTCGAAGACGCCCATGGGGCCGTTCCAGAACACCGTCTTGGCGCCCTTGATGGCGTCGGCGAAGAGCTGCTCGGTCTTGGGGCCGATGTCCATGCCCATGCGGTCGTCGGGAATGTTGTCGGAGTCGACGGCCTCGCCCTGCGCATCCTCGCCAAAGTGGTCGGCGACGATGTTGTCGATGGGAAGAAGGACCTTGACGCCCTTCTTCTCGGCCTTCTCGAGCATCTCCTTGGCGCGGTCGACCCAGTCCTCCTCCTTGAGGGAGGTGCCCACGCTGTGACCCTGGGCCAGGAAGAAGGTGTAGGCCATGCCACCACCGATGATCAGGGTGTCGCAGGAGTCGATGAGGTGGTCGAGGACGCCAATCTTGCTGGAGACCTTGGAGCCGCCGACGATGGCGACGAAGGGACGCTCGGGGTCGGCGAAGATGGAGGTCAGGGTGTCGACCTCCTTCTCGAGCAGGAAGCCTGCGACCGCGGGGATGTAGGCAGCCGGGCCCACGACGGAGCCCTGAGCACGGTGCGCGGTGCCGAAGGCATCGAGCACGAAGAGGTCGCCGTAGGAGGCGAGCTTCTTGGCGATCTCGGGGTCGTTCTTCTTCTCGCGCTTGTCGAAGCGGACGTTCTCGAGCAGGAGGATGTCGCCCGGCTTGACGGCGTCGACGGCCTCGGTGGCCTTGTCGCCATACGTGTCGTCGACGAACTTGACCTCATAGCCGGTGAGCTCGGCGAGCTTGGCCGCGACGGGCTTGAGCGAGAGCTCGGGCTCGGGGCCGTCGCCCTTGGGGCGGCCGAGGTGGCTCATGAGCACGATGCCGGCACCGTGCTCCTTGAGGTACTTGATGGTGGGGATGGCAGCGCGGACGCGGGTGTCATCGGTGACGACGCCGTCCTTCAGGGGGACGTTGAAGTCGACGCGCATGAGGACGCGCTTGCCCTCCACGTCGATGTCGCGAACGGTCTTCTTGGTAAAGGCCATGCTCACTCCTTCTGTTGACACGTTGCATTGCCGAAGAAAAGGGGCGCGGCCGCGGCCCTAAAGCTGCGAACCGCGCCCCTGGTTACCTGGGAAGCGTCACCTTAGGCAACGAACTTCTCGAAGTACTTGATGGTGCGGACCATCTGGGAGGTGTAGGAGTTCTCGTTGTCGTACCAAGAGGTGACCTGGACGAGAGACTGGCCGTTGCCGAGGTCCTGGGCCATGGTCTGGGTGGCGTCGAAGATGGAGCCGTGGGTCTCGCCGACGATGTCGCGGGAGACGATCTGGTCCTCGTTGTAGCCGAAGGTCTCGGGAATGGTCTCGGCGTAGGCCTTCATAGCGGCGTTGACCTCGTCAGCGGTGACGACCTTGTCGACGACCGCGTAGAGGTTGGTGAGGGAGCCGGTGGGCGTCGGGACGCGCTGGGCGGCGCCGATCAGCTTGCCGTTGAGCTCGGGAAGGACCAGGCCGATGGCCTTGGCGGCACCGGTGGTGTTGGGGACGATGTTCTCGGCGCCGGCGCGGGAGCGACGGAAGTTGCCCTTGCGCTGCGGGCCGTCGAGGATCATCTGGTCGCCGGTGTAGGCGTGAATGGTGGTCATGATGCCCGAGACGATGGGAGCGAAGTCGTTGAGGCCCTTGGCCATGGGGGCGAGGCAGTTGGTGGTGCAGGAGGCGGCGGAGATGATGTTGTCATCGGCCGTCAGCGTCTCGTGGTTGACGTTGTAGACGATGGTGGGAAGGTCCTTGCCCGCGGGAGCGGAGATGACGACCTTCTTGGCGCCGGCGTCAATGTGTGCCTGGGCCTTGGCCTTGGAGGTATAGAAGCCGGTGCACTCGAGGACGACGTCAACACCGAGCTCGCCCCAAGGAAGCTTGGAGGCGTCGGGCTCCTTGTAGATGGTGATCTTCTTGCCGTCGACGGTGATGGAGTCCTCACCGAAGGTGACCTCATGGTCACGGGAGTAGTTGCCCTGCGTGGAGTCGTACTTCAGGAGGTAAGCGAGCATCTCCGGGGAGGTCAGGTCGTTGATGGCAACGATCTCGGTGCCCTCGTGGGCGAACATCTGGCGGAACGCCAGACGACCGATGCGACCAAAGCCGTTGATAGCAACCTTTACTGCCATGCTGTCTCCTTTCGCGTGGCCGACCAGGGCCTATCCCCAGCTCGACCAAAGACTAAGCGACACACCACTCATATTATCCCCATTTATGCCTTCGCTACGCATGAACGGCGTCCCATGACAAATTTTGTTTTGCGGAGGGGAGATGTACATCCATCGCTAATCAATCTGTGGGATGACCGGTTTTCTCCGCAAACGGTAGGTTCGAGCCCCCGTTTCTGCAGTATTCGTGATGTTTTGGCCCCTTTGGATGCATGCCGGGACGCGCTCCCTGGCTATTCGTCCCTGGGACTTGATACAAGGGCCTCGAGACGCAGAACCCGGTGGTACATCGCCGACTTGGACGCAGGGGGATCGCACATCTCGCCCAGCGCGGAGAGCGAGAGCTCGGGATGGGCACGCCGAAGCTCGCAGAACTCGCGGACCGCAGGCGGCAGCGAGCGGAGCCCGAGCTCGCGCTCGGCCCGGTCGATGAGCGCGAGCTGGTCTGCCGCCGCGCCGGTGGAGCGCGCCTGGTTGGCCATCTCGGCGTTGACCCTGCGGTTGACGTCGTTCTTGAGCGACTTCATGCGCCGGACGCTCTCGACCGCGAGGGCCGAGCGGCGACCGCCCATCGCGCGGATGAGCCGTACGATCTCGTCAAAGCTCTTGAGGTAGATGGCGAAGGTCCCACGCCTGCGGTTGAGGCGGGCGGAGACGCCCATGTCGGCAAGCACGTCCATGAGGCCGTGGGCGTACTCCTCCCCCGTGACCGCGATCTCGAGGTGGAAGTCGCCCCGTGGGTCGGCGATGAAGCCGCCCGCCATGAACGCACCGCGGACGAAGGCGCGACGGCAGCACTCCCTGCCCAGCAGCTCGCGCGGAATGCCCGATGAGAGCCCGTGGCCCGGAACGAGGATCCCCAGCCTCACGAGGTCGGCCTCGAGCTCGTCCTGCTCGGGTATCTCGATGAGGTAGTTGCGCGTCTTGTGCAGGTTTGAGTGGCGTACGGTGAGCGGCGTCTCGAGGTCGAAGAGCTCGTGCGTGAGCTTGATCATGGTGCGCGCCACGGCGCCCGTCTCGGTGGAGACCTTGATGGAGTAGCGCCCCGGCCCCCTGAACGAGAGGGTGCCGCAGATGCGGGTGATGGCCGAGAGCTGGGCGTACGCGCAGAGCGGGCACTCCCCCTCGACGCGCGACAGCTCGTCCTTTACCTGGGCGGTGAACGACATGGCTACCCGCTATCCGGTCGTGACGTTGGCGAGCGGCAGGTCACGATGCGAGAGGTGCACGTGGTACCCCTGCCTGGTGAGACGCTCCGCCGTGGCGTTGGCAATCGCGACGCTGCGGTGCTGCCCGCCCGTGCAGCCCACCGCGATGGAGAGCTGCGACTTTCCCTCGGCGATGTAGCCGGGCATCACGATGTCGAGCAGGTCGTACCATGCCTTGAGGAACTCGACGGTGACCTTGTTGCCCAGCACGTAGTCGCGCACCTTGGGGTCGTTGCCCGTGAGGGTGCGCATCTCGGGGTCGTAGAACGGGTTGGGGAGAAAGCGCACGTCGATCATGAGGTCGGCCTCGACCGGCATGCCGTGCTTGAAGCCGAAGCTGAACACGTTGACGTCCATGAGCTGCTGGTCAGACAGCTCCGAGAAGCTGCGGCGGATGCGGCTGCGCAGGGCGTTGGTGCGCAGGCGGCTGGTGTCGATGACCAGGTCGGCATGGTCGCGCACCGGCGCCAGTATGCGGCGCTCGCGCGCGATGGCGTCGGGTAGCGACTCGCCGGGATGCGCGATGGGGTGGCGGCGGCGCGTCTCGTCGTAGCGGCGGCGCAGGACGTCGTCCGAGGCGTCGAGGAAGAGGATCTTCACCGTGAGCTCGTGGTCCTTGAGCTGCTGGATGGCGTCGCTCATCTCGTCGAACAATCCCTGGCTCCTGAGGTCGCAGGTGACCGCGAGGTGGCGCCCCACGTTTGAGTTGATGCCCACGACCTTGGCGAGGTCGTAGATCAGGCGGGGCGGGAGGTTGTCGATGCAGTAGTAGCCCATGTCCTCGAAGACGTGCATGGCCTGGGTGCGGCCGCTGCCCGACATGCCCGTGATCACCACGATGTCGGGAATGCGGTCGTCCTGCGCCGCGAGCCTCATGCTCTGGTTGCTGCTCTGGGTCGTCATGTCCCTCCCCTGTTGGCGTCAACCCAACACCTCAGTATATTCCACGCCATGCGACGGCCCAGACAGTCGAGGGGCGGCCCCTCTCCCCTTCTTTGACCAGGGGCCCTCCCGTGGGCGGAGGGGCGGAGTGCCCCGCCCCCTGCGGCGAGGATGCGCCCCACCTCCCTGGCCCCGGGCGCACGGAGCTGCCGCCCGACGGAGGGGCACGGGACGCCGGCGGAACCGGCGTCGTAAGGATGCACGCGGTTAGGGTCACGTAAACGCGCGTAGTCTTACGGGGCTTCGAGTCTCGTAAGATTTGACGCGGTTAGGCGCCCGTAAACGCGCGAAGTCTTACGACGCCCCGGCGGGCGGGCTGCGGCGGGAGGGGAGCCCGCGGCCGCCGCGAGCGACCCCGGCAACGGGGGACACCCCTCTCCCCTGGGAAGGCGAGAGGGGCAATGTCGCGGGTGGGTCGGCATGCCGCGGGCGGCGCGCGTTGGGGGCAGGCAACTGGAGCCGCGGCTGTTCCGGGTTCCTGGCAAGGCTAGGCCTCGCACGGATTCTGGGCCCTGGTGCCTAGCGAGGCTAGGCCTCGCGCAACCGGAACGGCCAAGGAGCGGTGCGAGGCCGAGGGACGCTCAGCAGGCAGCGATGAATTCGTGCGGGGCCGAAGAGGATTAAGCGCCACGGCTCAGGACCCGCACGAGCAGGGCCCCTGAGCAGGCACCAACTCCCGCACAAACGACTCGGCGCCCCACGGGCGCAGACCCTCGCGGTCCCGACCTACTCGCCAGGCTCCTTGGGCACGACCACGACGTCGTCGCGCCGCGCCCACTCGTCCGGGACGTCGCCCGAGGTGACGAGCGTCGCGGAGGAGAGGGGGGCGTAGGTGATCAGGCTCGTGCGGCCCAGCTTGCTGGCGTCCGCCAGGACGAAGCCGCGGGCGCAGTGGGCGAGCGCGGCGGACTTCACGGCAGCCTCGCCCCGGTCCTGCACGGTGTAGCCGCTCTCCTCCGTGATGCCGTTGGAGCCCCAGAAGCCGAGCGTGAAGTGGTAGCGCGCGACCGCCTCCAGGGTGTCGGGACCGGTCAGCGCCGCCGTCGCGCTCGTAAGCCTGCCACCAAGGACGATGACCGCGAGCCCCTTCGCCGCAAGCCTCATGGCGTGCTCCACCGAGTTGGTGGCGAAGGTCGCCCCGCACGAGGTGGGGAGCTGGTCAACCAGCCGCTCTACCGTGGAGCCGCAGTCCAGGTACACGAAGTCGTCGGGGCCGACGAGAGACGCCGCGCGCCGGGCAATCGCAAGCTTCTCCCCTGCGTGGAGGCCATGGCGCTCCGCGAGGGTGAGGTCGCGCGTGAGGTGGGCGGCCTCCATGGCCATGGCGCCACCGTGCACCTTGACCAGCCGGTTTGCCTCGTGCAGGCGGTCGAGGTCGCGACGGATGGTGGACTCCGACGCACCCGTGGCCTGGGCCAGCTCGGACACGGTGGCCGTGCCCCTCTCCCCCACCATGCGGACGATGCGGGACAGGCGCTCCTGCGCGAGCACCTAGCGCTCCTCGGGGTAGGTGACGCCCCACTCGCGCCTGAGGTTGGTCATGAGGTCCATGACGTCGGCGGCGTAGTCGATGAGCGAGGCCGCGCGCTCGTCGCCGGCAACCGCGCGCTCGAGGTCGGCCATCTCGTAGCACAGGGCGTAGCCCTCGGTGCCGGCGTGGACCTCCTCCCGGCTGCCGCCAGCGGTCCACACGATGGTCGCGTGGTCGGCGCGGGGGTAGTCCATGACCTCCACGTAACACTTGTCAAAGCTCAGGACCGCGCGCTTGGGCTGCTTGGAGTGGAGCGAGAGCGAGAGCACGCCGAGCTGCCCCTGCTCGTTGCGGCAGACGATGCCGCTCGTCTGGTCGACCCCCGTGGAGGCGAGGTTGGCGAGCGAGACGACCTGGTTGGGCTGGCTCACCATGAACAGCCTCATGAGCGAGAGGGCGTAGACGCCGATGTCGAGCATGGCGCCGCCCGCGAGCTTGGGGTTGTAGAAGCGGTTGGTGAGGTCGCCGTACTCCTTGTAGCTGCCAAAGTTGAGTTGGGCCAGGTTGAGGGGGCCGAACTCCCCGGCCTTGGCGCGGCGGAGGAGCTCCTGGTACAGGGGCATGTGCAGGATGGTCGTGGCATCCATGAGGATGACGCCGTGCTGGTCGGAGAGGGCGCGTGCCTCGTCGAGCTCCTGGGAGTTGAGGGTGATGGACTTCTCGCACAGCACGTGCTTGCCGGCGGCGAGGGCGCCACGGAGGTAGCGAATGTGGGTGTTGTGCGGGGTCGTGATGTACACGGCGTCGACCTCGGGGTCGGCGTAGAGGTCCTCGACGGAGTCGTACACGCGCTCGACGCCGTGACGCTGGGCAAAGGCGACTGCCTTGTCGTGCGTGCGGTTGGCGACCCCATGCAGGTGACGGCCGGCAAGCGAGAGCGAGATCGCCATCTGGTTGGCGATGACCCCGCAGCCGATGACCGCCCAACGGAGCTGCGGGGCGGTGAAGATGTCGTTGGGGAACGGCTTGCCCTCCACTGCGGAGAACGCCGCCTTTGCGGCTGCCGCCGCGTCGATGGGACCTGCGGGCGTCTTGTCTGCTGCCATTGTGTCCTCCTGGGTTTGGTGGGTCCCGCGGGATGGGTGATGCCTGGCTGCGGAACCTGGTGCGCTTGTATGCTCATTATTGCGCGTTTTTGGGCGTTTGCAAGCTTATTTGGTCATTTTCCGTCATTTCTGGTCAAGGGTAGGACGTTGGCTTTGGGCGAGAGGGACGACGGCCGTGGCAGCAGGCAATCCCGCCGGCATTGGGAGTGGCCGTGGTTGCGGGCCGTTGGAAAGAACTCAAGGAAGGGGGCAGGGGGCAAGAGGGTAACCCGATGCGAAGGGCTACGTATGAAAGGGCTCGGAGAAAGGAAGGGCAGAGAGGTCAATCCTCAAGGGATGGGTGACCCTGACTTTGATGGCGTCAGAAAGTGCTCAGAGAACTCGATTCGCAGAAAAATGTGTCCACTCATCTGAGGCGATGTTCATGGCGAGCGTCGAGGCAGCCTCGGGATGAACTGAGGCGGAGCCAGATTTCCTCCCATGGCAGCAGGAGCCTCGCGTGAGCACTCACACGGGCGAGTTCCTGCCTTCATTCGAATATTGATGTCATGCGACCTGCGGAAATGTCGGTCGGGCAAACTCCGCCGGCAGAAACTGCGTCACATGTGTACACGCGCGAGGGGCTTACTGACAATCGGCCCCATTTCGGGTGCCCGATTGGCAGAAACCGCGTCGCGCGTGTACACACGCAAGCGACTTTCTGCCAAGGTTAGAAACTTGATTGGATGCCAACTGGGGGGAGCCCATGACGGAAGGCCACTCTGTCCAAAATCGTGTCGCGTGTGTACTCACGCGAAGGACTTTCTGACAGACGTCCGCAAGGAGTTAAGGCCTCCCCCAGGAAAGGGGCCCGCTACCGTACAGAAAGCCCTCGAAGAAGTGGAGGCGGGGGATTACCGGGCGGTCAACGGCCATCACCGGTGAGGGAGGCTTGCACACTGGCCAAGACTCGCCTGTGCCGAGTGATCATCTCCCCTTCTTTGACCAGGGGCCCTCCCGTGGGCGGGAACGCGACGTGCCCCGTCTCGCTCGCGGCGAGGGCACACCCTCCCGACCCCCACGCCCGGGGCCGCCGACGGGGAGCACGTTGCGGCGGCGAACCGGCATCGTAAGGATGCACGCGGTTAGGGCCCCGTAAACGCGCGTAGTCTTACGGGGCTTCGAGTCTCGTAAGATTTGACGCGGTTAGGCGCCCGTAAACGCGCGAAGTCTTACGAGGCCCCGGCGGACGGGCTGCGACGGGAGGGGAGCCCACTGCCGTCGTCGGACCCACCGTCGCCGGCAGACGCAACGGCGTCGGTTCCCACGCTGCCGGCGGGATCGTCGTCGGCCAGGACGCCGGTTCCTCTCCCCTTGTGGTCGTCGTCGGACCCGCCGTCGCCTGCGGCGGCAGCGGCAACGTCGGCCGCCTGGTCGTCCCAGGCTCTCAGGGTCTCCCACACCGCGCGGGCGACCTCGGGCGGGACCCCCTTGACGGCCGCGATCTGCTCCTCGGTCGCCGCACGAAGCCGCTTCATGGAGCCAAACTGCCGCATGATGGCGCGCTTGCGCTTTGGCCCCACCCCGTCGACCTCGTCCAGGATCGAGACGGACTGCGCCTTGGTGCGCAGCTCGCGGTGGAAGGTGATGGCAAAGCGGTGCGACTCGTCGCGCACCTGCTTGATGAGGTAGAGCGAGGCAGACCCCGACGGCAGCACCACCGGGGTCTCGTCCCAGGGGACGAACACCTCCTCGTCCGACTTGGCAAGGCCGCACACGGGGATGTCGAGCCCCAACGCCGAGAGCTGGTTCATGGCAGCCGTGAGCTGAGGCTTTCCGCCGTCGACCACGAGCAGGTCGGGCGCGCGCTCGGCAAAGCGCTCGTCGGCCATGTTCTTCTCCCCGTAGCGGCGGCCCAGGACCTCCTCCATGCTCTGGAAGTCGTTTGCCTCGTCCAGCTCGGCGCGGATCTTGAAGCGGCGGTACTGCCCCTTGTCGGGACGGCCGTTGGTGAACACCACCATGGAGGCAACCGTGAACGTGCCATGCAGCGTGGAGATGTCAAAGCACTCGATGCGCAGCGGCGGCCGGTCCAGGGCGAGCGCGCTCTCCAGCTGCAGCAGGGCCTGGTTGGTGCGGTCGTCGGCGTACCCTGTGCGCACCATGTAGCGGTTGAGCGCATGCCGGGCGTTGCTCTCGGCCATCTTGAGGAGGTGGGCCTTCTCGCCCCGCACGGGATGGTGGATGCGGCAGACGTGGCCGCGCTTCTCGCCCAGCCATTCCTCGAGGAGAGGCTCGTCGGGCAGCTCGCACGCCAGGTCGACCTCCTGGGGGACGTCGGCGGTCTCGTCGTAGTAGCGCTTGAGGAAGCCCTCCGCCAGCTCCACTCGGTCCACGTCCATGCCTTTGTTGAGCACGAACTCGCTGGAGCGGATGGTCCGCCCCTCGCGCACCACGAACACGCACGCGGCGCTGATGGTCTCCTCGCGGTAGAAGCCGATGAGGTCGATGCTCACGTCGGACGAGAACATGACCTCCTGGCGGTCGTCCAGCCCGGCGATCACGTCCAGGCGCCGCTTGATGCGCCCCGCGCGCTCAAACTCCAGGTTCTGGGCCGCCTCGCGCATCTGGTCCTGGAGCTCGTCCACGATCTGCGATCGCTTGCCCCCCAGGAACTTCTCCACCTGGTCCACATGGCGGGCGTACTCCACGGTGTCGATCTCGCCGCAGCACACCCCGGGGCCGCGCCCCACGTGGTAGTCGAAGCACGGGCGGCCGCGCTTTGCCAGCACCATGTTGGCCACCGGGATGTCGTCGGGGCGGCTCGCGAGGTAGCGCCGCGCGCGCTTCCACTCGGCGCAGGTACCTATGCAGATGGGGACCGCCTTGCGGAGGGTGTCGATGGTCTCGCGCGCCGCCTTGGCGTCGGTGTAGGGCCCAAAGTACCTGGTGCCCTTGCGGTGGCGCTCGCGGGTGTACTTGATGGCGGGGTACACGTCCGACTCGGTGACCGCGATGTAGGGGTAGCTCTTGTCGTCCTTGAAGTCGACGTTGAAGTAGGGGTGGTACTGCGCGATGAGGTTGCGCTCCAGCACCAGGGCCTCGTGCTCGGAGCCCACCACCACGTAGTCGAACCCCCGCACCACCTGCATCATCAGGGGAATCTTGGCGCGGTCGTCCTGCAGCGTGACGTACTGCCGCATGCGGGCGCGCAGGTTCTTGGCCTTGCCCACGTAGATGACCTCGCCCTTGGCGTCCTTCCACAGGTAGCAGCCGGGCTCGGTGGGAACCCGGTTCACCTGCTCGGCGATCGAGGGGAGATGCGCGGGGGCAACGGGGGCGCCCGCCGTCCCGGACGGGGGCGTCACGGCCGTGGCGGCTCCGTCGTCAGGCGAGAGGGACGCCCCCTCTCGCCTGCCAACAACCTCACCGGCATCACGCGCGCCGCCCTGGCCCAGGCCATCCTCCCGAGAGGGGTCGCCGTGGTCGGGGCTAGTCCGCATCTGCCTGCCTGCCGCCGGTGTCCCACACGTACTTCTTGAACTTCTGGATCTGGTGGTAGTAGGTGACCTCGGCCCAGAACCAGTGGTTGAGGGAGTCGGCGTCGTAGAACAGCGGGAACTGCGCCATGCCGCTGTGGTAGCGCGCCAGGACGTCGTCGCGCAGGGCGGGGTCCTTGACCGTGCGGCGCACCACGGTGGGCGGCACGCACGCGTACAGGAAGGGGTCGCCCGCCACGGTGACGGGAATCTGGTGCCCCAGCACGTAGTCCTCCACGAACAGGCTCACGAACGGCACGCCGGCCAGGCTGAGGTAGAACGTGTTGCGGCCGGGGCGCGTGTTGACCTCGAAGAAGCGATACGAGCCGTCGCGCGGGTCGTACTTGACGTCGAAGTTCGCGAAGCCGTGGTAGCCCACGTGCTTGAGGAAGCGAGCTGCCTGCTCCACCACGGACTCCACGCGGGCGTCGCGGATGACCACGGGGTTGCCGATGGCCGAGGGGGCGTGGTCCTGCAGCACGACCTGGCCCATGCAGCTCACGCGCAGGTTGCCCTCGTCGTCGCTGAAGGTGGTGACGGAGCGCAGGCCGTCGTCCTCGCCCGGGATGAACTCCTGCACGATGAGCTCGCGGTCGTAGCTCGACTCCTGCAGGTTGCGGTAGATCGTGCGCAGCTCGTCCGGCGTCTGGACCTCGAAGATCTTCTTCTTGCCCGGGAACTCCGCGTAGTGGTAGCGCGCCGAGTTGGACGGCTTGGCGATGAGCGGGTAGTCAAACTGGTCCGCGTCGATAGTGGCGTCGCGGTCGGCGCAGTCGAACAGCCAGGTCTTGGGGTAGTCGATGCCCAGCTCCTCGCAGATGGAGTAGAAGCGCTCCTTCTGGGTGATCTGGTCGAGGAGGTCAAAGTCGATGTAGGGCACCACGAAGCGGTGCTCGAGCTTGGCCTTGTTCTGGGAGAAGATGCGGGCGTACCAGTCGCCGGAGCCCACGAGGATGCCCACCTTGCCCTTGGCGGCGAGCTCGTCTCCCAGGCTCATGAGGTAGCTGATGAGGGACTCCTCCTGGTCGACCCCCTTGACCACCCGGTAGTCGCAGAAGCGGCTCGACGAGGCCGCCTTCACGTCCGCCGTGGCGAGCAGGATCGAGTTGATCCCGTACACCCGGTGGAACTCCCTCACGTACGAGTAGCCGAGTATGTCTCCCCCAAGGACGACGGGAACGAGCCTCTCCCTCACGTCGTCCAGGCTGTTGATCGAAGCTGCCGCGGGACTCTTTGACATAGGTTGGACGCCCCCATGGTGTTGGCTGCGGAAAAGACGCTCAACAGTGTATGGCAACCTCGTGCCCGCCACACGACGCAGACATTCCCGGAGGGCGAGAGGGACGGGGCAACGCGGCTGCGGCTACCTCATCCTGGCGTTGAGCTCCCCCGCCAGCTCGGGGAGCGTGACGTCGTAGCGCTCGAGCGTCACGAGCAGGTGGTACACGAGGTCGCCCGCCTCGTAGCGGATGTGGTCGTGGTCGTCGTCCTTGCAGGCCATGATGACCTCGCTGGCCTCCTCGGCGAGCTTCTTCAGGAGCTCGTCCTCCTCGCCGTTGAGGAGACGCGCGGTGTACGACTCGGCGGGGTCATGGTCCCACCGGCCGTGGATGGTCTGGGCCAGGCTCGCGAGCGTCTCTCCCATGTCGCCGTCCTGAACGTTGGCGGTCCTCACGCCCATCTAGCACTCCCCCTTTGCGTCGTCCCCCGCCGTGAGCTGGCGGAAGAAGCAGCTCCTCTTTCCCGTGTGGCACGCCGGTCCGGGCGAGTCCACCTCGTACAACAGCGTGTCGGCGTCGCAGTCGACGAGCACGCGACGCACCTGCTGCATGTTGCCGCTGGTGGCGCCCTTGTTCCACAGCTCCTGACGGGAGCGCGACCAGAACCAGCTGGTGCCGGTGGAGAAGGTCAGGCGCACCGCCTCGGCGTTTGCCCATGCGACCATGAGGACCTCGCCCGTGCCCGCCTGCTGCACCACCACCGGGACGAGGCCGCGGTCGTCGTACCTGATGTTCGTCTCGCCTGCCGTGACCTGCTGCAGGGACTCGCCCGCGTACGTGGAGGGGGACTCCCCCTGCCGCGACTCTGTCATGTGTGCCAACCTTCCCTGGACGCCTTGCGTTCGCGCTCACTTTACTACACTACAGTGACCGGCAGGCCAGGTCGCATCAACTGGAAACGGAAGGCGGATTGGGACGGGGCGCGGCCGGATGCCGGGCCGTCGCGGGACCGGCAGACAGTGCGCAAGCGCGGGTGCTGAAGTTACGCCGGAGGAGATAGAGCGCTGAGAAGGGACGAAGGGGGGTGCCTTTGGGCGGGGGGCAACAGTCCATTCGCTATCGCCACCGCTGAGACGCGCACGGAGAGCCACTGCTCCCATACGGATTCCGGCCCAGGATGCTTAGCGGCGCTAGGCCTCTTGTGGATTTGATTCCTGCACGCTTAGGGATGCTAGACCTCGTGTGGATTACCGCCGCGCAGCTCACACGAGGGCTAGTGCGGTTAAGCATATCGCCTCGAAATCGACATGAGGCCTAGACGATATGTAGCGAGGCGGCTGGGACCTCGCCCGTAAAGCAGGACCCCTTC
>CAJMNO010000028.1 GCA_905214865.1 uncultured bacterium | reverse complement strand
CAGGCTGCTCATAAATTGATGACCGTTCTGCTCATCGCGACTTGACAAAACACACCTCTCCCAACCGGGGCCGCCCGGCCGACTCGCACGGAGCCCTCCGCTGCCGGCGGATTGGGCACGGAGGTGATTTGCCCGCCCCTCTCCCCTTCTTTGGCTGCCGGGACTCCTCGGCAGAAGCCAACACGTCAGTGTCGGGCTCCCCCGCAGTTGGGAAGCTGAGGAAGGACTCTTTTGAACTACGAGTCGGCAACTTTCAGCCATTCTATCGGGTTGGCGAAAAGCCCTAAATGGAGCGAGCGGCCTCCTCCTTGGCAAACTTCCTCATGATCTCGCGCTCGCAGAAGTCATCGAAGTCGGGTCGCTGCCAGTTATCAGGAATAAGGGATTCGACGAAGAGCCCCTCCTTACGCCAGAGGTCCTGCGCGTCCTTGGGCATGGGGCCGAGTATCTCGGCGATGACGTTGCGGTCATCGTCCCCGCTGTAGATTTCATTATATTTCTTATCAACCTCAGCATAAATGCTCAACGTGCACCCCCCCGCATCTCCTCAAACGCCCCGTGCATGCGACCTTCGCCACTCCTCCATGCCTTCACGCCTAATCCGTAGCCGGAATCGTTGAGAGCGGGCTCAGGCATAAGGTCGCCGACGACTTCGAGAGCGTAACCGCTGCCATCTTGGGATGCCACTAGCCAACCAATTGAAGCACAAACGTCCTAGGCGTCACTCGCGGCGATTGTGGATGCCCGTCCCCGGTGCGTCGGCGAGACGTGTTTGCGTCCACCTTCACTCCGCAGCGCCAGCTTCCTTTTGGCAGACATCATGTTGTAATACAAAGAATACACGTGATACAGTGATTGCGTCATGACGAAGGGAGAAAAACGATGGCAACCGTTTCCATTCCAACGAGAGTCCCCAAGGAGATAGCCGACAGATACACTCGGCTCGCAAAAGCCACCGGTAGGACGAGGAGCCATTACGTCAACGAAGCCCTCGCCGAGTCCATCGATCGGCTCGAGTACGAGTACGGGATTCTCAAAAAGGTCGAGGACTTCCGCGCTGGCAGGCTTGAGACCGTGACGCTCGATGAGCTGGAGGAGAGCCTTGACCTGGCGAATCGAGATCGATAAGGACGTCCAGCGAGCCATGAAGAAGCTGGATAGGGAGGTCGCCAGAAGGATAACGTCCAAGTTGCGCGAGATTTCCCAGCTCGATGATCCGAGAAGCACCGGCAAGGCACTCGTTGGAAACCTCTCTGGCCTTTGGCGCTACAGGGTTGGCGACTATCGAATCATCTGTGACATTGAGGAGGACGTCCTGGTCGTTCTCGTCCTCGACGTCGTCCACAGAAGCAAGGCATACAGGTAGGTAGTCCTCGTGCGGATTTTGGGATGAGGTGCTTAATCTCCCTAGGCCTCGTGGGAGTTTGGCGGCGGAAATCCATACGAGGTCGGGGGTGCTAAACATCGCGCATCCAAATCCACGCGAGGGCTAGCTCGCTCAGCACCTCTCCCCCACCGAACGCGCACCCGCAAGCAACCGTCTTCGGACGCGCCCCGCCGCCACAAAAGAAGGGAGCCACCCCGTGGGACGGCTCCCCTCCTCGCAGATCGCGCCTCTCTCCCCTGCCTACAGCAGCCTGAGCGAGACCTCCTTGAGCTGCTTGCCCGAGACCTCGCTCGGAGCGTCGCTCATCAGGTCCGAGCCAGAGCTGGTCTTGGGGAACGCCATGACCTCGCGGATGTTGTCCGCGCCGGCGAGGAGCATGCACACGCGGTCGAGTCCGAGCGCGAAGCCGCCCATGGGGGGCGCGCCAAACTCCAGAGCGTTCATGAGGAACCCAAACTGCGCCTTCGCGCGCTCGGGCGTGAAGCCCAGCTTCTCCAGGATTTTCTCCTGCAGCTCGGCGTTGTGGATGCGCATGCCGCCACCGCCGGCCTCGTAGCCGTCCATCACAAAGTCCATGGTGTGCGAGCCCATGGCCAGGGGGTCGCTGTCAAGCAGGTCGAGCTGGTCCTCGTTGGGCTGGGTGAACGGCTGGTGCTCGGAGTCCAGGCACTTGCGGTCCTCGTCCCAGTGGAACAGCGGGAAGTTGACGACCCACAGGAAGTCGTGGCCCTCGCGCGGCACGTCCAGGGCGTCCGCCATGTGGCAGCGCATGCCGCCCAGGATCTCGTCCGCGTGCAGGCGGTCGGCCACGGCGAACATGACCAGGTCGCCCGGCTCAACGTCCATCTCGGAGCGGAGCGCGGCCATCTCGTCGTCGGAGAAGAACTTGACGATGGGGCTGGTCACCGACCCGTCCTCGCGGAAGGCGATGTAGGCCAGGCCCTTGGCGCCAAACGTGGCGGCGACGTCGGCCAGGCGGTCTATCTTGGCGCGCGGCCACTTGCCCGCACCCTTGGCGTTGATGGCCTTGACGTACTGGCCCTCGGTGTTGGCGGCGCTGGAGAAGAGCTTGAACTTGGAGTTGGAGAAGATCGACGTTACGTCGTGGAGCTCCATGCCATAGCGCGTGTCGGGCTTGTCCACGCCGTAGGTGTCCATGGCGTCCCAGTACTGGATGCGGCGGAGCGGGAGCTCCATCTTCACGCCCATCTTGCCAAAGGCGTCGGCCAGCACGTACTCCAGCTGACCCATGAGGTCGTCCTGGCTCACAAAGCTCATCTCGACGTCCACCTGCGTGAACTCGGGCTGGCGGTCCTTGCGCAGGTCCTCGTCGCGGAAGCACTTGGCAACCTGGTAGTAGCGCTCCACGCCGCCGACCATGAGGAGCTCCTTCAGGAGCTGCGGGGACTGCGGCAGCGCGTAGAAGTGGCCCGGTTGCATGCGGCTGGGAACCAGGAAGTCGCGAGCGCCCTCGGGCGTGCTCTTGAAGAGCGACGGGGTCTCGACCTCCATGAACTCGCTGTTGTGGAAGGCCTCGCGCAGCGCGAAGGTGAAGTCGGAGCGCAGCTTGAGGTTGGACGTCATCGTCGGGCGCCGCAGGTCGAGGTAGCGGTAGCGGAGACGGACGTCCTCGGCGGTGTCGACGTGGTCCTCGATCTGGAAGGGGG
The DNA here is from genome assembly GCA_905214865.1 of uncultured bacterium. Lineage (GTDB taxonomy): Bacteria > Actinomycetota > Coriobacteriia > Coriobacteriales > Atopobiaceae > Olsenella_H. The sequence goes on along the minus strand of CAJMNO010000028.1, from coordinate 22,567 downwards.
GCGTCTTGGAGGTGTTGAGCACCACGATCTTGGTCACGTACACCTCGATGGCGCCGGTGGCGAGCTTCTCGTTGTCCTGGCCCTCGGGGCGCTCGCGCACGGTGCCGCTCACCATGATCGGCCACTCGGAGCGGATGGTCTCGGCCTCGTGGAACGTGTCCTCGTCGCAGACCTCGGGGTCAAACTCCAGCTGGGTGACGCCCTCGCGGTCGCGCAGGTCCACAAAGATCAGGCCGCCGTGGTCGCGCCTGTGCCAGACCCAGCCGGTGAGCGTGACCTCCTCGCCAATGTTGGCCTCGCGGAGCTCGCCGCAGGTGTGCGTGTGCATGCTGAACGCCATGTGATTCCTCTCGTCTCCTCCGCCCCGTGCCGTGACGGGCGGACCTGCAGATGACGGCACGCCAGCGTAGACGGCGGAGGCGCGCGCGGGTTCACATAATAGCAGCGCTGGAACCGTCGGGGGCCAGCGTACGAGATATGCAGAGTGAGGAAACCTTCCCGACACGAGCGGGCGAGAGGTGCCAAGGTGCTAGGCTCGGGAGCTGCCCGGCCGATGGCCGGGAGCGGATGGAGGGGAGAGTTGCATGGCATATAGGGCGGCGGTCTTCGACCTGGACGGGACGCTCCTGAACACGCTCGACGACCTTGCGGCGGCGGTCAACTACGCCCTCGGCCAGATGGGCATGCCGCGACGGAGCAAGGCGGAGGTCCGCTCCTTCCTGGGCAACGGCACCAGGGTCCTCATGCACCTCTCCGTCCCGGAGGGCACGGACGAGAAGACCGAGCTGCGCGCCTTCCAGACCTTCACCACGCGCTATAACGCCCACCACGCCGATGCCACCGCGCCCTACCCCGGCATCTTGGATGTTGTCGAGGCCCTGCGCGACGCGTCGGTCCCCCGAGCCGTCGTGTCCAACAAGCCCGACACCGACGTGCAGGCACTTGTCGCCTCCTACTTCCCAGGCCTCTTCGACGCCGTCGTGGGACAGCGCGAGGACGTTCGCCGCAAGCCCGCGCCCGACTCGCTCCAGGCGGTGATGAGGGGCCTGTCCCTCTCGCCCGCCGACGTGGTGTACGTGGGCGACTCCGAGGTGGACGTGCAGACGGCAGCCAACGCCGGCACCGACTGTGTGATCGTGAGCTGGGGCTTCCGCGACGTCCCGTTCCTCCGCGAGCACGGGGCCAACCGCATCGTCGACACCCCCGCGCAGCTCCTGGACGCCATTCTCGGCACGGACGGCCAGCGCTAGGCGAGGCGCCCCCGCGCAATTGGGCGCGAAAGCCCGGATGCCGGAGGAGAAACCCTTTCTCGCCTCCGCCCCGTGACCTGCCAGGGAATCGCGGCCGTGACAGGCAACCAGACGGGCTCGAACAACAAGGCTGCTGAGAAAAGTCGACCTGTGGCAATCGGGACCCCCTCCACCATTGCCACAGGTCTCTTTTTCTCAGCGGATTCTTGCCCCGGCAGCCCAACAGCCCGCTTCCGATTGCCACAACTCATGTTTTCTCAGCAGGTCCCTTGTCGTGCGGGCCCCGGATTGCCACAACTCCACTTTTCTCAGCAGGTCCCCCGGCGAGCGGCACATCTCGACGCGACGCGCTACGGTCTCGCGCCAGGGAGACACGATTCCCTCCCCTAGGGACCGCGATGCCCAGAACGTTGGCGCTTCTGTTCCCGCTTTGGGCCGCTCGGTTTCACACGTTTCGGCAAATGGCGCGCACTCCCCCACCCACATGGGAGTTCGCTACGCTTGCCTAAACGGGACGCCGCGATTGTATGTGGCGGGTTAGACGGCGGTAAGATTCCCGTTGAGCGGCAAGGAAGGCAAGCCCTTCGAGAAAGGACGCGACATGGGAAAGAAAGCGGCCGAGGCACTCGAGATAAACTACGACGAGTTGGCCGACTACCTGCACAAGAACCACTCGGTCTACATGAAGGTTGACAATGACGTCTACTACCTGACCGACGTGAACTTTGAGGCCTGGCGCGCCCAGGACACCAGTCGGCGCAACTCAAAGAACCACTTCGTGGACTGCAGCGACCTCGTGAGCACCGTGGACGAGTTCCTCGCGCTCCCCTTTGTCAACGGCCAGACCATCAAGGACGTGTTTGACCACGCGACGTTCTATCCCTCGATGAAGGGCGTCAAGGAGCCGTAGGACGCATCCCATCGCATGGCAGACGACTCGGGACGGGTCGGGAGCAATCCCGGCCCGTCTTGCCGTCTCGGGCGAAAGGGGCGGGGCCACCTCCCCGCGACCCTTCCCGCCGGCGTGGCGCGGGCCGCCGCCCGAACGGCCCGCGCCTCTCCCCCGGCGCTACTCCCTCGGCTGCTCCGTGGGGACCGAGGCCTCGATGGTCTCCTCGACCTCGTGGTCCAGGTCACCCTTGCCAAAGCCCTGCGACAGCATGGGGATGAGCATGCGATACGAGTCCTCGGTGGCGTTGTTGCGCGGGGAGCGCTTGGCGTAGCGCTTGACCGCCGCGGCGGATTTCTTGATGGCCACGAGGGTGCCCGCACCGGCAACGCATCCGCCCGGGCACGCCATGCCCTCGAGCAGGTAGCCAGGGTACTTCCCCTTGGTGGCGTCGCGCATCATCTTGCGGCAGTCCTCGAGGCCCTCTGCGTTGACCACGTTGACCTCGCGGTCGGGGTAGCGCCGGTGTATGGCGTTGACCACCGCGTTGGCGACGCCGCCCGCCACGGCGAAGCCCCTGCCGTCGGCGCTCGCCACGTCGAAGTCGCTCTTGTTGTCGTCCGCCAGGCTGAGGTAGTCGATGCCGCGGGCCTCCATCATGCCCGCCATCTCCTCGAAGGTCAGGACGAAGTCGACCTCGCTGCGCACGCTGCGGCGCATGGCCTCGAGCTTCTTTGCGGCGCAGGGCCCCACGAACACGATCTTGGCCTTGGGATGCTGCGTGCGGATCATGCGGGCCGTGAGCGTCATGGGCGTGAGCGCCATGCTGATGCAGTCCGCGTACTTGGGGAACTCCTTCTTGGCCATGACCGACCAGGCAGGGCAGCACGAGGTCCCCATGAACGGCAGCTTGTCGGGCACCTCCTCCAGGAAGTCCTCCGCCTCCTGCACCGTGCACAGGTCCGCACCCAGGGCGACCTCCTCCACGCCGGAGAATCCCAGCTCCTTGAACGCCTCGCGGAGCTTGCCCACGTTGCCCTTGCCGCCAAACTGGCCCACGAACGCGGGCGCAACCGCGGCGATGACCTCCTCGCCCGCCAGGATGGACCAGATGACCTGGGCAATCTGGCTCTTGTCTGCGATGGCGCCAAACGGGCAGTTGACCAGGCACTGGCCACAGCTCACGCACTTCTCGTAGTCGATCTGCGCTCGCCCGTGCTCGTCGGAGCCGATGGCGTGCATGCCGCATGCCGCCGCGCAGGGGCGCACGTGGTGATGGATGGCCTGGTAGGGGCAGGTCTTCGCGCACATGCCGCAGTGGATGCACAGGTCCTGGTCAATGTGGGCGTGCTTGTCCACGAAGGTGATGGCCCTCTTGGGGCAGATCTCGCGGCACGGGTGGGCCAGGCAGCCCTGGCAGGTGTTGGTGACCTCGTACACGTTGTCCTTGCAGGCGTTGCATGCGAACTTGATCACGTTGACCAGCGGCGGCTCGTAATACGAGAGGTCACCCGTCTGGGTGAATCCCTCCGAGATGCGCGTGGGCCCGTCGACCCCCTGGAGGGGCAGCCCCATGGCAAGGCGGATCCTCTCGGCGATGATGGCCCTCTCGAGGAACACGCTCTCGCGGTAGGTGGCGACGTCACCCGGGAGGATCTTGAACGGGAGCTCGTCAAACTGCTTGTCCAGGTCGGCGTCGGTCTGGGTGGGGTCGTCTCCCATCGAATAGCAGACCTTCGCGACCTCCCTGAAGACGTCTCGGCGGATCTTGGTCAGGTTGGTGTACACGCCACGCATGGTGTCAGACATATCGCGCTTCCCCTATCCTCTCCATCGGCCGACGGCCGACCCACCCCACAGTATGAGCCTTGCGAGGCCCTACGTGGCCCCTCCCTCCCACAGGTCCCGGCAGTTCGGGAACGCGTCCAGGAACCTCTGGGGGAACTCCGTGCGCACGAGCAGGTGCCGGCCCGTCACGGGGTGGTCGAACTCCTCCTCCAGGGCGTGGAGCATGAGGGTCTGGCCGCGCCCTCCCCTGAGCGCGCGCCTGCCGTACAGCCGGTCCCCCACGATGGGGAAACCCAGGTGCGCCAGGTGGACCCTGATCTGGTGGCGACGGCCGGTGAGAAGCTCCACGCGCACGAGCGTGCGGCCGCCCGCCTCCGCGAGCGGCGTCACCACCGTCTGCGACGGCTTACCCGTGCGGGAGACGCGCATGAGTCGGGCGTCGTGGCGGTCGCGGCCCAGCGGGAGCGAGATGGTGCGCGTGCCCCGGGGGAGCCTCCCCTCCACCACGGCGAGGTAGCGCTTGCCCATCTGGTGCCCCGCCACCAGCGCGTCGAAGGCGGGCTGCATGGAGGGGTCGAGCGAGAGGAGCACGAGTCCCGAGGTGTCGACGTCCAGCCGCTGGAGCGCCTGGGGGCGCGTGGTTGCGTCCCCCTCCTCCCTCAGGAGGTCGGCGATCTGGTCCGTGAGTGTGGGCGCACCGGTCCCGTCACCATGGACCAGGAGCCCTTGCGGCTTGTCGGCCGCCAGCACCCAGCGGTCGCGGTAGGCGACCCTCACCGCGCTCACGCCCGTCTCCCCTGCTCGCTGGCCACAGAAGAGGGGGATCCGACCCTCTCGCCCCAGGGGGCCGGCCCCTCCTCGCTGCGGGCCAGCTGAGAGAGGAGGAGCCGGTAGAACGCCTCGACCACGCTCCACACGTGCTTGGAGTCGCGCCAGGCGGCGCAGATGGGAATGGAGCCCTGGGGGCCCAGGTCGATGCAACGCAGGGTCTGTCCCCCCTCCTCGCGCGCCGCCGCCTGGGCGAGGTCAAGCGGCACGAAGCAGGCGCCCACACCACGGATGGCGAGGTCGACCAGGGTCTCGGAGTTGGAGGACTGCACCCGCTCCCAGGGCTTGACGCCGCCGTGCTCCAGCAGCCGGCGGGCCAGGTCGCCGGGCTCGTCCCCCTGCCCCAGCATCATGAACGGGCACGAGGCGAGTGGGGCGAGCGACCCCTCGCGGGCCACCGACGCCACGACCTCCTCGGCGCGGTCGCCGTACAGCCTTGCCAGGAGCTCGTTGGAGAGGAGCAGGACCACCCTGTCGGTGTACAGGCGGTGGACCACCAGGCCGGGCTCGTCCTCCGCCACCGTCGCGATGGCGATGTCGATGCGGCCCTCCTTGAGGTCGGTCACGAGCTCGCGGTTCTCGCCCTCGCGCAGGAGGACGTTGATCCCGGGGTGGGCCGCCTGGAACTCGGCGATGGCGCGCGGCATAATCATGTGCCCGCGTGTGCTGGCCACGCCCACGCCCAGAAGGCCGCGCTCGTCTCCCGCGATGTCCTGGAACTCCTGGCGCATGGAGCGCTCCTGCGCCTGGAAGCTGCGCGCGTAGCCCAGGAACACGTTGCCCGCGTAGGTGAGCGTGAGAGGAACCTTGCGGTTGACCAGGCGCACGCCCAGCTCCCGCTCCACCCCGGCGATGTGGGCCGAGAGGGTCTGCTGCGTCACCGAAAGCCGTTCGGCCGCCTTGGTGAAGCTCCTCTCCTCCGCCACCGCCACAAAGTAGTCCATGGTGGTGAAGTTCATGGCATCCCCTCCCCGCTTGGCGGTCATCACGCGCCCCGACACCAGACCCCAGACATGGCCGTTTCGCGTACAGGGCCGATTGTTTCCGCACAAATTCAAACTGTTTCGCATACCGAATATAACAGTTGGACTCACGGTTTTGAGGGGGATAGTCTTCTGTCTGCAAAAGGAGGTACGCGCGCGGGCGCGCCCGCGCCGCCAGGTGGGAAGACGACGCACGGGCGTGCGGAAGGAGCTGGGGATTCATGGTAGAGACGTTGGTGCTCGTCACCTTCGCGACGGCATTGGTGATTGGCATCGTGGCGGGCATCCCGCTGCTCGCGATCCTGATCGGGGGCTTCTTCCTCTTTGCGGGCTACGGCCTGTACCGCGGCAACTCCGTGCGCTCCGTCCTGTCCATGGCGGGAGAGGGACTTCGCACCATCGGCTCGGTGCTCATGCTGTTCGTGATCATCGGCATGCTCACCGCCTCGTGGCGCGCCGCCGGGACCATCCCTGCCATCACCTGCTGGAGCACCAAGCTCGTGAGCCCACCAACGCTCGTGCTGCTCTCGTTCCTCCTCTGCGCCATGATGTCGTTCATCACCGGCAGCTCGTTCGCCGCAGCGGCGACCACCGGCGTCATCTGCGTGACCATCGGCACCGCCATGCACGTGAGCCCCGCCCTCCTGGGTGGCGCGGTCATGAGCGGCTGCTTCTTTGGCGACCGCTGCTCCCCGCTCTCCAGCGCCGCCGCACTCGTGGCAACCCTCACCCGCACCCAGGTGCTCGACAACGTCAAGCGCATGCTCCGCAGCGCCGTCATCCCCGTCGCGCTGTGCGTGGTGCTGTACGCCGTCTTGGGCGTCTCGCAGGCCAGCTCCGCCGCGCTTCCTGACTTCGAGTCGCTGTTCGCCCACACCTTCGACCTCTCGTGGTACGTGTTCCTCCCCATCGTGATCGTGCTGGTGCTCTCGCTCCTCAAGGTCAGCGTCAAGAAGACCATGCTCGCCAGCCTCGCCTGCGCCCTGGTCCTGTGCGTCACCGTGCAGCACATCCCCCTGGCGCAGATCCCCTACATGCTGGTCTTTGGCTTCCACACCCACAACGAGGCCATCGCCCGCATGGTCAACGGAGGCGGCATCGTCTCGATGCTCGACATCGTCCTCATCGTGGGCGTCGCCTCCACCTACTCGGGCATCTTCGAGGGGACCGGCCTCCTGCTGGGGCTGCGCGACTACGTCAACAAGGTCGCCCGCAACTACACCCCGTTCGTGAGCGTGCTCGCCACCAGCATCGCCACCTGCACCATCGCCTGCGACCAGGTCGTGGCCCTCATGCTGACCTCGCAGCTGTGCGACCAGACCGAGCGCGACGGCAGCGCCCTCGCCCTCGACCTGGAGAACAGCGCTGCCATCATCCCGGCGCTCATCCCCTGGTCCACCTCGTGCATCGGGATCATCGCGTTCCTCGGCCTGCCCACCCTGAGCGTGCTCTTCACGTTCCTGTGCTGGCTCATCCCTCTGTGGACGCTGGCGCTCTCCGCCTGGGAGCACCGCCACCCCGAATTCGTGGACACCGCCTTCGCCCGCGCCATGGGGCTGGACGCCAGGGACGACGTCCGTCGCTTTCGCCCCGACCACACCAGCAGCCTCCCGCTCCGCCCGGCGGCGTAACGCACGACGCAGGTAACCTCAAGGCGAGTCACGTCATGCACGAGGCCCGGCCTCTCCGATGGGAGGGCCGGGCCTCGTTATTGCGTGGGGGTGAGAAGGACTCGATGCCGACGGAGGGGGACGCGACCGCGTGGGCCACGTCCCTCTCCCCTGCAGCCGCCTAGGCCAGGCGAGACCTCACGGCATCCACCAGGCCGTCCATGGGGACCTGCTCCTGCTCGTGCGTCTGCATGTCGCGCAGGGTCGCCACGCCGGACGCGATCTCCTCGGAACCCAGGACCACGCACAGGCGCGCCTTGTGGCGGTCGGCCTGCTTGAACTGGCTCTTGAGCGAGCGGCCCTGGTAGTCGGCCTCGGTGCGAACACCCGCCTGGCGAAGGGCGAGCGTGGCCGAGAACGCCGCGTCCCTCTCCGCCGCAGAGGTGCAGGCCACGTACACGCAGCCCGGCTCCTCGCCGTCCAGGTCGACGCCCAGGCTCTTGAGGGCCAGGTACATGCGCTCGAAGCCGACGGCGAAGCCAATGCCCGGGGTGGGCTTGCCGCCCTCGAGCTCCATCAGGCCGTCGTAGCGACCGCCGCCGCCGATGGCGCCCACGCCCGCGTCGGCGACCTCGACCTCGAAGACCGTGCGGGTGTAGTAGTCGAGCCCGCGCACGAGGGTGGGGTCCTCCACGTAGGAGACGCCCGCTTCGTCCAGGTAGGCCTTGACCTTGGCGTAGTGGGCGGCGCACTCCTCGCACAGGTTGTCCTTGGCAAGCGGGGCGTCGGCCATGACCTCGCGGCAGTGGTCGTTCTTGCAGTCGAAGGAGCGCAGCGGGTTGATCTCGGCACGCTCCAGGCAGTCCTCGCACATCTCGTTGCGGTGGGCCAGGATGAAGTCGCGGACCTTCTCGCGGTAGGCGGGACGGCAGGCGGCGTCGCCCATCGAGTTGATGCGGAGCGTCAGCTTGTCAGCGGGGAAGCCCATGCGCTTGTAGAACTCCATGAGCATGATGATGCACTCGGCGTCCGCCGCCGGGTCGGGTGCGCCCAGCCACTCCACGCCCACCTGGTGGAACTGGCGCAGGCGACCCTTCTGCGGGCGCTCGCCGCGGAACATGGCCTCCGCGTACCACAGCTTGACCGGCGCACCACCCTGGGGGACGAAGTTGTTCTCGACCGCGGCGCGGACCACGCCCGCGGTTCCCTCGGGGCGCATCGCCATGCGCTGCTTGGCCTTGAGGCCGCTCTCGGTGCCGGCCTCGAGGAGGCGGTCCATAAGGGCGCCGGAGAACACGCGGAACATCTCCTTGCGAACGACGTCGGTGGACTCGCCGATGCCATGCACGAAGGTGTCCACCTGCTCGATGGCGGGCGTCTCGATCATGTCGAAGCCGTACGCGCCAAACAGGTCGCGTGCCACGTCCTGCATGCGCTGCCACGCACGCATGTAGCCGCCAAACAGGTCCTCGGTTCCCTGGATCTTCTGTGCCATGCTCTGTCTCGCTTTCCCGCGCCTTCAGCGCGTCCCTTGGCCGCGGCCACGAGCGGTGCGCGTCGCGCGGCGCCTTCCACGGCCATCGCTGGGCAGTATACGCCTGGCGTCACGCCCGTCGGGATGGCGCATGCGGTGGTGCGGTGGCTCCATGAATGGATTCGGGACTCCCCGCGGGTTAGGGTGCTAAGGAAATGCGAGCGTTGGCAATCCCCGGCGACTTGCCGCTGAGGAATGTCGAGTATTGGCAATTGGAGGAGTCCATTCGCTGCCAATACTCGACATTCCTCAGCTCAAACGCCTCCCCGATTGCCAATACTCCACTTTCCTCAGCACCCTTGTTCCTGATCGCCCGCAGCCGAGGCTTTCTAAGTGCGGGAGCCCCTCGAACGCCCCCTCCGGCATCTATCCAATTCGCAAGCGACCACTCTCGCCAGGCAGTTGAGGAAAAGGACTCGCAGGGGGATGCCAGAGGGATCCTTTGCCGGCAGCCCGCCACCTTACCAAGGTGTGCAATCTCAGTGGCGGCAGACGCCCGATGTGAGCGGTCTGGGGAGGACAGCCGTCGACGAACCCCGTGAAGTCCACGCGTTTGCCCAGGTAGCGCAGACGCCCATCCGCAGCTGACTCCCTTCCATGGCAACGGAAGCCCGTTGTGAGTGCTCACGTCGGGAGTTTGCCGCCATCCCCACCCCACTTCTGGCCCAAATGGCAAGGGACTCCCGATATGAGCACTCACATCAGGAGTTTGTTGCCATTGCTGGGTCCATCTCCGTCAGACAGCTGGTGAGACGCAGGATCATCGACGGGTGGGAAACGCGGAAGGCACTCACTTCGGGAGTTTGCCGCCATGGTTCGATTGCTGATGATGGCCCTTGCCGCCAAACGTTGTCCGACAGGGCGTACGTGACATCAGACGCTACCACGGCACGGATACTCGCGCGTTCGTTATCCCCTCCACCCCGCTCCCTTCTTAGACCTCGGCTGGCGGAAGAGCCGCACGTAAGCGAGTCGCTGCCAAGTCCATCGTTCAACCAGGGGGTCTCGCCGAGGAAATGCGAGCCGCGGAGGTCTCGGGACGGGACCGAGCGCAGGGGGTGCTGAGGAATCTCGAGTTGTGGCAATCGGTAAGACCTGGCAAGCCATATCTGCTGAGAAAAACGGGGCCGTGGCAGCGATTAGGGGTAGCACTCATGGCCAAAGCCCGACTTTCTCCAGTCGAGACGGCTTTAGATTGCCACAGGTCGCATTTCCTCAGCACCCCTCGCGGAAGGGACCGTCCGGCAACCTGCGAGGCGCCTTTCGACCCCCTACTCCACCTTTCCCTTGCCGTGGTCCCTCAACTTGCCCTTGTGCCCCTTGCCATTCTTGTGGCCCTTGCCCTTGCCGCCACCCTTCGACTTGCCCTTCCCCTTCTTGCCCTTGTGTCCACCGCCCTTGTTCCCCTTGCCGTCACGCTCGGCGTCCCCGTCCGCACCGCCGGGAAGGTTGGGATCCGGCATCCCGGGGTTCCAAGCACGGTGCACGAGCGTACTCACGCCGTCCCACGGCAGCTCCATGTCGAGCCAGAAGCTCAGCTGCACCAGGTAGCGCTGAACCGCGCGCGTGAGCGCATAGAACTCGGCAAACGACACGACCTCGCCGCATGCCCCCGCAGCCTCCTCAAGAAGCTCCGACACGTGAGCCATGTGAGCCGAGTCCCTGAAGATGGGAGAGAAGAACCGCAGCTCCCGGGCAGCGACCGCCCGCAGCGTGCGCACGCTCCCCTCCCGCTCGTAGGCCATCCCCAGCAGCACGCGCAGGAAGTCCGCGAGCGTGACGGCCTCGCCCCAGGCGTACGCCCACACGCCAAACTCGCGCCCCGTCTGGGCGTTGCGCTCCACCATGCGGTCGATCTCATCGGGCCGCCGCAGCCAGATGGTCTCGAGCTCGTCCTCGAGCACCCTGACCTCCAGCGTCTTGGGCGCAGGCAGCGGGAACAGACGCTCCGGCGCCGGTAGCACGCACGGCACCTCGCCAGCAGAGTCGCTCACGACCTCGACCTCCACCGTGATGGGCTGCTCGTGCCACGCGCGCTCGGCGAGTCGCTGGAACGCCGGGAGGTCCTCCCCTCTCACCTGCGCGAACTTCGCCCCCGGACCAAACTGCTCCATCCTGCGCGTGAACACGCACACCGAGCTCCAGTCGTTGTAGAAGGTCACGTCTCCGGGCTCGGTCTCGGCCTGCACGTTCTGCTCGCCCCAGTAGTCGGCGACGGGCGTGTTGAAGGTCATCTCCCCATAGCACACGTTCGCGGCAAAGAGCACCGTCCTAAAGCGCCCGGCACGCTCCATCTCGATGCAGGCGAGGGGCGCCTCCTTGGTCAGGAGGTCCGCGTACAGCTCCGTTCCGTCCACGGTGAGCCTGAGTCGCTTTGCCATCAGTGCCTCCTTTGCGCAGGGACGGGCCACCACGTGCGTCGTCCCGGTATCCGCAGGTCAAACGGGGACCAACTGACGCCGATGCTAGCATCCAAGCGCGGGGAGGGGCTTCGTTTGCCCGGGAGTTTGCAACTTGGAAAGCGGGTCTCTCCCCTCCTGACACGTGCCGGACATCTTTGCCACCGCTTCGTAAGGGAATGGGTTCCGGCACGTTACCAAGAGCCACGGAATCATCCCATGTCCCAACGGACGTGGTAGCTTGGGCCTAGGACCCAGGGAGAGGGGAGCGACCATGGAGAGCCTCAGGCTGTCAGGCGGCACGATGATCCCCCAGGTGGGGTTTGGCACCTTCAAGATTCCTCGCGAAAAGACGCAGGAGGCGGTGGAGCAGGCGTTGGAGCTGGGCTACCGCCACATCGACGGCGCTGCCGCGTACCTCAACGAGAGGGAGGTTGGCGCCGCCCTCAGGGCGACCGGCATGACGGGCAAGGTGTTCGTGACCACCAAGCTCCGCAACTGCGACCAGGGTCATGACCAGGCGCTTCGTGCGTTCGAGGAGTCAAGGGAGAGGCTCGGGGTGGACGTGGTCGACCTCTACCTCATCCACTGGCCGTGCCCGGCACGCGACCTCTACGTAGAGACCTGGCGCGCCCTGACGGAGCTTCGCGACGAGGGCGCGGTACGCGAGATAGGCGTGTCCAACTTCCTGGTGGGACACCTCCAGCGGCTGGTGCTCGAGACGGGCGTGGTCCCCGCGATCGACCAGATCGAGTCGCATCCGCGCTTCTGGCAGCCCGAGGTCAGCGCCTGGTGCAGGGAGCACGGCGTGGTGGTGGAGGCCTACCAGCCGCTCGGTCGCGGTCGCGACATCGAGTCCGCTCCTGTCCGCGGGGCGGCGGAGGCACACGGCGTCACCTGCGCGCAGGTGGTGCTGCGCTGGCACGTGCAGTCGGGCCGCGTGGTGATCCCCAAGTCCGTGCACCCGGAGCGCATGAGGGAGAACCTCGACCTCTTTGGCTTCGAGCTCACGGATGCCGAGATGGACGCGATCTCGGCGCTCCACGACGACGCCCGCCGGCTGAGCGGCGACCCGCGCACCTTCGAGAGCCCGCAGGACGAAGCGGACATGCTCGCCCGCACCCTGAGCTAGGGGCCCGCGAGGGCAGACCGCTAGCCATTCTCACCTGGTGGGGGCTCTCCCTGAGTTGCGAGCCAGCGAGGGGTTCGGCTTGGGGAGAGTCCCATGCTCCAGAGTTTCGGGGCTTCAGCCCATTCCCCACCTCTCGGGTTGTCCGCGAGCGGGTCGCTCAAGAGAGTCGGAGAGGGGGTGCCGACGAGAGGCATCCCGGCTCTACGGTGCACGATTCCGTCCCCGCTCGGCGGCGCCGGCCCCGCACGTATTTCGCGACCCCGCCGCTTAATCCCACTGGCCCCCGCACGGATTTCGCTGCCGGATGCCTAATCCCACTGCCCCCCGCACGGGCCTGGGGACGAGGACCCGTGCGGGGCCGGGGAGGGCTAGGCAATCTACCCTCCGAAGGCGACGCCTGACACATCGGTTTCGCAACCATGGCGGCGGGAGCCCGATGTGAGCACTTTCGCGGCCCACCCATCTGGCGGGGGGAGAGGTGCCACCCCACATCGGCGCAGGTGGGAGGGCCGGGCTGGCCCTGGGCGTCCCGACGCTGGCGGCAGACTCCACTTATGAGCACTCACGACGGGAGTTTGCTGCCATCGGGGACCCGGAACAGGGCCCCAATGGCAAGAGACTCCCGATGTGAGTGCTCACATCTGGAGTTTGCCGCCATGGTTCAGGGTTTGATTGAGGGCCAACTGGGATGACGGTCGGGCGAGGCGACTGCCCTGGCGGCGGGAGCCCGACATGAGCGCTCACTTCGGGAGTTTGCCGCCAACCTGCCTGCCGGAGAGGCGACGTCCCCCATTCTTAGACACCGACGCCCGCCTTGCGCGGCGCGGCGCGGCGCGGCACGGTGCCGGACGGGTCTCGGGATGCGGTGAGGCCCTGGGACGCCCCGCATCGACGGGGGAATCGGGCCTTGTGCGCAAGCAAGGCTCCCGCCGGCAAGACCACGCCCGCCGGATAGGGAGCGGCACCTCTCCCCTCCTTGACTCTCAGTGCCCTTTCGATCCCAGCCGGACACCGCCCTACCGCCCCCGCAACGGGAGAGGGACCCCACGACCCCCCATATATCGAGCAGGGCCTCCACAGACGTGGAGAGGGGCGACGGCCCGGCAGCCGCGCCCCTCTCCCCTGGCCACGAAGCCTGCCGCGGCTACGCAACCCTCACGACGGACCCATCCAGCCGCGAGGTCGCGTCGGTCTGGATGTCGATGTCCGCGTCACCGGCCAGCACGACGGACCCGTGCACGACCGTCCCGTTGGTCAGCCGGAGCGTGGGGACCCCGGCGGCGACGTAGACGGCAGGCGCGTGCTCGCTGGTGCTCTCGACGCCATTGAGCTCGACGGTCACGTCTCCGGCAAGCTCCGCCAGGCTCGCGCGCGAGAGCACCTGCGCCCCGCTCACGCGGACGCTCGAGCCCGCCCCCTCCGCGCGCAGGGCAGTGCCGCCCGTCGCCTCGAGCGAGCCACCGGTCATGGTCACGCTCGCGCCGTCCGCCGCCTGGAGCGCCGCGCAGCCGCTGCCAGACGCGTACGCGGAAGCATCGCTCAGGGTCGCGGTGGTCCCCGAGCCCGACGCGCTCACCGCCACGCTCCTGGCGCCGCGCGCCGAGGCCGTGGAGCCCTCCCCAAGCGAGACGGACGAGGCCCCGTCCGCGGCGACCGCCACCACGTCCGCCCCGTCGACGGGGGCGACCGAGACCACCGTCGAGCGTTCCGCCGCCAGGCTCGTGCCACCACTCACCTCGACCGCGGGACTCTTGCCCATGGTCGACGTTATCACGGTGTCGGCAATCTGCCTCGCGCCCTCGGAGCCGACCGTGCCGTTTGAGTCGGTCCCGTCGTCCTGCCCCTTGGGGGCGGTCGCATCGTCGGAGTCCCCGTCCCTCTCCTCCGAGACGTAGGCTGCAGCGACCGAGAGCGACGCGGGGGGGCCGCCCTCGACCTGCTCGCGCGGCGCCTCAACCCGGGTCTCGACCGCCTCGGATACCGTCGCGCCCATGGTCTGGCGGCGCTGATCGGCGGATGAGGACGTCACGTCCCGGGAACCCGCGCCCTCACCGTCGGATGTCGTGGAGGAGCCCTCGGTCGTGGTCGTCTCGCGTGCCAGGCCGGCGGCGGCGCCCTCGTCCGACGAGCCGCCGTCCGCGGGGTCGCGCGCCACCGACGCCGAGTCGGCACCGTCCGAGGTCGCCACGGCCACAGCCGCCTGGCCACCCGTCTCGTCCACGGCCAGCGCGTGCGTGGGATAGGTGCCGCCCAGGACTGCCGTGAGCGCAAAGCTTGCCGCCATGACGCAGACGGCCTTTGAGAGCGTGGATGTGCTTGCGGGAGACCTGCGCCACCAACGCACCGGCTGGGCGAGCGGATCGTCCCGGAACCCCTGTGTCGCGTCTTCGTTCTGCATGAGAGAAACTCCCTTCGGGGGATGGCCCATGCCATCCCGTTGCGGGAAGTCTCCCCGAGTGGAGGGGGCCCTTTCCTCCCGTCACCGGAGCCCATCACCATGGCACGACGCTTCGAGGAAGCTTAACGGCGCTCCTCTCCCCCACCCCGCACCATGCCCCGCGACAAGGCGAGAGGGGCGCCCGCCCCATGGCAGACGCCCCTCCATCTGGTGACTCTTGGTCGTGCTGGCTACTCCACGTCGATCTTGTGGACCCAGCCAAACTTGTCCTCGAGCTCGCCGGACTGGATGCCGGTGAGGGTCTCGCGCAGCTTCTTCATGACGGGACCAACGTTCTCCATGCCGCTCTTGAAGACGTAGTGCACGTCGTCGGTGTCGACCTCGCCCACCGGCGAGATGACCGCGGCGGTGCCGCACATGCCAGCCTCCACGAACTCGTTGTCCAGGATCTCCTGGAACTTGACCGGGCGCTGCTCAACCTTCATGCCGAGCATCTTGGTTGCCACGTCCACCAGCGAGCGACGGGTGACGGAGGGCAGGATGGAGTCGGTGAACGACTTGGGCACCACGAGCGTGCCGTCCTCCTTCACAAACAGGATGTTGGCGCCGCCGGACTCCTCCACGTAGGTGCGGGTCTGGGGATCCAGGAACATGTTGTCGGCGTAGCCCTTGCTGTGGGCCTCGACGCTGGGATACAGGCTCATGGCGTAGTTGAGGCCGGCCTTGATGTTGCCGGTGCCGTGGGGCGCGGCGCGGTCGTACTTGGAGACCTGCAGCTTGACGGGGTGCACGCCACCCTTGTAGTACGGGCCCACCGGGGTGACCAGGATGCGGAACTGGTACTCGGTCGCGGGCTTGACGCCGATCACGTCTCCCGTGGCGAACATGAACGGGCGGATGTACAGCGTTGCGCCGGAGCCAAAGGGCGGCACCCACGCGGCGTTGGCCTTCACGACCTCCTCGACCGCCTTCACAAAGCGGTCCTTGGGGAACGGGGGCATGCAGAGGCGCTGGGCCGAGTTGTACATGCGCTCGGCGTTCTGGTCGGGGCGGAAGCACACCACGTCGCCGCTCTTGGTGGTGTAGGCCTTGAGGCCCTCGAAGACCTCCTGGCAGTAGTGGAGAAGGCCGGCGCACTCGGACAGCGTGACCGTGTGGTCGGGGGTAAGGGTGCCCTCGTCCCACTTCCCATCCTTGTAGTTGGAGACGTAGCTGTAGTCGGTGTGCTGGTACGCAAACCCGAGACTACCCCAATCGATGTCCTTCTTCTCCATTGGAATGCTCCTCCTGGATGACGCGAAACTTACCCTTTGACACCTGCCGTGTGCAGTGACGCACAGTTTACTACCCACCCCCATCAGGCCCCTAAGAGGTCACTGTTCTGAAACAAGTCATCACGCGACCCCCAAAATGTACAGAAACTAATGTGCAGGCACCTTGCGGCACCCATAAGGTATTGGATACGCGCGACACCCTCGCCCCTCACGTGCCGCCAGGGCCCGCGCCCCCCCGGCGGCGCCATGCGGCGAGGGCCGCCCCGAACCCAACCCCTAGTCCAGGTCCTGCCCCAGCTCGTAGGGCAGGCGTTCGACCAGGAACCCGCGCTCCCTCAGGGCGTCCTCGATGTCGTCCAGCACGTCCTCGCTGGGGGCGCTCACGTGATGGAAGTGGTACCCGGAGGTGATGGTGGAGAGGGGCGTGGACTTGCTGGAGCGGATGTCGTCCAGGTAGCGCCGCACGTCACGGCGGCTCGCGATGCCGAGCCTTGCCTTGAGCCTGCCGTAGGTGCGGTGGTTCACCACCACGTCCTCCACCGTGCCGCCCAGGTCCACGAAGAGGTTGAGCTCGTCCTCTATCTGGTCGGCGGTGTGGCGCACCTTGAACGTTCGGCTGTGCCCCTGGGCCTCCACCAACACGTAGCCGCGGTTGGTCGACGCCACGTTGGTGCCGGACGAGCGCAGCAGGGCCACGTCCTGCACAATCACCTGGCGGCTCACGCCCAGCGCCTGCGCCAGCCGCTTGCCCGGTACCGGCCCCCTCGCGCTCGCGAGGGCGGCGACCAGGCGCTGGCGGCGGCGCTCCCCGTCGCCGGCCACGCTAGGCCCTTCCCGTCACACGGAGGTGCTTCAGGCTCAGGTCCAAAATCGGCGCCGAGTGGGTCAGGGCCCCGGAGCTCACGATGTCCACGCCCAGGTCGGCCAGGGCGGCGAGGTTCTGTGGCCCCACGTTGCCGGACGCCTCGGTCACGGCACGACCGTCGATCATCGCCACCGCCTTGCGCATGGTCTCGTGGTCCATGTTGTCCAGCATGATGATGTCGGCGCCCGCCTCGAGCGCCTCGGCCACCTGATCGAGCGTCTCGGTCTCGACCTCCACCCTCGCGACGAAGCTGGCATGCGCCCGCGCCGCCGCCACCGCGGGGCCTATGCCACCCGCCGCGTCGATGTGGTTGTCCTTGAGCATCACGGCGTCACTCAGGTTGTAGCGGTGGTTGGTGCCACCGCCCACGCGCACGGCCTCCTTCTCGAACACGCGCATGTTGGGCGTGGTCTTGCGCGTGTCCGCCAGCCGGGTGTTCGTGCCCTTGAGCACGCGGCACATCCTGCGCGTGAGCGTTGCGATCCCGCTCATGCGCTGCAGGTAGTTGAGGGCCACCCGCTCGCCGGAGAGGAGCGCCGCCACGTGGCCGTAGGCAGTTCCCAGCACCTGGCCCGACGTCACCTCGTCGCCCTCGCCCACGCAGAGCTCCGCATGCGCCTTGGGGTCAAGCAGCTGGAACGTCCGCTCGAACACGTCAAGCCCGCACACCACGCCGTCCTCCTTGGCGATGAGGCTCACCTGCCCCCACTCGTCCGCGTCCACGACCGACGCCGTGGACACGTCCTCGCTCGTGATGTCCTCGTTGAGCGCCATGAGGATGAGCGGCTCTGCCTTGAGCCTCAGCGTGACTGGATCCATTGCGCATGCCTCCCCCGTACGATGTCGCGTGCCGCCAGGCGGGCGAACACCATGCTCTCGAGCAGCGAGTTCGACGCCAGGCGGTTCTTGCCGTGGACCCCGTTGCAGCTCGTCTCTCCCGCCGCGTACAGGTGGTCCATGGTGGTCTTGGAGTCCTGGTCCACGTGGATGCCGCCCATCAGGTAGTGCTGGGCGGGGACCACGGGAGCGGGCTCCCTCAGGATGTCATACCCCTCCTGCAGGCAGGTCTCGTAGATGTGGTGGAAGTGCCCGGTCACCACGTCGCGGGGGACGTTCTCAAAGCTCAGCCACACGTGGGAGGAGCCCTCCTCGCGCATCTTGGCCAGGATGTTCTGGCTCACGACGTCGCGCGGCTGCAGCTCGTCGCAGAAGCGGTGCCCCAAGTTGTCCAGCAGGATCGCCCCCTCGCCGCGGCACGACTCGCTCATGAGAAACGAGCGCCCCGGCTTGGTGGTGTACAGCGTGGTGGGGTGGATCTGCACGTAGTCCATGTGCTCCAGCTCAACCCCATGCGCCGCGGCGATGCGGCAGCCGTCACCCGTGAGGCAGCGGTAGTTGGTGCTGTGCTCGTACGTGCCCCCAATGCCGCCCGTGCACAGGATGGTGTCGCGCGAGGCAAGCGAGAGGGGCGTGCCATCCGGGCGCACCGCATGCACGCCGGCGCACACGCCATTCTCCACCAGCAGGTCGTCCATCACCGTGTTCTCCAATATGGTGACGTTGGGCAGCTGGCGGACCTGGGCGAGAAGGTGCGTGGTGATCTCGCGTCCGGTCACGTCCTCGTGGTGCACGATGCGCGGACGCGAGTGCGCCCCCTCGCGGGTGTAGTCGAGCCCGCCCTGCGGGGTTCGGTCAAAGTCGACGCCCAGCCTCATGAGCTCGAAGATCACGTCGCGCGAGTTCCAGATCATGGTGTCCACGCTCTGGGCGCGGTTCTCGTAGTGCCCCGCCCGCATGGTGTCCTCGAACCACGAGTCGTAGTCGTCGCGGTCGCGCATCACGCAGATGCCGCCCTGCGCCAGCATGGAGTCGCAGGTCGCCACGTCCTCCTTCGAGAGCATCACGATCCTGAGCGCGCGCGGCAGGTTGTACGCCGCATAGAGCCCGCTCACGCCGCAACCCACGATCACCACGTCGCAGTCGAGGCGGCTCGGCGCCTCCCCGCCTGCCGACGCGGCACCCTCCGGAGCCCCGGCGGTACGGTTCCTCTCGTCTGCCATCTTCTCCCCCTATCGCGCCGCGAGCTCGAGCATGCGCTCGAGTGGGGCCGCTGCCCTGTCCGCACAGTCGGGAAGGGCGACCTCGCCCTCGCCGGTCTGGAGCACACGCAGCACCTTCTCGGGCCCCACCATCGCCATGTTGGGGCAGATGGGTGGGGTCGCCGGGAAGTAGACGCGCTTGTCCTGACCCTTGGTCAGTCGGGCGATCTCGGCAGCCACGCCCACCACGGTGAGCACGATGTACTCATGACCGTCGCCGTTGGCTATGTGCTCGATGATCTGCTTGGTCGAGCCCACGAAGTCCGCCTCGCGCAGCACCTCCTCGCTGCACTCCGGGTGGGCGCACACCTCGGCGTCGGGGTGCTCCAGCTCCAGCTGCTCCACCTCCTGTGGGATGATGCGCTGGTGCGTGGGGCAGTACCCTCGGTTGAGGATCACGTTCTTCTGGGGCAGCTGCTCTCGCACGTAGCGCCCCAGGTTCATGTCGGGGATGAAGAGGATGTTGTGCTGCGGCAGCTCGCCGACCACCTTCACGGCGTTGGACGAGGTCACGCAGACGTCGGACCAGCTCTTTATCTGGGCGGTGGAGTTGACGTAGCACACCACGGCCAGGTCGTCGTAGCGCTCGCGCACCGCGTCCACGTCGGCCTTGCACACCATGTGCGCCATGGGGCAGTTGGCGCGCGGCTCGGGGTTGAGGACCGTACGTGACGGGTTGAGCATCTTCACGGCCTCGGCCATGAACGAGACACCCGCGAGAACTATCGTCTTGCAGTCCAGGGTGCGGGCCAGGCGCGCCAGATAGAACGAGTCGCCCACGTGGTCGGCGAGCGCTTGCGTGGCGGCGGGCACGTAGTAGTGCGCCAGAACCACGGCGTCACGCTGACGCTTGAGCTCCTCCACGCGCGCGGCGAGGCGCCCGAAGTCGGGTCCAAAGTCGGTGGGGACGGCTCCCCCATCGCGACGGTACCCCTCGAGCGCCGTGCGATAGCTGGACTCCTCCAGCGGTGTGCGGACGTAACCTTCCAAGGTGTCCCCTCTCCTTGCCTGAGTGGCAAACTGGGTGGGCAGTATGGCACGTGTCTTGTACCGTGACAAGTCAGGTGTCTTGTCACTTGGCGACGGGGCACGGAGGACGTTCACCCGGTCACGGGCGAGAGAAGCCGGCTGCCGGCACGACGGGTCGCTGCCATGGGGGCACGCCCCTCTCCCCCGCCATCGCACGCCACCCCACCGCGGGCGCATAATGGCACGGTGAGACCGAGGCGTCGCGCGAGTCCCGCCGGCGCGGAAGGGAGAGGCCCGCATGCGCATGTTCAGGAACGACTACTCGGAGGGCGCGGCCCCCGAGGTGCTCCAGGCCCTGGTCAAGACCAACGACCAGCAGTGGCCCGGCTACACCGAGGAGGGAGACGAGCACTGCGACCACGCGCGCGAGCTCATTCGCCAGGCAGTGGGGCGCGACGACGTGGACGTGGAGTTCTGCATTGGCGGCACGTCCGCCAACCTGATCGGCGTCACCGGCATGCTGCGCGACTGGGAGGGCGTGATCTGCACGCAGGACGCGCACATCAACGTCCACGAGACGGGCGCCATCGCCGCCTGCGGCCGCACCATCCTGCCCACGCGCGACGCGGACGGCTTCCTCTCGCCCGACGAGGCGGAGCGGGTGTACGCGGAGCACGTGTCCACGGGCCGGCACATGACGCTGCCCAAGGTGGTCTACATCACCAACGCGACGGAGTTTGGCGGCGTGTGGGACCGTGCCAGGTTTGACGCCATCTGCGACTGGGCGCAGGGCCACGACCTCAAGGTGTTCGTGGACGGGGCCCGCCTGGCGAGCGCCCTCACGTCTCCCCAGAACGACCTCTCGCTCGAGCACATCGCGCGTCGAGCGAGCGCGTTCTACCTGGGCGGGACCAAGAACGGCCTGCTGTTTGGCGAGGCCATGGTCATCGCCGACCCCGAGCTGCGCGAGTCGTTCCCCTACCTGGTGAAGGAGCGCGGCGGCCTCATGGCCAAGGGCCGCCTGTTGGGCGTGCAGTTCGAGGCGGCCTTCACGCCCGGGGCGGACGGCGAGGCACCCTACTGGCGCCTGGCGCGCCACGCCAACGAGTGCGCGCTGCGCCTGCGCGACGGGATGCTGGGCCTGGGGTACCGCGCGTATCTTCCCTCGTCCACCAACCAGCAGTTCTTTGTGGTGTCACCCGCGGACGAGGCGGCCTTTGCCCAAGCGGTGGGCTGCGAGACCTTTGCCGTGCTGCCCTCGGGCGAGCGCGTGATCCGCTTTGTGTGCTCGTGGGCCACGCGGCAGGGGGACGTGGACCAGCTCCTGGAGTTTGCCGCCTCACGGAGGCGTGGCTGATGGCGAGAGGGGCAGGCCCCTCGGGCGGGGCGGACAACCCACCGGCAGCACGGGACGACGCCGCCCGAAGCGCCACCCGCGGCGGGACGGGCAGCCTGGTGTCCCTCGCGTCCCTCTCCTGCGTGCTGTGGGGCAGCGCCGTCCCCATGGTGCGGCTGGGCTATCGCGCGTTTGGGATAGGCCCTGGCGACACGGGGTCGCAGATGCTGTTCGCCGGCCTGCGCTTTGTGCTCGCGGGCGCCTGCGTCACCCTGGCGTGGTGCGCCATCAACCGCTCGGCGCGTCTCCCCCGCCGGGGCGAGCTGCGCGTGATGGCGAGCGTGGCGCTGTTCCAGACCTTTGGGCAGTACCTGCTCTATTACATGGGGCTCTCGCGCGCAACGGGGGTCAACGGCTCCCTGATGCAGGGCTTTGGCGTGTTCGCGGCGCTCGTCATGTCCGCGCTCATCTTTAGGCTGGAGAGACTCACGGGGCGCAAGCTCCTGGGCTGTGCCATCGGCTTTGCGGGCATCATGGTCGCCGGTATGGGCGAGCGGGCCGTGGGCGGCGCCGGCTTCCACCTGGACGGCGAGGGGCTGCTCCTACTCTCGACCGTCTCCGCCTCCGCCGCGTCCTCCATCCTGCGCCGCCACGCGAGCGAGGTCGACCCCGTCCTGGTGTGCGGCTGGCAGTTCATGATGGGCGGAGCCGCGCTCCTGGCGGTGGGCCTGGCGCTGGGAGGGTCGCTCACCCCCGCCGGTGCCGGCGGGGCGGGCATCCTCGCCTGGCTGGTGATGGTCTCGGCAGTTGCCTACGGCGTGTGGTCGCACCTGCTGCGCAGTCACGACGTGTCGCAGGTCGCGGTGTTCGAGTTCCTGATCCCCGTGTTCGGCGTGCTGCTGTCGCTCGCCATCCTCGGCCCCGAGGGCACCAGCGTGGGACCGCACACCGCGGTGGCACTCGCGCTGATCAGCGTGGGCATCTACGTGGTGGAGAGCCGTCCCTCCAAGGCGCGGGCACGGGGCTAGCCACCGGGATGCAGCCCGCGGTGCACGGGCGGGCGCAGGTCGCCGCACGCGCAACGAGGGGCTCGCCCGCCCCTCGCCACGCCCCGACGGGCAGGGCCGTCGCGCCTCTCGGCTGCGACGCGCGCATAGACAATCATTACCACCCGCATAGCGGGTGGTTTGCTCTTAGGGTATAACCCAGAAAA
>CAJMNO010000027.1 GCA_905214865.1 uncultured bacterium | reverse complement strand
GGTTCACGATGGCGAAGCGCGGGATCACGTCGGGGCCGAACACGTGGCCGATCTTGAGGCCCTCCCCGTGGCTGGTGATCACGGAGCCGGCGTTCATCTCCGAGCCGGTGCCGCTCATGGTCAGCACGTCGCCCACGGGGATGACCTTGCCGGTCGGCTCCTCCATGCGCAGGTACAGGTGCTCCCAGGGGTCCCCCTCGGTCCAGGCGGACACCGAGACGCCCTTGGCGTAGTCGATGGTGGAGCCGCCGCCCACCGCCAGGATCAGGTCGACGTCGTTCTCGCGCGCGACCCTCGCGCCCTCGCGCAGCTTGTCGGCGGTGGGGTTGGACATGACGCCGGGGACCTCGAGCACGGTCTTGCCGGCGGCCTCGAGCGCCGCGACGACCCTGTCGTAGAGGCCGCTCCGCTTGATCGACCCGCCGCCATAGGCCAGGAGGACCTTGGGGCCGTACCCCGCGAGCTCGCCGGGGAGCTCGTCGAGCGCGTTGGGCCCAAAGTGGACGCGGCAGGGGTTCTCGTACGTAAAGTTGCCAAGCATGATAGTTGCTCTCGTCTGTTTGATATGCCAGGTGGGGTTTGTGTCGTGTGGCCCTTAGAGGCCAAGGCCCTGAATCCAGGCCTCGAGCTCGCTGGTAGAGGGCCTGTCGTTCATCATGCGACCATCGAACACGCGCGCCTGGGGAACAAGGCCGCGCATCCTGCTTGCCGCATGAGAGATGCCGCTGCTTCCGCTTGTCGCAAAGGGAACCACGGTCTTCCCCCCAAGGTCGCAGGCCTCCAGGAACGTGTCGACGATGCGGGGCTCCACGTACCACCAGATGGGGAAGCCCACAAAGACTGCGTCGTACGAGGAGAGGTCCGGTGCGGCCTGGGCCAGGGCGGGACGAGAGGAATCATCGCCCACCTCGACAGACGACCTGCTCGAGGAATTGTTCCAGTTGAGGTCCCGGCTGGAATAGGGCTCTGCAGGAGAGATGCGATAGAGGTCTGCACCAGCGGCCTTGGCGAGGGACTTTGCCGCCCTTTCCGTTGTGCCAGTGGCGCTGAAGTACGCAACGAGTGCCTTGCTCATCATGCATGTCCTTTCTCGTGGGCAAATTGACCCAAGGGGAAGAGAGCGTCTTTACGCGATATTGGCGAACCTGAAGTTAGGTTTAGGGCAAGCGAAAGTGACATTTACTGTGCACTATTTGAGAGGCGCCTAAGCTTGAGCTGTAGCATGCCCAAGTTACCGACGGCAGCAACGAGCACTCCGACGAGAAACCACAGGTCAGAATTACCAAGGCACAGCACCAAAGCCGAGCCCACCACAAGGGATAGTGCCGAGACGAGAAGGTCTTTCTCGCCAAGCGCAATACCATGGTGGTAGTAGGCGCTATCCGCAAGAATCGAGACGAAATACAGCCAGAGAGAGCCAACCATGAGCACAGAGGTGAAACCCCTGTCTGCTTCTGGGTTACCAAAGAACTCTAATGCGACGGTCACCAGGTTGATGGCCATGACAATAAAGTAGTGGCTGAACATGAGGCGCAACGCTCTGGCAGATCTGTGGTGGTCGCAAAGGCGGTGGAGCTGCGTCTCGTAACATCCAAACAGCGCGAGAATCGCAGAGAAGACCAGGATTGGCCTGAGCGAGACCCGGCCCACGTCGAAGAAGCCCGTCATGCCCACAACGGCCTCGCCAAAAGTGACAATCGTAAGCAACTCGAAGCGCTCTGCGAGGTGAGGAAAGCTGATGATGCTGATGTCGAACCTCCCCCGAATGAAGAACGGGAGGAATGCCCCCACCAGCACTGCGGCCACATCCAGCCAGATGACAAGCGGTCCTGGTCCAAGTGCCGAGAGAAGCGTTGCGGCGAGGTAGAGGCCACAATCGACAGCAAGGATGGTGAGCGAGTTGTACGCCGCGGCAGCATCCCGCTTCTTGACTCTGGTCTGGATGAAGTACATCACCGCAACGCACAAAAGCATCACGAGCATGGCAAGGTTGAACGCAAGTGACATCTTGTCCCACTCGGCAGAGATGGTGTTGGTCATATAGACCGTAGCCATCATGTTGACAGCCGTCAGTAAGTACTCGTACCACGTCCAGCTGCCGTAGCGGTTCACGTAATTCGTGAGGTATAGCCAGGACTGTAGGATGACAAGGCACACGACGACGTAACTTGCGAGCCTCCAAAACGGAATCACGCCCCCCATCGGCTCCTCGACCAGAAGCGTAAGTCTAGACACGGCATACACGTAAATCAGGTCGTAGAAGAGCTCTATTGGTTCGACGGTCTTCTCCTTCACCTGCATAGAGTGGCCCTCCCCCGCGCCGATGGTACCGTTGTTACTCACTGTCGAGGCGCAGGCATCCGCCCAAGCGCTCGCCAAGGCTCCAGTACGAATAGGAGGGAAACTCAAATAGGACAGGCGCTACCTTGCCGTAGTCGATTCTGCCTTTCTCGTCCAGGCAATCATCGTCCACGTATGTGCCGTCAATCGCGAGCACAAAGGTATCAAATCCGTCGGTCTCGTACACGTCTACAACCGAGCACGCAAGCGAAAGGGGCGACTTGCTGATGAGGGGTACGCCATTCTCGGTGGGGTTCCAGGCAAAGAAATTAGACTTGTCTTCCTTGGCGCCGCTTACGCTTCCAGCGTGATCTGCCGCACGGAGAAGCTTCTCGTTTATGAGATTGATTGAGCAGGTACCATTCTTGCGGATCCACTGGTTGGTGTAGTGCTGCTTGGCGCAGCTGATGGTTACCCTGTCGTGTCCGATGATGCCTATATGCGCCACGAGCAACCAGTTGGGGCCTCTGTCCGTCATGGCACCCACAACCGTCACGGGTGTGGGGTACAGCGCGAGCTTTGACCCAAGGTTCTTCTTTCCCATTGTCTCTCCCTAGTCCATCTTCTTTTCCCAGGCGCGGACCGCGTTGATGCCGAGCGAGTCCGCAACCCTTTCGAGTTCCTGTACCTCATGGGTGGAAAGCACGATAGAGCCTGCCTTTGCAGCATCCGCCACATGGCGCTCCCTCGTGACGCCCACGATTGGACGCGTCCCCTTCGCAATCGCCCAGGCGACGGGAATCTGCGCCGGTTCCACATCGTGCGCTTCCGCGACCTTGGCGAGCTCTGCGTTGAGGGTCTCGAGCCTGTCGAGCACGGGGTTGTACTTTTGGGCGCGGGCAGAGCCCTCTGGCATGGGGCGGGTGGTGTCGTACTTGCCGGACAGGGCACCCTGCTCGAGCACCATGTATGACCAGAACTCGACGTCGTTCTGGCGGCACCAGTCCAGGATGCCCGAGTCCTCGGATGAGCGGTTTATAAGGCTGAAGTGGTTCTGCACCGCACCCAGACGAAGGCCATGCTCGCGCAGGATCGCATCTGCCTGCTTGGCCTCCGCGAGATTGTGGTTGGACACGCCAATCACAGGGGCATCGTCCCTACCCTCGAAGTACGCTGCGAGCTCGCCGATCCAACGCGGGGCACCCACCGTGTTGTGCACCCAGTACACGTCGAAGTGATCGATTCCCATGGTGCGGAGCTGCGCCTCGTACATATCGGCCACGGCGGTCTTCGACGAAGCGTCCATGCACTGCGGGGTGAGCTTATCGGAGACGCGATAGCTTTCACGCGGAAGGCCGTTAAGGAAGCCCGCAAGCATCTTCTCGGACTCCCCCATGCCATAGACGTATGCGGTGTCCCACAGGTTGAGGCCCGCACTCATGGCGGCATCGAACACGGGACGAAGCTCGTCTGCGGTGAGGCCATGGCCAAAGGTTCCGTCGTTACCCCAGGCCCAGGCCCCAAGCACGACTTTAGGGTTCTTCTTGCCACTCATGCTGTTCTCCAATCGTCCCAATGGCGCTTTCTTAACTCGTTGGCACGATTCTCGAACTTAAACTATGGTTTAAGTCAATATACTTTCTTTAAAGTATGAAAGCAACTTCACAATTCCGTGGTAGGATGCGGGACATCTTGAGGAAGGAAAGTACTTTGGATAAGGTCTATACCATTGGAGAAGCAGCTGCTGCACTGGGAATGCCGGCGTCGACGATACGCTACTACGACAAGAACGGACTGTTTCCCGACATGACGCGAAGCCAGGGCGGCATCCGCGTGTTTACCGAGGACGACCTGGAGTGGGCACGCTTCATCGAACGGCTCAAAGTCTCGGGCATGCCCATACGCGAGATCAGACGCTACATCGACCTCTATCAAAAGGGAGACTCAACCATCGAGGAGCGTCGGCGCATTGTGAACGAGAGGCGCGAGGCGATTCTCCGGCAAATGGAGGACCTCAGGCTCTCCCTCGACTTTATCACCTATAAGTGCTGGTATTACGACGTGGCGAAAGAGTCTGGAACCTGCGACACGCCCAAGAACATGCCCATCGAGGAGCTCCCTGAAGACATTCGCCGCATCAAGGCGAAGTGCCGGATAAACCGGTACTAGGAGGACAAGCTCGCACGAAAGTTTCGGCTCCCATCCATTGCCAATGCTAGGTTTTCCTCAGCGGAAACGTCCCTCCGATTGCCACTACTCGCTTTATCTCAGCAGCTTGCCCCTGCAATCGCCTCTCGCCGGCAAAATTAGTGACTCCCAGGGGTAAGGATGCCGCCCCTCCGCACCTGGTGACCCGCGTCGCAGCGACCCGTCACCAGGTGGTCCTGTGCTCGTCGGTCACCGCCAGGGTCGAGCGATCGACCAGGTAGAACCCCACGAGCTGGGCGTCACTCTCCCCATGTAGATAGACCTTCTGCAGCACCAGCTCCTCCGCCGGCACGCCAGCCGAGTCGGTCGTCTCCCCGTTGTCGTACAGCCGGTACTCGACCGTGACCGGGGCGCCGTCCAGCTCCTCGGTCGCCGTTCCCAGGCTCGCGTAGAGCTCGCCCTTCGCGTTTCGCCCAAAGGCCAGGGCGTCCATCTTGGGGACGATCCCCTGGTCGTCGAGGTAGCGGGCAACGGCGAGCATCTGGTTCTGCGTGCCGAGCGGATCGTCCGAGGACGCACTCGATGAATCTCCCATATCTCCTCCGGATGCTGCCGTCCCATTGTCCCCGCCGTCCGACGAATCGGTGGGGGAGAGGGACTCCACGCCGTCCCCGTCGGAGGGGTCGCCGGTCGAGAGGGCCGCGTCACTCTCGTCGCCAGCCGACCCAGTGGCCGCGGAGTCGCCCGAGCCCGAAGCCCCCGTCTGCCCTCCACACGCCGTGTCGTATGCTTGGGCCAGTTCCCAGGGCTCCATGAGGAACGGGTCGGACGCGCGGTAGTAGGCGGTTCGGGACTCGTCGGGGTCGAAGCCCGCCCAGTCGACGGCCAGGTAGTCGTAGGTCCGCTGGCCAAGCGGCCACGGAGCTCCGTGAGCCCCGGAGTCCGATCCTCCCGCGACCGTCCCGCCCGCCAGTGCATCCGGCACGCCGGTCCTCAGGACGCGCTCCGTCCCGTCGTAGCCAAACGCCGCGGACAGGAGCGTGCCGCATGCAGCCACAAGGGCGAGCGTCACCACGGAGACTCCGCCCAGGATGGATTGCACCCGTGTGGTCGTCGTGGCAAGGCGGTCCCGACGTCCCCGGCGAAACAGCCAGACGGCGGCCATGACCGCCAGGACAAGCGCGAACACCGCGGCAAGCGGCGACGCGACCGTGGCGTAGGGGATGCGCAGCGACCAGCCCGACCCCGAGTTGATCCCCAGGTCGAGCCCGTAGTAGAAGAGGCAGTGCGCGAGCATCAGCGACACGGCCGCCACCACCAGGGGATGCGCATGCCGGGAGAGAGAAATGCCGTCGACTGCGGCTTGGGCCTCGTCCCGCCGGCCGTCGGCGGCGCCTGGGTCGCGGGGAGAGGGGTCTGCCTGGCCCCCCAGCGGTGCCGCCCTCGAGGCGATCGACCCAGCCCTCCACGAGCTGTTCGCTGGGAAATCCCCTGTCGGCCGTCGCGGCGATGCCGGAGTACCGAACGAGCCAGTCGCGGGCGGACGGCTTGTCCGGACGGCTCGGCTCGCTCGGGACTTGCTGCCGGCCGTCGTCCGACGGCGTGGGCGTCGCGGCGTCGTCGCTCGCGGAAGGCTGGCGTCGGCTGGCGGGCGGTTGTACGGGGTCCGTAACGGCGTCGTCGCGCCGCGAGGCCGACGGGATTCCGTCGCGGGCGGGGGCGTCGTCCCTCTCGCCTGCCTCCGTCGATGCAGCTGCGAGCGCGTTGAGGAGGTAGAAGAGCTTGAGCTGCTCGGGCGAGAGGAGCTGCGTGTCCACCCGCCCGAGGGCGTTGATGGCGAGGTCGGGACGCGAGCGCAGCACGTCGATGCGGGCGATGGACAGCAATACCTGCGACGATGCACGTTTGTTGCGTTTGCCCAGCCAGCGGTACGCGTACAGCGTGTAGTCGTGTCGCGCGTCGGGCGGGAGGGTGCGCGAGCGTCGCCCGAAGGCGAGCAGCGTGGCCTGTCGGAGGCCAAGGGCGACGGCGACCACGGCGGCGTACGTCCCGAAGATCGCGGCAATCCCGATGCCCTCGATCACCCCCAGCAGCCAGACACAAGCGATCGCCACCGTGGTGACGGTGAGCATGCGCAACAGCCAGATCGCCGCCCGCAGGCGCCTGGCGACGGAGAGGCCTCTCCGGTCCCAGGGGTAGTCCGGCGGTAGGGGAGACGAGAGGTCGTAGATGCTCGCCCGCGGGTCCATGCGCGTCCTTTCGGCTGGCGGGAAGGTTCCCCTCGATTGTATTGCGGGGCTTCGGGCCGTACCTTGCCCACGGGGCCCTGGACGCCTCTCACCTGGGGCGGGTTGATGGTTCCGTCACCTCAACAGGCACGCTGAACGTGCCATCGTGCCAGGTGCAGCGGTAGACGGCGCAGTTTCCGATGAACCTGGACCAGTAGCTCCCGCGCGAGGCGGGCGTCAGGTACTCGAGGATGCCCTTCATCAGGATCGCGTGCGTGGAGACGAGGACGCAGGTACCCGGGGCGAGAACGACGTCCTCCATGAAGTCGCCGGCGCGCGCCGCCACGGCTGGGAGCTGCTCCATCCCGTCCGGCGCCGGGTTGTGCGCGAAGTCCGAGAAGAACGTGACGACCTCCGGCGCGGGCTCCCGCAGGTCCATCCCCTCGTAGGGGCCGTAGTCCATCTCGAGGAGACGGTCGTCCGTCTCGACCGGGACGCCCCCGCCCGATACGATGCCTGCGGTCTCGACCGCGCGGCGGAGCGGGCTCGAGTAGACCCTGTCAAACGCGACCGAGCTCCCCTTAAGGAGCCCGCGAACCCGCATGGCCTGCTCGCGCCCCTGCTCGTTGAGAGGCACGTCCCTTCTCCCCTGGAGCTCGTGCCTCCTGTTGGCGTCGGTCTGGCCGTGCCTGACGATGTAGATGTCCACGCTGCCTCCTGGTGTCAAATCTACCATTGGGGAGCGGCTCGGCGGGGTGTTCATGGGCATCGTGGAGAAGGCCAACGGCTTTCCAGGTGGCGAGGGGGCGGCCGGGGGATCTGTCGCGTCGGAGATGCGGCGCCTCACACCAGCCCCAGCTTGCCGATGATCTGAATCAGGTCGTCTATGGATTCCGCCCTCCCATGCTCAACCCACGTGGTGAGCACGCTCAGCGTGAATCCGGTCCTCACGGCAATAAAGTAGTCGCCATGCGCGGGGTCCACGCCAGGGATTGCGCCAAAGCGGTCGCGCAGCTCACCGGCAACCCGCCGATGGCTCGCATAGACGATGTCATAGCGATTGATTTTCACAAGGAGCTCAAGAATGTCGCCATGCTCCATCCAATACGAGAAGTACCGGCGCAGCATCCTGCGCTCATCCCAAAAGGCGTCTGGGCCCAGCGAGCCCAGCGCCTCTCGAAAGCACTCGTCGCAGCGCCAAGCCAGCAGGTCTGAGAGGTTGTCGAAGCTCCGATAGAACGTGGTGCGCGCCACGCCGCTCTCATGCTGGACGTCGCTAATCGTCACCTGGTCAAAGGGCCTGTGTCCAAGGCAGGCCATGAGACCCTCGTACAACGTGTGCGCCGAGCGAAGCGTTCGCCTGTCGTTCCGAATGTGGTACATGTCATCCGCCTCGAATCCCCAGCGCAGCCTTGAACGCCATATCGCTACAACGTTCCCTCCGCCTGTATCGGTTCTTTACGCTGCAGTTGTAGCGTATTTATCGCAATGCTACATACCAAGTGACGCAGGCACAAGGAGTTGCACCACAGACGAGAAGGGGCAGGCATGTACGCGTTGTGGCTTTGGTTCGTAGGCTGGGGATGGCTCTATGCCATGATTGCAATGAGCGCGGTACTCGTGGTCCAGATGGTTGTCGCCAAGCAGAAGGGGGAGCCATGGGGTGCGCTGCGTTCGCTCGGAGCGCTTGCCGTGATTGTGTTGACGCTCCATGTGTGGGAGGAGTGGGTCATCCCCGGCGGCTTCCACTACGTCTATAACATCGGCTCCGACGCGTTGCTGCGAGACCGCTACCCCATGAGCCAGCTGACCGACATGATCACCAACCTCGGCGGGGCCGTGCTGTGGTTCGTCCTGGCGGAGACGGACGGGTACGGCCGGAGGATGGGCTTTGCGGTCATGCTGTTTAGCTACTTCGAGTTCGCGGTCCACAACCTGCTGGCCTACCAGTCGATGACGATCCTCTACGACGCCGGCATCTACTCAGGCTTCTACGCACCCGGCCTGGTAACGGCGGCTGCCTGCTGGCTGCCCCTCGGGGTTGCGCACACCATCTGGTTCGCGCGCGAGGGCACGCACTGGAAGGACGTGGTCGGCGGCGTGGTGGTGCTGGTCGTTCTCAGCCAACTGCTGGTGACGCTGCCAGAGAGCCTCCTCAAGAGCGAGGAGAGCCCCTACGCCTTCGAAAACGCCGGCTGGTATGAGCAGTTCGTTGACCCCGTGACGCAGGAGGTATCCGCAACGGCGAACACGACGGCGTAGGTGAGCTAGGTGGCGGGGTTCCTCTACGAGAGCGGCCCCACGGGCTTCGACCTCAAGCAGCGCGGCACTTTTGGCCGCGTCAGCTTCGGTCTTGTGATGCTTCACGTCGAGGGTGCGGTAGGCGTTGAGGCAGGCACGGCTGGTGGCGCGCAGGTATGGGTCGTCCTCCCATGAGCCGCCGAGGGGCGCCTGGAGGAGGAACTCGCGGATGTCCTTCTCGGCGCTCTCGTCCACGCCCTTCCACCCTCCTGCAAGTGAAACTGGGACGGAACCCGCTGGCGGCTCCGCCCCTGCAAAAAGCCCGTCGGCTCTTACATTGGAGCATAGTGCGCATCCCAGGATCTCAAAAACCAACGGGAGGGATAGGCCGATAGAGGAGTTTCTCTCTTTTGTACAGCTATGCCTAATATGAGAAAATAATAAGCGTGAATGTGAAAAAGGGGGCGGCATGGTGGAACTGCTGGAAATCGCGAGAGGGCACAACGGCTACGTGACCGCCGAGCAGGCAACGGAGGCGGGGATACCGCGACGAGAGCTGTCCGAGGCCACGGAGGCGGGCGACCTCGTGAGGCTCGACCGGGGGCTCTACGCGCTACCCGACACGTGGGAGGACCCGCTCGTAGTCGCGCAGCACCGCTTCGCGCGCGGGGTGTTCTCCGACGACACGGCGCTGTGGCTCTGGGGCCTCTCCGACCGAGCGCCCTTCTCGCTCACCATGACCTTCCCCAGGGGCTACAACAAGACCTCGGCCAAGGCGGCGGGCATCGCCTGCCGGTCGTGCGCCGACGACGTGCTGGGGCTGGGCCTCGCGACCGTGAGGACCCCCTACGGAAACGAGGTGCGTGCCTACGATGCCGAGCGGTCGCTCTGCGACGTGGTGCGCGGCCAGAGGGTGCCCGACGCGCAGACGGTCGTGCCGGCGTTCAGGAAGTACGTGCGCGGGGAGGGCTGCGACCCGACCGAGCTCGTCTCCTACGCGCGCAGGCTCGGCGTGGAGGGTAAGGTCCGGACCTACCTGGAGGTGCTGCTGTGAGGACGAGGAACGCGATGCAGCTGAAGGCCCGCGTGAACGCGCGGGCCCGCGAGGCCGGGGTGCCGCCGCAGGCGATGATGCAGAACTACTTGCTCGAGCGGTTGCTGGAGCGCCTGTCGCTCTCGCCGTGGCGCGAAGAGGTCGTGGTCAAGGGCGGCCTGCTCATATCGTCGCTCGTGGGGGTGGCGTCGCGCACGACGATGGACCTGGACACGACGGTGCGGGGCTTCACGCTCACGCACGAGAGCGCCGCGCGGGCCTTCCGCGAGATATGCGCCGCCAAGGCCGACGATGACTGGGTCTTCGAGGTCGTTCGCACCGAGGATATTCGGGAGACCGACGACTACCCCGGCATCCGTGTTCACCTGCTGGCGAGTTACCCGCCGATGGCGGTGCCGCTCACTGTGGACGTGACCACCGGCGACAGGATTACCCCGGGGGCCATTGCCTACGAGTGGCCGCTGCTGTTCGACGACCGCAGCGTGAGCGTGATGGCTTACCCCCTGGAGACCGTGCTCGCCGAGAAGCTCGAGACGGTCGTGTCCCGCGGCGTGACCAACACGCGCCCGCGTGACTTCTACGACATCCACGTGCTGTGGCGGACCCGGAGCGGGCGGTGCGACCTGCCCACGCTCGCAGAGGCGCTCGACGCCACGTGCGAGAAGCGCGGCAGCGTGGGGAGGGTGGCACACTGGGAGGCGGTGCTCGACGAGGTCGCCGACGACGCCACGATGCTCTCGCTGTGGGGGAAGTACGTCCGCAAGACGCCCTACGCAAAGGGGCTGACATTGCCCGAGTGCTGCGGGACGGCGAAGGGCATCATGCGGGAAATCGGGAGATAGGGGCTTATGCGCGAGCACGCAACGGACGCGGGATCGGGCAACGGGCTTCCCCGTGAAATCATCATCCAGCGGTACTTGCCCGAGGAAGCTGCTGAGGCTTGTACGCAAGAGAAAGCCCTTTTCGCGCAAGAGCCCGACCTCCCCGGTCTCGAGGACTTAAAACAGAAGCTCGAGGAAAAGGAAGGCGAGCTCAAGGGACGCATCTGCTCCGACATCCACAGGCTGTCGTCTCTCGACGCGAATGCGAGGCTCCGATCGTCGAGTCTGGCAGTCGACGGAGTCCCACCGCCTGCGGCAACGTGGCAGGAGAGGAGCAGCAAGTGCTACCCATCAACATATTTTGTATTGCCCATATCTTCTGCAGGTAGGGATGGATGTTCGAGACGAACGTGTCGCCCTTCTTGTATGCGGTCCCAGCGCTGGCGGGAGCATCGCCATCGTATGGCTCGATGCCGCCGCGGTGGTGGCGCGATCGCAACCGCGGCGCGATTCGTATCAAATTCGTACCACTCGACCCATGCATAGCAAAGCAGGTCAGAGGCTTAAGCCTCTGACCTGCGAATTTATGGTGGGCGTTAGAAGATTTGAACTTCTGACCTCTTCCGTGTCAGGGAAGCGCTCTCCCCCTGAGCTAAACGCCCGAACGTTGAACGCGGTGCGTGGGGTCGCACAGCGCGTTAGCTACTATAAAGGAAGGAACCGCTCCGCGCAACTGGAAAATGGGGATTTTTCCGGCGCGCATGATCTGACCGTGTCAGTGCCCATGGAAACCCGGCTCCACGAGATGACGTACGGGGCGGCGCGGTAGCTGCCAGCCTCCGCTCGATGTCGGGGGCAGAGCCTCTCGAGCCGCATGCATGCGAGGCGCGACGCCTACACTTGGTGCCAGGAGATGTCTCGCAAAGACAGACGGGTGGGGGAGAGGCCCATGGCAAACTTCGTGACGCTGCACGCCATGCGGCTGGGCGACGCCCCCAGGGACTGGGAGTCTTGCCTGCGGCTGGTTGCCCCGCGCTACCGTGAGCGCGCGACGGGTCCCGCGCCGGAGCCCTCGCGCCTGGGAGAGTTCGCCGCCGGGCTGCTGCTCGCCAGCGTGCTGGGCGTTCGGGACGACGCGGCACTCTCCGTGATGCCCGGCGGCAAACCCGAGCTCGTCGTGGGCGACCCGCACATCGGCATCTCCCACGACGACGGCATCGCCGTCCTCGCCACCGCCCACGCACCCGTGGGGGTGGACGTGGAGTGCGTCCCTCCCGCCTTCTGCCGTCGCGAGCGGAGCGCCCTTGGGATGGTGCTCTCGGCCCGCGACCTCGTGCTGGTCGAGGAATCCGCCGACCCCGCGCTCGCGTTCGCCCGCGCCTGGACGCGCGTGGAGGCGGTGCTCAAGGCCGAGGGCTGCGGCTTCGGCTACCCCGTGCGCGGCGGGCACCTGCCTCCCGGATGGCGGGTCGCGACATTTGGGCTGGGTGCGCACGTTGTGTCGGTCGCCACGCGCGAGGAGCCCTCCGTCGCGGTCGAGTGGCATCCCATGGCGAGGGCGATCGCGCTGCTGTCCTGAGCGCTTGCCGCGCTGGTCCCGATATGGCGGTCGCTGGGTCCGACGCGCCGGGCCCGAAATGTACGAGAAACCGGTGGCCCATGCCATCCGAGCCCACCGCGCGCCACCTCCAGGGTGGTTGGGTGCTCAAGAATTGCGAGTTGTGGCAATCCCAAGGGGCAGTTCCGCCGAGAGCGGCTGAAGAATCTTGAGTTGTGGCAATGATCTGGCCCTCTGGGACACAACAGACTCGATTTCAGAGGGGTTTGGCGCTTTCAGATTGCCACAACTCGACATTCCAAAGCAGGCGTCGTCCCGAATGGCCCCCGGGGCCCCGTCGCGGCTGCCACAACTCGAGATTTCTCAGCAGCCATCCCGGCCGGCGCCCCTCGGAGCGCCCGCCCCAGCGCGCCCACGCCCGCGCCACCCTACGCCAGCACCAGCTCAAGCGACGAGACCACCTCGTCCGCCGCCCCAACGTCCTGCGGCGTCGAGTTCCCCTTGAACCCGTACACGTAGCACCCTGCCGCGAGCCCCGAGGCCACGCCGGACGGGGAGTCCTCCACCACCACGGTCCGCGCCGCCAGCCCGTCCGCGCCGACCCCCAGCCCGCGCGCCCCAAGCTCGATGCCTCGCAGGTACGGCATGGGGTCGGGCTTGTGCGCGCTCACGTCGTCGCCCCCGACCACAAAGGCAAAGCTCCCCGCAAGGCCAATCCGCCGCAGCGCCGTCTCCACCAGGTCGTGCCGGGTCGTCGAAACCACGCCGCACGCAATCCCGCGCGCCGCCAGCCGACCCAGCAGCTCGCGCGCGCCGGGCATCGGCTCCAGGGGCATCCGTTCGTAGATCACGTCGCTGGGTTCCCGCCGCGCGTAGAACTCATCGGCCGACACATCCATCCCATACCGCGCGAACAGCGCCGGGACCGACTCCTCGCCATCCGTCCCGCACAGCGAGCGCATCTCCTCCTCCGTGGGGCTTATGCCAAACGACGCGTACACCGGCCGGTCCAGCCCAATCCCCAGGATCTCCGTGTCGCACAGGGTCCCGTCAAAGTCGAACAGGGCGAGAAGCACCTCCCCGCGCCCGCGACCCCTTCCATCGGCCCCGACGTTCCCAGCATCCCGACCCATGCGCTCCCCCTCGCTCGCAGACTGCGTCGAGCGTAGCGTGGACGTCCGTGCCGCGCAACGCTTCCCCGAGGCTCCGCCGACGTGTCACCTCCAGCCTCCGCCCGGTCACCCGACGACCCCCGTGGGACACCCTGTGAACAACTCGTGCCAAAACCTGGCACGTTCCCGCCGCGCCCACGAGCGAACCACTACCATGTGAACGTTTCTTGGTTAGCATTCAGGAGGGTACTCACATGTCGGGAAAGCTCGGCCACAGGTGCGCCGCTATCAGTGCCGGACTCGCATTCTCATTCGTGGCGGTCGCATCGCCGCAGCTCGCGCTCGCGGAGGACGCCCCCAAGGCCACGACTGCTGCCCCAGCGCAGGACGCAACGGTAGCCCAGACCCAGGCGACGGCAACCCCCGCCCAGGCGTCAACCTCCGACCAGCCGGCAGGGGAGAGGGACGCCGCCACCAGCGCCGACACCCCATCCGCTGGCTCCGACCAGTCCCCGGCCCCCGCCGCCAAGGCCCCGGCGACCTCCACGGGTGATGCCTCCGCCACGAGCCCGGACGCGGCGACATCCGACCCGGACCCGGCGACTCCCACGGACTCCGCCGCGAGCTCCACCGAGCCCGCCGCCCCGTCGACCTCGGACCCGGTGACGCCTGCTGCCCCCGGCGCCACCACGCCCGCCGCCGACCCCGCCGCGGCCCCCACGAACACCGCCACGGCGCCCGCCGACCCCGCCGCGGCCCCCACGGACCCCGCCACGACGCCCACCGACCCCACGCCGGCAACGGGCGCCACCGTCGCCCCCACCCCAGACCCCGCGCCCCGCGCGGACGACCCCACGACCCCCGACTCCGCCGCAACCCCCGCCCCCGCGGTCCAGAACATGTACCGCCTCTACAACCCCAACACGGGCGAGCACTTCTACACCGCAAGCCTCGGCGAGGCCAAGCACGTCGCCGAGGCCGGCTGGCGCTGGGAGGGCATCGGCTGGGTCGCGCCCGCCAGCTCCGGCACCCCCGTCTACCGGCTCTACAACCCCAACGCGGGGGATCACCACTACACCACCAGCGCGGGGGAGAGGGACTGGCTCACCTCGCTCGGCTGGCGCTACGAGGGCATCGGCTGGTACTCGGACGCGAGCGATGCCCTGCCCGTCTACCGCCAGTACAACCCCAACGCCAAGGCCGGCGCCCACAACTTCACCCAGAACCACTACGAGGACCAGGCGCTCGCCCGCGCCGGCTGGAAGTCCGAGGGCATCGGCTGGTACGCCAGCACGCACTCCGCCAACGCCATCCAGGGCTTCTGGCTGGTCTGCCGCTCGTGGGGCTCCCTCAGCCGCTACTGGGTCGGCTCCGACGCGACCATCGTCAAGTCCCGCCTGGTCACGCCCGACGAGGGCGCCGGCTACTACGCCTACGCCACGTCGAGCGGGGCCGTCCTCGACGGAGTCACCAACCTGGGCGACGGCAGGATTGCCCTCGCCCACTCCAACGGCGAGGTCGAGATGCGCACGGGCTGGATCGTCGACGACTACGGCTCCGGCCTGCAGCGCTACTACCTCTACCGCGACCCCGCCGGCTACTCCTACGCCCGGGAGGGCTACTCCACGGACGGCTGGGCCCACTACACCTACCTGGGCGTGGGCTACGTCGCGCGCGACCGCCAGCTCCACTGCAACAACCGCTGGTACACGTCCGACAACGACGGCAGGCTCACCGAGTACTCCAACGCCCGCACCCGCCGCGTCGACTCCTACGTCAACTGGGCGCTCGACAAGGCAGACGACAACAGCCACGGCTACGACCAGTACGACCGCTGGGGGCCCAACTACGACTGCTCCAGCCTCGTGATCTCGGCCCTGCGCGCCGCCGGCATCTCCACGGGAGGCGCCTCCTACACCGGCAACATGGTGGGCAACCTGCGCGGCTTCAAGGTGGTCAAGGTGTCCCACGACCAGTTTGGCCTGCTCAGGGGAGACATCCTCCTCAACTCCACACACCACACCGGCATCTACATCGGCGAGGGCATGATGGTCGCGGCCCGCGAGAGCGAGGACGGCGGCATCACCGGCAAGTCGGGCGACCAGACCGGGCACGAGATCGAGCGCCAGGAGGTCTACGACTTCCCGTGGAACTACATCCTCCGCTACGTGGGGGAGTAGGGGCCCAAGTCCCGTGGGGCGCCAAGCCGCCGCTCCCCAGTGCGCGCGAGTCGAATCAAGTCCCCCAAGCGGACGGGGTGCTGAGGAAATGCGAGTAATGGCAATCTGAAGGCCAATTCTGCTGAGGAAATGCGAGCTTTGGCAGTGATTGGCGCCTGCGATTGACAATACTCGACATTCCTCAGCGGTTGACAGCCCCGGATTGCCAATACTCGACATTCCTCAGCACCCAAGTCCCCGCCGCCCGAATCCGGCCCCCGCCAGGCGCCCCCGCGCCCGCATCTCTGCCGTGCCATCCCTCCCGCTCCCACTCCCAAGGCGGCAGGGGGTATCATGTGCCACTGAAAGTGAGGCCGCGATACGGCGCGGCGAGAGGCGCGGCATGACCGGTGGCCCCTCCTCGGCCGCCCGCGCCAGGGCCTGCGATGGGGTGGGGACATGGACGCCAACGTCAGTGGGGAACGCGGCAAGCCGGGCGCACCTTCGTCGAGCGGGAGCGAGCGCCCCTCCCTCTCCGTCCGCGCGTTCTCCATCCTCGCCGCCTGGCCCGAGGTCCCCACCGCACGCCGCACCGCGATCGAGGCTGCGCTCACCCTTGCCTCCCTCCTCGCAGCGACCCTCCTCGGCTTCTGGTTCGACTCCCTCGGCATGGGCGATGCTCCCATCGTTATCATCTACGTGCTCTCCGTCCAGGTGGTCGCCCTGGTCACCACGCGCCGCCTCCACTGCGTCATCGCGACCGCTGCCTCGGTCCTGCTCTTCAACTACTTCTTCATCGACCCCCGCCTCTCCCTCCACGCGTGGGGCCCGCAGTACCCCGGCGCGTTCGCGGTCATGGGCATCGTCGCCCTGCTCTCGAGCACCCCCGCCATGAGCCTGCGCCATCACGCGCACCTGGCCCAGGAGAACTCCCGCCTCATGGCGTTCCTCCTCCAGACCGACCACCTGCTCCAGGACTGCGCCTCCGCGGACCAGATCGTGGATGCCGCCGGCAGGCAGCTCGCGGCGCTGCTCGGCCGGGGTGTCGTGTGGTACGAGGCGACCGACGCGGGCCTAACTCCGGTTCGCTTTTTCAGCCCGGCCGAGGGCGAGGAGACGGCGGGGGAGACGCCCGGGTCATCCGGCCGTGACGGCGACCGCATGGGTTCGGGAGGCGCCCATTCCACCGCGGTCGCGCCACGGACTCCGGTCCCTGCCCCAGCGCACCCGACCCAGGCGAGCCTCCCGCCAGACGTCCCCCTCGAGCTCCCCGTCGCCATGCGCGCGCTGGAGAACGGCGTCCCCGCCGGCAGGGGCACGGACGGCTTCGCGGCCGCGTCCGGCCTGTACGCCCCCGTCGGCAATCCCCACCACCCCGACGGCGTCATGGGCATCGTGGTCGGCGACCACGACCTCACCCCCGGCCAGCGCGACGTCGCCATGGCGGTCCTAGGCGAGACGGGCCTCGCGCTCGGCCGTGAGCGGGCCACCCGCGAGCGCCAACGCGCCGAGCTGCGTGCCCGCAACGAGCAGCTGCGCGCGGACCTCCTGCGAGGGATCTCGCACGACATCCGCACCCCGCTCACCTCGATCAGCGGCAGCGCCGACGTGCTCCTCTCGAGCGGCGACCGGCTCGCTCCCAGCGAGCGCGACCGCCTGCTGAGGGGGATTCGCGACGACGCCACGTGGCTGGTCGCGACCGTCCAGAACCTCCTCGCCATCACGCGGCTCCAGAGCGGCGGCGTTCGCCCAAACTTCGGCCTCGAGCTCATGGACGACGTCGTTGAGGAGGCCCTGCGTCACGTCGACCCGCGCGTCTCCCGCCATCGGCTCACGGTGGAGCCGTCCCGCGGCGTGTGCCTCGTAAGGGTGGATGCCAGCCTCATGGTGCAGGTGGTGGTCAACCTGGTGAACAATGCCGTCAAGCACACGCCCGACGGCTCCTCGATCGTCATCTCCCTGCACCGCGAGGGGGACTCCGTGGTCACGACCGTGTGCGACGACGGGCCCGGCATCCCCGCCGCCGACCGCGAGCGCGTGTTCGACTCGTTCTATACTGTCGGTCGCGAGCGTGCCGACGTCGGGAGGGGCTTCGGCCTCGGGCTCTCGCTCTGCAGGTCGATCGTGACGGCGCACGGGGGGACCATCGGCGTCGGCGCGCGCCAGCCGCACGGCAGCGCGTTCTGGTTCCGCCTCCCCGCGTGCGAGCTTCCGGGAGGTGGCGACGATGAGCCAAGGGGATAGCCTGGGGGAGAGGGGCGCCGCCCCCGCGCCTGCCGCCCCGCCCACCCTGCTGGTCGTGGAGGACGACCCCGAGGTCCGCAATCTGGTGTCGACCGCGCTCGACGCCAACGGGTACCGGCACCTCTGCGCCTCCACCGGCCGCGAGGCCATCGCCAGCGCAGCGACCAACTCCCCGGACGTCGTGCTCCTGGACCTCGGCCTCCCCGACATGGACGGCGTCGAGGTCGTCCGCGCCATACGTGGCTGGTCCAAGACCCCCATCATCGTGGTGAGCGCCCGCTCCGAGGA
Organism: uncultured bacterium; assembly: GCA_905214865.1. Classification (GTDB taxonomy): domain Bacteria; phylum Actinomycetota; class Coriobacteriia; order Coriobacteriales; family Atopobiaceae; genus Olsenella_H. The sequence continues at coordinate 10,059 of CAJMNO010000027.1, read as the reverse complement.
CTCGGACAAGATCGCGGCGCTGGACGCAGGTGCGGACGACTACGTCACCAAGCCCTTCTCGGTCGGTGAGCTCCTCGCGCGCGTAAGGGCGACGCTCCGCCACCTGAGCTACCTCGGCGAAGCGGTCTCGTCCCCTCGCCAGGCGCCGGCGCGGTCGCGCTTCGAGGACGGCGACCTGCGCATCGACTACGACGCGGGCGTGGTCACGCTCGCCGGGAGCGAGGTCCACCTCACCCCCACGGAGTACCGCCTGCTGTGCTTGCTCTCCCACAACGTCGGCAAGGTGCTCACCCACCAGCTGATCCTCCGCGAGGTGTGGGGCGACCAGTCCGGCGCCGAGCTCGCGTCGCTCCGCGTGACCATGGGGTCGCTCCGCAAGAAGATCGAGGCCGACACCGCCCACCCCCGCTACATCCAGACCCACGTGGGCGTGGGCTACCGCATGCTCGAGGTGGGGGAGAGGGGCTGACCCCCGCCTCCCCGCACCCGTCCCGCCGGGTGCCAATGTGCCGCCTCCCCCAGGTGGGGTGCCGCGCGGCTCGTGTCTGACCGCGTGCCCCGGCCCGGGGTCCTGCCGCGGCGGCGCGCAAGCCCCGGCCCAACGTCCTCCCCCCGGCCAGCCCCCATCGCGGCGGCGACGGTGAGCCGCGGGCGCCGTACGAAGGACCACACAAATGTCACCCAACCCCCCTCACCTGCGACTTTTATGCCATCCTTATTCCGCACTAATGACCCTCTTATGCTGGGCGTATGCCAAATCGTGCCACCCCCGTGCCGTCGCGTTCGAACGGTTTGAAAGCGGGTAGCCTTTCCTTCGAAAGGCGGTGGCTGCCGCCAGTGGGCGCCACCCAACCGCAACGGTGGGGCGGCGATAGACGAAAGGAGGGCCTTCGTTGGAAGCCTCAGAAGGGGCGACGTCCTCGCCAATCGAGGGGATAGCCCGGCTGACGCCCGATAAGGTCTTCTCGGCGATGGGGACGGCACAGGCGGGCCTCACCGCCGGCGAGGCGTCCGCGCGTCAGGGGCGCTACGGAAAGAACGTCATCCAGTCCGCGAAGAAGAAGTCGCAGGTGCTGGTGTTCCTGTCGAACTTCACGCACCTCATGGCGATCCTGCTGTGGGTCGCCGGCATCATCGCCTTCGCGGCGGGGATGCCCGAGCTGGGCGTGGCCGTGTGGCTCGTCAACGTCATCAACGGCTGCTTCAGCTACTGGCAGGAGCACCAGGCCGACAAGGCGACCGAGGCGCTTAAGAAGATGCTCCCCTCGTACGTCAGCGTCATCCGCGACGGGAGCGAGCAAAAGATCCTGGTCGAGGACCTGGTCCCCGGCGACGTGATGCTGCTCGAGGAGGGCGACAAGGTCTCGGCTGACGGCCGCGTGGTCCGTGCCAATGGCCTGCAGGTGGACCAGTCCACGCTCACGGGCGAGTCCAACCCCGTGCGCAAGACCTCCGACGCCGTGCTGGAGGAGGGCCTGACCCACGCGGAGACCCCCAACCTGGTGTTCGAGGGCACCTCGGTGTCCGAGGGCAACGGTCGCGTGGTGGTCACCAACATCGGCATGTCCACCGAGTTCGGCAAGATCGCCAGCCTGACCCAGAACATGGAGGAGAAGGAGAGCCCGCTCCAGAGGCAGCTCGACCACCTCACCAAGCAGATCACGGTGTTCGCGTTGTGCATGGGCGTCGCGTTCTTCGCGCTGGACGTCGCCTTCGTGCACAACGGCCTGGCGGCGTCGTTCATCTTCGCCCTCGGCATGGTCGTCGCATTCATTCCCGAGGGGCTGCTGCCCACCGTCACGCTGTCGCTCGCCATGGCCGTGCAGCGCATGAGCAAGCGCAACGCGCTGGTGAAGTCGCTCTCCTCCGTCGAGGCGTTGGGCTCCACGAGCGTCATCTGCACCGACAAGACGGGCACCCTCACGCAGAACGAGATGACCGTCAACCACCTGTGGACCCCCGCAAGGGAGTACGAGGTCACGGGGGTGGGCTACGCCCCCAAGGGAGAGATTCGCGCCGACGGGCGCAGCTACCAGGCCGCCGACGACGATGACCTCCGCATCCTCCTCACGGGCTCCGCCCTGTGCTCCAACGCGCGCCTGATCGCGCCGGAGAAGGAGGGCGGCCGCTACACCGTGCAGGGCGACCCCACCGAGGCCTGCCTGCTGGTCTCCGCCCAGAAGGGCGGCCTCGACCTGCAGGAGGAGCAGCGCCGCATCCCCCGCGTCCGCGAGCTGCCCTTCGAGAGCCGTCGCAAGCGCATGTCCACCATCCACCAGCTCGAGCGCCCGCTCGACGGCGCCACCCGGGTGGCCTTCGTGAAGGGCGCACCCAACGAGGTCGTGCGCCTCTCCACCAAGGTGCGCGTGAACGGCGAGGTCGTCCCCATGAGCGACTCGCTCCGCAGCCGCATCATGAACGCCAACGACGGCTACGCCGAGGACGGCCTGCGCGTGCTCGCGCTCGCCTACCGCCCGATCCACCGCGACGAGGAGGGCGTGCCCGCCTCCGTGAGCGAGTACGACCCGCAGACGATCGAGCGAGACCTCACCTTCGTGGGGCTCGAGGTCATGCAGGACCCCCCGAGGCCCGAGGTCGCCGCGGCGGTGGAGGAGTGCCGCCGGGCCGGCATCCGCGTGGTCATGATCACGGGCGACTACGGCCTGACCGCCGTCTCCATCGCCCGCAAGATCGGCATCGTGAGGGGCAGCCACCCGCGCGTGTTCTCCGGGCCCGAGCTCGAGCGGACCTCCGACGAGGAGCTGCGCCGCGCGCTCAAGGGCGAGGTCGTGTTCGCCCGCATGGCGCCAGAGCAGAAGCTCCGCGTGGTCGAGAACCTCCAGGCGATGGGGGAGGTCGTCGCCGTCACGGGCGACGGCGTCAACGACTCGCCCGCGCTCAAGAAGGCAGACATCGGCGTCGCCATGGGCATCACGGGGACCGACGTGGCCAAGGAGGCCGCGGACATGATCCTCACCGACGACAACTTCGCCTCCATCGTGAGCGCGGTGGAGGAGGGGCGCGCGGTCTACGCCAACATCCGCAAGTTCATGCTCTACATCCTCAACTCCAACGTGCCCGAGGCCGTGCCCTCCGCGGTGTACCTGCTCTCCGGAGGCGCCGTGCCCCTGCCCCTCACCACCATGCAGATCCTGACCATCGACCTGGGCACCGACATGCTGCCCGCCCTCGGCCTGGGATCCGAGCCGCCCGAGGCGGACGTCATGAGCCGCCCGCCGCGCGACCCCAACGAGAATCTGCTCAACGCGCGGGTGATGCGCAAGGCCTTCCTGTGGTACGGCCTGCTCGGGGCGCTCTCGTCGCTCGGCGCGTTCTTCTTCGCGCAGGCTGCGGCGGGCTGGGTTCCCGGCGCCAGGATGTTCGGCGTGGGCGCCGACCTGGACCCCGTCTACGTGCGCTCCACCACCATGGCGCTCGCCGCCATCGTCTTCTCGCAGATCGGCGAGGTCATGAACTGCCGCACGGAGGTCTCGTCGGTGTTCTCCGTGGGCCTGCTCTCCAACAGGCAGGTCGACAAGGGGATACTGTTCGAGGTGGCGCTCATCGTGCTCATCACGCTGCTCCCGCCCCTCCAGGGCGTGTTCCACACCTGCCCGCTCACCGCACAGGACTACCTGTTCCTGGCGCTGCTCCCGCCCGCCGTCCTCATTCTGGAGGAGGGGCGCAAGGCAATCGTGCGCAGGCACGGGCACTACGACCGCAATGGCGTCAGGGCTGACGCCGCAAGTGAAAGGTAGGACGCCATGAACGTTATCGTCATCGGCCTCGGCCGCATGGGCACGGGCCTGGCGAGGAAGCTCGACCGCCAGGGCCACAGCGTCTGCGCCGTGGACCAGGACCCCGAGCGCCTGGAGGAGCTGGGTGAGGGATACACCGGCAGGAAGGTCGCCGGAGTCGGCTTCGACCGCGACGTGCTCGCCAAGGCGGGCATCGACCGGGCAAGCGCGGTCGTCTCGTGTACCACGTCGGACGAGGCCAACATCATCATCGCCCGCATCGCCCGTGACGCGTACCGGGTGCCGCGCGTGATCGCGCGCATGTACGACGTCACCAAGGCAGAGACGTACCGCCGCCTGGGCATCCAGACCATCTCGACCACCGACTGGGGCGTGCGCCGCGCCTGCGAGCTCCTCACCTACAACCAGCAGGAGAGCGTGTTCCAGGTGGGCACGGGGGAGGTCCAGATCGTTCGGGCGGATGTGCCCGCCCTGTTCGAGGGCCATCCCGTGAGGGACATCTCCGCCGTGGGCGAGGTCAAGGTCGTCGCGGTCTCGCACAACAGCGAGACGTTCATCCCCACCCAGGGAACGGTGCTCGGCCACGGTGACGTGGTCTACGCCGCGGTCGCGTCGAGCGCAGCGGGGAAGTTCGCCCACATGCTCGGCAAGAGCGAGTAGGAGGCAGTGATGCAGATCATCATCGTGGGAGGCGGCAAGACCGGGTCGTACCTCGCGCCCATCCTCAAGGGCGACGGCTCGTCCGTCGTCGTGGTCGATAACCGTCGCAAGGTGGCGGAGAAGTTCCAGGCGAGCCTGCCCGACCAGCGCGTCATCGTGGGTAACGGCACCAGCCCCGAGGTGCTCGAGCGTGCCGGGGTCATGAGCGCGGACGTCGTGATCGCCGCCACCGGCAGCGACGAGGTCAACCTCGTGGTCTCGACCCTTGCCAAGGTCGAGTACCAGGTGCCGCGCGTCGTCGCACGCGTCAACAACCCCAAGAACTCGTGGATGTTCAACGAGTCCATGGGCGTAGACGTGGGAATCAACCAGGCGGACCTCATCGCGCGCTCGGTGCAGGAGGGCCTCGACATGGAGGACGTCTTCACCATCATGCGGCTGGGAAAGGACGACCACGCGCTGGTGCAGGTGGAGGTGCGCCCCGGCTCGGGTGCCGTGGGCCGTCGCGTGAGCGACCTCTCGCTTCCCGACCAGACGGTCATCATCGCCATCGACCGCGCGGGCGACATCATCGTCCCCAACGGCGACACCGGCCTCTGCGAGGGGGACAACGTGCTCGCCCTCACCAGCGAGGGCGCGCGGCAGGAGCTGCGCCGCGCGCTGGCGTAGCGCCACTCCGCAGCAGGGCACGAGAAGCGGCCCCGTCGTCATCCCGACGGCGGGGCCGTCCCATGCCCGAACCTCTGGCGCGCCGCGCCGCCTCATCCTGACCGCCCCGCCCGACCCCAACGGCCCAAACCGACGTACCCCCTCGCACAAAGCTGTGGCAATTGCACGTAGATGCCAACTTTGGGCTATATTGAAGTGCGTTTGCGACGGCATGCCCATGGCCATACCCGTCGCGCCCGCAAAGGGCAACCGTCAGGACACGCACACACATACAGGAAGGGCTCGCCCGATGACCCTAGCCGAACTGTTCAGCCTGCTGAGGAAGCACCTCCGCTTCGTGCTGCTCCTCCCCATCGTCACGGGAGTGGTCGTCGCAATCGCGGCCTTCCTCATGCCCAACGAGTACACGGCGTCCACCACCATGTACGTCCTGTCGCGCAACGACACCGCGGAGGGCACCAGCTCCAACTCCCAGTACAGCGACCTCTCCGCCGCACAGATGATGACCCAGGACGTGGCGACCATCGCCGAGTCCGACCGAGTCAAGCAGGACGTCAGCAAGCAGCTCGGCATGAGCAGCCTCTCCGGCTACGACGTCGAGGTCACCAGCGCCACCACCACCCGCGTCCTCACGATCGCCGTCACCGGCAAGGACGCAAAGCGCTCGGCCGACATCGCCAACGCGTACGCGAGCGACCTCCAGAGCGTCACCGAGTCCGTCATCGGCACCCAGTCCGTCAACGTGATCGACCAGGCGTCCACCCCCGAGGCCCCGTCCGGCCCCAAGCGTCCCCTCTACATCGCGGTCGGCCTGCTGGCAGGCCTCTTCGCCGCCATCGTCATCGTGGTGGTCCAGGACATGATGGACACCCGCGTCAAGAGCTCCGAGGACGTCGAGCAGCTGCTCAACGTGCCCGTGGTCGGTCACTTCCCCCAGCTGGAGAGGATGTAGGCAATGGCAATCTTCAACAACAGGGGCAACGAGGCCGAGGACGCCCAGCGCTCCGTCGGCAACGCGGCAAAGACCCTCCTCGCCAACATCCGCTTCATGGGGGTCGACAACCCCATACGCACCATCGCCATCACGTCGTCCGTGCCCAACGAGGGCAAGACCTTCGTCACGCGCAACCTGGCCATGGCAATCGCCACCTCCGGCAAGAGCGTGCTGCTCGTAGAGTGCGACCTCCACCGCCGCTCCATGGCCAACTCGCTCGGCGTGCACGGGCGCAACGGCATCTACTCCGTCATCTCCGGCCAGGTGCCCCTCGCGGACGCCGCGGTCAAGACCCAGGTGCGCGGCTTCTACTTCCTTGATGCCGAGCCCCACATCCCCAACCCGTCCGACGTCCTCGGCTCCCGCCACTTCGCCAACTTCGTGCGCGAGGCAAGGGAGACGTACGACTACGTCCTGTTCGACACCCCTCCCGTTGGCACCTTCGTGGACGCCGCCGTGCTGGGTGCCCAGGTCGATGCCGTGTACCTGGTGGTGCGCGAGCACTTTGTTCGCAAGGCCGAGGTGGTCGAGGCCGCCGAGCAGCTCCGCCACTCCAACTGCAACCTCGCCGGCGTGATCATGAACTGCTGCGAGACCAAGCACAACGACTACTATTACCGCTACTACAAGGACGAGGACAAGGCCGAGGGCCCCAAGCTCCAGGTCACGGCCCCCGAGCAGCGCCCGGCGCGCCCCGAGCGACCCGCCCGCCGTCCCCAGCCCGCTGATGCCCCCAACCCGCCCGAGCGCCCCGTGCGCCCGCAGAAGGCCGCCACGTCCCAGAAGCCCGACGACACCTCGGCGTTCCTCAACATGGCGCGTGCCTCCCGCGAGGCCGCCGGCCGCATTGCCAACGCCGCTTCCGCCCACCCCGCGGCCGCACAGGCCCAGCAGGGGAGGAGGGGCTCCAAGCAGGCAGCCCAGGGCGGCGTCTACATCCCCAAGTCCTACGACGACGAGGCGTAGCCTGGCATGAGGGACCTCCACTGCCACATCCTCCCCGGCGTCGACGACGGGGCGGCAGACCTGGACGAGTCGCTCCGCATGCTCGACGCCGCAAAGGCCGCGGGCGTCACGTCCATGGTGTGCACCCCGCACTGCCGCAAGCCGTACTTCGACTTCAAGGCCATGTGGTATGCGTTCTACGAGTTCGAGGACGCGGCGGAGGGGTTTCCCGTCAAGATGGGCTTCGAGGTCAACTACGAGAAGCTCATGGAGCTGGGCATGCAGTGGGCCCAATCCCTGGCGTTCGACAACGAGCCCACCTTCCTCCTCGAGCTGTCGGTGGGTGCCAGCCCCAGCCGCTTCGGCGACTACGAGCGCACCATCTTCGAGCTCCAGGGCATGGGCTACCAGGTGATCATCGCCCACCCCGAGCGCTACATGGCCATCCAGAGGGACGTTTCGCTGGCACAGGAGCTCGTGGACATGGGCTGCGAGCTCCAGGCGTCCGCCGACTTCATCGCCGGAGGCAGGCTGGGGGCCGAGAAGCGGCCCGCCATCAAGATGCTCAAACAGGGCCTCTACAGCTACATCGCAAGCGACGCGCACTGCCCGGAGCATTACCAACTTCTTTCAAGGGCATTTCATAAATATGGCTCCTACCTGCGAAAATAGGACACTTCGGAACTGAGTGTTCTTTTTCAGCCGCTTTGTGGGAAGCGAAAGTAGATGCCATCCCCCGGTTGTTCTTGGGATGCCTGAAAGGTAGACTCATCAGGGTGCTGGGAAGAGCACGCAAACAATAACGCGCAATGATGAGTTCGATCCTGTGGGTACCGTGGGCTGGGGACAGTCTGCGCCGCTGCCGTGGGAAGAGAGGCCCTCCCCAAAATATGCCTGGGGGGGGGGTTCGTGGGAATGGTGACGCAGCAAGCAACGGCCACGGTGGACGCGGCTGAGTCGGGGTTACAAGACAGCAAGTCCTGGGAGTCCGCATCCGCACATGTGGTTATGCCCGGTCCGGGCTTCCAGAACAACGGGGGCAAGACAGAGCATAGCGACGTGGCTGACCAGGCAACCTACCAGGCGGCGGAGCGGCTTGCCCACAGGTACGGGTTCCGCTTCGTCAAGCGCCTCTTCGACGTCGCGTTCAGCATGCTCGTTCTGGCGCTCTTCTGGTGGCTCTACCTCATCGTCGCCATCGCCATCTTTGTGGACGACCACGGTCCCGTGTTCTTCAGGCAGGAGCGCGTCGGCAAGGATGGCAAGCACTTCCGCATGTGGAAGTTCCGCTCCATGTACGTCGACGCCGAGGACCGCCTCTCCGAGCTCAAGGACCTCAACGAGAAGGATGGCCCCGTCTTTAAGATCAAGGACGACCCGCGTGTCACGCGGGTCGGCCGCTTCATCCGCAAGACTAGCCTGGACGAGCTTCCCCAGTTCTTCAACGTGATCAAGGGAGACATGTCCATCGTCGGTCCCCGTCCGGCCATCCCAAGGGAGACGAAGCTCTACAACGAGCGCCAGAGGCAGCGCCTCCTGGTGAAGCCGGGAATCACCTGCTACTGGCAGACGCGCCGTAACCGCGATGCCATCAGCTTCGACGAGTGGGTGAACTTGGATCTTCTGTACATCAAGCAGTGCGGCGCCTGGACAGACTTCAAGCTCATCATCCAGACCATCGGTGTGGTGCTCACTGCCCAGGGGAATTAGTTTGGTTCATACGTTATTTAATGAGGATAGACCTATGCAGCATGTTTTTATTATTGGTTCAAAGGGAATTCCTGCCTGTTACGGTGGGTATGAGACATTTGTGGAAAAGTTGACCGAGAATCAAAAGTCGCACGACATAAAATATCACATTGCATGCGCCGAAGACAAAGCTTCTGAAGTAGGGGAGTTTGAGTACAACGGAGCTCAGTGTTTCAAAGTGGTAAGAAAGCCTATTGGCTCGGCGCAAGCCATCACATATGATATCGATGCTTTCAAATATTGTCTGAAATATATTCAAGAGAACAATATTTCACATCCTATCGTATATGTGCTTGCCTGTCGTATTGGGCCGTTCGTAGGTAGGTTTGCAAAATGCTTGCATTCTCTCGGCGGAATATTGATGGTGAATCCGGACGGGCATGAATGGATGCGTGCGAAATGGAGCCTTCCAGTACGACATTATTGGAAGGTTTCCGAGCGCGGGATGGTAAAGCATGCTGATTTGTTGGTATGCGACAGTAGAAACATTGAGCAGTACATACACGAAGAGTACGCAAGCCTTAACCCACAGACAACATTCATCGCCTATGGAGCCGACATTAAGCGTTCCACGCTTTCAGATTACGATCAGAAGTGGACGGAATGGCTGAAGGAGCATGGGCTCAGTCCTTTTAATTATTATCTGGTAGTTGGTCGTTTCGTACCTGAAAATAACTACGAAACAATGATTCGCGAATTCATGAGGTCTAACACTAAACGTGAGTTTGCTCTGGTAACGAACGTCAACGATGCCTTCTTGGAAGAACTGGAGGAGAAGACCCATTTCCGGGAGGATTCACGAATTAAGTTCGTAGGGGCGATTTATGATCAAGAACTATTAAAGAAGGTACGTGAGAATGCCTTCGGATATTTCCATGGCCATGAAGTTGGAGGCACCAATCCGAGTCTTTTGGAAGCTCTTGCTTCCACGAGGCTAAACTTGCTTCTTGACGTGGGCTTTAATCGTGAGGTTGCCGAAAATTCGGCTCTTTACTGGACGAAGGAATCAGGAAGCCTGTCAAGCCTAATCAAACGCGCTGACAGGCTATCAAAGGATGATATCGAGAAGCTAGATGCCGCCTCTACCAGACGCATCGAGACAGCATACTCTTGGCCATATATTACTGATCTCTATGAGACTCTCTTCCTCACTATCAGTGGCGAGGAATGAACTTCTTCAATTGCAGAACTCCGAGGGTGTTCATCTCAGATAGGAGCTGTTCATTTTTATGAAGGGAATCATCCTCGCTGGCGGCAGCGGGACCCGCCTGTACCCGCTCACCA
>CAJMNO010000026.1 GCA_905214865.1 uncultured bacterium | reverse complement strand
GTTCGGCGAACGGTTGCGGCACGCGTCTTCGTGCAAGATCGTCGCATCGGGAATGTGCCGGTACGCGTGTCCCAGAGACCTCTCCGGATGGCTCTGACTCATGCCGACCAGCCCTCCTTCGGTATCTCGATCAGCTAGGATGCTCGCCCATCGGCAATCTTCCGTCAGCACCTTGCCAGTTGGCCTTCAGGTGGTGTTTCCATAAAGCGTAGATACGGCGCGGGATCAGTCTTTTCCGGCGACTCAATCGGTGCCCACCCGAGAGGCTCTTCTCCGCATCATGACTTTCATTGCTGATTTTAGGTGCGGGTGTTGCTAGAGCGCGCGAGGGGCTGCCACGGTACCTGCCGTACAGTTTGCAGACGTGCATGGGTGGAAGAATGACAGACGGCAATGCGAACATGGGGACGAGGAAGCCAAAGCTAACCGTCGAGGAGCAGATCGAGCACCTGAAGTCCAAGGGCGTGACGTTCGAGCTGTGCTCGGAGAAGGAGGCAGCCGAGTGCCTGAGTGAAAAGACGTACTACTTCAAACTTGCCGCATACCGGACGTTGTTCGACAAGCGTGTCGGCGGTGAGCACGACGGCGAGTACGTGGGGCTCGACTTCGGTCACCTGCGCGACCTCGCGGCCATCGATCACATGTTGCGCTACACGCTGCTGCCGATGACGCTCGACGTCGAGCACTTCGCAAAAGTAAAGCTCATGCGGGGGTTGACCGAGCGCTCAGACGAAGACGGCTACTCCATCGTGGAGGATTATCTGTCTAACCTGGACAAGCGTGACAGGAATCTCCGCCTCGGCGAGGTGAGCAGGCTTCAGAGGGACAGGTATGGCGGTTCCATGGCCAGCAAATACGCAGAAGACCCGCCGGCTTGGGCCCTCATCGAACTACTATCGTTCGGCGGGTTCGCGAGCTTCTATCTCTACTGCGCGAAGCGATGGGGCGAACGAGGCATGAAAAGCGAGCACTACCTGCTCCGTCAGGCACAAGCAGTCAGGAACGCCTGTGCCCACTCGACCGACATCGTGAACGGCTTCACCTCGGGGGAGCCGAGCGCCATCCGCACCCCGAAAGAGGTCGCCGTCGCTCTGGGCGAAATCGGCGTAAACAAGCGTGCAAGGCGGTCGAAGATGGCAAATCCGCGAATCCAACAGATCACAATGGTGGCATACGCGTATCGTGAGCTGGTGACTGGCGCCCATTCCAGAGAGATGTGCCGTGAGCTGGTCGGCTCGCTGATAAGCCGGATTCATCTGCACGCCGACTGGTACGAGGATGTGGACAGCGTACGCTCGTCCTTCGACTTCCTGACGACGGTGTTTGACAACTGGATTTGACATGCCATAATGGAATTAGACAAAAAACCTTCGGGTTTTGCGGGGTGGGGTTGCGATGAGCGGTCCTGCCCTATTTTTTTCTCTGGCCGACGTGTTCGTCAATCCATCAAACGGACTGGACTCACGGGGCATCGTCGAGCGCCCGTGTCTTGGTACCCCAGGATTTTGGCATTTCGAGGAGCATGGGATACGAACCTTACTCGAGGTTCGAGTAGTCCCCCAGGGTCAAGGGGGTGTCGTCGCCTACAATTTCAAATTGATCTGCGGGAAAGAGTCCGTCATCCTCGATGTGGGGCGAGCGTATGCGGTAGTACCTTCCGCCAGGCTCCTCCTCGACGGCCAGGACCTCGTAGACGCCGCCCCTAGCGAGGACGACCCTGTAACAGTCTCCCGTATAGCGGACTCTCATGTGCTCGCTCTCCTTTCGGTGGTAATGGAGATGCTATCGCCCGAACCGAACGGAGACGGTTCCCGGTACGTCCACCGACAAGACGGCAAACACGTTGAACCGGTCGAACCTGTCGTCGATCCAACCTGGGGCGACCGCCCACTGTCCCTCGAACTCGTCGGTAATCTCTTCCGGGATGAGCCATCTGGAGTTATTCTCCCCGTCGAGCCCGTCCGCCTCAGCCTCGTTGTCCTCCGCGGCTCAGTACCTGGGGCGTCCTGAAGGAGCAAGACGGCGAAACCCTCCCAACAAATGCCTTCCTGATACTCTCGGGCAGCGCCGAGGTGGTTAAGCCCTTGCAGTGCGCCATCTTCAAGGGGGACTCGCGCGCGACGTTCCTCGACCGGCGTGACATCACTGGCGACGTGATGACCCAAGTCGAGGGTGCCTACCAGTATGTGCTCGAGAAGATGAACATTGGTGCCGACCTCGGTGGACTCGTACGGCGAGACGTATACGAGCTGCCGGAGTGGAGCGTGCGCGAGATTATCACCAACGCGGTAGTTCATCGCTCCTACGTCGAACGTTCCTCGGTGCAGGTGGCACTCTACGACGACCGCCTGGAGGTGAGCTCTCCTGGCGGCATTGTGCGCGGCTTCTCGTTGGACCGGGCGCTCTCAGGACAATCCCGCCCCGGGAGTGGGCATATCCGACGGTGGGGAATAGGAACAGCTGTGGACGCCTCTGATGCCGTTCCTGTAGTCCATTCCGAGCCACGAGTTCGTCCCGCGCCTCTCGAAAGGGAAAATTGTTCGGCAGTGCGCGTGGGGCCGTGACCTTGCCTCACGCCGAATCTCTTCCATGCGAGGCTGCCGGGCGTCCTGATGTAGACATGATGTGCCGCCTCCCTCGTGCCACAACTGGATGACCGCTCCTATTAGTATCAGCAACAGATACAAGTACGTACGAAACTGGAGCCACTATGCCATCCATCGCCACCATAGAGAGGCGCGTGAGCGTTAGGACGTATCGTCCCGAAGTCCCAGGGAAGGACGTGCTCGGTGAGTTTTCATCACGCCTCTCCGCTATCACGGACCCTTTCGGGGTACCTGTCATCTTCCGTCTGCTCGACGCGGAAGCCAGTCACGTCTCAAGTCCCGTAATAGTCGGTGCCACCACCTATCTCGCCGCAAAAGCGCCCAGGTGCTCCGGGATGGAGGAGGCCTTTGGCTACGCCTTCGAGCAGGCGGTGCTCGACGCGACGGATATGGGCCTTTCCACCGTCTGGCTCGCCGCAACCATCGACCGTCCCGCCTTCGAGCGGGCCATTGATCTTGGCCCCGACGAAGCTATGCCTGCGGTGAGTCCCCTGGGATATGCGGCGGACAAGCGCTCCCTTCGTGAGAGTGTCATGCGCCGCAGCATGAAGTCGGACGAACGCCTGCCCTTCGAGTGCCTCTTCTTTTCCGGCGACTTCGGCCATCCCCTCTCCGAGAGCGAGGCAGGCACCTGGAAGACGCCGCTCGAGATGGTGCGCAAGGCACCCTCTGCGACCAACAAGCAGCCTTGGCGTGCCGTTGTCAAGGACGGGGACGTCCATTTCTTCGAGCAGAAGACTCGCGGATACGAGAAAGATGGTGTGGACATCCAGAAGGTCGACCTTGGCATCGCGCTCTGCCACTTTGAGGTTGCCGCCACGGAGGTGGGATGCGCCGGGCATATCGTCCGGGAGGATGCGGGGTTAGCGACGCCGGAAGACTGCGAGTATATCGCCACCTGGAAGCGGGAGGGCTGATTCAAAGGCGCCAGACCGCTCCCTGCGGTAGCTCGCCTATCAAGTTACCAGGTCGGTGGGACCGATGACATCAGGCGAAATTGCAACGAGCATCGGCATCAGCCCGAAAAAATGTACCGGCTCGCCGTCGTTTCTAGCGGGCAGCGGAATGGGCGGCGGACCTCTGCCAGCCCTCTCGATAGCCGCGGGAAGGGCGAACACATGGCGCTTGGGCAAGTGTCAGGACGGGATAGTACACGTGGTAGTGACCTCAACCGCGACGCGACTGATGCGCGGGCACTCGAAAGGCAGGGTCTCGTTGCCGCGGTGAGGCGCTTCTCGCCCACATGCGAGCAGGAGGAGAGGGACAGGGCCCTCTTTCTGCGTTGGCTGGACCGCCGCGACTGTCCTGACGTCAGCACGCGCGAGAACGACGTGGCGCACCTGACGGCATCCGCGTGGGTGGTCGACACGGACCGCGAACGCGCGCTCATGGCGTACCACAGGATCTACGACACGTGGGCGTGGCTGGGCGGACACGCGGACGGAGACTTTGACCTGGCGCGCGTGGCACTTCGCGAGGTGGGGGAGGAGTCTGGCCTCGCCCACGCGCGTCTTGCGTCACCGTCGCCCGTCTCGCTCGAGACGCTCTGCGTGAACGGTCACGTCAAGCGTGGTGCGTACGTGTGCAGCCACCTGCACCTTAACCTGACGTACCTGATCGAGGCGGACCCCTCCGAACCCATCCGCCCAAAGCCGGACGAGAACAAGGCAGTCCGTTGGTTCGAGAAGGACGAGGTCCTCGCGAACGTGACCGAGCCTTGGATTGCCAGATGGGTGTACCCCAAGCTTCTGCGCCTGATGTGAGCATGCATGCACGATCGTGCTCGCACGACGCCTCAAAAAGGCTGGTTTGGTGAGGCGCGAGGACTCGCGCAATGCTGGTACCTAGGGGGTTCTTAGGCGTCGTTGGATGTGTTGCCGCATGGGCGTCTTGCAGAACACATCCCGCTTCACCTCGATGGTTACCGGCAAGTGCGTTGGTAACCCAAAAGGTCGGTATTGTCGCCATCGCATCCCCATCCCCCTACACTGCCCCTCATCCCCTCGCACTCGCGATGGGAACCACAGCCGCAAATTTGGATGCAGACGGAAACCATTACGCGGAAGGAACGAAGTACCATTAGGCAAACTCGTGGGACTGGATGGATTGGGTGGGAAGACATGGCTGCTGCGGTGACGAAGGTACCAGGGCAGGATGAACGCACCCAGAAGCAGTTCCAGCAGTACTTTGACCTGGTAGAGGGAGGAATCTGCATCGTCCTCGCAGACGGTACGGAGCGGGTCGTCTTTGCCAACAAGAAGGCTGCGTCCCTCTATGAGTGCGAGGATGCCAAGGACCTCCTGCTACTCTGTGCCTCAAACTTTCGAAACCTCATGGAAGAGGAAGATTACAGGCCCCTCTCCGAGACCTCCCGTGAGCATTCGGAGCACTTTCCCTTCTCGTTCCACTACCAGACAAAGGGGAGGCACTTTCGCAAGGCCGAGGGCGTGGGTTCGCTCAAGGACACCCCATACGGGAGGGCGTACGTGCTCCTTCTCTTCTCGTCCGAGCAGGTTGCCAGCGACCTGAAGGGCCAGGACAAGACCGGCGTGCTGGGCATGCACGACTTCTTCATGGAGGCGCTCCGGCAGGCGGAGCAGCGGATGTCGCACCCTGAGGTCCGTGCCTTCTGCCCGGTCTGCTTCGACCTGACCAGCTTCAAGGAATACAACCGGCTTCATGGCGTGCACAAGGGCGACCAGTGTCTGAGGAGAATCGCCGAGACCATCACGGGATGCTTTCCTGGGGCGCTGGTCGGCCATCTTACCGGGGACCACTTTGTCGCGCTCCTGCCGTCAAAGGGCCTGGAAGAGAGGCTCGAGCATGTCTGCAGCGAGGTGAACCTCTTCATCGATGATGATGGTATCCAGCTCAAAGTCGGAGTCTACAAGCCCTCGGAGAAGGACACCCTCGATGACCTGAGGCATGCCTTTGACGCGGCGAAAATAGCCTGTGACAGCATCAAGGCGGACGGAAACCGGAGCGTCGCCCTCTACACGCGCGCGATGGGGGAGACCATCGCCAACAAGACCTACATCCTGCGCCACTTCAGCGAGGCGTTGGAGAAGCACTACATCAAGGTGTACTACCAGCCGGTGATTCGGACGCTGACGGGGAAGGTGAGCGGGTTCGAGGCGCTGGCACGCTGGGAGGACCCTGCACTCGGCATGATACTCCCGGGGGTCTTCGTCCCGGTGCTCGAGGAGGCCCAGCTCATCAACCGTCTGGATCGGTATGTCCTGGACCAGGTGGCCCGGCTGATCCGTGACCGACTGGACAACGGCCTGCCCCTGATTCCTGTCTCAATGAACCTCTCGGCCTACGACTTCGATGTGTCGAGTCCGCTGGATACCATCGAGAAGGCGGTGAGGCGCTACCAGATTCCGAAGACCGTTCTCTGCTTCGAAATCACCGAGCGGGTCATGATACGAAACCACATCAGCATGGTTAAGACGGTCCGCGAGTTCCAACAGGCGGGCTACCAGGTGTGGATGGACGACTTCGGGAGCGAATACTCGTCGCTGAGCCTGCTTCACAACTACCACTTTGACGTGATCAAGATCGACATGGGATTCTTCAGCCATTTCGACGACCGGAGCAGGCAGATCATCACCTCGGTTGTGACGATGGCCAGGATGCTGGGGGTGCAGACCCTGGCAGAGGGCGTGGAGACGCAGGAGCAGGTTGCCTTCCTGCGGAAGATCGGGTGCGGTCGGATCCAGGGGTACTACTACGGACGCCCGATGATGTACGAGGACTCGCTGTCCTTCCTGCACAGCAAGAGCCTTCAGCTCGAAAAGCCGGAAGAGGCCTATTTGATGGGCGCCGCGGAGAGCGTCAACGTGGTCTCCGACTCCCCGACGGCCGTCTTTTTCTTCGACGGAACGGACATAGAACTTCTCGTCGAGAATGACGCCTACAAGAGGGAGCTGAGGAGCACCGGGACCCAGGACATGGCCGAGGCAAACGCCTACCTTATGGATGCGGGGTATCCGTTCCGTGGCAGCTTTCAGCACCTCATGATGAGGGCCCTGCGGTCAAAGTCGGAGGAGACCCTGACCTATTCGGACAACGGCCAGTACATGAGGGTCAACGTCCATTGGATCGCGGGGGACGAACGCGGATGGGTTGGCGAGGCGCACCTCTACAACATCAGCAATAACGTGGCAATCCAGCAAGCCACCGCCCTGGACCAGATGTTGCGCAACCTGTTCCAGCTCTACGAGGGTTTCTATCTGTTTGACCGCGGAGGAGGGAAAGTAAGGGTCCTTCGCTCCAGCCATCCGGAGTTCAACCAGGAGGAGGCCTCCCATGGGGTTGGCGAGTTCACCCGCCTCTTCTCGGAGCGTCTGGTCTATCCGGATGACAGGGACCGCTTTGCCTCGTTCGTCAGCCCCGAGGCGCTGGAGTCCAGGACGGAGACCGAGGATGGCGCCGTCCAGGCTGAGATCGTGCGCATTCGGAAGGCGGATGGCACGTACCGGTGGACGGTGTTCGAGGCGCTGATGCTCTACAAGAGCGCGACCAAGAACATCCTGCTTTGCGAGCGCGAGGACATCTGGGAGAGAAAGGGCGACAGGGACGAGCTCCTGCCGGTGTTCTCCCGATCCTTCGGGATTTCGGAGACCGGAACCGTACGACCGGGAACCATCGCCGAGAGTAGCCTCTTTCGTACGCTCTGCAGTGATTCCCCCTACTCGTTCTTCTGGAAGGACAGGGCGGGACGGATTCTCGGTGCGAGCAGGAGCCTCCTGAAGAAGGGGAACTTTCGCGATCTGGAGGAGGTCCTGGGAAAGACCGAGGAGGAGATTGGCACCCACCTAGACCTTCCGGGAGCAAACCCAACCGAGGTGAGCGCGCCGAACGATGAGAGGGGTGCCGCCGGGGCGGAGGAGCTGGCGGTCTCGGGCGGTAGGCTCAGAGAGCTCAAGATCGCACGCGCCCCCTGGTATCAGGAGAAGGAGATCGCGGGAACGCTGGGGATGGTCTATGGAGACGAGCGGAAGGACGGGGACGAGGAGTCCCGCCTGGGGCTTGTCGACCACGAGACGGGATTCCTCAGCTTCAGGGGGGCGATAGAAGCCGGGCTGCTCTACGCGGACCAATACCGGAGGGGGAAGCTGGACTACGTCGGGCTCCTGATTGACGTCCCCGCCTTCGCGGAAGTGGTACGGGACAGCGCCGAGAACGCGAGGGTGATTCTCGCGGAAATCTCGGCTGCGCTAAAAAGGTCTCTGGCTCCCGGTTGGGCGATTGCTCGGATCGGGCTCTGCTGCTTCCTCTGCTTCTGCCAGAGGGAGAACGCCGGGAGGATCGAGGAGAGGCTCGCAGCAGTCTCGGGAACCCTCCCCCTTCCGTGGAGGAAGCTGGGCATTCAAACGATTCCCGTGCTTACGCATGCTGTTGTGTATGGCTCGGAGGTGATGAGCCTCGACGAGATGCTCCAGCTTCTGATTCGTCGAATGAGCAGCGCCGAGAAGGAGGCCTTTGGGGACAAGCCATACACCGAGGACCGCATCTTCATTAGGAAGGAGATACTGGACAGCCTGAGGGAGCGGGTCATCATCAGCGACCCAAAGACGTATGAGCTTGTGTACCTTAACGCCTCTGCGCGAGAGGAATTTGGAATCGGCCCGGACGACAGTCTGGAGGGGGATTTCTGCTATCGGGCGCTGGAGGGCTTTGACGCCCCGTGCAGGGACTGCCCCAACCTGATGCTGCGGATGGATCACGCATTCTCCGCATCCCACCTGTGCAACAGGACTGGAGCGAATCTGCAGGTGCGCTCCTTCCTCACCACGTGGGAGGGACGCACACTCAAGCTCACGATCGCCTTCAACCTGGACGAGTACCTTGAGTCCCTGGCAAATGACCACGTGCTGGTCTACCAGGAGATGCGCGCCAACGAGGCGATATCCCGCGGCATGAGGGAGGCCGACCCCGAAAGGGGGATCGAGACGACGATCTCCTGCATAGCCGAGAACATGCAGCCAGAGCGGTTCCTGACATTTGAGGAGAGGGACGACAACACGGTCAGTGCCACCTACGAGTGGACGGCTCCGGGAGTGATCCCGCTGAAGGAGGAATTGCAGAGCATCCCGAGGGCGGAGCTGCGGGGCCTGTATGCCAAGTTCGTCTCCGAGCGGCTGGTCATGGTCCGCGACATGGAGGAGTTTAGGAAGGAGTACCCGGGCTTCTCGTTCAGGATTCACGGCGTCAGGAGCTTTGTGTCTGGCCAGCTCTTGCTCCAGAACCAGAGGGAGGGCTTCACCCTGGTTGTCAACCCGTCGGAGGAGAGCTTCCAGACCAGCAGCGTTCTGTACGCGACGCTGACGGACTTCATCGCAGTGATGATTCGCAACAGGAACAGCATTCGCGAGCTGGAGAGGCAGGGCATGATCGACCAGCTGACCGGTGCCGGTAACCGGCGCGCGCTGGAACGCCGGATCCGCGACTGGCGGGGAGACGGGGTGCTGGGTGTGATATCGATCGACCTGAACGGGCTGAAGAACACGAACGATACGAAGGGCCACCATGCCGGCGACATGCTGATCAGCGAGACGGCGCGGGTCCTGAGGGAGTGCGCGGGGGAGGACTGCGTGTTCCGGACCGGTGGAGACGAGTTCGTCGTCATCACGGAGGACCTGGAGGAGCGGGACATCCTCCTGCTGATCCAGCACATGCGGAAGA
Organism: uncultured bacterium; assembly: GCA_905214865.1. Taxonomy (GTDB): domain Bacteria; phylum Actinomycetota; class Coriobacteriia; order Coriobacteriales; family Atopobiaceae; genus Olsenella_H. The sequence continues at coordinate 20,003 of CAJMNO010000026.1, read as the reverse complement.
GCGCGGAGAACAACGGCATCAGCATGGCGGTTGGGTTTGCAAGCATCCGCGGGAAGGTGACCGACTTCGACGCGCTGCTCATGAAGGCGGACTTCAACATGTACCAGGACAAGGGGCACAGCTTCCGCAGGAGGAGGGGGGACCGGTAGGGCTCTGCTTAACATTCCCCCGCCTCATGCCGATTCGACCGGGTCATGCTTAGGGTTCCCCGGCTTCGTGTGAATTGCTGTCACAAAACTCGCGTGAGGGCTAGGGGGTTAAGCATCAGGCGCTGAAATCTGCACGAGGGCTAGGGAGGGTAAGCATTCGGTAACCTAATCCATGCTAGGCAGGGTAACCCAGAACACCGGACACGTGAGGGCTCTGGAGGAGGAGTTGGACGACTACCTCAACGGCGATTACGACGACTGCGACGACTATGCTAGCTGAGGCTTGACGTCAGGCCTTGCGCTGTCTGCTGCGCTGCATCTGCCGGTGAGCGGCGTGTGTGCGACGCATGCGGAGACGTCGTGGCCAACGGAACGGGTGACAGGTACCATCGGACGCGTTGCACCTAGTGCCACAATTGATGAAGTTACCCTTGGTCGCCACGGGAGAGGGAGCACATGCCGCTGCACATCGTCGAGGAGGCAAATCGCTGCCTCCAATGCCGCCGTCCGCTTTGCCAGGAGGGATGCCCGGTCCATACCTCGATACCTGAGGTCATCCGCCTGTTCAAGGAGCACGACCTTGAGGCTGCGGGTGCCATCCTCTTCGAGAACAATCCCATGTCCGCCATCTGCTCCATCGTCTGCAACCACGGGAGCCAGTGCGAGGGGCATTGCGTGCAGGGCAGGAGGGGCAACCCAATCCACTTCTCGTCCATCGAGGCCTACGTGTCGGAGTCCTACCTTGGGCGAGACATGCATCGCATCGTCGAGGCGAAGGCGGCGCCAAACGGCCATGCTGCCGCCGTCGTTGGCTCGGGCCCCGCGGGCATGGTCGTCGCGATAAAGCTGGCGCTTGCCGGCTGCGAGGTCACCATGTTCGAGCAGAAGCCTAAGATCGGCGGCGTCCTGGAGTACGGAATCCCCGAGTTCCGCCTGCCCAAGAGCTACGTGGAGAAGTTCCGCGAGCTGCTCGTCTCGCTTGGCGTGCGAATTCGCACCGCCACGACCATAGGCGGTGCCCTCAAAATCGAGGACCTGCTGAGAGACGGATACGACGCTGTCTTCGTTGGCACCGGGGCGTGGAGGGCGCGCACCCTGGGTATCAAGGGGCAGGCGCGGGGCAACGTCTTCTTTGGCATCGACTATTTGGTGAACCCCGACGACTGCGAGACCGGTCGCAACGTCGCCGTGATCGGCGTCGGCAACGTTGCCATGGACGTGGCACGGACGGCGCTGAGGAAGGGTGCCCGCCACGTGACCCTCTTCTCAAACTGGGGCGGGGTCTCCGCCTCGTCCGACGAGGTCGAGTTCGCCGAGCTCGATGGAGCGCAGATCCAGTACGGTCTCTCCGTGGTGGCGGTGGACGAGAGTGGACCCGTCTTCAGGCGCTCGATGCTGGCGGATGACGGCTCCTACGTGGGCATGGGCGACGAGACGGTCCGCTTTGACGCCGACACGACCATCTTCTGCGTGTCGCAGGTCCCAAAGAACAAGCTCCTGCTGACGACGAGGGGGCTCGAGGCAACCGACGAGGGGACGCTTAAGGTGGACGAGAATGGCATGACCACGGTGCCAGGCGTCTTTGGCGCGGGTGACGTCGTCACGGGGCCCAGGACCGTCGTGCACGCGGTCGCCGGCGCCAAGCTGGCGGCGGAGGGCATGCTGCGCTACATGGGCATCTCGGGGGCAGCTGACGGCCCATCGACGGATGCCTCGCTCGGATTTGCACCTCCCCAAGATTTGGGTGCGGGGCATGTTGGAGAGTCTCGTTCGAGAGCCATCAGTGCGGGAATTAATGAGACTTAGTTTAAGGAATAGTTAGGGGGCAAGTCATGGGATCGAGGACGGAAGTGGTTAAATCGTACGTAGAGCCGCAGATAAAAGCGGAGACGTCCGACATCTACGCCCACCTGGGCTTGAGTCTCTCGGATGCTGTGAATGTGTTCCTAATCAAGTCGATAGAGGTTGGGGGACTGCCCCTCGACATGAGGCCAGAGACGAAGCCCTGCTATGCACAATCAAGCGTGCGCCCCCTGTCGGGTGTCGTCATCCGCCCCCACAAGACGGTCAGCCTCGAAGAGGGTTCGTTCGGTTCGTTCCTGTTGGCTTGTGGCGAGGCGCTCCGACCTTAGAAGCAAGTTCCGTCCCCACTGGTCGGGCCTCCTTGACGGGCGAGTGCGAATTGGGTCTGTAAGGCTTGCAGGTGAGAGCCCAACCCTGCTCTAGGGGCCTTGCCCAAAAAGCGCCGTTTACGGATTGCCACCAGATACCGTGGTTATGAAAACCTTACTCGGGTTAATCTTTCTGTGCAGGCAGAACAACTCGCGAAGGGAAGGCCATGGATCTCAATCTGAAGGACAAAGTCGTTCTTATCACCGGCTCCACCGGAGGCATTGGCTCCGCAATAGCTCGCGCGTTCGCGGCAGAGGGCTCTAAGCTTGCGCTCTCCTCGACGCGCCAGGAAAAGCTCGACAGGCTCATCCCGCAGCTCGGAGTGGACGACGGCCATGCAAGGGGCTTCGTCTGCGACGCCACCAAGGAGGAGCAGGTCAAGAAGCTCGTCGACGACACGGTCGCCGCCTACGGGACGATTGACATCGTGGTCTGCAACGCCGGGTACGAGGGAAAGGTCTGCCCGATCTCCCAGCAGGCGACGGAGGAGTTCGAGAAGGTCTACACCCTCAACGTCTACTCGCCGATGTGGCTCATGAAGTACGCCTCGCCGGTTCTTGTGGAGAAGGGCGCCGGGTCAATCGTGGTCCTCGCCTCAGCCGGCTCCTACACGCCGACCGCCACGATGCAGGCATACGTGAGCTCAAAGTACGCCGTGGCTGGTCTCACCAAGTGCGTCGCGCAGGAGCTGATGCCCCAGGGCGTCCACGTGAACTACGTCTGCCCGGGCCCCGTTGACACCGATATGATGCGTCGCATCGAGTTCGACACCTTTGGCGATACGAAGACCCACGAGGAGGCGGAAAAGATCTTCGCCTCCACGGCGCTCGACAAGCGTTACGCGCGTCCCGAGGAGGTGGCAAACGCCGTCCTGTTCCTGGCGTCGGACGCAACGGCGCACACGACCGGAATGGGATTCAACCTCGACGCAATCGTTCCCGCGCACTAGGCGCGATACGTCGTACGAGGGGCGGGAGAGACGACTCCGTCCCGTTTGTAGAACAACGAGGAGAGGGGCGAGGCCAATCGGGTCCCGCCCCTCTCCTCGTTTGTCAGCCGGGCCTCAGAGCACGATGGCGAGCATGATGCACAGCTGGGAGATCGCGTTCACCATCTGCTCCCTCCAGTTCGCCCGCGCGTCACGGCCGTCCAGGTGACGGGCGAACCAGGACATCAGGAGCATGCCCGCAATCCCTGCGACGAGGAGGGGAAGGGAGGGCAGGGAGGTCGCGTGGCGCAGGACGGCGGCGGGCGACCAACGTGCGCGGTCCACTGCGAGCGAAGCGAGCGCCAGCGCGAAGCCGACGGGCATCAGGTAATGCATCTGCCGATTGAGGAAGCGGACGTCCCTCCTCGCCAGCGCGATCACGAGCTTCCAGGACACCTTGAGCGCTCCGGCGAGCACGACCAGCGCGATGCCGACCCGGAACAGGGGGCTGTCGAAGCGCGTTGCCAGCACGCCCGCGCCAATGCAGAAGAATGCCACGGGCACGCAGTCAAGCAGTGCCATCGAGAGGGTGAACCCCTCGGGGACGGAGTCCCCCCGCCCCTCCTCGCGGGCGCTCACGCGACCAGCCACTTGTGATCCTTCACGGAGTAGAGCGGCACGAACGGGATCATGATCGGCGTCCTGGACTTGTAGTCCCGGTACTCGGGGTCGCCCCCGTAGTTCTTGTCCTGACGTATCTCCAGACGCCGCGCTCCGCCAAACATGACGTAGATGATTCCCAGGTAGCCGAGGATGGAGCAGGCCCATTCGACGGCGTTGCCGTACACGCTCAGCCCTGATGCGAAGACGCCGGTCCAGAAGACCATCTCGCCAAGGTAGTTGGGGCAGCGCACCAGGCGGAAGAGCCCGGTGTCCACGAAGCGCCTGGGCCTCTCTCGCTTAGCACGGTTCTTCTGGAGGTCTGCCGTCGTCTCGAGGACGAGTCCCGCCACCGAGACTACCAGTCCGATGACGCAAAGGATATCGGTGCCGCGGCCATCTGCCAGACGGAACAGGATCGGGGACGTCTGCAGCGCGTAGAGGAGCGAGGCGGAGACCCAGATTCCCACCTTTGCCGCCGGGGAGACGCCGTCGTCCGACTTGACCTCTCCCTTCATTCGGCGGCTGTAGGCGGTCTTCACGTCCCTGTAGATCAGATAGCCGGCAAGGCGGCATCCATAGACGACGAGCAGGGCGCACTGCAATGCGGTCCCGACGGTGAGGGAGTCCCGGAACAGTGCGAGGAGACCAACGCCGATGAGGCCGATGGCCGCCCCATAGCCGATGGAGATGAACCACACGTACTTGCGGAAGCCGCAGGAACTGGCGACGAGGGCCAGCGCCAGGAGAATCAGGAAGCTTCTCATGTATGCACCTCGGAATCGTGATCGACGCAGGTGGGGGAGACGAACCGACGCGTGCGAGTACATTCCCGTCTCACCTTTGCGTTGGTCCACCATGCTGAGCCATACCATTGTAAGGATTACGGGGGGTGGGGACGTTGATGCCATCACGTCCAGAGGCAGGCCAGGGGAATATACCCTCTGGCCTGCGCATTTTCTGGTGCTCGGTTGGGTTAGAACCTCCGAGACCCGCTTAGGAGAGAGGAAGCCCGGGATTCTCCTCCCGGATGTAGCGCAGCGCCTCGTCCCACTCGTCGCGAAGCATCGCGTCTCTCGCCTTGTCGCGCTGCCTCTGCGCCCAGGCGTATACCGTCGCGGGCTTCTCCCCGGCATCGAGCCTGTCACACACCTGAAAGTACGGGTCCTCGTCACTGAAGAACTTGTCGGCCATCGGAGCCTCCTTGAATTGGGTGCCACGTTGAATCTGGTACCCAAGTGACTGGCAGATGGGTGGCGGAATGCTCGTTTGGACATTCGTGGTGCCAGGATGACCGAGGGGGGCTTGGTGAGAGACTCTGTCATCATGGGTCGCGAAGAATCGGCATGGCTAATAGACGGGTCCGCCTATGACCCATCCACATTGGGAGGATGCCCATGGATGCACTGAGAGACCGCTTCGAGACCCATCCCGAGCGCCATCCCGGAATCCGCTGAGACGACGTCGAGCGAGCGCTGGGCTCCTTCGGTTTGCGGTCGCTTACGTATCTGGAGGAGACGGGCGGTGAGCCTGACGTGCTCCTCTTTCGGGAATACCTCTACCTGGTGGACTTCTCGCCCGAGTCTCCCCAGCGTCGATCCGTCTGCTATGACCGTGAGACACGCCTAGGGAGGAGGCGCAACCCGCCCTCTGGCAGCGCCCACGAGCTGGCGGAGGCGAACGGCCTGGAGCTTGTGGGCGAGGACATGTACCTTGCGATGCAGGGGCTGTCGCCGCTCGACGAAAAGACGAGCAGCTGGATCGCGACGCCAGAGACGATTCGCGGGTGCGGGGGCGCCCTCTTTGGAAGCAGGAGGTACGACCGTGCGTTCGTCTACTGCAACGGCGCGGACTCGTACTATGCCGTCCGCGGCTTTAGAGCGTGCCTCCCACTTGGCTTGTAGCTGGACATGCAGGGGAGGGGCGACCACGTGCCGCTGCTGACCCCCTCCGACAAGGGCGCCCCGCTCGTGCTGCTGTCGCTTCTCGACCTGGGCGTGCGCATCGGTCTCCTGATCCTGCGCTGAATTTTCGTGTGCAGGAGGGCCAAGGCTCCCGGATACGCCCCGCGCGCAGGCAATAGGTGGATGACACGAGCCGTCTCTCGTTTGGGATGGCTCGTGTTCTTAGAACCCCGGTTCCAGGCACATCATCATGTAGGTTGGCAGATAGCAGATCGCGCCGTCTTTCTCTACATTCCCTTCGTGCAGAACGATGGCGCGATCTATCCCGTAGTTTCTCGTCTTCAACGCCTTGGTCAGGGCGCTGTGCCGCTTGTAGCCCTTTCCAGATTTCACCTCAATCGGGATGACTCGGCTTCCCGTTTGTACGACGAAGTCGAGTTCGCCAATCGCGCGGTTCTTGAAGTACGAAAGGGGGAATCCGTGACAAGTGAGCTCCTGGGCAACTGCGTTTTCGTACAGGGCGCCGAAATTGATGTCCTCGCGGTCGCTCAGAACGTCTCGTACCACGTCCATCCCACATTGGAACGTCAGGATGCCTACATCGGAAGAGAACAGCTTGAACCTAGTCGACTCAAGGTTTGTTGCCAGCGGATAGCGGGGTTCGGTCACATTGAATGCTGGCAGTGCAACGTTGGCATCAGAGAGCCACATGAAGTCATTATCGTAGCGGTCAAAGTGGGAGTCTCCCTCGACGTCTCGAATGATGAAGCGCTTGTCCTGACGGCTGATTTCGCTCGGCATGAGGTCGAAGATCCTGCGTACAACGCGCGCACGATCTCCCGCATACTTTGAGATGTCAAAGCGATATTGTCCAACGATTGCCTCTTGCAGCACGCGAACCTGCCTGATGTTGTCCGATTGCGCGAACGCTTGGACGGGGTCGGGCATGCCTCCGCAGATCAGGTATCGGTGAAAGAGGTCGGTAAGTCTCTGATGAACGAACTCGTCGACCGGTCGCATCTCCCTAAAGCAGCCTCTGACCTCTTCAAGGGTTTCTGAGGCAATGCCGTTTGCCCATGCAAACTCCTCGAAGTCCAATGGGTACATCCTCACCGTTGACAAGTACCCAACGGGCGCTGAGGTCAGGCCTTTGAGCTCGACTCCCAGCATGGAACCTGAAAGAATGTAGTCAAAGTCCTGGCGTTCCATCAGGAACTTTATTGCAGTGACGGCCTCTTTGCACTCCTGTACTTCGTCGAGGAATATGACGGTCTTTCCTGGAATCATCGGTACATCCGCAAATGCGGTCAGTCGCATGAATAGCTCTCGGGAGTTTTTTGCAGCCGAAAGTGCCTCTGCTGCCGCAGAATTCTCGTAGAGGTTGATTTCCGCGACGTGTTCCCAATGAGCGTGGGCGAACTCCCGCACCAAATAGGTTTTGCCTACCTGACGCGCACCGGTTACCAGGAGTGCCTGTTTTGTGTGATAGCGAAGCCAGTCTTCCAGCTGATTGAGCGCTTTCCTTTTCAGCATTCGAACCCCCCTGGAAACATTAGTCTGTACCTCGGAGTATAGGCAGTTGTTGTCAATTTGCAAACCGGCTAGAGGGCTGTTTTTGTCAATTTGCAAACCTAATATTGGGACGAAACTGTCAATTTGTGAGCAACTGAAGAGTCCTTCTTGTCAATTTGCGGACATCTCGTCTAGGACTCGCCTCTCGGGGGCATTCCCGTCAGAGTGTGGTCCTGGAGACAGAGCCTCGCGCCCTTGTGGGTACAGTGGTGCCATCGGGAAGGAGAGGAAGAGCTAGGAATGCAACGCGCAAAGATGATGACACCCTGCTCGAGAGCTTTGACTCTGGCGGGGACAGGGAAGCGTACTTTGACTTCGAACATCCCGAGTTTCCCAATCGCGAGGTAAAGCGCGTGAACGTCGATCTCCCGGTGTGGATGGTTACGGCGCTCGATTGTGAGGCGGCTCGCATCGGTGTCAACCGCCAAGCGGTCAACAAGATATGGGTCTCCGAGCGTCTTGACGATGAGCGTACAAAGCGGGTCGCCACGTGCTCTGCAGCGGTCTAGCTTGCCGTCAGATGCGGTGTGACCCCTCTGCCCGCCGGTTGGCCTCGGGATGCTTCTGGTAGTAGCGCCTCTTGTCCTCGTACATCGCGCGGTCGATGGTCTCGATGAACTCCTCGATCGAATGGCTCCCGGGAACAAGGGGATATTGCCCCATCGAGGCACTCAGCTGGTACGGTCGCTTCACGTCCGCATTGAACAGGGAAAAGCTCTGGCGTATGGCCGTCATGGTGCGCTTGACCACCGCGCTGTCGCACGTGTTGAGGAGGATGACGAACTCGTCGCCGGCGTAGCGCACGGTGACTCCGATGTCGCCCACCGCCCGCCTGAGGGTGTGCGCGACGTCGACGAGCGCCTGGTCACCCATCGCATGGCCAAAGCGGTCGTTGATCGACTTGAAGCCGTTGAGGTCGATCATGACCCCGGTCATCTCCACGTTCGACCTCCGCCTGTCCCTTGAGTTCATGTACTCCAAGAACGAGCGGTTGTAGAGGCCCGTCAGCCGGTCACGGTAGATGTCCTCGTTCTGCAGGCTGGTGATGGTGCCGGCGATGCCCACGCTCACCGTTGCCCAGAACAGGGGGAGGGGCGGGAAGAACACCTGCACCGAGCCGCCCACCGCGACGGGGAAGATGAGCGCCCAACCTGGGAAGAAGCGGAGACCGGCCGTGCTCCTGCGCATGTGCCCCTCGAGAGCGAGGGCATAGCAGAAGTAGCCGTAATAGATTCCTGCCAGCACGCGTGAGAAGGGGAGCCTGGTGTAGACGTTTCCGGCGCCCACGTGGAACACAAGGGGAGAGAACAGGTTTCCCACAAGCAGGGCGAGACACACGATTGCCGGGGCGGCAAGCAGACGACGCCGCAGCGGCGTGATGTATCCCCGCATGTGGAGCGTGATGAACGATGCCCAGCAGGAGCAGGTGATGGTCGCAGCGGAGTATAGGATGGTTTCCGAGCCGACCACGATGACGCGTGCGACGGTCCCGGGCGAGCCCTCGAACATCGTTGAGACTGAGTCCAGCACACAACCGAGCATCGCACAAGCGACCAGCATTCGCAGGAGCCTGCTCTCGTGGGAGCGTCCCCTCAGCCGCCACACGTTGCAAACGAGCATCGTTACCATGAGCAGTTCGCCCACCAAGTCAATGCCAAATGCCGTGAGGGTGCTTTGGGACACGTTCGCTCACTTGCCTACCAATTGAACTGTATCGTTGGGAACGGTACCAGTATGTGGCCGACTGGTTTATGTTTGCAACCATTCTCTCCTAGTTGATATCGAATTCAGCGGTAGCGATATAGCGAAAACAGGAATTATTCAGTGCCTCTCCGTGCCGCTATGTTTGGATACGCGTTCTTCGCTCATGCATGAGGTGGGTGGAGATGCAGTCGAGCAGTGCATATCACGGGCGATTATTGGATTGCCGAGCCAGGAGGGGTTATATGAATACCAGAATGACGACTCGCAGGGGGTTCCTGTTCCTTCTCGCCGGCACCATGATCGCCGGCTGCACGCGGGCGCCGGAGGGCTCGTCCAGCGCGGACAGCGACTCGTCCGCCACTGCCACCAAGTACTCCGTGCAGATCCCCGACCTGTCCGGCTCGCTGTGCGCCGCCCCGCTGTGGGTGGCCAAGCAGAGGGGCTACTTCGAGGAGGAGGGCGTTGACGTTGAGGAGGTCTCTGCCGACGTCGACACTCAGAAGACGGGCCTCAACAACGGCACCTTCCCCGTGGGCATGGGCGACTTCTCCACCTTCGAGTCCATGGAGTCGGGGGTCCAGACCACCGTCGTGGACGCGGTGAACCTGGGATGCATCAAGGTCGTTGCCCGATCGGATGACGACAGCGTCTCGTCGGCCGCCGACCTCAAGGGCAAGACCGTCGCCGTGAACAAGATTGGCGGCACCCCCTACCAGGTGCTCGCGCTGTGGCTCCAGAGGGAGGCGGGCCTCTCCATCGGAACGGGCGACGGTGACGTGAAGGTGTCCGTGTACGATGACGGCAACCTGGAGCTGCAGGCGCTCAAGGACGGCACCGTGGACGCCGCCGCGGTGTGGGACCCCTACGGTCCCAAGGCCGAGAAGGACGGCAGCGCCAAGGTCATCCTGGACAACTCCAAGAGCGGGGACTTCTCGGGCAGGGCGTGCTGCTTCCTGGTGGCGTCCAACAAGGTGCTCCAGGAGGACGAGGGAGAGATCGCCGCCATCATCAGGGCCATCCACAAGGCTGACAAGTGGATCTCGGACAACCCCGAAGAGACCGTTGAGCTGGTGGCCAAGAACAAGTACGCAACCATCGACGACGAGGACCTGGCGGTCGAGATGATCAAGGCGTACGGCTACGGCGACCTCTCCACGGGCGACCACGACGTCAAGGGAGACGTGCGCTACTACGCCGACCTCCTGAACGGCCTGGGCATGGTCAAGTCCTCGCCGGACGACTTCGTGAGCAAGTACTACAAGAGCGTCAGCCTGGACTAGGGGGCCTCGTCGCATGAGGAGGATTGGATACCCGGCAGCCGTGGCCCTCTCCGTGGGGGGATTTGCGCTGGCGATTGCGGGAAACGTGCTGGTGCCACAGGTTGCCGCGGTCGAGATCACGCCCGTTCGCGTGGGGGACTGGCTCGTCAACTTCAACGGGCTCTATCGCATGGTGCTGGGCGCGGTGGTACTGGGGTACCTGCTTGACGCGCTGATAAGCAGGGGCAACGAGAAGAACCGCTGTGCCTTCGTCCATGGGGCGCCGCTGCGGTTTGCCGTGGGCATCGCGCTTTTGGCCTGGGACATCCTGGGGACCAAGACCCAGGTGTTCGTGCAGCCGTTCTTCCCCGGCCCCGCCCAGATCGTGGGCGCCTTCCTCGAGGAGGGCGACTTCATCCTCCAGAACACGCTCTACTCGCTGCGCCTGTACCTGTGGGGCTATCTGCTGGGGGCGGCCTTTGGGGTGGGCACGGGCATCCTCATCGGCTGGTTCCCGCGTGCGTACTATTGGATAAGCCCGGTGCTCAGGTTCTCGGGCATCATCCCGGCGGTCGCGTGGATGCCCTTTGCGATGACGCTGCTGCCCACGCCGTTCGCCGCCGCCGTGTTCCTCATCGTGATCTGCGTGTGGTTCCCGGTGGCCTCGGTCACCGCGCAGGGCGTGCAGAGCACCCCCAAGGTGCTGTTCGAGGCGGCACGCACCCTGGGCGGCGACACGCGCTACCTGCTGTTCCACGTGGCGGTGCCCAACGCGCTGCCGCAGGTGTTCCAGGGGCTCTCCACCGCCAATGCCTTCGCGTTCACCACGCTGGTCATGGCCGAGATGATGGGCCAGCCGGGAGGCTTGGGCTACTACATCAACACGGCAAAGATCTGGAGCGCGTACTACAAGGTGTTCGCCGCAATTCTGGTCATGGCGATCCTGTTCAGCGCAATCACCAAGGTGCTCAACATCATCGAGGCCCGTGCGCTGCGGTGGCAGGAGGGGCTTCTCAGCAAGCAGGGGGAGGTGGCCTGATGGCCGCAAGCAACACGGAGAGCGAGCGGGCGAGAGGGGACGCGGGTCTCGCCCAGGGGGACGTCGCGCTGAGCCTGAGGGACGTGAGCCGCATCTACGCCACGGCTGCGGGCGGCACCGTGGAGGCCCTCTCCCACGTGAGCCTGGACGTGCATAGGGGCGAGTTCGTCTCGCTCCTGGGCCCCTCCGGCTGCGGCAAGACCACGACCCTGCGCCTGATCGCCGGCCTCGACCAGCCCCAGGGCGGCGAGCTCACGCTGGACGGCGAGCCCATCCGCGGGGCGTCCCACCGTCGCGGCTTCGTGTTTCAGCAGGGGGCGCTGTTCAACTGGCTCACCATCCGCGAGAACATCGCGGCCGGGCTCCGCGCCCGCCACGTGTACCGCGAGAACGCGGGCCGCGTGGACGAGCTGATCCACGCGGTGGGGCTTGACGGCTTTGGCGACGCCTACCCGCACCAGATCAGCGGCGGCATGGCCCAGCGCGTCGCCATCGCCCGCGCGCTCATCAACGACCCCGAGGTCCTGCTGCTGGACGAGCCCATGGGCGCGCTCGACAACTTCACGCGCGCGACCCTGCAGGACCTGCTGATAGACCTGCAGCGCGCCAACCACACCACCATGGTGCTGGTGACCCACGACGTGGACGAGGCCATCTACCTGTCCGACCGCATCGTGATCATGACACCGCGCCCCGGCAGGGTGAGCGAGGTCGTGAGCGTGGACTTTCCCAGGCCGCGGCACCGTGGCGGCTCGGAGTTCCTTGAGCTGCGCGCCACGCTGCTGGAGAAGTTCAACTTGGCGAGCGCCGAGCCGCAGCCGGAGTACTACATCTAGCCGGTGCGGGCCCCGGGGGAGACGGACGGCGGCACGTCCTTGCCGCTCCCCACGATGGGCTCGGGCGAGGTTTGGGGATGGGGTGCGGGTCGTTCTCGCCCCGCGTGACGGAAGGCCCGGGCGGGCCTGGGGGAGAAGAGACGAGGAGAGGGACGCCATGACCGAGCTGGGGCCGATTGGCCAGGGGGAATGGGACCGCTTTGCGGAGCGGTATCGCGTGCCGGAGAACGTGCGGCAGTACATGGCGAGGCTCTTCTCGCCCCTGCAGGTGCGCTTTGCGCTCGCGGCGCCCGACCACTTTGGGGTGGGGGAGACGGGCCGCGCCCTCGCCAGCCTGGGGGAGGATCCCGCCGATGCCGCCGAATTTCTCCGCGAGCAGTACAAGGTCGGTTTTCTCAACCTGGTGGACGAGGCACAGACGTCCTGGGAGCTTGCGGGCTACGCCACGTTCCTGGACGTGTGGCCGGTGTGGGAGAACGAGGAGTACCGCTCCCGCTTTACCCCGGAGGAGCTCCACGACATCGACTGGAAGTACTTCCACGCGAGCTTTGACCCCCGCGAGCGGCAGACCCGCGAGCAGGGGGTCGCTCCCACCGAGGACGAGGTCTACACCCTGCAGGAGACCCTGGACTGGATCGACCGGAACGGCCGGCCCGCCTACCTCAGCTACTGCGACTGCCGGAGCCTTGCCGGAGACTGCGGCAAGCCGCGCGAGACCTGCATCTCGTACCGCGACGGCATCAACACGTATGCGCATCGCGGGTGGTCGCGCAGGCTCAGCGTGGAACAGACCAAGGAGGCCGTGCGCAAGTTCGACCGTGCGGGGCTCATGCACACCCTGAACGGCACCACCATCTGCAACTGCTGCGGTGACTGCTGCTACCTCTCGCGAGGGCGCGAGCAGCTGGGCAGCGGGCCCAACTGGCCGCTGGCGCACCACGTGGTGGAGTACGACCGGGAGCGCTGCGTGGGCTGCGGGCTCTGCGTGCGGTGCTGCTGGCGCGACGTGTTCGAGCGCACGCCGGACCGCAAGGTGAGCGTGGACGCCACCCGCTGCGTGGGCTGCGGCCTCTGCGCCAACACCTGCCCCGCCGGCGCGCTGACCATGACCCAGGCGAGCTACCCGGGGTTGCGTCCGGAGGAGCCGGACCCCAGTCGCGTCCACAGCCATTAGGGGTGGTTGGGGACAAGGTCGCACCGCCCCTCTCGCCTGCTGACAAACCCAAGGAACACGAGGGAGAGACATGCCCTACACGGCATATGACAACCGCAGCCTTGGCTTCACCACGCGCCAGCTGCACGCCGGCTACAACCCGGCCGAGAACCACTACGCCAAGAACGTGCCCATCTACCAGACCGCGGCGTTTGAGTTTGGCGACTTTGACCGCTGCCTGCGCGTGTGCTCGCACGAGGAGCCCGGTGCGGTGTCGTACTCCCGCTGCGCCAACCCCACCAACCAGGTGCTGGAGGAGCGCATGGCCTCGCTGGACGGCGGCGTCGCGGGCCTGAGCTTCTCGTCCGGCATGGCGGCGATCACGGGGGCCATCCTCAACCTGGCGCAGGAGGGCGACCAGATCGTGGCGGCGCCCACCATGTACGGCGAGAGCGTGACGCTGCTGACCAAGGTCCTGCCCGACCTGGGCATCACGGGGCGCATCGTGGGCAACCCGGACAACCTGGACGAGTTCGAGGCGCTCATCACCCCGCGCACCAAGGCGGTCTACATCGAGAGCCTGGGCAACCCATGCATCAACATCATCGACTTCGAGGGCCTGGCATCTCTCGCCCACGCCCACGGCATCCCGTTGGTGGCGGACAACACCTTTGCCACGCCCTACCTGTTCAGGCCGTTTGAGCACGGGGCGGACATCGACGTGTACTCCGCCACCAAGTACCTGGGCGGGCACGGCACCACCGTCGCGGGCGTGGTGGTGGAGCGGGGCGGCTTCGACTGGGCGAACGGGCGGTTCCCCCAGATGGAGGCGTTCCTGCGCGAGTCGGGCCGCGCGGATGACCCCCACCCCTTCACGAGCCGCCTCTACAACCGGTCGCTCTCGTACTTTGGCGCGCACCTGGCGGCGCAGTCGGCCTTCCAGATCCTGCAGGGGATCGAGACCCTGTCGCTCCGCATGGAGCGCCACGCCTCCAACGCGCAGCGCGTGGCGGAGTTCCTCTCGGCCCACCCCGCCGTGTCGCACGTGGACTACCCGGGGCTTCCCGACAACCCCTATCACGAGCTTGCGCAGCGCTACTTCCCGCGTGGGCTCACGGGGATGATGTCGTTCAGGGTGCGCGGCGGCAGGGAGGCGGCGATCCGCTTCCTCGACGCGGTGGAGGTCTTTGACCAGATGGTCAACGTGGGGGATGCCAAGTCGTACGTGGTGTACCCGGCGGTGGCAACGCACTTTGGGCTCTCGGAGCAGGAGCAGGCCAAGGCGGGCATCTATCCCGACACGATCCGCGTGTCGGTGGGCATCGAGGACGTGGAGGACCTGCTCGCCGACCTGGACCAGGCGCTGGGCAAGGCCGCCCGGGCGTAGGGCGAGAGGGGCGTGGCGTCCTGGGTCGCGTGACTGACCACGGATGGCGAGTTCTGGCACCCGTTACGCTTCGGCGCGGCGGGTGCCTTCCGTTGCGCGGGGGAGAGGGGCATGGCGCGTTGGTCGCACCCCGTGCGGTTGGGGCATAGGGGCACACCGTTCGTCTCGCCATCACCTGGGTGTGGGTGAGACGGACGGGCATTCAGGTATCCTTGGGCAAAGCCAACCGGAAGGAGCGCCCATGATGTCCTCCGTCACCCGTCGGACCGCCCTTCTCGCCCTCGCCGCGCTCTCGGCGGCACCCATCCTCCATGGGTGCGAGGCGCTCGCGCCGACCTCTCCCGGGTCCGCTAAGTCGTCGCCTGCGCGCGAGCTTACGGCAGATGTTGCGGAAGACTCCTCGCCGTCGGGCGCGTATGACCTGACGACGGTTCTCACGGACGATGCCTCCAGGGAGGCTGCCTACGGGTTTGCCGCGGGGCTGCTGAGGGAGAGCTTCGCCTCGTCTGACGGCGACGTGCTGACGTCGCCCCTCTCCGCGCTGTATGCCCTCGCGCTCGCGGCAAACGGTGCGTCTGGTCAGACCCGCTCCCAGATGGAGGGCGCCTTTGGGATGACCACGGATGTGCTGACTAGCTACCTCGCTGCCTACTCGCGGAGACTTGCCGGCAAGCCGCTCGCGAGCGGGCTGGAAGCCAGCGACCCTCTCAACCTCAAGAGCGCGAACTCGGTCTGGGTGCGCGACGTGGAGGGACTCCAAGTCTCGAAGGACTGGCTCGGAACGTGCAGGGGCAGGCTCGACGCGCAGGCGTTTGCGGCACCCTTTGACTCATCGACGGTGGAGGACGTCAACTCCTGGGTGTTGGACAAGACCGACGGGATGATTCCCCGGCTCATGGACCAGGTCTCCCCCGACGCCATGGTCTACTTGGTGAACGCCCTCGCCTTCAACGACGCGTGGGACGAGCCCTTTGAGAGGGACGCAACCAAGACCGCGGACTTCACCTGCGAGGACGGGACCGTCCTGAGCGTGCCCATGATGCGCTCGCACGAAGATATCTACCTGGCAAACGAGGTGGCGGAGGGCTTCGTCAAGCGATACGAGAACGGCGACTTCGCCTTTGTGGGCGTCCTGCCGCGGGAGGGGCACACGGTGGGCGATGTGGTCTCGTATCTTGATGGCGCATCGCTCGCGTCGCTGGCGCTCACCGGTGTGGACAACACGGAGGTTGACATCGGCCTTCCCCGCTTCACGATCAACTGGGAGGCGGGGCTGGAGGAGCAGCTGAAGGCGTTGGGGGTCACCGACGCCTTCGACGCGGACCGTGCCGACTTCACGCCGATGGGGACCGTGGGCGACGGGAGCCTCTTCATCGGCAGCGTGATCCAGAAGACCTACGTGGACGTGAGCGAGGAGGGCACCCGCGCGGCTGCCGCGACCTCCGTTGGCGTGTCGGGCTCCTCCGCGCCGGGTTCCGAGGAGCCCGAGGTCAAGACGGTGATCCTGGACCGTCCGTTCATCTACCTCATCGTGGACTGGCAGTACGGGACGCCGCTCTTCGCCGGCGTCGCCCAGCGGGTGGGGGAGTAGGGGCGTCTCACCTAACCAGGTGATGGGAGCCCGGCTTGCGGCGGTGCGGACTGGGGCCAGGGGCTCCCTACCTCACTTCTGCAGAACGGGGTGCTGAGAAAAGTCGACCTTTGGCAATTTGGACGCGCGTTCCGCTGAGAAAAACGGGCTATTGGCAGGCAAAGGGGCGTTTTCTGTCCTCGAACGTTGCCAATACTCGACTTTCCTCAGCGAAACACCCCCTCCATTTGCCAATACTCGACTTTCCTCAGCACCCTCGGGATCGCTGCCTTGGCGCGCGGCTTTCGGGCATCCTCTCATGCCAAACCGGGTGACGGCGATTCGCATGGCGCCTCCCTACAGGTAGACGTCTGCCTCCTCGCGGCCAAACTTGTGCAGCAGCTCGTGGCAGGGCTTGCAGGCGGCGCAGTCGCAGAACTTGGCACCGGCCTCCTTGCGCGCCTGGGAGTGTGCCAGCATCTTGGCGGCGCCCTCCTCGCCAAAGATCTGCTTGCCCCTGTCAGAGCCCACGAACGCAATCAAGTTGTCGATGGTGGTCTGGTGCTCGCTGATGGCGTCGAGAAGGGTGTTGGTCGCGGCGTCCGCGTCATTGCCTGCGGCAATGGCATCCTTCCATGCCTGGGCGGCCCGCTTTGTCTCCTCCGATGCCGACGGCGCGGCCAGCATCTCGTCCACCTTGGTCGATGCGTAGTCCAGCAGCTCCTTGTCCATGCGATTCCTTTCTTTTGGCGTGTAGCCGAGAACAGCTTTTCTGCTGGGCTTATACCCGATTGCCTGGTGGGATGGGTTCCGCTTCTTCGTGGCTTGTCTCGCCTGATGGGTCGCGGGATGCTGGTGCAGTCCGGGATGCCCCTTGGCGCCCAGCCGTCCGAGCCTCAGGCCGTTCGAGCCCCAAGCCGCGACGATAGTGGTGGGGGTTGATCGTCTAAGAATGGGGCGGGTCGTTCACGCCGGATGCTTGGTCGCAGTCATCGCCTGCCCGCCTCCTGCTCAGGAAACCCACAGGCATGTGCCACTTCTGTGCCAAGTGTTATGTAGTTAGTAACATATAGTTAGCCCCGAGCATAGGGCAAACCTCAACCATTACACGTCTTAGGTAGAGGAGAACATACCTATGTACTTTGACCACCACGATCACCACGAGCATCACGACTTCCACGGGCACCACCATGGTTACGGGCATGGTCACCACGGCCACCACGGTGAGTTTGGCCGCCAGCACGAGGACGGAGCTGAGCAGCAGGGGGAGACGAACTCCGCCTCCGCCGTCATCTGCCCCTGCATGGGCGTGACCGAGTCCGACATCCAGCGTGCCGTCACGAACGGAGCACGGACCCTCGAGGATGTTGAGGACGCCACCGGCGCCGGTACCAGGTGCGGTCGGTGCGTCGGCGCAATCGAGGCCTGCCTGCAAAGGGAGCTGGCTGCCCTCGCGTCGTAGGCGCGACGAAGGCGGACGGCACTTCTCGCCTGCCTGGAGTCCCGGACTTTCGCCGACGACCCCCAACTGACCCGCCTCGTAAGATTCCGCGCGTTTACGGTGCCGTAAACGCGTCTATTGTTACGGAATCGCGAGTCTCGTAAGATTCCGCGCGTTTACGAGTCGCTAAACGCGTCAAATCTTACGAGATGCCCGGAGGACGGCACTTCACGCAACGCCCCGCCCTGGGTGAGGGCCGCGCACCCCAAAGCCGCAGCCCGTCTCGCCTAGCCCAGCACGTCCCTGATTGCGGCCTCCGCGTCCTCCCGAGGGCTCTCCCAGCTGCCCTGCACCATCTGCGGCTTACCGCCGCCGCGCCCGTTCAGCCTGTGGTTGAGCTCCTTGCACGCCGGCCTGAGGTCCGTCTCGCCCGCGGCGATCACGTAGGCGATGCGGTCGGCGTCGCCTTCCACGCCCGAAAGCGCCGCGCACGTCGACACGTCGTCCCGCTCCAGCGCGCGCTCGCACAGGTAGCGCAGCTCCTCGACGTCGAGGCCCGCCTCAAACCGCACGAGCAGCCCACCCTCGGGCTCAAACGTTGCAACCTCGCGGTCGATCCGCTGCCTCACGGACTGCTTGAGCTGCCGCTTGAGCTCGTCCTTCTCGCCCGAGAGCCGACGGACCGCCTCGGGAACCTCCTCGTCGGCAACCGAGAGGAAGTTGCTCACCTCGCGCAGCTGCCCCATGCGCTCCTCGCACAGCTCCAGCGCGCGCCGACCGCACAGCAGCTCCAGGCGGGTCTTCTTCTTTTTTGTCTCCACGCGCAGGATCTTGATCAGGCCCACCTGCCCCGTGGTCGCAACGTGGGTGCCGCAGCACGCGCACGAGTCGACGCCCGCGATCCTCACCACGCGAATCTGGCCCTCGTGGTCCTTCTTGCTGCGGTAATCCATTGCCTCGAGCTGCTCGGGGGAGGGGAGAAGCGCCTCGACCTCCACGTCCTCCCGAACCGCCGCGTTGGCGCGACGCTCCACCTCGAGCGCCTGGTCTGCCGTGAGGATGCCGTTGAAGTCGACCTCGATGCACCTCTCGCCCATGTGGAAGCCCACGTTGTCGTAGCCAAAGAGCGCGTGGACGATACCCGACACCATGTGCTCGCCGGTATGGGCCTCCATGTTGTCGCGGCGCCACGTCCAGTCGAGCGCGCCGTGCACGTGGGCGCCCACGGGGAGCGGCGCGTCCGAGAGGTGCAGCACGCCCTCGCCGCCCTCGCCCGGGACTGCCTCTCGAACGTGTGCGACGACCTGGTCCTCGCCGTCGCCGCAGGTGAGCGTGCCTCGGTCGCCGGGCTGGCCGCCACCCGTGGGGTAGAACGCCGTCTGGTCCAGCCCGATGGCAAAGCCGCCGTCGCGCGGCGAGCACGACGTCACGGTCGTGTCGAACTCGCGCGTGTAGGGCTCCCGGTAGTACAGCTCGTCAAAGGTCTCCATGTTCCCGCGCCTCCAATGCGCCGCCTCGCGGCGCTTCGTCTTCTCACTGCGGCACATGATAGGTCCGTTCTCGACTGCCTGGGGGAGAGGGGCGATGGCGTGGGTTGCCGCGAGGTGCCGCGCTGGCATTGCAGAGGGGTTTTCACAAGCGGTCGACCCCCCCGAAGGGCCTGTTGCTGGATCGCCCACGCTGTTGGGCGCATGGGGCTGCTGAGGAAATGCGAGTTGTGGCAATCCGGAAGCTTCGAGAAGGCACCGTGCGCCCCTTACCTGCTGAGGAAATGCGAGTTGTGGCAATCCGGAAGCTTCGAGAAGGCACCGTGCGCCCCTTACCTGCTGAGGAAATGCGAGTTGTGGCAATCTGAGGCCGGATTCTGCCGAGGAAAACCGGGCATCGGCGGTCGCCGAGGGCGCATCGGGGCTCCCTCGCTGCCACAGCTCGCATTTTCTCAGCGGAATGCCCCCGCCAATTGCCACCACTCGACTTTCCTCAGCAGGGTGGTCTCGCAGACGGCAGCGCTCCACCCTTACGGGACCCACCGATTGCCACAGGTCGATATTTCCTGGCAGCGAAGCTTGAGTTTGGCGTTCCGCAGCATCGCCCGAAAAAGAGACGAGCCGGGACGAGGGGATGTCCCCACCGTCCCGGCTCACTCGTGCCGCTCGCGTGCCGCAGCCTTACAGGCTCTCGCGGAAGATCCGCTCGACCTCCTCGGTCGTCAGCCTGTGGTAGCCGCCG
>CAJMNO010000025.1 GCA_905214865.1 uncultured bacterium | reverse complement strand
GAGAGGCATTCGGAGGGGGTCCGCCCTTTGGGGCGGGCCCCCTCCGCTCGTATATAAGCACCATATTTGGTGCGATTGAGGAGTGTTAATGGCAGCAAAGCCAACCAGTTCCGTTCCTGTTTCAAATCCTTCTGACTTCTCGTCACTTCACCTTTCCCAGAACGTTCTCAAGGCCGTCGAAGACCTTGGATACCAGACTCCGTCCCCCGTGCAGGCACAGGCCATCCCCGCTGTTTTGGGCGGCTCTGACGTCATGGCAGCCGCACAGACGGGTACCGGCAAGACTGCCGCCTTCCTTCTCCCCTCCCTCGATCGCCTTGGTCATGCCAGGCGAGGCCAGGGACCCCTCATGCTCGTTGTCACCCCGACGCGTGAGCTTGCTCAGCAGATCGACGACGTTTCTTCCGTCATTTGCCGTCGTACGGGACACCATGCGGTCGTGCTTGTGGGCGGCGTGGGGTACGAGCCGCAGAAGAAGGCCCTCCAGAGGGGCTGTGACCTCCTTGTTGCCACCCCCGGAAGGCTCATCGACCTTCTCAACCAGGGATGTGCCGACCTTTCCCAGGTTCAGACGCTGGTCTTGGACGAGGCGGACCGCATGCTCGACATGGGGTTCATCCGCGACATCCGTCGCATAGTCAAGGAGACGCCCTCCAGCAGGCAGACGCTTCTCTTCTCTGCCACGCTCTCGGATGATGTTCTTAATAACACCAGGGAGCTTGTGCATGACCCTGTGAGGATCGAGATCGCGCCCAAGGGGACGGCGGCCGAGACAGTTGACCAGTTTGTTCTCCCCCTGGAGGCTTCGGAGAAGAACGCAGCCCTTCCCAAGCTCCTCAAGATGGAGGGGACCGAGCGGGTCATCGTGTTCTGTCGTGGCAAGCATCGTGCGGATGGTCTGTGCCGAAAGCTACGCAAGGCGGGCATCACCTGTGCGCCCATTCACGGCAACAGGACGCAGGGCCAGAGGCAGCATTCGCTTGAGCGCTTCAGGCAGGGAGAGGTGGACGTCCTCGTCGCTACAGATGTTCTTGCACGCGGCATCGACATCCCCGACGTCTCCTACGTCGTGAACTTTGACGTTCCTGGAGAGGCCGAGGACTACATCCACCGCATCGGCCGCACGGGTCGTGCCGGCGAGAGTGGGTGGGCCATCACGTTCGTGACCGAGGACGATTACCTGGACCTGCGTGATGCCGAACAGCTCATGGGCAAGGTCATCCCCACGTATCCCCGTGGTGGGGAACTGGGTCTGCAGGGTAGTACCCCGTGGTTCAAGGAGGGGCGCAATCCCAAGGAGAAGCTTCCCAACAAGAAGGCTCGCAAAAAGATGGCACAGCAGCGTGCGGAGGCTCGTGAGTCCAGCGGGGAGGGTGCCCCTCGTCGAGTCGTGAGGAACTCGCGGCAGAGGAGCTCGCGTTCCCAGGGAGACGGTCCCAGACGCGCGCTGGGGGCCCGCCAGGAGGGACGTCCCGAGCGTGTCTCTCGCGGGGCACGTCCTTCCTCGAAGGCGAGGACCAGCGGAGGCGGGAACCGAGGCAAGGCCCGTCGTCATCCCGGTGACCACGGCGGAGTGAGGGCTTCTGCCGGGAGATAAACACCTTCACACATGAGGTATCCAAGGGGCTTGCCGATGGCAGGCCCCTTTCTCATGCAAGGTGCTTAGAAATTATGGTGCCCGCATGAGTTGCGAGCGGGGTGTGCTTAAAGAACTCAGAGCCCGTGCGGATTCCAGCGGGTCTGACTCGTGCTAGCACCGGCGAGATTAAGCATTCGGTACCAAAACCAGTGCACGCCCCGATGAGGCTAAGCACGAGGCTCCTGCACTGCGTCCGAGCCCCGATGAAGCTAAGCACACGATTACAGCAATCGGGCGGGTGTGATGTGCGTTGGGCACAACTCCGACGATTTCAGCGCTCTCCCGATACGGAGTGCGGGGATTAACACCGCCCTTCTCCCTTGAGAAACACGTGCATCAAGAGAGAGGGGAGTCTCAAATGGAGTAATGGAGTTCCAAAGATGTGAAACGAGTTGTCTCGATTGGAATGTGTGGGCAGGCAGAATGACAGGCTTGAGCAAACCCTATAAGGTTAGAATCCATTTCAGACCTACTCAATTGATGGAACAGCATTCCAAATTTCTTGCGGGGACACCCCTATCGGTGGAAGCGCGGAGTGCTGATACATGTTCGAATGGGCGCTCACATGAATCGCAACGCTAGCATCTCTGACAACCTTTGCGCGTCGTACGACGGCTTCTCTGATACGGAGAGGCGCATTGCGGACTTCATCCTTCAGAACATGCCAGACGTCGCACGGCTCTCGGTGAGGGAGATTGCCGACAAAAGCAATACCTCTGGGGCAACCGTGTCCAGATTCGTCAGGAAGATCGGCTACGACAGCTTTGCTGATCTGCGTCTCGCTATTGCGGGTGAACAGGGAGACGCCGATTTCACAGCTGGAAAGCCAGTGAGTGAGGTTTCTCTCGACGACATTGATGCCTCGGTTCAGTTCGTACTTGAGAATAAGATTCAAGAGCTGCAGGGGACGGCAAAAGCGCTGGATAAGGATCGAGTAAAGAGGACCATTAACCTGATTCTGCAGTCTGACAACATCCTCTTTGCCGCTGTGGGCAACTCAATACCAGTCTGTTCGAATTTCGCTTTTCGCCTTGGGCAAATTGGGATAAGGGCAACCTGTCCTGCAAATACGGAAATGATGATTCTCGCATCGCTGTCGCTTCGAAGGAACGACCTCGTTATCATCGTTTCCTCTTCCGGTTACTCCCATAGGCTTGAAACCATCGTGGATAATGCGGAGGACAGTGGTACTCCCATCATCTTCATCACCTCAAATCCGATGTCGAAACTTGTCCAGAGAGCCGATGTGGTGCTTTCGGCAATCTCTCGAGATCAACTTTTGACGGGTCCCCAGTTTGCAACCCATGTTCCCGAGGACTTCATAATCGAGACGCTCTTCATGTTCTTGTTGACATATGGAAAGAACGTTGGAGAGCTCACTTGGATGGAGCGAAAGAGCTTGGGGAGAGATAAAGAGACGCGTCCAACGTTCTCTTAGCTACGCACAGTTCCTCTGACAGCTCAGTTTCAGAGTCAAATTAGTACTGATTACTGCTGATAAAAGTGAGCGATGCCGTTTACCCGAAAAATTAGGCCGCTAAACTTCTGCTGACGCTATATGAAACAGTATTACTGAGAAATATGTAACATGAAACACGGTTCCACACAGTCAGGTGAGGAGCTCCTCGAAATTGGTCGTTGAAGCGTAACGGAAATTCGAAGGGAAGGGGAGAGGGATGAAGATCGTCGGAGTATGTGCCTGCTGCAGCGGTATCGCGCACACCTACATGGCCAAGGAAGCAATCGTGAAGGCTGCGGAGGCGGCGGGTGACGAGATTCACATGGAGACGCAGGGCACCATCGGCGTCGAGGACGAATTGACGTCCGAGCAGATTGAAGAGGCTGATTGCGTACTTCTCTGCGTTGACGTTCACATTGAGGGAACCTCCAGGTTCAAGGACAAGAAGGTCATGAAGATCCCGACGGATCTGGCAATTAAGGCACCGAAGCAGATCATCGCCAAGATTCACGAGGAGCTTGAGAAGTCTGCGTAGCAGATTTTCGGGATAAGTCCGGCAAAGCTAAAGAAGAAGGAAGTGCGGAAATGGCAAACAAGATGAAGAAGGTCGGCATCAAGGCACCAGTCCTTACTGCCATTGGTTACCTTCTCCCCCTGGTCGTGGCATCTGGTCTGCTGATTGCCATCGGCAACCTGACCGGTGGCTCTAACGTCGATTCGCTTGATGGAATAACTGTCCCTGATGCACTGACGACGATTGGCGTCTTCGGCATGGGACTTCTCCCCTCGTTCATCGCGGGATATATCGGATACGCAATTGCTGATAGGCCGGGCCTTGCTCCTGGCTTCCTCATGGGCCAGGTGGCATCCTTCCTGGGCGCTGGCTTCCTCGGCGGTCTGATTGGCGGCATCATTGCTGGTTACATCGCGCTGTTCCTCGAGACCTACATGAAGGTTCCGAAGTGGGCAGAGGCGCTCATGCCGATGATGATCATTCCGACGATCACCGCAATCGTTGCCGGTCTCATCATGGTGTTCCTTCTCGGTGGTCCGATTGCAGCACTCACCGCTGGCCTTACCGCCTTCATCAAGGGGCTCGATCAGAGCCAGAAGCTTGCTTACGGCTTCATTCTTGGCTTCATCCAGCACCTCGACTATGGTGGCGCAATCTCCAAGGTGCCTAACCTCATCTGCGACGGCATGATGGCCGATGGCATCTATGGACCTGAGGCAGTCAAGGTTCTGGGCTCCATGGTTCCTCCCTTCGGTGTGACCCTCGCCCTGGTTCTCTCCAAGGTCGTTCATAAGCCCATCTTCTACAAGGAAGAGGTCGAGAACATCAAGGTCGCATTCCCGATGGGCATCTGCATGATCACTGAGGGTGTCATCCCCATCGCAATGAACGACCTTGTCCGTACCATCATCTCCACCGCCCTGGGCGATGCCGTGTGTGGCGCAATCGCATTCTCCATGGGTGTTGAGTCCATGGTTCCCTCTGGCGGCATGTTCGTCGTCCCCGCAATGAAGAACCCTGGCTGGGCTCTTGTTGCCCTTGCCGCAGGCTCTCTCGTCACCGCGGTCATGCTTCTTATCCTCAAGAAGCCGATTGACCCGGAGATGGAGAAGAAGGTCGAGGAGGAAGAGAAGGTCGACCTCTCTGGCCTGAGCTTTAGCTAGTCCAAATGACGGCGCGGAACCTTGGGAACCTAGGTTCCGCGCCGTATAACGGAGGATTCATTCTTCTCCTGACAAACTCAAACCGATCAAAGGAAGTGTGGTACTCGCCATGTACGTTTCGATGAAGGGAATGCTCGCGAAGGCGAACAAAGAGGGTTACGCCGTCATGGCAATCAACGCCTTCAACCTCGAGTCTGCCGCAGGCGTGATTCACGCGGCGACCAAGATGAACTCCCCGATCATCATCGACCTGCTCCAGGACCACGTGAAGGCCTACTTTGACTGCGACGTTCTCACCAAGCCCATCATCAAGATGGCGGAGCAGACCCACGTTCCCGTCGCGATCAACCTCGACCACGGCAGCGACGTCGCGCACCTCAAGCACTGCCTGCACGAGGGCTTCTCGAGCGTGATGATCGACGCGTCCGCCCACCCCTTCGACGAGAACGTGGCAATCACCCGCTCCGTCGTCGAGTTTGCCCAGGAGTTCGACGCGAGCGTCGAGGCCGAGGTTGGCAACATGGGCCTGGTGGGGGAAGGTGCCGGCTTCACCGAGTCGGACATGTACACCAACCCCGATGCCGCGATTGACTTCATCAACAAGACGGGCGTCGACGCCCTTGCCGTCTCGTTTGGGTCGACGCACGGCGACTACCCCGAGGGCTACGTTCCGACGTTCCACTTTGACATCGTCGAGAAGATCAAGGCCGCGACGGGCAAGCCCCTCGTTCTCCACGGCGGATCTGGCTCGGGCCCAGAGAACATCAAGCGCTCGGTGGAGTGCGGCATCAACAAGATTAACGTCGGGACCGACTACATGATCGCCCAGCGCGAGTTTGTTGCCAAGGCCCTGGCGGAGAACCCCGACTACGACTACCCCGAGCTTCTCCACCAGTCCTATCTGGAGGGCTCCAAGGTGATCGAGCGCTACATGGAGCTGGCGGGCTCCGTGAACAAGGCGTTCTAGCGAACCACACCCCGCCCCAAATCGGTTTCTGTCTGTCACAGGATGAAAGGTGTAGCAATGCTGCTCAACATGAACCAGATGCTGGATGTCGCTAAGAAGAACCACTTTGCTGTCGGCGCATACAACGTCTCGGAGTCCAACCTGTTCCGTACCGTGGTCGAGGCGGCCGAGGAGAACGACTCGCCCGCAATCATCGCAGTACACCCCACCGAGCTCGCCTACTGCAAGGACGACTTCGTGAAGTACATGGTGGCGCGCATCTCCAACAGCCCCGTGCCCTTCGTCCTCCACATGGATCATGGCGACTCCATCGAGTCGATCATGCGCGCGGTGCACGACGGCTTCAGCTCGGTCATGATCGACGGCTCCCTCCTTCCGTTTGAGGAGAACATCGAGAAGACCGCGGAGGTTGTGCGCTACTGCCACATGGTGAACGTCTCCGTCGAGGGTGAGCTGGGCACCATCGGCAACACCGGCGTCACCATCGAGGGTGGCATGACCGAGGTCAAGTACACCGACCCGCAGGATGCGAAGACCTTCGTTGAGAAGACCGGCGTCGACACCCTCGCCGTTGCCATCGGCACCTGCCACGGCCTGTACCCCAAGGGCGTGACCCCCAAGCTCCGCATGGACGTCCTGGAGGACATCAAGAAGGTCGCCGACATCCCCCTCGTCCTCCACGGTGGCTCCGGCAACCCCGACTCCGAGGTCGCCGAGGCGGTCAGGATTGGCATCCAGAAGGTGAATATCTCCTCTGACTACAAGAGCGCGTTCTTCACCAAGGCCCGCGAGATCCTGGCACAGCCCAACTCCGGCTGGGATCCCAACAACCTGTTCCCCGAGTGCATCGAAGCCGGTAAGCAGGTTATCAAGCACAAGATGGAACTCTTCGACAGCAAGGGCAAGGCTGCGCTGTATCGTGAGAGTGGCGTGAAGCAGTGGAGGCAGGACCAGGAGTAGGACCTTCCCCATACGGTCCCGCCGGCGGTTGTTGGCGGGGCCGTTTTTTGTGGGAGGGTGTGGTCCCACGGAAGAGAGAGGCGGTTCTGATGGCAAGGATTGGCGCCGTTGAGGCGGGTGGCACCAAGATGGTGTTGGCCATTGGCGACGAGGCGGGTCACATCGCTGAGCGCGAGGAGATTCCCACGACCACGCCTGACGACTGCGTGGCTGAGATGGTCGAGTGGTTCAAGGCTCGCGACGTCGATGCGCTGGGCATAGGCGCGTTTGGTCCCACGGCGGTGAACCCCAGTGACCCGAGGTTTGGACAGATTCTCGAGACCCCCAAGACGGCTTGGAAGTACTACGACCTGCGTGGCGCCTTCGTCCGCGGGCTCAACGTTCCTGTGGGCTACGACACCGACGTTAACGTTGCCTGCCTGGGCGAGGTCGTGTTTGGCTCCGCCAAGGGCCTCTCCAACGTGGTGTACGTTACCATCGGCACCGGCATCGGTGCGGGCGTGATGGTGGAGGGCAACCTGCTCCACGGCATGCTCCATGCGGAGGCTGGCCACATCATCGTCCCGCGCGTTCCCGGTGACGACGCCACCTGCGTGTGCCCGTACCACGACTGCTGCTTCGAGGGCATGGCCGCCGGCCCCGCAATCGAGCATCGCTGGGGGAAGAAGGGCTACGAGCTCGCTGACCGCGACGAAGTCTGGGAGCTGGAGAGCACCTACCTTGCCGAGGGCGTCTCGACCTACGTGCTGTGCTACTCTCCGCAGAAGATCGTGCTGGGCGGCGGGGTCATGAAGCAGGAGCAGCTGTTCCCGCTCGTGCGCCAGAAGACGCTCAAGATGCTCAACGGGTACCTGGTCACCCCCGAGCTGCAGGACATCGACAACTACATCGTCCCCGCCGGCTGCGGTGGAGACCAGGGCATCCTGGGTTCGCTGGAGCTGGGTCGCCGCGCGCTCGCCGCTAAGTAGTGCTTTGCGGCGCAGTCGGGTGCCACACGAAAGAGAGAGGAAGAGGTATGGGTTTCCTGAGCAACAAGAACGTGATGCTGGAGCAGCACGAGAAAAGCCGTCTGGACGTGCTCCGCGCGGTGGCAAACAAGGCCGCCGAGCTGGGTGTGACGGAGGATCCCGATGCCGTGTACCAGGCGTTTCTCGACCGCGAGGACATGGGTGCCACGGGGATGACCGAGGGGTTTGCGATCCCCCACGCCAAGAGTCCGGCGATCACTGCGGCGACCGTCGTGGTGTTCAAGAACGACAAGGCGCTGGAATGGCCGTCGTTTGACGACCAGCCGGTCGACATCGCCATCGCCCTCCTGGTGCCCGACGGCGAGGCGGGGACCACGCACATCAAGCTGCTGTCCAAGACGGCGGTCCTGCTGATGGACGACGCCTTCAAGGAGATGGTCCGCAGCTCCAACAACGCGGACCAGATTGCCGCGGCGATCAACGAGAAGCTCGAGGAGGAGTAGGGCCGAGGCCGCTCGCTCTGGCTGGCGGGTCGGGGGCACTTGGCTCCCGGCCCGCTTTTGCATGGGTCGCGACGGCTATTCGGAGCGGCAGTTGCGGTCGAGAAGCCCGTACTCCTCGTACAGCGAGAGGACCGCCCGATACGTGAGCCGGTTTGCCACAAGCTGCTGGTAGGTCGCCGTGCGCGTGCGACCCTCCGAGCGCAGGTGCTCGAGCTCGGCGCCCTCCTCGCGTTCGCGTCGTAGGACGTCGGCAAGCATCGTCTCAAACGCCTCAAGGCGGTCCATCTGGTCTCCTCTTGCTTGTGGTGGATTGTGACGTTGGGGGGCGCCCCGCCCGTGGGCCTGTCCGAATCCAGGGGCGTCACCAGGTGGCAAACTCGACGTTGTCGAGCGACCAGTGCACGTCGCGGATGTAGTCCTGGAGCGCCTTGCCGTCGCCCGCCTCGAACAGCCGGAGGATGTGGCGATGCTCCTCGTTGGCAGCCCGCATGTTCTGCAGCGCCTGCGGGTCGTCGCGCTGGTACGAGCGGGACGACAGCTGGCTCATGAGCTCGCCGAGCGCCTTGACCAGGCGCCTGTTGCCGCAGCGGTCGATGTAGTGCTGGTGAAACTCGTGCTGCAGGTCGTAGTAACGCGCGGTGAGGCCGCCCGCGATGGCAAGTTCCATCGAATCGCATAGGAAGCCCATGTCCGCCAGGTCATCCCCAGTCATGTTAGGGAGGGCGAGAAGCGCCGCGCGCCCGTCGAGCGGCCCCAGCATCTCAAAGACCTCGCGGGCACTCTGCTCGTCAAAGCTTCGAACGCGAAAGCCGCGGCGAGGCATGCCCTCCAGGTACCCGTCCGCCTCCAGCTGGATCAGGGCCTCGCGCACGGGAGTGCGGCTTACCCCCAGGGAGTCGCACACAGCTAGCTCCGCGACCCTCTCGCCCTCCTTAAGCTCCCCGCGCTCTATCCGCGCCCTCAGCTCGTCGTACACGCGCTGCTTCAGCGACGTCGATGCCTGCCCAGTCATGAGACCTCCTTTGTCGACAAAATTGTATACATGTATGGAGCTAGGCACAAGTAGTACGCCCTGCAGTCGAGATGCCATTTATGTCCTGCAAGTAACCGCTCGTAAAACAGATGGTAGAGAGCCGCGAATTTGCTTGACTGGACAGAAATGTATTTTGTATACATAAGCCAGCAGGACAAGCAGGAGAGAGGTGCAGTCCACGTTGCAGCAACCTGTTCCGCGGGTCGCACCTCACTCACAGAAGGGACTCACCATGGCAAGCAACTTCACCCACGCAATCGTCCGTCACCCCTCCCACTCCGTGATCGACGGCATCGCGGACTTCACCGACAAGGGCAAGCCCATCTACGAGAAGGCGATGGAGCAGCACGACCAGTACGTCGAGGCGCTCAAGCAGGCGGGGCTCGAGGTCACCGTGCTCCCGGCGCTCGAGGACTACCCCGACTCCGTGTTCGTCGAGGACACCGCGGTCATCACCCCCAAGGGCGCAATCTCCGACCGCCCCGGAGCCCTGACCCGCCGCGAGGAGGCCGCGCTCATGCTGCCCACGCTGCACGAGTTCTTCGACGACGACCAGATCAAGGTCATCACCGACCCCGCTACTCTCGAGGGCGGCGACGTCATGATGGTTGACGACCATTATTACGTGGGTCACTCCCAGCGCACCAACGACGAGGGCTTCCGCCAGTTCAGCGGCTTCCTCGCCGAGTGGGACTACACCGCCGAGCAGGTTCCCGTGGAGCACATCCTGCACCTCAAGACCGGTGGTACCTACGTGGAGGACGGCAACCTGCTGGTGAGCGGCGAGTTCAAGACCAAGCCCGCCTACCACCGCGGGCAGTTCAACCTGTTCGAGGTTCCGGACGAGGAGGCCTACGGTGCCGATTGCGTGCGCATCAACGACTACGTGGTCATGGCCAAGGGCTACCCGCGCGTCAAGGCACAGCTCCAGAAGTGGGGCTACAAGATCATCGAGGTCGAGATGACCGAGTTCGAAAAGATCGACGGCTCCATCACCTGCCTCTCGCTCCGCTGGTAGCCGAAAACCCCTGGGGGCGGGCGTCGTGCGCGGCGTCCGCCCCTCTCTCCCACGAACGGAGGCAACATGTCCGACGCAGTTGAAGGCAAGACAGGCGAGAGGCAAGGTGGCATCGGGTTCTTTGGCCTGGTCGGGCTGGTCGTAAGCTCGTGCATTGGCACCGGCGTATTCGCGCTCACCGGCCAGCTTGCCGGGGTCGCATCCCCTGGTGGCGTGCTGGTCTCGTGGCTGGTCGCGGGCGTGGGATTCCTCACGCTCGCCTTCTCGCTTAACAACCTCGTGACCAAGAAGCCAGAGCTCAACAGCATCTACGCCTACGCGCAGGAGGGGTTTGGTCCCTTCACCGGTTTCGTCTCGGGTTGGGGGTACTGGCTCTCCGCCTGGCTGGGCAACGTGGCGTTCGCGACGATCCTGGCATCTACCATCGGCTACTTCTTCCCGTACTTTCTCCCTGGCAACAACATCGGCTCCATCCTCATGGGCTCCCTCATCAACTGGGTGCTGGTGGCATTGGTCATCCGCGGGGTCGAGAGCGCCTCGTTCCTCAACGCGCTCATCATGGTCGTAAAGGTTGCTGCGCTGGCAGTGTTCATCGTGCTGTGCGGCGTGAGTTTTAATGCGGGGGTCTTCACTGCCGACTTCTGGGGCAACGTGTACAACAATGCCGTCGTGGCGGGTACTGCGGGCGACGGCGCAGTGTCCCTCGGTAGCCTCTCCACGCAGATCCAGAATTGCCTCATCACCATGATGTGGGTGTTCATCGGCATCGAGGGAGCGAGCGTCGTCACCTCCCGTGCCCGCAAGCGCTCCGAAGCCGGCACCGCGACCGTGGTGGGCCTTCTCGTCGTCGTCGCAATCTACCTGGGAGCCTCGCTCCTACCGTACGGCGTGATGCCGTACACCGAGGTCGCCAAGCTCAACTACCCTGCCATGCTCTACGTGTTCGAGAAGGTCGCCCCTGGCTGGGGTGGTGCGTTCATCGCCATTGCGATGCTGATTTCGGGCTTTGGCTGCTGGCTCTCGTTCACGCTGCTTCCCGCCGAGGTCACGCAGCGCATGGCTGATGATCACCTTCTTGGCTCGTGGTGGGGCAAGCTCAATGCCAACCGCGCGCCGCGCAACTCCCTAATCGTAGTCGGCATCTGCACGCAGCTGTTCATGGCGTCGCTGCTCTTCACCGAGGACGCCTACAACTTCGCGCTGTCCATGTGCACCGTCTCCATTGCCATCACCTGGGCGCTTGCGGCGGCATACCAGGTCAAGCTCTCCGTGCAACGGCACGAGGCGGGACAGGCGCTCATCGGACTCATCGCCACGGTGTTCCTGGTAGTGGGGACCGTGCTCAGCGGCTGGCAGTACCTGCTCATGTGCTGCTTGGGCTACATCCCCGGACTGCTCTTCTTCGCTGCTGGTCGCAGGGAGAATGGTAAGAGCGTCTTTGGTCGGCAGGACATTGCGGTGGCCGTGGTGATCGTGGCTGCTGCCGTGGCGGCGGTGGTTCTTCTTGCTATGGGGGTCATGAGCTTCTAGCGGTAGGGGAGAGGAGCGATTCTCTTTCGGTGCGGCGGCTACCTTCGGGTGGTCGCCGCTGTTTATGAAGTATGGCTACCGAGGAAACTGGAGACGTTGCAATCCGGAGCCCTCGGGCGACGGTAGTGGTTGCGGAATCTCGAGTTGTGGCAGTCGTTCGGGTGCTGGATACCGTTCGCCAGCGATTGCTGCTGAGGAAATGTGAGTATTGGCAATCCATGGACGGATTCTGCTTAGGAATTGCGAACTTTGGCAGAGAGCCGGGCCTCCGACTGCCAATACTCCGCTTTCCTCAGCAGTCAAGCCGTCCAAATTGCCAATACTCGACATTCCTCAGCAGGCATAGCATTGGGGACGGATGACGGGACTGTCACGGCCCCAGCTCCTTCGGTGCTCTGACAAGAAGATAGGGCTTGTGGGTATTACGGCGGCTGCCTCGGGTGGCCGCCTTCTCGTTTGTGTGCAGTTTACGGCTTAGAGACGTACGTCCATCCCATGAATAGAAAATTCTAGTTAGAGGTAAAAGCGGGATAGGAAGCGACGACTGGTGAGGAGGGGAGAGCATGGAAGAGAAGTTCGACGAAAAGCAGGATAACGTGACCGAACCCACTGCCGCTGGGATGACGCGCCTGGATTCCCAGCTGGTGATCGGGCTGCACCGCATCGTGCAGGACCTTGACCGCCGAACGGCTTCGGTCGCCCGGGCGCATGGGCTCACGGTTTCGCAGTTCGCCGTGCTGGAGGCGCTCCTTAACAAGGGGCCGCTCCCGATGGGGGAGCTACGAGAGGCGGTCCTCAGCAGCGATGGCACCATCCCCGTGGTGGTGCGGCATCTCCAGGGACGCGGCTTGGTCGAGCGGCGAAGGGACGATTGCGATGGTCGACGGAGCATTGTGAGCCTGACGCCAGCAGGTCGCGAGCTTGCCGAGCGGGTATGTCCGGACAATGCGTCTGCCCTCGAACGGTCGCTTGCGGCATGGTCGCCGGAGGAGCGGAGCGAGGTCGTCCGTCTCGTCCGGGGGTATCGGAGGGGAAATAGGTAGTCGCTCCTCTCACCTAGCAAAACCTCTAAGTAGAGATAAGACCACACGACGGCGCCACACACGGCGCGGAACAGGAGACAGAAATGATTCGCAAGGTCACGAAGGCAATCAAGGGCGTTTCGGTGCAGGATGGCGCAGGCGTCAAGCTCACGCGCGTGCTGGGCAATTGGACCACCGACGCGTTCGATCCCTTCCTGATGCTCGACGCGTTTGACTCGACCAACCCCGACGAGTACATGGACGGGTTCCCCATGCACCCACACCGTGGAATCGAGACGGTCACGTTCATCTCGCGCGGCTCGATGGTCCACCAGGACCACCTGGGCACCAAGGCGACCGTCTCCGACGGAGAGGCGCAGTGGCTCACGGCTGGTT
The DNA here is from genome assembly GCA_905214865.1 of uncultured bacterium. GTDB lineage: Bacteria > Actinomycetota > Coriobacteriia > Coriobacteriales > Atopobiaceae > Olsenella_H. The sequence goes on along the minus strand of CAJMNO010000025.1, from coordinate 18,174 downwards.
CGGGCGCGTTTCACTCCGAGATGCCCGGCCGTTCGCCCCGCTTCCTGGGCGTGCAGCTGTGGCTCAACCTCCCTGCGCGCAACAAGATGACGGCGGAGCCCTTCTACCACGGGATTACGCGTGACCAGATCAAGGAGTTCGACCTTGATGGCGGAAAGCTGCGGCTTCTGACGGGGAGCTACGGAAAGGCGCATGGCTTCCAGGGCAAGTACCTTCCGCTCGACTACTACGACATCCTGCTGGAGCCCCATGCAAAGGTCACGCTGGACGTTCCCGGTGACCGCTCGGTCATGGCGTTCACGCTGGTGGGGGATGCCACGGTGAGTGGCACTCCGGTGGGGGAGAAGACCGCGGTCCGACTTGGAGACGGGAATCAGGTGACGATCGAGGCAGGTGACTCGGCGATCGAGCTCCTGCTGATGAGTTCCGTCCGCCTGAACGAGCCGGTGGCGTGGCTTGGGCCCATCGTGATGAACACGGACGAGGAGCTTGCGGAGGCGTTCAACGACATCGACGCGGGAACCTTCGTTCGCCAGGAGGCGGGATACGACAACCGTCGCTGAGTGAGAGGTGCGTCGAAATCGTAGGAGCGAGAAATGCGTCGGAAGGCGAGCCGCAACCTTTGGAAGGGGGAGGGAACAGGCTTGGGAAAGTTCCTGCTGCGCGTCACGGAAGCGCGTCGGTGATGGCTGAAGGTGTCTTCGAGTCGCTCCTCGTGGCGTTACCTGCTGAGGAAATGCGACCTGTGGCAATCAGCGGGGTCCCAAGGGGTCTGCCTGCCGATGAATCATGAGTTGTGGCAGCGATTCGGTTGCTTCCGCAGCCCGAAATCCGACGTTTCTCAGTCGGAGCGGCCTTGGGATTGCCACGGGTCGCATTTCCTCAGCACCCTCGGACACGGACCTCGCCTTGCCGCCCCAATCGACCCCTCACAAAATAGGAGCCCCGCCGGCCGTCTGGCCTGCGGGGCTCCTGCCGCTCGGGTTCGTGGCCTACGCCGTGACCCTCGCTACTGCTTCACGCCGTACCAGGCGATGCCCTCCTGGTTCCAACCGGCGTTGGCGAGCATCTCGTCCTCGGCCTTGTTGGTCGTGAAGTTGTGGGCGCCGGCCTTGGCGTTGGGGTTGTACTCGCGGTACACGGGCACGGTCTGGGCGTCGTCCGAGTACCAGCCGATGCCCTCGTCCCTCCAGCCGGCCTTCACCAGCATGTCGCGCTCGGCGGCGCTGGTGGTGTAGTGGTGGTCGCCCGCGTTGGGGTTGTACAGGCGGTACACGGGGGTGCTGGAGCTGGTGGGCGCCATCCAGCCGATGCCCTCGTACCTCCAGCCGGCCTTCACGAGCGAGCCCGCCTCGTAGGAGCTGGCGGTGTAGAAGTGCTCGCCGGAGTTGGGGTTGTACAGGCGGTACATGGAGCCGGCGGGCTCGGGCTCGACGGGCTTGGACACGCTGATCGTCGCCACGTCGGACTCGGTGGAGAGGCCGCCCTCGTTGGTCACGACGACCTTGTACTGGGCCTCGCCCTCGTCGGTGGTGGCGGGGGTGTAGGTGTCAGACGTCGAGACCTTCTTCCAGGTCTTGCCGCCGTCGGTGGACTTCATCCACTGGTACGAGAGGCTCGTGCCGGCGGGGTCGGTCGCCTGGACGGACAGTGCGGTCGCGGCGTCCTTCTGCACGTAGCTGGCGCTCGCGGGCTGGGTGGTGATGGTGGGCGCGACGACCTTGGACGCGTACTGCAGCGGGTCCTTGAGGGTCTTGTTGGTCGCGTCGTAGTCACTCGGGGTGAAGGTGGTGGAGCCGTCTGCGTTCTTCTGGCCGTTGTTGTAGAAGTCGCGCATCTCGGTCAGGAGCGTCTGCAGCTTGGCGTAGGTGGCCTTGCTCACGACGTCAAACGCCTTGTTGGCCAGGTCGGTGCGGCCGGAGGCGTCGGTCGCCTGCATCTTGGCGTCAACGACCTCCTGCTGGGCGATGATCTCCTTCTGCAGCGCGTCCAGGTAGGCGCGGGTGCCGGAGGCCATGGTGGAGCGGTTCTGGAACGCCAGCGTGTTGATGTCCATCAGCACGTAGTCGAGCGGCATGCCGTTGACGTCGCCTGCGAGGGCGGACGAGACAAGGTCCTGCTCGTAGTCGTTGTTGGCGTTGTAGGTGGCGTCGAGAGTGTTCCAGGTGCTCGCGTCATCCTCGGGGAAGATGGTGGTGTCGACCTGGGTCAGGAGCGCGGAGTAGCTGGGCAGCGCGACGCTGAACTCGGCGCGGCTCAGGGCCTCCCACTGCACGGTGGCGATGGAGGAGTCAAGCCCGGAGCGGATGTCGAACATGTGGGTCTCGACGGTGTGGTCGTTACCCACGGGCCAGATGCTGGCGTTCTCGTTGGAGTTGAGGCCAGAGACGTTCTCGCCGCGGGTTGCGTAGGAGCGAAGCGCGGTGAACAGGCTGATCTTGTCGCCGCTGGGGGTGAAGAACAGCTGCGGGTCGGTCAGCGTGGCGACGCCGGACCAGCCGTCGGAGCCCTTGCCCAGGGTGTAGTCGGTGCCCTCGGTCAGCGAGTCGCCAAAGTACAGGTGAGCCTGCACGTAGCGGGAGTACTGTGCAGCGCCGGGGTCGGCCAGGCCGTAGGAGGTGCCCACGTCCAGCTGCCCGTCGTCAAAGTACGTTGCGCTGCCGGCGGTCTTGGCGGTCTCCTCCAGGTTGGCGGAGTGCAGGCACACGCTGGTGTCGCTCAGATTGACGTCGTACTTGAGGTTGCCCATGTTGGGGTCGACCGAGACCTTGTCGGGGGCGGCCTTGGTCATGTTGACTGCGCACCACTGGGTGCCAGAGACCATGAAGAAGTCCCAGGTCTCGTTGGCGTCGGCGATGATGATGGAGTTGCAGTCGTAGGCGCCCTTCTCGTCAATGATCTTGCCAAGCAGTTCCACGCCCTCGCGAGCGGTGGAGGCGCAGCTCAGCACGATGTCGGCGGCGTTGTACTCGCCCAGGCCGGTGTTGGTGCCCTTGTCGGCGCCAGTGGGGTCAACGGCCTTGACCTTGTCGTTGTAGTCGCCGGTGTCGGTGGCGGAGACGCTCACGCCCTTCTCGTTGGTGCCAGCCTCGCCGTAGGCGTCCGTGTGGTTGTCCCAGCCGGTGGGGCTGTCGCGCACGAACGTGTAGCGGTACGTGGTGCCCTGGTAGGTCCAGACAAAGTCACCGTCGTTCCAGTTCTCGTAAGAGCTGAAGGTGGGGTTGGTCTGGGGCTGCTTGATGCCAAACACCTTGGAGTGACGGTCGGAGTAGTCCTCCGACCGGCCCACGTAGGTGTCGCCAGAAGCGGTGGTCTGCGGACCCATGTAGATCTGGGTGCAGGCGAGGGCCGCCGTGGGCATTGCCACCATGATGGATGCGGCGACGGTCACCGCCTTCCCAAAGTTGAGGAACGCCCTCTTGGCGTCCCCGAGTCTGAAGTGCCTCATAGCCCTTTCAGTCTCCTCTCTCCGTACGGATAATATGGACAAAACAACACATGCATATTTTGCGATTGGGATTTTTTGGGTTCAATGGGTTTAATTCTGGTTAACTTAATGTTAATGCAGGGTACCTGCAGGTAACCGTATGACTACCGTTGGCGGAAAAGTTGGTTATCTCGCCTGTAAATCACTGTTACGTCCGCAAGAATAGCCTGTTAAGACGGATTGTCTGACAGCAGGTTCCTAGCTCCTGAATTGGTTAGGATTCCTGTAATACCGTATATAGATTAGTTTCAGGTTGAGAGCAACGTCTGGTCATATCACATTTTGGATAGAGCTTCATGTCTTAGGAATATGCAATAAGATGAGATAAATATCGTATTTTTGGGAGAAGCGCGCCATCGTGCTCGTGGACCATCTCACTGGCAGTCCCGGGAACCCGACTTCGCTCCCGCCACGTCCATTGAGCTGAGGGACGACATCTCTGGGTCGTTTCGTGCAGTGGGCGCCGAGGAACCCCGAGCCGTATTGCCGGTGCGGGCGGATTTGCCGGGCTGGCTGCCGTTGGGTGTGCGGTGATGGCTGTGTCTGCGGTGGCGTGGGTGCGCCGGCGTAGGCGTGAGTAGCGTCGGCGTTTGGAGGACGGTCCGCTCGCCGGGTGACGATTCAGGGATGCCGGACGAGGCCGGTTAGGAACGATATGCATGTGAGACGTGCCCGCCTGCCAGGTGGTAGACGGGCACGTTTTCGTGCGGGTATGGGGCGGGTTGGCCATGAGTTGCGTTGGTTGGCCCAGGTACAATTACTTATGCATCAGCGGTGTCCGTGTGCGGGCGGCGCCTTCGGAGACGGAGGTAATGCCTATGGACATGCGGTTTGTCCTTGAAGTCCTGAACGCCCTCGCGAACGTTGCGAGAATCGTCCAAGCCGTCCTCGGCATAGCCAGGGTGGTGAGGTCCATGGCAAGGGAGCATAAGCACGATAACGGATAGCGTAGGAAGATGAGAAAAGCCCGGGGCGCAACCGGGCTTTTCGAATCAGTACACCTGCGCCGCCCGCATAAGCCTTAACAGAGGACGGGCACCGCTGGTGTACTCACATCATACCCGACGGCCGGACTCCTAGTCCAGCCCCTCGAGGTGTGGAATGCGCTGCTTGTCTGGGCTTGTTGCCTGATGGCCGAGCTATTTTGCTGGGCCGATGAACCAAGGCCAAGTTGGGCTGCAAGACCCTTGGGCTAGATAGTCTCGCCTGGCCAATGGGCAAAGTGGATGGTGTGGGCGCCAAGGGAGAGGATTGCCTCCCAGCTCGCCTCCATCGCTCCATCCGCGTAGAGACAGACCTGGTCGGAGGGACAGAGGTCGCCGACGAAGGCGTCTCCCTGATCGAGCACCAGGCTTATCGAGTCGGGGCTGTGGCCCGGAGTCTGCACCACCATGCCGTCGATGCCGCAACGGTCGTGCAGGAGCCTTCGGATTTCAGGAGGCTCTGCGTGGAGCGCGGCGGTTTCGTCGATGGGTTGGAAGGCGTCGTTGTGGTCACGGGCATACATGTGATCGGGAGTGTGGACGTAGGGCAGCTGGCAGGTGGGGAGCAGGAGGGTCACGCCCAAGTCTGCGAGGTCTTGGGCGATTCCCATGTGGTCGGGATGAAAGTGCGTCACCAGCAGGTACCTCACGTCTTGGATGCCGAGGCCATTAGCCTTGAGGCCTCGGCCAAGCAAGGCAAGCGTACCCGCGAAACCGGTGTCCACCAGGAGGGCACCCGTCGCGCCAACTACCAGATAGCAGGTGGTATGACCGCAGGGGAGGGTGATGATTCGTTCGTGCATGGCGAGCCCCCCTGCAGATGATGGAGTTGACTTGGCGGCGAGACCTCAGGCCAACGCGGCAATGCGGACGCATGCGAGACGCGCGTAGGAAGATGAGAAAAGCCCGGGGCGCAACCGGGCTTTTCGAATCGGTACACCTGCGCCGCCCGCATCAGCCTTAACAGAGGACGGGCACCGCTGGTGTACTCACATCATACCCGGGGAGCGGGGCCTTAGTCCAGCCGTCATTCTCCAAGCGGGCGTTCCGCTCATATCGGCCCTATCGCAGCGCGTCGGCAATGCGGCCCCGCAGGTCGGGGAGCACGTCCTCCTCAAACCAGGGGTTCTTGCGCAGCCAGATCTGGTTGCGCGGCGACGGATGCACAAGGGGGAAGTACTCCGGCAGATACTCCTTGTAGCCATGGACGACGTCGGTGAGGCGATCCTTGCTGTTCAGGTGCAGGTACCTGCGCGTGGCGTAGTTGCCCACCAGCACCGTCAGGCGCACCTCGGGCATGCGGGCGAGAAGGACGGGATGCCACTTCTCGGCAAACCCCTTGCGCGGCGGCAGGTCTCCCGACTTCCCCGCGCCGGGGAAGTAGAAGTCCATGGGCATGATTGAGACGCGCTGCGGGTCGTAGAAGGTCTTGCGATTGATGCCCAGCCAGTCGCGCAGCCGGTCGCCGCTCTTGTCGTTCCAGGGAATGCGCGTGTCCTGGGCGATGCGCCCAGGTGCCTGCCCCACGATCACGATACGCGCGTGCGAGCCCGCCGTGAACAGCGGGTCGATGCCCCGCTCCGTGTAGTCGCGGTTCTGCTCGTCGTCGCGGATTGCCTGAAACACGTCCGCAAACTCCTGCCCCTGGTCGGGGGCCTCCTGCTCCTCCATCGCCGTTTCTCCTCTCACCTGGCTTGCCGCACGCTATCGTTGGCGGTTATGCCCCAAAGTGGTCCCTCGCAAAGCCCATGCGCTGGACAACCTCCAGGGTCCCGAGGTAGGCGCCCGAGCGGTCGCGCACGGCCATATATCGCACCAGCACGGGCTCGCCCTCCTTCTGCATCCACACGTCCACCGAGTCCTGGCTCCCGCTCCGGAGCGTTTGAATCACCGAGCGCACCATCGGCTGGACCTTGGGCGGGTGGCACGACCAGACCTCGCGGCCCAGCGCCGAGGGCGGGCGCTTGAAGAGTTTCTTCTCGCCGTCGTCGTTCCAGTAGCGGTTGATGTCGTCGCCGTCCACAAAGGTGACCTCGAGCGGCAGCGTGTTGAGCATCGCGTCCAGCTGCGCCACGGTCAGGCTTCCCGACGCCAGGCGGACCTCGCCGGGCGTCGCGGCACCGTCGGAGTCGCTGGCAGGCGAGACACCCATGCCACCATCGGCCGCCTCCGACCACTGTGCCAGGTACCTCTCACCCGTCTGCCAGGTTCCCGCGTCCTGGATCAGGCACAGGTCGTACCCCCTCATGTCGACGTACATTTGCAGCCACTCGTTGTCCGTGAGGTTCTGGGCGCACAGCGGGAGCAGGATGTTCGCCTCCTTGTAGGTCATCTCGTCGATGCGCGTGAGCAGCGCGTTCGCGCGCTCGAGCCAGCTTGCGTCGCGCTGGCTGGCGGCGAGCAGCCAGCCCAGCTCCGCGCGGATCTCGTCGTCCACGCCCCACATGACGTCGGAGGGGCCGGAGTAGCCGTGGCGCAGCTTGAGGATGGGGTAGATCAGGTCGCCCTTCTTGGCGTAGTGGATGCCCAGGGCACAGAGCGTGCGCAGCTCGTCCGTGGCGGCATCGGTCCCAAGTGCCTTGCGGGTGCGTGCCGACTGGCTTGCGATCGCCTCGTTCTCCGCCGCGAGCACGTGGACGGGATGGCCGGGGATGGCGGAGAGGACCTTGGTCTTAAAGTCGTCCGCGCCCGATCCGCTGGCGAGCGACCCCATCACGGCCTCCTCGGCGTTTGCGATGCGCTCCTCTCGCGTGGCCCCGTGGAACAGGGCGGAGTGGACGTCGCACAGGCGCTGCACGTCGTCGATCTTGGCGCCGCCCTCGATCAGCGACTGCTCCGCGCGTGCGATCTCGCCGGCGTCGACGTCCGCGAAGTTTGCCACAAAGTCCGCGCGCACGGCCTCCAGCTGCTCGCCTGCCGAGAGCCTGGCCACATAGCTCTCCAGCAGCTTGGCGCGACCGGCCTCGTCCAGGCCCTCGATCTTCTCGCCCGAGGCGGAGGCGTCGTGGGGGGTGGTGCCGGAGGGCTGGCTGGGGGAGAGGGGCGCGGGCTCGGGCTCGTCAGCCGCGCTGCCGTCGGGGGCGGCCCCCGCCGAGGTGGCAGCGTTCCTCTCGCCTGCGGTGGAGGGGGTGGCCGGCGTCTTGTCGTCACGCCCGCCCGCGTTCACCACCACGAAGCCGGCGTCCTCAAACGCCCTCACGGCGTCGTCCAGGCTGATGCCCTTGATGGCGCAGCCCCTGGGAACGGTCATGACCCGCCCGACGGTCTCGAGCGCGGCGGGCTTGGTGATGTCGGTGAAGCCGATGCTGGCCATCACCCGAGTGAAGCCGGGGTTCTGGGCGGCGAGGTCGTGGACGCTCCTGCTGAGGTCGAGTTCTTGCGGCATGTGAGCCTCCCTGTTCTGTCGTGACGGGCTGTGTGCCCGCGGTGCTTGCGGTTGGGGCGCGTCCGAGCGGGACAAGGCCAGGTCGGGTGGCCTTGATTCACCAGCCCTGGCTCGACTGCGCCCCCTGTTTGGCAAGAATCCTAGCGAGATTAGCTGCGGTGAACTGTTGTAATCACAACAAAGCTGGCATCTCGTAAGAATTCGCGCGGTTAGACCCGCCTAACCGCGTGAATCTTTACGGAACTTCGAACCCAATAAGATTTGATGCGTTTAGACCTGCCTAACCGCGTCAATCCTTACGAGGCTCCCCAATGCGCGTGCCCGAGCGCGCACCAGCGACTCGACTCGGGGGCGTCACCCCTCCTCGGGGACTCGCCTGGGTTGACTGCCCGACGAGACTTGCCACGGCTGGGGTACGGCCAAGTATGGCAACCCGAACCGTGACAACCCTTACATAACTCGGAATCAGGCGAGATTTGCCACAGCGGCAAGGAAAGCGGCGAGGGACGAAGCGGGGGAAGGATCGCTCCGTCCCATCACCAATCAAATCGTACGTTTCGCGTTGGGCCAGGGGGGTGGATCGTCTTGGAAATCGACCATCTCCCTACATTTTCAGGTTGCCATTCTGGTGGCTGGAGGACGACGGCATCGGTATCGTCCCAGCAGGGGAGCCCACCCATTCCTCGGGTAAACGAACGCAACGCGTCCGCGCACACAGGGGAGAAGAACCCCCTACGACATCGCGACGGGTTCCCATGGCGCCGAGCGCCCCTCTCACCCAGACCTACGCGGAGTACTTGGTTCCCCGTCCCCCTGCCCCCGCACGCCCGGGAGCGTGGCGATGTCCCTGCAGCAGGACTCGATGGTGCCGTGCGCGAACCCTGGTGCCAGAGCGCGCGACGTGGCCGCTTGGAGGCAGCCAACCGCTTGCCCAAAGTGATGCGGGGAGACAACCAAACATTCAATTACATAAATGTTGGGAAAATGGCGGAAACAATCATAAGCATGCATACAGATTACAGGAAAACATTCTCCATACGCTTACCGTTCATCGAATTAAAACTGGCTTTGAAATGGCAATACACGCGCCTTTGCTAGAGTCCAGCCTGTGTGTTTCCGTACTATTTCGTCAACGTTTTAGGAGGAGAGAATGCGCAAGAAGTTCGCCGCGCAGGCACGTCTCTTGCTCAGCGTCGTGCTGAGCCTGAGCCTTGGCCTCGCGGGAATGCCCGTCCAGGCAATCGCCGAGACGCAAGCCATCCTGGCGGAGCAGGGGGCCCAGCAGGGGCAGCTCGACAACGGCTCGTCCGCACCGGCGTCCGAGGCGACGGGGGAGAGCAACGACGCATCCCAGCCCCAGGCCGATTCCGCCGGCAGCCAGCCCACTGCCGACGCCAGCGAGTCCGAGGCGGAAGCCGAGGCGCCCGCCTCTGACGTCGCGGCAACCGATGACCCCATCACCGTCGCACAGCTCAAGGCAGCGCTTGGTCAGCAGCCCGCCGAGGGCGACGACCAGCAGCAGGCGACCCTCGCCGCGGCGATCGATGCCGTCATCGGCAGCGTTAACCTGGGCGAGGACCTCACCGGCTACAAGCCCGAGGACAACCGTGGCCTCGCCATCAACATGGGCATCGTGGGCTATGACACGGACCTCTCCGCCCCTTGCACGGGCAACGCGTTCCTCAAGATGAGGGAGACGGTCAACACGTTCAAGGCTGCCGCCCACGCCCAGGTGAAGCAGCCCCTCTTCCTCAACGGCATGGCACAGCCCATCTTCCCCTTCACGACTGGCGCGGTGGAGGAGGACAAGTACTCCAACGAGGACTCTGACATCATCCGCTACAGCGTGTGGGTCGAGACAAACTACGACACGGACGGCGACGGCAAGCAGGACATGGTGAAGGCGGTGGTCCAGCTTCCGCGCGCGGCCGCCCGCGGAGACTACAAGGCTGCGACCATCTTCGAGGCACGTCCCTACATCTCCGGCTGCACCCCGTTTGGCGACATCTCAAAGGTCCCCGGCGGCGAGGGCTACGACATGGCCAAGCTCCACAGCAAGGGGCAGGTCCATGTGCCGAGCAGCTCCACCACCACCATGGGGGCGGCCGCCAAGGCAAAGTCCTCCGAGTGGTACTACGTGAGCCCCTACGAGTCCGGCTACGACGACCAGGGCAACCTCACCGATCCGTTCATGGACTACGAGACGCTCGACTGGTACGACTACTACCTCTGCCGCGGCTATGCGGTCGTCGAGGCGGCTGGCTTGGGCACCCGTGGTTCCGACGGCTTCGAGACCTGCGGCTCGGACGTCGAGATCGACGCCTTCAAGTGCATCATCGAGTGGCTCCACGGTGACAGGCAGGGATTTGCCGACCGCGAGGGCACCTGCCAGCTTCCTGCCGACTGGTCCAACGGCAATGTGGGCATGACCGGCCGCTCCTACGGTGGCACCACCGACTTCGGCCTCGCGCAGACCGGCGTCGAGGGCCTCAAGACCATCGTCCCCGTCTCGGGCATCGCCAGCTGGTACGACTACTACAACTGCCAGGGCACCAGGACCTCCGACTTCCCCGGTGACCAGCTGAGCTCGCTCGCGGTCTACTGCGCCGGCCGCTACATCGACACGGACGATTGGAACACCATCGAGAACGGCTACGGCAACTACCTGCACCAGCTTCAGGACGACACGCTGCGCGGCGGGTCGGACTACTCGGACGTGTGGGCAAACCGCGACTACACGGTGGGCAACAACAACTTCAAGTGCCCCGCCCTCGTCGTCCACGGCCTCAACGACCAGAACGTGACCACCAAGCACTTCGAGATGATGTATCGCAGCCTCAAGGCGGCGGGGGTCAACACCAAGCTCCTCCTGCATCAAGGCGCGCACATGACCCCCAACTCCAACAACAGCTACCTGGTCATGACCGGTGACCAAAGCTACGACGACGTCCTCAACCGCTGGTTCTCGCACTACCTGTACGACGTCGACAACGGTGCCCAGGACATGCCCGAGGTCCTGGCCCAGAGCAACCTCGATGCCAACGTGTGGAACGCCTACGACAGCTACTCCACAAACACGGCGCTCAAGCTGGGCTCCTCGGCGGACAGGGACACCATCTCGCTCAGCTCCGACTACGCCGGTGCGGGCCTGACCCTGGACGCGTCCTCGCCCGACTCCTGGCGCCCCTTCCACGAGAAGATCGCCAACGCCTCCAGCTCCTCAAACGCCACCTTCGTCACCCCGGCGTTCGACCAGGACGTGACCATCAAGGGCACCGTGAGCGTTAAGTTCGACGCCGCGTTTGGTGAGGCCACGGGCGAGAAGGACGACGCCTCTCCCCGCAGTTCCGCCATCACGCCCGAATCCGACAACATGCCGGTGACCGCAATGCTCCTGGACGTGTCCGACCAGGACTTTGGCGCCTACGACTCCACCAGCAGCCGCTGGGGCAAGGTGCCCGTCCAGACGGTCAAGGCCAACGACTACTTCATGGCGTGCGGGCTGGACATCATCGACGTGAAGCAGTTCTCCGCCACCCCCACCAAGGCCAAGGTGATCGAGCGCGGCTGGGTCGATCTCGCCAACCCCCAGAGTGGGTTCGAGAGCCAGACCGCCAGCGGCTCCATCAAGCTCGAGAAGGGCAAGTACAACAGCTACACCCTGTACCTGCAGCCCAACGTCTACACCGTGGCGCAGGGGCACCGCCTTGCGCTCGTTCTCCTTCCCTACGACCAGGAGTATGTGAGCCACGACGGCACCTACACGTTTGACATCAACGCCGCCTCGGTCAGCGCGAGCATCCCGACCAACGGGTTCGATGGCAGCCTCACCGCGAGCTATCTGCCCACCTCGGGCAAGCCCGACAACGGGAACTCCGGAGACAACAACGGCGGCAACACCAACAACGGTGGCGCCACCAATGACCCCAACATCAACAACAACCCCAACCACAACGAGGGAGGGGCGGAGGACGAGACGAACGTCGCCGCCTCCGCAAAGAAGGGGCAGGCGGCCAAGGGCACTGGCCTTCTGCCCAAGACCTCCGATCCCACCAGCCTGACGGCTTGCGTCGCGCTAGCAGGACTGGGTGCCGGCTCGGTCGCGCTCGGCGTGCGCGCCCGCAGGCGTCGCCGCTAGGGGTAATCCCATAGCTCGTCGGAGCCCGGGTTGGGAAACCAGCCCGGGCTCCTTCTCTCTCGGCTACTCCCGCATTCACGGGGAATCTGACTCACGTCCGTAAGAGCAACCGCAAATAAATACGGCCGTTTTTACGGACGAAAATCGCGGCACAAGACGAACCCAACGGGCGAGACGCGCTGCCGGCGGGTTGGTTCCCGGCGGCGTCGCCCCGTCCCTCTCGCCTACCGTCACGCTTTCGTGCCGCCGAGAAGTTTCTCAGATTTCCGCGTCATAAATACCCCCAAGGGGTATAGTGTCTGTCGCAACGAAAGATACCCCATGGGGGTATATGGAGAACCGCCGCGGCATCGCGGACGGGAGGGGGCCGATTCCATGGCAGACAGCATCCTTGAGGTCCGCGACCTCAGGAAGACCTATCACGAGAGGGGCGGCGGCACCATCGAGGCGGTGCGCGGCATCAGCTTTGACGTGCCTCGCGGCGAGGTGTTTGGCTTCCTTGGGCCTAACGGCGCCGGCAAGTCCACCACGATCTCGATGCTCACCACGCAGCTCGCGGTCACGGGTGGCAGCATCGTGCTGGACGGTCGCTCCGTCACCGACGACCCGGTGGGCGCCCGCGCCGAGATCGGCGTGGTGGCACAGCACAACAACCTCGACCGCGGCCTCACCGCGCGGGAGAACCTCATCTTCCACGCCCGCTACTTTGGCATGGGCCGGCGCGAGGCAGACCGCAAGGCGGACGAGTACCTGGAGAAGTTCGGCCTCGCCGACCGCCAGAACGACTATGTCCGCAGCTACTCGGGCGGTATGGCGCAGCGCCTGAAGATCGCCCGCGCCATGATGCACACGCCCAAGGTGCTGTTCCTGGACGAGCCGACCACGGGCCTGGACCCCAACTACCGCGAGATCCTGTGGCGCGAGATGCTCGCCCTCAACCGCGAGGCGGGTACCACCATCTTCCTCACCACCCACTACATGGACGAGCCCGACCGATTTGCCCAGCACATGGCAATCGTCAACCACGGGCAGATCGTGGCGAGGGGGACGTCGCGCGAGCTCAAGGCCCTGGTGCCCAGCTCCACGATCGTGACCATGGGCCTCTCCCGCGTGGACGACGCGGTGGTCGCCTCCGCCCAGGCGCTCCCCGACGTGTCGCGCGCCAAGGCACACGGGGCCTCGCTCGCCCTGTACATAGACGCGACGCGCCCGGACTTTGACGAGCTCTTCCGCTGGGCGGAGGGCCAGGGACTCGCGGTGAGTGACATCAGCCTGAAGCAGACGACGCTCGACGACGTGTTCGTCTACCTCACGGGAAAGGGGATGAACCAGAATGACTAAGGAAGCCCTGGGGGAGAGGAACGTGGCATCCGGCTCCAAGGCCGCCCGCGACGGCAGTCGCGCAAGCCTGGCGAGGGGTGCGTTCTGGGCGATGGTGCAGCGCGACCTCCTCATCCAGCTGCGAGACATGTGGGAGTTCGTGTTCCGCGTGGCCATGCTCCCGTTTATCCTCATCCTCACCTACGGCTACGTGCTTCCCACGCTCGGGGTGCTGCCCAAGACCTTCCCGTCCCAGATGTTTGCCGGGATGGTGGGCATGAGCATGCTCATCACCGGGATCCACGGCACCGCCGTGCCCCTCACCATGGACTTCAACAACCTGCACGAGATCGAGGACCGTCTCCAGGCGCCCGTCTCGTCCCGTCTCGTGGCCGTGGCCAAGATGCTCGTGGGCATTATCGAGTCGTTTGTCGGCGGGCTCATCGTCCTGCCCATCTCGCTCCTGTTCATGGGGAGCCGGATCGACGTGACCATGGGACCGGCGCAGATTCCGCTGCTGGTGCTGGTGCTCGTGCTCATCTCGCTTGCCTCTGCCACGCTCGGACTGTTGGTGGGAACCATCATCAAGCCCAACCAGATCGCGGCCATGTTCCCCGGGTTCCTCATGCCGGTGGTGTTCCTGGGGGCCATCTTCTTCTCGTGGCAGAGCCTCTCTGCCATCCCCGTGCTCCAGGTGATCGTTCTGGCAAACCCGCTGGTCTACGCCAACGAGGCCCTGCGCGCGGTCATGACGGCGCAGATCGCGCACATGGCGCTGGGTTGGAGCCTCCTCGGTCTCGTCGCCGCCATCCTCCAGATGGGCGGCTTTGGGTTCCGTCGCTTCGACCGCATGGCAAACGGGTCGCTCCGGTAGGGGGCCGGTCGATTGGAGTGCGGCCCAGGGTCACGGGCCGGAGGGTGCCCGGGACCCTGGGCCGATGCCGTCGCGGGACCCCGGGGCGTCCCTTGGCGCGCGGGATGCTTAGAAAACCCGAGCCGTGGCAGCCTCCGCACGCCTCGGGCGCGAAGGGTGCTGAGGAATGTCGAGTATTGGCAATTGGGAGTCGTTGAGCGCTGAGGAATGTCGAGTATTGGCAGCCAGAGCGCCTTGGACCGCCCCATTCATTGCCAATACTCGGCTTTCCTCAGCTGAAACTCCCCCACGATTGCCAATACTCGGCTTTCCTCAGCAGGCACCCGCCGACGACCCCATCGCAAGCCTCAAAGCCGCGCACCCAGCCCCTGCCGCAGACGTGACCAGCCTCGTCAGTCACGACAGTGTGCCGTATAGTCATATCTCGGCCGACGGAAGGGAAGAGGTGCAAGGCAGTCATGAAGCGGGTCACGTTCTACTACGTCCGGCACGGGCGGACCGAGTTCAACCGCGACGGAATCATCCAGGGCGGCCGCGTCGACGCGCCCCTGGTCCGCGAGTCCATCCCCGCGATCGAGGCCACCGCGCGCGCCCTCGCGCCCATCCCCCTTTCCCGCTGCTACAGCTCCCCGCTGGGCCGCGCGATGGAGACCGCCCGCATCGTGACCGCGGGGCGCGGCATGGAGATTGAGCCCCTCGACGACCTGCACGAGTTCGACTTCGGCGACCTCGACGGCAAGCCGTACGCCGGTAACAGGCTCAAGTTCGCGCGCTGCTTCGTTCGGCAGGATTTCTCCCCCTACGGAGGGGAGACGGGCGAGCAGGTGCGCGGTCGGGTCCGCAGCGCGTTCGGGAGAATGTTCGACCAGGCGGCGGACGGCGACAACGTGCTCGTGGTGTGCCATGGGGCGTTCTTTAGGTACGTGCTGCTCGAGTACTATCCCGTGAGCCATCTGCGCCGCAAGCTCATGAGCGAGACCATCAAGACCCCCAACGCGGGAATCGCCGTGATAGTAGGGGAGAGTAACAACTTCACGCTCACCGAGCTCCCCGTGACGGCGGAGCGCTTTGCCGAGCGGCACCCGTCGCGCTAGCGCGCGGCCGCGCGGGTCGTGCATCCCAGGGCATATCCGCTGGCACCCGCTCGCGAAGCCCGCCCTTGGTGAGGTTGCCGCGTCCCATGAGGTCTGTCCAAACCAGTCATCGCCTGTTTTTAGCCAAGAATGGTCATTTTAAGGCCGTACTTTAGCCAGTTCTGGCGATTTTCAGGCGGAACTTCGATTATTGGTACCATAAGCCTCAGAAGCCAACCAGGACTCAGCACGTCCAATTCCTGACGTTGCCGATGGAGTACAAAGGGACGTTGCGCATCCAACCCTCGTCGCGAAATCCCGAGAGCGAGAAGCGCCTGCACCGCATCCCCTCATGCGTCCTGTTGAAGGCGGCGAGACTCTTTGCCCTAAGGTTCTCCTCAGCCTTGACCTCGATGGGATAGACGTATCCTCCGTGCTGCACCATGAAGTCAATTTCGCCAGACGAGTTCTCCGCTGACCAGTAGCAGGGAGAGAAGCCCGTCGCCACGAGCTCCTGGCACACGTACTGCTCGGTGAGGGAGCACTTGAACTCTGTGAACAGCGCGTTGCCGTTGACCACACTCGACTCATCAAGCTGCGACATGGCGGCAAGAAGGCCAACATCCACGGAGAAGAGCTTGAAGGCGCTCTCGTCCGCATAAGCCGAGAGTGGAATTCCGGGCTTGGCAACACGCGGCACCCTCGTTGTAATGCCAGCCTCGCACAGCCACGTGATGGCAGAGCGGTAGTCGCGTGCCCTCGCACCATCGCGTATGTGACCGAAAACGAACTTCTTGTTCTCCCTGCCCAGGTGAGCCGGGATCGAGTTCCAGGCCGCTAGGGTAAATTCAGTCTCGCGTAGGTCAAGGTGCTTTGAGGTGTCGCGCTCGTAGCCAAGAAGGATCTCGTTCTGCACGTCCCGGGCGTCGGCAAGTCTCCTCGTATCGGCGAAGACCTCCACCGCCTCAGGCATTCCGCCCACAAAGTAGTAGCTCTTCAGGAGTGAGGTCAACCTTGCCGAGAATGAATCGATCGCCTTCTCGTCGCCCTGGTCGATCACCTCGCGAAGCAAACCCTCTCCGATAGCATCGAGGTACTCACAAAACGTCAGGGGGTGTAGCTCGAGGGTGTTGACCTTTCCCACGGGGTACCCAGTGCCGGAGTGGAGCGTGATGCCAAGAAGCGACCCTGCGGCGGCAATAACATACTCGGGAGCGTCCTCGCAGAAGTACTTCAGAGACGTCAGAGCCTTGGGGCATTCTTGAATCTCATCAAATATGACGAGAGTCTCTCCAGGCGTGATGCGCTGGCGCGCTTCTGCCTGCAATGCCGTGAGGATGCGCGACGTGTCAAAGTCCCCGTCGAACTGGGCTGCCATCTGTGGGTTGTTGTCAAAGCTCACGTAGGCAACGTTAGCGAAGTGGAGTCGTCCGAACTCCTTTAGAAGCCAAGTCTTTCCCACCTGGCGGGCTCCATTGAGGACGAGCGGCTTCCTCCTGGGAGAGCTCTTCCAGGCTATGAGGTTATCCATCAAGTCGCGATCCACTGTTTCCCTCCAGATTCGCCCAGAACTGGTTACCACCTGATTTTAGCCAAGATTGGTCAATTTAAGGCCGTTAATTAGCCAAATCTGGCGATTTTCAGGCGGAACATTCCGTCCCGGCTTAGTCGCATCCCGAGCAATGGTCCTGTATTGGCGACAACCCTCGCACGGATGCATGCTTATGAGGCTGCTTCTGTGCCCGTATCTGTCGGAGGTCGCTTTCCCCAAGGCCAAACCCGTCGTTGGGACAGGGGAAGGATCCCCTGGGATCCCCATCCACAATCTCAAAATTTATTATTGAAATAAGTCCCTCACCTAGGGATAAGGTTGTTCGCGAAGATCACGCTATCGTCAAAATGTCATGAAAACGACCAGGGCGCCTTAGATGTGTACAAGGGTTTTCGCAGGAAAATCGCTATGGTCCTAGCACATGTTCAAACAAAACATCTAAAGGAATCGTTCGCCGTTAGCTACGACATATTGGAAACGATGTGTCCAAATTCGATAATTACCACATCGAACTAGCAATTAAAAGTCAATATGTGCCACACATTTTTACAAACGCGTAAAAGATGGTGGGTTCCTTTTCAGAAATGACTGGGTTATTCTTCAGGAACAGTAACCAAACCTGCTTGGCTACAAGGGGTGCTGGTCTATTTGTCCAACCACTTGGGACTCGCAGGATTTGCCGCTTTGGAGACGGTACGCACGTTTAGGAGTGACGGGGGAGGGAGGAGACATGCCCCTAGGCATGAGCCCCGCCGTTCTCGGGCTGTTTGCCGCTGGCTTCGGCATCGGAGCCCTCCTCGTCCTCGTGCCACGTCCATCCGTCGGCAGGGTTGCGAAATATGACACCAATGGGTCTGCTGCCTCGGGCGGGGTGTCCCGTGCCGCCGAGGAACCGAGGACCCCTGCCACGAACCTGGGGGAGGGCGTGGACATGGGCAAGCCTGATGCCACCGACAAGGCGCCCAAGTCCAAGCTCAAGGCAAAGGGTAAGCGCAAGGCCCGCAAGGGTGCCGAGGGCGGTTCCGCCGACATTGCGTCCGGCGACGACCTCGACCTCCGCAAGCTCGACCGCGTGCAGCTGCTTCAGCTCCTGCGCGACGCCATGGAGGAGAACGAGCGCCTGCACGCCCAGCTGGACGAGGCGACCGAGCGGGCGGAGCAGGCAGAGCGCCAGCTGGAGGACCGTCGCATCCAGGTCGAGGACTCCGAGTCGCTCGCCGAGGCGTCCCTCAGGCTCGCCGGCGTGTTCGTGGACGCGCAGCGCGCCATCGACCTGTACGGCTATAACGTCGCGATGAACGAGGTCTCGGGGGGTGTTCCTATAGTTTCGTCAACCCTTCGGAGCGGGTTTCCCGAGGGGAT
>CAJMNO010000024.1 GCA_905214865.1 uncultured bacterium | reverse complement strand
CGTTCCCTTGGGTTCTCGGGGCTACCGCTCTGGCTTCAGCTTGACTGTAATGGGGACGAGCGCGCACCACCCAGGGGCTAGTCCTCGTCCTGGTGGTGGTGATGGAAGTGCTCCCGCTCCTCCAGGCGCTCCTCCTCGGCCTTGAAGTCCGGATCCTGGGGGGAGATGAGCTCGTCGTCTCCAGTCTTGGGGTTGGTGTGGTGCAGGAGGACGGGCCGGAACAGGTGGAGGTGGCGCGCGATGATTGCGGAGACCACCAGGAGCAGAGCGAAGATGAGCATGCGGGGCCAGAGCGAGACCTGGGTCATTACGATGCTGCCCAGGCAGAGCACGCCAGTCCAGGCATACATGAACAGCACCGCCTCCCTCTGGTCAAAGCCCTCGGAGATGAGGCGGTGGTGGATGTGGCCGCGGTCGGCCTGGCCAATGCTCACGTGCGCCCTCCAGCGCCTGACGATGGCGGAGAACGTGTCGATGATGGGAACGGCGGCGATGACCAGGGGGACGATGATCGTGGTGAGGCCCGCGACGCGGGTGACGGAGAGCAGGGACGCCGCACCGAGGGCATAACCTATGAGGAGCGATCCGGAGTCACCGAGAAAGATGCTGGCTGGGTGGAAGTTGTAGCGCAGGAACCCGAGCGTCGAGCCCAGGATTGCAATCGAGAGACTCGCGGCATCGCCGCGGCGGGCAAGATACGACAGGATGAACATCGTCAGGCTCGCGATGGCGGCTATGCCGGATGCCAGGCCGTCCAGGCCATCGATGAGGTTGAAGATGTTCACGTACGCGACGAGGTAGACGATCGTGATGGGGTAGGCGAGCCAACCGAGCTCGAGGGGGCCGCCGGTGAAGGGGTTTACGATCACGCCGATGACGCAACCCGCGAAGGCGGCGACTGATGCCGCAATGACCTGACCGAGGAGCTTCTGGAGGGGCTTGAGCTGAAACACGTCGTCCAGCATTCCCGTGACGAAGATGATTGCGAACCCCAGCGCAATACCCTCGTAGCGCAGGCTCTCGAGGTGGGGGCTCGGGATGAGGACGGGTGGCCATCCCAGGTAGACGGAGCCAAGGTACTGGACCACGAACGCGGCGATGATGCCGGAGAACACCGCGATGCCGCCCATGCGCGGGATGGGCCTCTTGTTGATCCTCCTGGCGCTTGGGTAGTCGACCGCGCCAAGCCTCCAGGCGATCTTGCCCGCTGCCGGGGTGAGGGCAAGCGAGGTGAGAAGCGCCGCGGCAAACACGCATAGGTACGAGACCCAAGACTGAATCACGCGCTTCTCACCCCTCCGCCTGCATAGACGCCGCATAGACCCGTTCATGATACAGGATGTTCATCCAGGGGGAACAAAGTGCCGTGCCAGCGTGGAAAAGCACATGTGGCATGAGAGCTGCGCAGGTTGCGCCAAGGATGGGGAGGGGGAACGTCCACAAAGGTCTTGGCTGGCTGAAGCCGCGCGAACGCTCGCAACTCACAAGTCTTTGCGATGCCGCTCCCCAAGTCAAGACTGGCATTGTGGCGAGGTTCTCGTATATTGAAGACGTCGACCCCCTGCGGAGCAATAAAGGGTGAACCGACAAGCGTTTCGAGGGAGCCCATATATCGCTCTTAGTACAGGCATCCCCCGTTGTTGGGGAAGCTGGAAGAGACGACGAGGGCACCCACCTTTTTGAGAGGTGGGTTCATTACGCGACCGCAGGGGGCGACATTTCATTTGGTTGCGAAAAGTGGTTGACACCCGCCGTGGAAATCGGGATACTACCTCTTGCGCGAAAACGCGCCTGGGGATGTAGCTCAGCTGGGAGAGCGCTGCCTTCGCAAGGCAGAGGCCGAGGGTTCGAATCCCTTCATCTCCACCATGTGAATGCAGGGCACCTTGGCTTCGCCAGGGTGCCCTTTCCTTAGGCGGGGAGCTGCGTCTGAGGGTCTTGTCCGAGAGGCGCATGCCGCGCTGCCCCATCGTCGGAGGCGGCTGGCCGGCGGGTCTCCCGGGGCGGGATGCCCCCTCCGGCACCCGTTGCGAGGGAGGAAGCGGGATGGTCTCGGCCGATTCGTACAGGCGATGCAGCCTCTGCCCACGCGCGTGCGGGGCGCGGAGGCTCGAGGGCGTCGCGGGGTTCTGTGGCGCCACGGCGACGCTGAGGGTCGCCCGCTGCGCCCTCCACTACTGGGAGGAGCCCCCCATCTCGGGAGAGGCGGGCTCGGGAGCCATCTTCTTCACGGGATGCCCCCTGCGCTGCGTGTTCTGCCAGAACCACGAGATCTCGCAGGAGGGCTTTGGGCTTCCCGTCTCGACCTCCCGCCTCGCCCAGATGATGCTCGAACTCCAGGGGCAGGGCGCGCTCAACATCAACCTGGTGACCCCCCTGCACTTTGCCCCGCACGTGAGGGAGGCGGTTGGTCTCGCCCGCGACGCGGGGCTCACGCTTCCCATCGTGTGCAACACCTCCGGGTACGAGACCTCCGAGGTCGTGGATGCGATGGGCGACGTGATTGACGTTTGGCTCACCGACTACAAGTACGCCTCGCGCGAGCTTTCCGGCAGGCTCTCCAAGGCGCCCGACTACCCTGAGGTGGCGCACAGGGCCCTTGGGCGCATGCTCGCCTCGCTTCGCTCCAAGGGCGGCAGGCTGCTGGGGGAGGACGGCCGCATGCTCAGGGGGATCGTGGTGAGGCATCTGGTGCTCCCGGGTCACGCGGACGACTCCAAGGCGGTGCTCGACCGCGTGTGGGAACTCTGCGGCAACGAGGTCGACCTCTCGGTGATGAACCAGTACACCCCCAACCGCCAGTGTCGGGAGGCGGGCGGCGCGCTTGCGCGCACCGTCACGGACGACGAGTACGAGGAGGTCCTGGACCACGCCGACGACCTGGGGTTTGAGCGCATGTGGTGGCAGCAGGGGGGTACGGTGTCCGAGAGCTTTGTGCCCGCCTTCGACGCGACTGGGGTGCGCGGCCCCGAACTGGGCGACAAGGGCTAACCTTAGACTTGCCTATGTGGCCCGCACGGACGCGGGCCGGGAAGGGATGCGTGCGATGGCAGACGACACCAAGCCGTTGACCGACGAGGAGCGCGAGGAGCTGGAGGCGCTGCGCCGGGAGAAGGCCCAGCGCGAGGAGGCGAGCCGTGCCGCACAGGAGCGGGCCGAGCTCGAGCGGCTCAAGCGGGAGCGCGAGAAGGCCCAGCGTGACGCCGAGGAGGACAGGCGCATCCGCGAGGTCCGCGAGCGCAACGCGAAGATCATGGAGCCCGACGACGACCTCAAGATGCCCCTGGGGCAGAAGATTGTCCTTGTCGGGATCATCGCGGTCGCCGTCGCGATCATCCTGGTCATGAATTTGGGAAGGTAACCCGGGTGCGCCCCGTCGCGCTGTGTGCGTGGCGGGGCGCCTCTCGAAGGGAAGGCACCATGGCACTGACAGACCGAACGAACCCACATGACGTATCGCTCAACACTGACCTCTACGAGCTCACCATGGCTCAGGGCTTCTGGGAATCGGGGATGGTCGACGCCGAGGCATGCTTCAACGTCTTCTTCCGCGACAACCCCTTTGGTGGTGGCTACGCCGTGGCGTGCGGCATGGGGCAGATCGCGGACCTCGTGAGCAACTTCGTCTTTGAGGACGACGTGATCGACTACCTCGCCTCAATCCAGGCGCCGGGCGGCGGTCCCATGTTCAAGGCCGGCTTCCTCGACTACCTTCGCGACTTCCACATGCGGGTCTCGGTCTGGGCGGTTCCCGA
This sequence comes from uncultured bacterium, assembly GCA_905214865.1. Classification (GTDB taxonomy): domain Bacteria; phylum Actinomycetota; class Coriobacteriia; order Coriobacteriales; family Atopobiaceae; genus Olsenella_H. The sequence goes on along the minus strand of CAJMNO010000024.1, from coordinate 32,894 downwards.
GGGCGACCTGGTGTTCCCCCGCGAGCCCATGGTGAGGGTCGAGGGCCCCATCATCGACTGCCAGCTGCTCGAGACCGCCCTTCTCAACCTGGTGAACTTCCAGACGCTCGTTGCCACCAAGACCGCCCGCGTGGTCCATGCGGCGGAAGGCCATCCGGTCTCCGACTTTGGCCTGAGGCGCGCCCAAGGCCCGGACGGCGGTCTTGCGGTCGCGCGCGCCTCCTACATCGCCGGCGCCAGCTCCACGTCCAACGTGCTGGCTGGCAAGATCTACGGCATTCCCGTCTTTGGCACGCACGCCCACTCGTGGGTCATGGCGTTTCCGAGCGAGCTCGACGCGTTCAGGGCCTTCGCCGAGTCGATGCCCAAGAACTGCGTGCTTCTGCTCGACACCTACGACGTTCACCAGGGCATCAAGAACGCCATCACCGTCGCCAAGGAGATGGAGGAGAGGGGAGAGCGCCTCGCCGCAATCCGCATCGACTCGGGTGACCTCGCCAAGCTCACCAAGGAGGCGCGCCGCGAGTTTGACGCGGCGGGTCTCCCCTATGTCAAGATCTCGGCATCCAACGACCTGGACGAGTACACCATCCAGTCGCTGTTTGCCCAGGGTGCGCCCATCGACTCGTTTGGGGTGGGCACCAAGCTTGCCACCTGCGACCCGCAGCCCTCGCTCGGCGGCGTCTACAAGCTGAGCGCCACGCGCGCCTCGCACGACAGCCCGTGGGAGCCCGTGATCAAGCTCTCCGAGACCGCATACAAGCGGACCATCCCGGGAGTCCAGCACGTGAGGAGGTTCTACGACGCGTCGGGCTGCCCGGTGGGCGACATGATCGTGGACGACGCGGTGGCGGGAGACGACCCCACGGCGATGGTGGACGTCCTGGACGAGTACGTGAGCTACGACATGGGCGACGCCGAGCCGCGCGAGCTCCTGACCCAGCTGGTGGACCGCGGCGAGGGTTGCGAAGGCGCGGAGGGGATCGAGGCCGCCAAGGCGCGCTGCCGCGAGGCGCTCATGAGGCTCGACCCCGCGGTCAAGCGCTTCCTCAACCCGCAGACGTATCCGGTTGGACTCGAGCTTGGCCTCGCGCGCACGCGCTCCGAGCTCGCGCGCCGGGAGCGTCGCGCGTCGGGTCGCAGCTAGGGCGGTGGGTTCAGGCAAGTCGAATCTGACTCATTTGCAAATGGGAACCCACCATGGCTTGTGCCTGATATAAACTCAGTCACTAAGTATGCGTTCTTCTGCATTTTTGGCACGACCTAAGGAGATTTCATGCCAGAGACGATCGAGGGGCTTGTGAAGCAAGCCATTTCCGCTGCGCAGGCAGCGGGCGACCTGCCGGAGTTCGAGGTGGAGGACCTCGGCGTCGAGCGACCGGCGGACAGCTCCAACGGCGACTGGTCCACGACCGTCGCCCTGCGCTCCGCCCGCCTGGCGCACATGGCCCCCGCAAAGATCGCCGCTGCCATCGTGAGCCACATGCCCGAGGACCCGCAGGTCTCCAAGGTCGAGGTCGCGGGCCCCGGCTTCATCAACTTCTACCTGAGCGCCGCCTCCAACAACGAGGTCTTCCGCACCGTGCGCGAGGCAGGCGACGACTGGGGCAAGTGCGACGAGGGCCATGGCCTCAAGGTCAACTACGAGTTCATCTCGGCAAATCCCACCGGCCCTCTCCACGTTGGGCACGGTCGCTGGGCAGCCCTGGGCGACTCCATGTGCAACGTGCTGGAGCACGCAAACTTCCACGTCGACCGCGAGTACTACATCAACGACCACGGCTCGCAGATGGACGTCTTCGGGCGCTCGGTCGCCAAGCGGTACCTCCAGCTTGTGCAGATCATGCACGAGGATGGCGTCACCGTTGAACAGGCGTACGACAAGCTCCTCAAGGACCGCGAGGCGTACGTGGACGACGAGACGGACGAGCACCCCGAGAACCACCCGTACATGGACGAGTTCAATGAGGCCCTGGGGGGCAACTCCTACGGCGGCGACTATATTGTCGAGATCGCCCGCGAGTTTTACCAGGAGGACGGCGAGAAGTGGGTTGACGCCGACCAGGAGACCCGCGACGCAGAGTTCCGCGAGCGCGCCTACAAGAAGATGCTCGCCCGCATCAAGGCCACGTGCGACGAGGTCCGCTGCCACTTTGACCTTTGGTTCTCCGAGCGCTCCCTCTACGTGAAGGACGAGTCGGGCACCTCGCAGGTCGACCGCGCCTTCAAGCGCCTGGATGACATGGGTTACCTCTACAAGACCGACGACGGTGCCCTTTGGTTCAAGTCGACCGCCTTTGGCGACGACAAGGACCGCGTGCTCATCAAGTCCAACGGCGAGTACACCTACTTCGCCTCCGACGTCGCCTACCACTGGAACAAGTTCCAGCGCGACGACTACTCCATCGACCTGTGGGGTGCCGACCACCATGGCTACATCGCCCGCGTCACCAACGTGTGCGACGCGCTGGGCTACCCCGGCAAGTTCGAGGTCGACCTGGGGCAGTTCGTCAACCTGCTCCGCAACGGCGAGCCCGTCCGCATGTCCAAGCGCAAGGGCACCATGGTCACCTTCCAGGAGCTGATCGACGAGGTCGGCGTCGATGCCACACGCTACACGCTCATCTCCAAGTCCTCCAACCAGACCATCGACTTCGACATCGAGGCAGTGAAGCAGAGGAACAACTCCAACCCGGTGTACTACGTGCAGTACGCGCACGCACGCATCTGCTCCATCCTCCGCAGGGCGGCTGGCGTCACCGAGGAGCAGGCCCAGGAGATGGGCATGGAGGCCGTTGCCCAGAAGGCCATTGGCCCCGACTACGACCTCTCGCTCCTGACCGATCCCACCGAGGCTGCCCTCGCGCGCAAGCTCTCCGAGTTCCCCGAGCTCATCGCCGGCGCCGCGCGCGACCGCGCCCCGTTCCGTCTCACGCACTTCTGCGAGGAGCTCGCCGGTGACTTCCACGGGTTTTACGCCGCGTGCCAGGTGCTCCCCAGCGAGGGGCGCCCGGTGGACGAGGGCCTCTCCCGCGCCCGCCTCGCGGCGATCGACGCCGTGCGCGTGAACCTCGAGGTTGCCCTCAGGCTCATCGGTGTCACCGCCCCGGATGTGATGTAATTCTGCGCTCGTTAAACATTTAGGTTTCAGCGAAGTGAACTATGCCATCCTGCAAGGATGGACCCCCAGCAACTAGGGGTATGGTCAGATAAACGTTGGAACCGAGTGCGGGACGCCTCGCCACCATCGTGACGAGGCGTCCCCCTTTAGGTCACGGGAGATGGGGATGCCGCATGGAGCTTCGTGAGTACATGTCCATACGCAGGGCATACAACCTCGTGAGGCAGGACATAGAGGCCAAGAGGCGCCTGACCTTCAGCGAGTTCGCCATCCTTTGCAGGTTGACGCTCTCGGGTCGCGGTCTCAAGACCTCGGAGATCGCCGAGTACCAGGGCGCCCTGAGGCCGACCATGACGCACAGGACGAAGCACCTCTCCAACCTGGGGCTCATCAGCAGCGTCAAGGGGAGCGTCGACCGTCGCAACGTGGTCTGCACCGTCACCGACGAGGGGCGTGCCTGCGTGCGTGACCTCTGCGAGCGCACCCGTGCGCAGATCGTGCCCGGTCAGTCGCTCAGCCGCACGACGGCGGACCGCATCTGCCGCTACATCGACGCCATGGGTGCCATCCCCTGCATGGCCGGCGAGCTCACGCTCCTGGGTCTCTCGATGGGCGGGGAGGAGGGCCTGACCATCTCCGACCTGGTCAACGCCTTGGGCCTGCTTCAGCCCACGGTGTCCATGTCCGTCTCGACCCTGGTGGAGGAGGGCGTCGTAACCAAGAGCGCAGAGGTGCCTGGCTCCCGCTTTGTGAACATCAGGCTCACCGAGAGCGGATGGGCCAAGGTGGAGGACCTGAAGGCCAAGATTTCCGACGTCGTCGTCAGGCGTGGCCCGCGTTCGAGAAAGCGTCAGTCGGAGGATGCTGCGGAGTAGTTTGTCCCACCGCAAGAGAATGAATGCAAATCGCCCGAAATCCAGCCTTTGGCAGCGAGATCGGGCGATTTTTCATGTCGCATGCTGGCATCGCGACGCGGTTATGCTATATTCGGCTCGTTGCGCGAGGTCGCGACGCATGTGAGCCTGGCATTGCCATTCCAGCAAAACATCACCCCCCCTGTAACTGCCGTTTTGTGGCACGGGAAGTCGCACCTCTCCCATATGAGAACAACTTTGGACCTGGCGGCGAAGAAGGGTCGCCTGGCGCAAGAAAGGTAGCCTTGATGGCAGAAGACAACCAGGAAGAGAGCACGGAGCCCACTCAGACTGAGGAGGCTCCCAAGCCGCGTCGTAGGCGCACCACGCGAAAAGCGGCCGCCAAGAAGGGCGAGGAAGCAACCCCTGAGCAGGCTGAGCTGCAGCTTCAGCCGTCGACGACGTCCGAGGCCCCTGTGGAGGAGAAGCCCAAGCGGCGTCGCGGGCGCCCCCGCAAGGTTAAGCCGGCGGAGGATGCCCCCGAGCAGGGCGAGACACCTAAGCCGCAGGTGACCGAGGAGGGGCCCAAGGCCGCGCAGAACACCAACGCGGGTGATTCCGCCGTTAACGAGGAGACGCCTGATGCCGAGAAGCCCAAGCGGCGCCGCGGTCGTCCCCGCAAGGTGAAGCCCGCAGACGAGGCGCCCACAGACGCCTCGCAGGTCAACGAGGAGGGCGGCCGTCCCGCGGAGGCCGCGCAGGCCCAGGACGAGGCGGGTCAGCGCGTTCTGGGAGCCCCCGCGGCAACGCTTGCCGAGGCGGACGCAGCCGCCGGCGAAGCGGGCGAGCAGGAGGGCGACCAGCACCAGCAGCGGCACGGCGAGGAGCACCAGCAGCGCCGTCGCAGGGGTCGACAGCAGGGCAATGACCGCCAGGGCAACCACGAGGGGCAGCAGGCCTCTCACAACGGTGGAAACGGCAACTTTGGTAACGGCGGCAACCGCAACTCCAACCGTCGTCGCAACCGCAGGGACCGCCGCCAGGAGCAGCAGGTGGAGCCCAGCCTGACGCGCGACGAGGTCTCGCTCATGAAGGTCGCAGAGCTGCGCGAGAAGGCACAGTCCCTTGGCATTCCCTACGTGGGAGTGCGCAAGAAGGACCTGGCCGAGGCCGTCTACGAGGCGGCGGCGCTCGCCGAGGGCTTTAGGCCGGTGCAGGGCATCCTCGAGATGCAGAACGAGGGCTACGGTTTCCTCCGTACGGGCAACTACATGGCGGGTGATGGTGACGCCTTCGTGCACCAGCAGCTCATCAGGCAGTATGGCCTTCGCCCGGGCGACGAGGTGAAGGGCTCCGTCTCGCCCGCCCGCAACAACAGCAAGTACCCGCCCCTGCATCGCATCGACAGCATCAACGGTCGCCCGCCCGAGGAGATGCGCGGCAGGCCCCGCTTCCGCGACCTTACGCCCATCTTCCCCAACGAGCGGCTGGTCATGGAGCATGGCAGGGACTCCATTACGGGGCGTGCCATCGACCTGGTGGCTCCCATCGGCAAGGGCCAGCGCGGCCTGATCGTCTCGCCCCCCAAGGCGGGCAAGACGACCGTGCTCAAGAAGATCTGCCAGTCCATCACGGCCAACAACCCCGAGGTGCACCTGTTCTGCCTGCTCGTGGACGAGCGCCCCGAGGAGGTCACCGACATGGAGCGCTCCATCCGCGGGACCGTGGTTGCCTCCACGTTTGACATGCCGGCGAGCAACCACACCGCGGTCTCCGAGCTGGTGATCGAGCATGCTAAGCGCCTGGTCGAGATGGGCGAGGACGTGGTCGTGGTCCTGGACTCCATCACGCGCCTGGCGAGGGCGTACAACCTCGCGATGCCCGCTAGCGGCAGGATTCTCTCCGGCGGCGTTGACTCCGCCGCACTGTACCCGCCCAAGAAGTTCCTGGGCGCGGCGAGGAACATCGAGGGCGGCGGCTCGCTCACCATCCTTGCCTCCGCGCTCGTGGACACCGGGTCCAAGATGGACGAGGTCATCTTCGAGGAGTTCAAGGGCACGGGCAACATGGAGCTCAAGCTTGATCGCGACCTCGCTGACCGCAGGATCTACCCCGCCATCGACCCGATTGCCTCCGGAACGCGCAACGAGGAGCTGCTTCTCGACCCGGAGCTTCAGCCCTTCATCTGGGGCATCCGCCGCGTGCTCGCCAACATGAACAACACCGAGCGCGCCGCGACCGCCCTGGTCAAGGGGCTGCGTGCGACCAACGACAACGCGGAGTTCCTCATCCGTTCCGCCAAGAAGGCGCAGATGTCCGAGTACGTGTCGTAGGCCCGTCTCAATACACGCTCATAAGGGGCGCCCAGGGGGACTCTCCCCATGGGCGCCCTTTTATCATCTCGCGGAGCAATGAGGTCAAACAGCTGGTCTGAGGTTTCTGAATGGCGTAGTTTCATGTCCTAAATCCCACACGCCGACAAAAATTGACCATCTGTGGAAAACTCACCCCCCCCCCCCTCGCCTGAAGTCTCCCTATCCTTCCCCTGAACCAGGGCCAAGTCGGGTGGCCCTCCGTGGGAAGGAGAACATATGCGCAACCTCAGGAACGGGCTTGCGGCAGTGGCGGTCGCGGCAGGCCTCGGAGCGGGGGCGCTGTGCCTCCCCGCGACACCGGCCCTGGCCACGGACTCGGGCGCCACGCAGCCCATGTACCGCCTCTACAACCCCAACAGCGGCGAGCACTTCTACACCAAGAACGGAGCAGAGCGCGACATGCTCGTCCGCCTTGGCTGGCGCTCGGAAGGCACCGGCTGGACGGCGCCGACGAAGTCCGACACCCCGGTCTACCGTCTGTACAACCCCAACGCCGGCGACCACCACTACACCACGAGCCTCGCCGAGAAGAACCACCTCGTGAGTGTGGGCTGGAGGTACGAGGGCATCGGCTGGTACAGCTCCGACACCAAGGCCGTCCCCCTGTACCGCCAGTACAATCCCAACGCCAAGGCGGGCGCCCACAACTACACCACGAGCAAGGCGGAGAGCGACTACCTCGTCAAGGTCGGCTGGAACTACGAGGGCATCGCCTGGTACGGGGTCGACACGAGCAAGGCGGCGGGAGAGACCGTGACCGCTCAGGGCCAGTTTGGGGAGGGCTGCACCTGGACGCTCTACGGCGACGGCAGGCTGGAGGTCTCTCCCACGGACGGCAAGTCGGGGACGATGGCCGCCCTGTCCAGCGCCGCGGATGGGGGTGCCTTAGACAAGGAAGAAATGATGAAGACGACCTCGATAGTCATCGACAAGGGCGTCAAGGCACCTGCGGACTCGTCTTTTCTGTTCACCCTGGACACTTTCTATGGCGATGCCTTTGAGGTGCCTCTCAAGAGCATCGACGTCTCAAACCTCGACGTGTCAGGCGTGACGAACATGGATGGCATGTTCGCGGAAAACGTCGACGAATTGACGATCACGGGGCTATCGAACTGGGACGTATCTCACGTTACGGACATGAGCTATATGTTCAGTGGTACTCCCATATCTGACTTTTCTGAGCTTGCTAACTGGGACGTTTCGCATGTAACGAACATGCAAGGCATGTTCGATGGCACCCTGATTTCCGACATCGCCCCTCTCGCAGGCTGGGATGTCTCCAGTGTCACGAACATGCAATCAATGTTTGGTGAATGCTCCCATCTCGCGGACGTTTCTCCCCTGGCCGCGTGGAATGTTGCCAACGTTACGGACATGCAGCTCATGTTCTACGGCTGTGAGTCACTCTCGGACGCGACTCCGCTGAACTCCTGGACCGCAAGCTCCTCCGGAACTAACGTCTCCGGCATGTTCCAGGGCTGCGCCGCAGGCATCAAGACGCCCACGTGGTACCAGGGCTAGGGTCTGCGCCTTTCGGTGCTTGAGGGTCTTCCGAGCTGCTGCCGGGCAGGGGGTCACGCGTCCCTGCCCGGCATCTGTCTGTACCGCCCGCACGAGAGTGTTCTTGCCTCTCTGCAAACATCCCGAAACGGCCCAGACCAGTATCCAATGCCGTCGCAGTGAACCTGCCATGCAAACGTCATCCGCAACAGGATCAAACCCCACGTCTGGCTTGAATCCACGTGAAGGCTCGGTATCATAGGTAGCGTCTGGGAGGTTGCTCCCAAGCGCATATCACGACGGTACACGAAGCAGAGACGAAGCAAGCCGTTGTCGCCAGCCGGGAGCCCCTGGGCCTCGGTGCTGTCTTCTCCTCTCCAAGAGTGGTCGTCTTGCGCTCGGCGTCTAAGCGGAGGAGAGTTTCATGGCAGTTGAGAAGAGCAATCCGGCAATCCTGGCTGGGCTCCTCGGTGCCGCTGCCTTCGCATGCCCGGCGACCGCCCTTGCCGCCACGACCGATGGCGCTGACGGCGGTTCGCCCCTCTCCGTGATCGTCCCGTTCGGCGTCGGCGTCGTCGCCGGCATCGCGGTCACCCGCGCCTATCAGGCTGCCTCCGCTCGCAAGAAGGCGAGCGCGGGGGAGGGCTCCATACCCGATGAGGCCGTGGCCTCGAACGAGGAATCCGTGGCGATTGGCGAGCTGGACGACGACTCCCTCGACGTGACCAACCGCCTGGAGCCCATCGTAAGCGACGAGCCCGAGTACCAAGGAAGGCACTTCCGCAAGCCAGGCGAGCCCGCGCCCTCCATCCCCTGGGGGTCGGCCATCGATGCCGACGCCTCGTACCTTTCCGACGGGGCTGAGGTTGCTGGCAGCGAGCTTGCAGAGGCCGATGGGGGAGAGGCGCGCGTCTCCTTGGCGTCAGACGACTGGCAGGAGCCGGACGAGACGTTGGAGTCCCAGGTCACCGGGGTGCTCGAGCCGCTGGACGCAATCCAGGAACCCCAAGTGCCTGAGCCCCAGGCTGCTCCTGCGGGGGAGGCGAGCGAGGAGAACCCCGCTGACGACGACTCCGTCGCATCGACGGCGCGCCTGCGGCTGCAGCGCCTTCCGCAGGTCGTCGATGCCGACCATCCCTCGCACGCCTCGAGCGACTACGAGGACGTGGCGCAGAGCTACGTGAGGCGCGAGAACTTCCTGGAGCGCATGGCGCAGCGGGCGCGCGGGGTCCGCGAGGTGCTCGCGGAGCGCCTTGACCGCGACCCGTTTGAGGACCTCCCCGTGATCGAGCGTGCCGACGGCACCGTGGGGGACGTGGGGACCGGCTGGTGGAACGCCCGCCTGGGCGACTCCGTGGTGTACGTGGGCGGCAAGCCCGCCGTCCAGGCCACGAGCGACGAGCTCGACGACACCCAGAGCCTGCACGTCCCGCGCTGGATGGGTGACGTCTCTCCCAAGCCCACGCACCGCGGCGTCGTTCCCTCCCCGCGCCCCAACGCCGCGGCGAAGGCGCGTGCCGCCGTCATCGCCCAGAGCGTCGCCGAGGTCGACCAGGGAATGTTCCCTGCCAAGCGGTCGGCGAGCGAGCTCGACCACGACGACATGTGGGAGCAGGCGCTCTCCGCGATGGGGGAGAGGCTCGAGCAGATGACGCCCGCGACCCCCTTCGCCGGCGACGCGATCGGAGGCATCGAGACCATCGACGACCCCGAGGGCCTGGAGGGCCCCACGAGCTTCATCCCCTTCCGTACCCCCGCCGGACATCCAGAGGTCGTGGACACCGAGACGTACGTGGACTACCTGATCGACGACGAGTTCTCGCATAACCGCTCGCAGGCGGCGCGCAAGTCGTCGCGCGACTACCTCCGTGTGATCGAGGGGGGCAGCCAGTCGACCGAGGGGACCAACAAGCTCGCGAGGCTCGCCCGACGCAGGCGCGAGGGTCGCGAGGGCAGCCCCAAGCACATGGCCGGATCCGTGCGGGAGGCCTAGCCGATGGCGTTTGAGAGTGGCGGCGGCAGGCCTGCCAGGAAGCCGTCCGTCCCGCTCCGAGCCCTGGTCCTGTGTTTGTGGATGGCCTTCATATGGGGTCACTCCCTGAGGGACGGAACCGCCTCCTCGGGCGAGAGCGACTTCTTCGCCCGCCTCAAGCCGATCATGGACCTGCTGGGCGCCATGGGCGTCACCAGCTGGAGCGATCGCACCTTCCTGGTGCGCAAGATGGCGCACTTCATCGAGTACACCGTCCTGGGTATCTTTGGATGGCGCCTCTCCAATGCCATGAGGACCAAGTCGCGCGCTGCCACCCGGCTCATCGCCCTGCTCGTGTGCCTTGTCCCCGTGGTGGACGAGGCGATCCAGCTGTTCGTGCCCGGCAGGAGCGGACGGGTCACCGACGTCCTGTTGGACCTCAGTGGCGTGGCGTTTGGCGCCGTCTTGTCGCTCGCCATCTCCAAGATTGCGAGGCGATGAAATCATTTATAGTCCGGAAACTTGCGGTCTGGCATCGATTGTGGAAGAAATGGCACGTCAAAACGCCAGATAGGCCAACATCATAAAAAGTTGTCGAATGTGTTACGAGCTTGAAAACGATGCCCGTTCTGAGGGCTCGCCCTTCAGCTTGCGTCTAGAGTACCCGTTGAGAGGTCGCCACGGGGCGGCCCGGGAAGTCTAGCCCAGGGAGGGTGAACAATGGCAAACGCTATGAGCAGGCGTAACTTCGTCAAGCTGAGTGGCATCGCTGCTGCGGGTCTGGGTGGTGCATCCATTCTAACCGCCTGCGGTGGTGGGTCCTCCTCTAGCGACGACTCCAGCATCAAGGTCGGCCTGATGGGCCCCTACTCCGGCGACGTGGCCCAGTACGGCCTCGCGGTCCGCAACGGCGCCCAGCTCTACGTGAAGCAGCTCAATGACAAGGGCGGCATCAACAAGAAGAAGATCGACCTCGACACCCAGGACGAGAAGGGTGACGCCACCGAGGCCAAGAACGTCTACGACAAGATGGTCGAGGACGGCGTCGTCGCCATCATCGGCGACGTGACCTCAACCCCGTCCATCGCCGTGGCGCAGGCGTCCGTGAACGACAACATGCCGCTGGTCTCGGCGTCCGCGACCGCAGCCGACTTCATCAAGTACGGCAAGAACGCCTTCCGCGCCTGCATCACCGACCCGTACCAGGGCAAGCTCATGGCCGACTTCGCGGCCAAGCAGGGCTACAAGACCTACGGCGCCATCTTCAACTCCGGCGGAGACTACGAGGTCGGCGTCAAGGACGCCTTCGTCAAGGAGGCCAAGTCCAAGGGCCTCTCGCTCGTCGCCGACCCGCAGGGCTACTCCGCCGGCGACACCGACTTCAAGGCGCAGCTGACCACGATCATCTCCGGCAACCCCGACTGCATCTTCTGCCCCAACTACTACCAGGACGACGGCAAGATCGTGACCCAGGCACGTCAGCTGGGCTACAAGGGCGTCTTCCTGGGCGCCGACGGCTGGTCCAACATCGTGGGAGGCGACCAGGACTATGCCAGCGCCGCCGACCTGGAGGGCTGCTTCTACGACTGCTCCTTCACCGTCAACAACGACGACGAGAAGGTCCAACAGTTCATCAAGGACTACAAGGCCGAGTACAACGAGGACCCGTCCAACTTCTGCGCGCTGGGCTACGACGCCGCCATGGTCGTCATGACCGCCATCGAGCAGGTCGAGAAGGACGGCAAGTACAAGCCCTCCGACGACGACTACAAGCAGGCCATCATCGACGCCATCGCGTCCGGCTCCGTTGACGGTGTCACCGGCACCATCAAGTACGACGGCACCGGCGACCCCGTGAAGCCGACCCTGGTCATCACCTTCAAGGATGGCAAGGAGAGCGTGTTCGACACCATCGAGGCCAGCTAGTGGCGGCACTTTCGCAGTAGGAATGCCCTAGGGCGCCGGGGGCGCAAGAGTCTCCCCGGCGCCCTTGCGCATAGGGGGCGTCTCGCAAGCGTCCTCGCAAGACGAAGAAAGGAAGTGTGTGCCATGACGTTCTTGACGCAGGTGCTCAACGGCTTGCAGCTGGGCAGCATCTACGCGCTCGTCGCACTGGGCTACACGATGGTGTACGGCATCATCCTGCTGCTCAACTTCGCACACGGCGACATCATCATGGTCGGTGCGTACATATCCTGGATCGTGATGGCGCAGCTGGGCATGTCGCCCGTGCTCGCGATCATCCTCTCCGTTGTGGGGTGCACGGTCCTGGGCGTCCTCATCGACAAGGTCGCCTACGCGCCGCTGAGGAACGCGCCGCGCCTCTCGGTCCTGATCACTGCCATCGGCGTCTCGTACTTCCTCGAGAACGGCGCGCAGCTGGTGTTTGGCGCGGACGCAAAGGTCGTCCCGACGTACTTCAACCTGCCTAACCCGCAGATCGGTGGGGCAACGTTCAACGGGGTCGCCATCCTCACCGTCGTGGTGACGGCCGTCTCGACCATAATCCTCACGCTCCTGGTGCAGAAGACCAAGTTCGGCAAGGCCATGCGAGCGGTCTCGGAGGACATGGGCGCGGCCCGTCTGATGGGCATCAACGTTAACAACACCATCTCGTTCACCTTTGCGGTGGGCTCAGCTCTCGCGGGCATCGGAGCCGTGCTCTACAGCATGGCCTACACCCAAGCGACGCCCACCATGGGCATCATGCTGGGCACCAAGGCGTTCGTCGCCGCGGTCCTGGGCGGCATCGGATCCATCCCCGGCGCCGTGATCGGCGGCCTGCTGGTCGGCTTTGCCGAGGTCTTCGTGTCCGCCATGGGCTTCTCCGTCTGGCGCGACGCCGTGGTGTTCCTTCTGCTCATCATTGTTCTGATCGTGAAGCCCACGGGCATCCTCGGGCGCACCATGAACGAGAAGGTCTAGGGGAGGCACGATGGACCAAGAACTCAACGGGGGACAGGAGCGGCCGTACGTCACCGCCAAGGCGTCGAGGAACGGCGGCGGGCGCAAGACCCTCTCCACCAAGAAGCGCTACATCATCAACGCGCTCCTCTTCGTGGCGATGCTCGCCATAGGCGAGGGGCTCATCGACAACGGCTTCATCAGCCGCTACCAGACCACGGTCATCGAGCAGATCGGCATCTACATCATCATGGCCGTCTCGCTCAACGTGGCGACGGGCTACCTGGGACAGCTGCCCCTGGGCCACGCCGGCTTCATGTCGGTGGGCGGCTACTCCTGCGCCATCTTCATCATCCGCATGATGCCGGTCTTCGACCTCAACATGCGCTCGTTCGTCACGGGCGAGCCCATGGCGGTGGTGCTCTTCATCGTGGGCGTGCTGTTCGGCGGCCTGATGGCAGGCCTGAGCGGCCTCATCATCGGCATCCCGGCGCTTCGCCTGAAGGGTGACTACCTGGCAATCATCACGCTCGGCTTCGCCGAGATCATCCGCGTGGTGATGCTCAACATCGACGGCGTGGTGGGCTTCGAGCTCACGGGCGGCGCCAAGGGCCTCACTGGCATCCCCAGCTACACCAACTTCCTCAACACGTTCATCGTGGTGGGCATCGTCCTCTTCCTGATCCACACCATGATGAAGTCGCGCCACGGCAGGGCCATCCTCGCCATCCGCGACAACGAGATCGCCGCCGAGGCCACGGGCGTCAACACCACCTACTACAAGACGCTCGCATTCGTGGCGTCCGCCTTCTTCGCCGGCGTCGGCGGAGCGCTCTACGCCGGGTGCATCGGCGTCATGGCCCCCGCCAAGTTCGGCTTCATGAAGTCCATCGAGATCCTGGTCATGGTCGTCCTGGGCGGTATGGGCTCCATGCTGGGCTCGGTCCTCTCCGCCACGGTCCTCACCATCCTGCCCGAGGCGCTGCGCGCCTTCGCGGACTACCGCATGGTCGTCTACGCCGTGGTCCTGATCCTGGTCATGATCTTCCGCCCACAGGGCCTGCTCGGCACCTACGACTTCTCCATGGGCGACTTCCTGGAGAGGCTCATCAACGGCGAGCTGTTCCGCGGGAAGTCCAAGCAGAAGAGCGAGGAGGTGGAGGCCAATGCCTAACAACCGCCATGGCGTCGTGGTGCAGATGGAGTCCCCCAACCTCATCCCCGAGAGGGACCTGGGGACGATCCCCGTCCTCCAGGCGGAGCACCTGGGCATAGACTTCGGCGGCCTCACCGCCGTCGACGACTTCAACATCGCGATGGGCCGCAGCGAGATCAGCGGCATCATCGGCCCCAACGGCGCGGGCAAGACCACGATCTTCAACCTGCTCACCAACGTGTACAAGCCCACGCGCGGCACGATCCTGCTCGACGGCATCGACACCGCGGGCAAGAGCATGGTGCAGGTCAACAAGATGGGCATCGCACGCACCTTCCAGAACATCCGCCTCTTCAGCCAGATGACCGTGGAGCAGAACGTCCTGGTGGGTCTCGGCAACTCCATGTCCACGCGCCTGGTTGACGACATCTTCCGCACCCCCAAGCACTGGAAGCAGGAGCGGGAGTTCCACGACCAGGCCATGGAGCTCCTGAGCTTCTTTGGCATGGAGAGGTTCGCCAACACCAAGGCCGGCAACCTCCCGTACGGCGAGCAGCGCCGCCTCGAGATCCTGCGAGCGCTCGGTACGCACCCTAAGGTGCTGCTGCTCGACGAGCCCGCTGCTGGCATGAACCCCAACGAGACCGAGGACCTGATGGAGAACATCCTCAGGATCCGCGACGAGTTCCACCTTGCGGTGCTCCTGATCGAGCATGACATGAGGCTCGTCATGGGCGTGTGCGAGGTCGTCGCCGTGCTGGACTACGGCAAGATCATCGCCAAGGGCACGCCGGAGGAGATCCAGAACGACCCGAGGGTAATCGAGGCATACCTCGGCAAGCAGGAGGTGAAGTAGATGGGGACGATTCTCTCCGTCAAGGACCTTCGCGTCTCGTATGGCGCCATCAAGGCCGTCAAGGGCATCTCCTTCGACATCTCCGAGGGCGAGATCGTCACCCTCATCGGCGCCAACGGCGCGGGCAAGTCAACGACGCTCAACACCATCGCCGGCCTGCTCAAGCCCGAGTCGGGCGAGGTCCAGTTCAAGGGCGAGAGCCTCATAGGCATCAAGCCCCACAAGATCGTCTCGATGGGCATTGCGCTGTGCCCCGAGGGTAGGCGCGTCTTCACGCAGATGAGCGTTGAGGAGAACCTGGAGATGGGCGGCTACACCAGGAGCGACGCCGAGAACCAGGAGACCATGGAGCGCGTGTACGAGCGCTTCCCGCGCCTGAAGGAGCGCATGGGGCAGTCCGCGGGCACCATGTCCGGCGGCGAGCAGCAGATGCTTGCCATGGGGCGCGCCCTCATGAGCCGTCCCCAGCTGCTGATGCTGGACGAGCCGTCCATGGGCCTGGCACCCATCCTGGTGCAGGAGATTTTCGACATCGTCAAGGAGCTCAACGAGCAGGGGACGACCATCCTGCTGGTGGAGCAGAACGCGTCCATGGCGCTCTCCATCGCGGACCGCGGCTATGTCCTCGAGACCGGTACCATCACCAAGACGGGCACCGGCCAGGAGCTGCTGCACGACGACGACGTGAGGAAGGCCTACCTGGGTGGATAGCGTTGGGATGGCTCAGGTTTAGGTGTGGGTCCCGTTCGCCAGAGCGGGGCCCGTTTTTTGTCAGGCAATATTCAGGGTTCGCTATGCTGGAAGGACCTTGGTCAAGCATAGGGAGGTTGCATTGAGGTGGGTTGAGGGGAGTCCCGCGCATATGATCGCCTGGGTCGTCTGGGCCTCGCTTCTCGCATCTGTGCCACCCATGATGGGCCGCACCTTCACCCTCGTGCGGTCGGTTCCCTCGCTCTCCTTCGTGAGTGACATCGCGTATGCAGGGGTTGCCTTCATCGTGGGACTTTCGATCGCTGGATGGCTTCGGGAGCCAAAGGCAAGTGGCTGGCGCCAAGTCCTCTCAAAGGGGTTTCTTGCAGTATCCCTTGCGTCCTCCGTGCTCCTCCTCGTTCTGGGATGGGCCACATTTTCCCTTCGACCGCAGGATGACCTCGTCGCGGCCTCAATGTGGCTCGTCTCTCACATACGCCCGTCCCTGGTCGAGAACGGCACGCTCGAGCTTGCCCTCTGGTGCCTTGCGGCCTTTGGGTGCGGAGCCTTCCATCCTCGTGGGGGGGATGGGCGGCAAAGCGGGTGACGAGGCAGCTCATGGGCCGCTCGCAATCACCGGGACGTTGGCCTTTATCGTGGGGTTCCTTCGTGGTCCTGCTTGGGCGGGATTCCTTCCACGCGAGTCGGTGAACACGGCAGTCGACGGGTCCGGCCCCCTCCTCTTTGGGACGAACGGCCCGTCTCCCCTTGCGTCGGCTCCCCTCCTCATCTGCGTCGCCGTCTCTCTTGGCGTGCAGCTCGTTGCATGGTATGGCACGGCCGATTGCGGGGAAGAGGGACGGGTGGAGCTGCTTGCCACCCCTGCCTTCGGGGAGCTTGGCTTCCGTTGCCTCGTGAGGGTCATCTCCCCAGATGTCGCCATTCTCGAGAGCGCTTGGGCTCCCACCCTGATTGCTCAGCTGGTGCTGTCCGTTACCATTCTCGTCCTTGGTGTTCGCACCTTGTTGGTGAGTCGTTCCGACGACATGTCTGGCGGAGAAATGCCGAGCATCGAGGAGCTTCGCCAACATGGGCTGACCGAGCGAGAGGCGACGATGGCGAGGCTGACCTGTACGGGCATGACCTCCTCCGAGGTGGCGGGTAGGCTCTCCGTGAGTCCCTCCACGGTTCGCAACACCCTGCAGCGCGTCTACCGCAAGCTCGGCGTGACCTCGCGAGATGGCCTCGTCTCCTACCTCTGCGGCGACGTTCCTGCCGACCAGTCCGTGTCAAAGGGTGAGGGGGCTCAGGCCTCGTCTCGCCTCGTTAAGGCAGTCACGTTTGCCTGTCTCGTTGCTTGCGATCTCCCCTGGAGGGTACCGGGCGTCCCGCTTCTCGTTGGGTGGTCCTGTAAGAACGCAGTCGCGTATGGCATTGCGTCGGGGATGCTCCTTGGGACGCTGGGTGCCAGGAGTGTTGCCTCTGTCGGGCTCCTCCATGCGCGTTCGACTTGGAACGCCCTTCTCGTCCCTGCCATACCCTTTGCCTTGGTTGGGGTGGCTTGTCGCTATGTTGAGACGGGTCTTCAATCCTTGCTCCTCTTCTCTGCCTGTACCATCGTCACCGCGTGTTGGGTGCTTGCCATTCTCGCCCCTTCCGACGGGGCGGTAGGTTCCTCACATGGGACTGCCGTCGCGAGAACGCGGTGCACGCTGATCGTTCTGGCAGCCTCGCTCGTGACGCTGTGGCGGTCGTCCATCTGGCCGTTCCTATCGCTCTCAATGGAACTGATTCCATTCCTCGTCATCTGGTGCTGTGGCCTCCTTGTAAGGCTGCGCCCTAGGGGAGAGAAGCCGTGCCTCGCGGTTGCCGCCGTTCTCGCCTGCGCGCTCGTCGTCTCTATTGCGACGGAAAACGCGCAGGCCCTCCTTCTTGCCTTCGGAGTGGCTCTTGTCCTTCATTGCGGAGCGCCGAGTCAATCGGTGCTCCTATGGTTTGCTTGTTCGCTCGTCCTCTGCGCAAGCGTCGGAGACCTGATTTCCGATGCGCTTCAGACGGGCCTCGCCACAAACACGCTGACCCCAACCGTGCCAGTCGCCCTGGAGTACGTCGTTCGGTCCTCCGTCCTCTGGGCGGGAATCGTCGTGGGGGCGTTGCCCCTCCTCCCCGGGCGCGCCGCCAGTCGCCGGAAGAGGGCGAAGGCTTAGCCCGAGCGGTATAGACACCACCGTTTACCAGCTCGTACGTGGGTGTCTACAGACTGTTTTCCACAGCCGATGCAAGGTGGACCGGGGGGAGGGCGAAGTGTTCCCCTCCCGATTCCGCCATGTGGAAAACAGTGGGAGAAGTCACCATGAAGGCCTCATCCAGAACCAGGGCGATAATCATCGCCGTGCTCGTCGCGTGCCTTCTCGTCCCATCCCTGGTATTTGTGATTGGCGACCTCAGGGACCGCCAGCTTGCGCAACAGGTGGAGGCAAGCCAGAGGAAGGCGGGGGAGGAGGTCTCGCAGACCCATGGGGCTGGGGAGACCTTCACCTTGGTCGGGGCGCCTGACCCCCTGGAGTCATCGGACGCCCCTACCATTGAGGGGGTGGGCATAGAGGGCCGCGAGCCGGTCCTGACCTATCTGAACACCCTTGGCTGGGTTGGTCCCATGGATCTGAAAGTCAATCTTGTCGGCACCTTTGACGACTCAGGGGCGGCGGGTCTCTCCCAGAGCGAATGCCTCGATCCGGACTACGAGCGATTCGCAAAGGGGAAGGGCTACAAGCTCGTCGTCTATTCGATCTGGCTGAGAAACTCTGGGGCGCGTCCCAGGACGTCGCTGGTAACGCCTGAGCAGGAAGAGAAGTACTGGTTTCCGTGCGACTTCTTCCTCCGCGTTGGAACCGCGTACATCGGCGACGTGAGCTACTTCGATGGCACGCCGGAGGGTGCCGGGGAGGACCAGGCCCTTTGGTATGAGCTTGCGCCAGGGGAGGAGAAGACGATTCGCATGGGGTTCTGGGCGCCCGTCTCCTCGGGAGACCAGCTCGTCTCGGTCATTGGGTCAAAGGAATCGAGCGGGGCGAGCGGCTCGTGCGAGGTCGTCTTGGGGGGTGCTTGATGCCAGCCAACTTTGGGAGGTCGCTCACATGTGAATTGAAGAGGGCGTTCGAATCCCCGTGGATGATGGTTTCCCTCGCGGTCTCGTGTGCTCTGGTTGCCGTAAGCGCCTGGGGTAACTTTCGCCTCTATTCGACGGTGGCTGGTTTCGTGAGGGATTACGGGAGCGAGAAGGCATATGGGATCGAGAGCCTGTCGGCATTTTCCCTTTGGGCGGTGGTCGATCCGCGCCAGCCGACGACTCACATCCTCTATGCGTTGATGCCGCTCGCCTGCTGCGTCCCGTGGTCGTGGAGTTTGGGCGAGGACCTGCGCAACGGGTTTTCTGCACAGGAGTTGACGCGGATGGGGAGCCGAGGGGGCTGGCTGACGGCAAAGTACTGCTCGTGCTTCCTGTCTGGGGTCCTTGCCGCCGGCATTCCGGTTGTGGCAAGCGTGGTCCTCGGCTTGTGCATTGCCCCGGCAACGCTCCCCATGCCCACGAGTCTGTTCTACCTTGAGGCGATCGTCGACTCTCGGACTCCACTCGCCTTCCTGTACTATAACGCGCCCGCTCTGTTCGCACTCTGCTGGACCTGCATCGACATGCTGCTTGCCGGCCTCTGGGCGACCTGCGTTATGGCAGTCTCCTGCCTGGTGAGAAGTCGCATCGCCCTGCTGGCGGGGGCTGAGCTCACGCAGCTGCTCGTGAGGTTTCTGACCACGAGGCTATCCGGGGTCCTTGGGACTGAGATTCCCTCGTTCGACCTCCCCACCCTCATGTACCTTGGGGCGGCGGGACCACAGGCTACGCCAATCGCCATCCTTGTTGTCGTGGGCCTCATGGCCGGTGTGTCAGCGTTGGCCTTCTGGCTGCTGGGGAGGGGTGACCTGTCGTGGGTCTAGTCGCACGTCTCCTGCTGAGGTCGGTCAGGAAGAGTCTTCCCCAGACGCTTGGCTGCATGGTCGGGGCGGCCCTCCTTGCGATTGCGGCGAGCCTGGCATTCGCCTCCGCCCTGAGGGGCTCGGGCATCCCGTTGGCGGACGCCTCCTTCGCCGACTACCTGGCCAACCTCACTGCCGGCCTCAGGAACCTGGACGTTGACCCCATGTCGATGTCGATAGACCGTGCCGTCTCTGCTCCCGCCGCATGGATGCTACTCGTCTCGCTCATGGCGTTCTCTACCCTTCGGTTTCCCTTCGAGGACCTGCGTGGGGAGGGTGGGCTGGTGCTCGTACTCTCGGGGAGCAGGGTGGCGTGGTGGGTGGCAACCTGTGTCTGGACCATCCTCGTTGTCCTGGCGATGTGGGGTTCCTGCCTCCTGTCTCTCCTTGCCTGGGTGCTTTCCACCTCGGGAAGGCTCTCATGGGAGGTCTCGTCATTCACCCCGTTCTTGCTGCAGTTTGACGTTGGCTCGCTCTGTCCCACACCCTGGCCGATGGCGGCGTTCTTGGGAAGTGCCATCCTGGTGAGCTGTGCGGTGTGCCTGGTCCAGCTCCTCCTCGCGACGCTCCTGCATCCTCTCGTTGCCTATGGGCTCACCCTGGGGTACCTGTTCCTCTCGATATTCCTTCAGCGCTCGTGGCTCCTCGGCAACTACCTCATGGCCGCTCGAAGCGGTCAGTTCCTGGAGGGAGGGGTCAGCGCAGGGACCGGCGCCCTGTTCGCCCTCTCCCTCTGCCTCGTCTCGATTGTGGGCGGTGGGCTCGTCTTTCGGCACCTGGACGTGCTGGGAAGGAGGCTTTCCCAATGAGTGAGGACATGGTCGTCATTGATCACGCCACCAAGACGATCAACGGCGTGGACGTGCTTGCGGACATCACGATGAGCATCCCAAGGGGTGCGACGGTCATCCTCCGCGGAACGAACGGCTCTGGCAAGACGATGCTGCTTCGCCTCATGTGTGGGCTCGTGCAAGCAAGCGAGGGCTCCGTGGTAGTCGACGGGAGACGACTGGGACGCGATAGCGACTTTCCCCCAAGCGTTGGCGTTTTCCTCGAACGTCCCGCGTTCGACGGCGGTAGAAGTGGCTTCTCAAACCTTCGCTCCCTCGCCTCGATTCGCGGGCGCGTGGGCGAGGATGGGGTGTGCGACGCAATGAGGCGCATGGGGCTCGACCCAAGCCTCAAGAAGCCATTCCGAACGTATTCCCTCGGGATGCGCCAGCGGCTTGGAATTGCAGCGGCGCTCATGGAGGAGCCTGATCTCGTCCTGCTCGACGAGCCCGGAAACGCCTTGGACGAGCAGGGGAGGGCACTCCTGATTGAAGCGCTGGACCGTGAGCGCTCCCGCGGCGCGACCCTTGTGATCGCCACGCATGACCTCGTCATCACAAAGATTCACCATGACCTGCTCGTTCGGCTTGCGGAGGGGCATGTGGAGAAGATCGAGGGGATGGGATGATGAAGGCTGGCTCGCCAGGACACGCGAAACCACGGGTCATCCGTGCGCTCATACTCTCCGTCGCTCTCGTCGTTGCCGCCCGCGTCTGGCACGTGAACGACAGTTCCGTGATGCCGCCCGTGGAGGTTCGCAAGGAGGGTGAGGAGGTGGCCCTGGATGGAGCCCTTCTGGATGACGCGAACCTTGAGCAGACGGAGGGGCTCGTCGTCACCGTCACCGGCTGTAGGCTGCTCTCGCCGGATGAGCTTGCCGAACGGTACCCGGCAGCCCGTGAGCTGCTTCCCCCGGGGAGGCAACGCAGCATCCTCTGCGTGACGATGAGGCTCTCGAACGAAGGCGTCCGCGACTGTCGCCTCAACCTCGGCAGCGTCCTTGCCGTGACACCGGATAGGTGCCAGTACCTGGTCGGCGACACGTCTCTGTGGGCTGCGATGGAGGGGATCACGGGAGATAGTTTGGTGGCGGGGGCCTCGCTGCGATCAGGCGACTCATGCGAGACGTGCGTTCCGTTCACGTTGAACGGGGGAGAGGAGAGGTTCCAGAGCGAGCTCGCCCACGGCACCTATCGGCTGCAGCTCTCTGCCACGCCCGTGCGGTGGTGCTGCGACGTGGTGGCGTGACCTCTCTCCCCCAACGGAAGGGAAAGCGGCCCCCGTATGGTTCGGGGGCCGCTGCAATGTGTGGGTCATGTAGGAGGCTAGGCCTCGAACGTCACGCCTTCGGGGCTGCACCCCAGGACCCGGACCCACAGCCCGTCGATGTGGTTCTCGACCATGTTGTTGACGGCGTTGGCGACGCGCCTCGCCCCCTCGTCGCCGTCGCAGACCGCGAGCATCGTGGAGCCGGAGCCGCTGATGAGGAACGCGGCGGCGCCCGCGGCGAGGGCGGTGCGCCTGAGCGGCTCGTAGTCGGGGATCAGGCGTGCGCGGAAGGGCTCGTGCAGACGGTCCTGGCAGGCAGCCGAGAGGAGGTCGCAGTCGCCCGACTGGAGGGCCTGAACCGTGGCCACGGCATGGCCAACCTGCCACACGCAGGTCTCGGTTGACACGCTCTCGGGCATGACCTTGCGGGCGTCCGCCGTCCGCACCTCGTAGGGCGGGGCGATGGCGACGAACGAGATGCCGTCCGCGACGTCAAAGCGCAGGGAGCGCGTGTCCCTGCCATCCGAGAAGGAGCTCACCAGGCCGCCCATGATGGCGGGGGCGACGTTGTCGGGGTGACCCTCCAGGAAGGTCGCCACGTTGAGGGCCGCCTGGGGTTCGAAGCCGTCGCCGTTGAGCAGCTGAGCTGCCACGACGCCCGCGACCACGCAGGTGGAGCTCGATCCCAGCCCCCCCGAGAGCGGGATGGGCGAGTCGATGGTGAGGTGCATGGGCCTTGGCTCGCGGTACATGCGACGGCAGGCCTCGAGGTAGCTGGTCCAGGCAAGGTTGTCCTCGCCGCGGAACTTCTCCAGGCAGCCGTCGATCACGAGCTCGTCGGACTCCTCAAAGGTGAAGGTCGCCCTGAGGTCCAGCGCTATGCCCAGGCAGTCGTACCCCACGCCCACGTTTGCGGAGGTCGCGGGCACGCTCACGACGGCCTTGCGCGCTCCGCTCATGCGAACACCCGCTGGCAGGCGCCCTCGACGAACGCGGCCATCTGGTCTCGGTCGCACACGTCGGGATGCAGCACGGCCTTGTCCCGCAGCTCTGAGAGCTGGGCGGGCGCGGCGATGCCCGTGAGCTCCTGGAGCGCGTCCATGCACGCGAAGCCGTCACGCCCCTCCACGTCGCTGCCGAGGGCGCCGAGGACGTCGGCGGAGAACTTGTACGGGTTGGCGGTCGAGAGGCACACGCGCTGGCGCCCCTCGCGGGGGATCCTGTCCAGCACCGTCTTGGCGACGGCGGTGTGGGGGTCGATCAGCCGGTGGTCGCCCTCCCACGTGGAGCGGATCGTCTGGCGCGTCTCGTCGTCGTCCGCGAAGCCGCAGTCAAAGGTCTCGCGGAGCTTGCCCAGCAGCTCGTCTCCGATGGAGTAGGAGCCCCTCTCCCTCAGGTCTGCCATGAGGGAGGCCACGCGCTCGCAGTCCCCGTCGGTGAGGTAGTAGAGCATGCGCTCCAGGTTGGAGGACACCAGGATGTCCATGGAGGGCGAGATGGTCTTGAGGAACTCGCGCCTGCGGTCGTAGGTTCCGGTCGTGATGAAGTCGGTAAGGACGTTGTTGGCGTTGGACGCCACGACCAGCCTGCCAACGGGGAGCCCCATGCGCTTGGCGTAGTAGCCCGCCAGGATGTCGCCGAAGTTGCCGGTGGGGACCACGAAGTCTACCTCGTCGCCCTCCACGATGGCGCCGGTGCCCACCAGCTGCGCGTAGGCGCTGAAGTAGTAGGTGACCTGCGGGGCCAGGCGGCCCACGTTGATGGAGTTGGCGCTGGAGAGGACCACGCCGCCCTGTGCCAGGCGGCCGGCGAGCTCGCGGTCGGCGAAGATGCGCTTGACCTGGGTCTGGGCGTCGTCAAAGGTTCCGCGGATGGCGCACACGGCGACGTTGCCGCCCTCTTGCGTCACCATCTGCAGGTGCTGGATGTCGGACACCTTGCCCTCGGGGTAGAAGACCGTGACGCCGCAGCCGTCGACGCCCGCGAAGCCGGCGAGGGCTGCCTTGCCGGTGTCGCCCGAGGTGGCGGTCACGATCATCACGTGGCGGCCGTCAGACCCGCGCGCGACAGACATCAGGCGGGGGAGTATCTGCAGCGCGACGTCCTTGAACGCACAGGTGGGGCCATGGTAGAGCTCGAGGAGCCAGTCCTTGCCCACGGGCGAGAGGGGCGTGACGAGCGGGGAGTCGAAGTTGTCCCCGTAGGCCCCCGCAACGCAGGACGCGATCTCGTCCTCGTTGTAGTCGGTCAGGAGGGCTGAGAGGACCCTGCGCGCCGTCGCCTGGTAGCCCTCCTGGCAGACGGAGGGGAGGTCCACCCTCGCCTGGCCCAGCCCGTCTGACACGTAGAGGCCGCCGTCCGGGGCGATGCCCTGCAATATTGCTTGCTTGCTTGTTACGGGATTCGAGCCATTGCGCGTGCTGTGATACAACATGTTCATCAAAGTGGTGCTCCTTGCCTCGGGGCAGTCGCGCCCGACGAGTATGGTCCTGCACTTTGGTTCGTATCATAGCCTTTGGTCGTGGCGGGTCCCCGGCCCGTCACACAGTGGAAAGATAGGGAGAGCATGAAGATTGCGATCTTGGGCCACGGCGTGGTGGGCCGCGGCGTCGACCGTATCGTGACCGACCGCGTGGAGGGCGTGGAGGTGTCGCGCATCCTGGAGCTGCCCGACCGCCTCACCGACCCCCGCATGACGTCCAACTTCCAGGACATCGTCGACGACCCGGAGATCTCGCTGGTCGTCGAGTGCATGGGCGGCCTCGAGCCCGCGCACACCTTCATCATGGACGCCCTCTCTGCGGGCAAGAGCGTGGTCACCTCCAACAAGGCCGTCGTCGCGGAGCACTTTGGCGAGTTCGTGAGCCAGGCCAACTTCTCGCACGCCGGCCTGTACATCGAGGCAACGTGCGGCGGTGGCATCCCCTGGATCGCAAGCATCCTCAAGGCGCGCAGGATCGACGACATCTCGTCCATCTCGGGCATCATGAACGGGACCACCAACTACATCGTGGACGCCATGGTGCGCGAGGGCGCCGACTTCGACGTCGTCCTGGCCGAGGCCCAGCGCCTGGGCTACGCCGAGCGCGACCCGTCCGCCGACATCGACGGCATCGACGTGCGCAACAAGACCATCATCGCCTCGAGCGTGGCGTTTGACACCACGTGCACCGGCTCCATCCCCGTGACCGGCATCCGCACGCTCAACAAGGCTGACCTGGACCTCTTCGCGTCGCGCGGGCTCTCCGTCAAGCTGCTCGGCCGTGCCGTGCAGGGCGACGGGCGCTACGCCGCCGCCGTCGAGCCCGTGGCGGTCCCCCTGAGGTCGCTCGAGGCCAACGTGCCCTCCAACTTCAACCTCTGCACCCTGGTGGGAACCACCGTGGGCGAGCTCAAGTTCTACGGCCAGGGTGCCGGCTCGCTCCCCACGGGCAACGCCATCGTGCAGGACATCCTGGACTTCTCCGAGGGCAGGGTCCCGCACTACGACATAGACACCCCCAAGCAGTACGACCCCACGCTCCTCACGAGCGACTACGTCATCCGCACCAGCTCGTACGTGGAGGACAGCGAGCCCTACGCCGAGGACTTCGAGTTCGTTGGCGGCGACAGGGCGTTCCTGCTCCGCGGGCTCACGGCCGAGAAGGCGCACGAGGCGTTCGTGAACGTCCTCGACCAGGACCCCAGCAGCTTCATGGCTGCGATCGCGCGGGAGGACTAGGGCAGCATGATCAAGGTCGCAAAGTTTGGTGGGTCCAGCGTCGCCGACGCTGCCCAGTTCAAGAAGGTGCGCTCCATCGTCAAGGCGGACCCCGACCGTCGGTTCGTGGTCGTCTCCGCCTCGGGAAAGCGGTTCTCGGGTGACAACAAGATCACCGACCTGCTCCTGCTGGTGAACGCGCACATCCAGTACCACGTCGACTGCAGCTCCCTGCTCGAGTCCATCGAGCAGCGCTACGTCCAGATCGCGCAGGAGCTGGGCCTCAAGTACCCCATTGCGGAGAAGTTCGAGGAGTTCTCCTCGGTCATCCAGAGCCTGAGCCCCGAGTACATCGTCTCGCGCGGCGAGTGGTTCACGGGCCAGCTCATGGCCGAGTACCTGGGCCTGCCGTTCCTCGACGCGGCCGACGCCATCGTGTTCCACCACGACGGCACCGTGGACATGGAGCGCACCCAGACCCGCGTGCGCGACGCGGTCGCCCGCCTGGGGTCGTTTGTGCTCCCTGGTTTCTACGGCGCCACCGTGGACGGCACCATCAAGCTGTTCCAGCGCGGCGGCGGCGACATCACGGGCGCCATCCTCGCGCGCTGCATCGATGCCGGCGTGTACGAGAACTGGACGGACGTCTCGGGTTTCCTCGCCGCCGACCCCCGCGTGGTCAAGAACCCCCGCTCCATCCACCGCATCACCTTCGACGAGATGCGCGAGCTCTCGTACATGGGCGCCTCCGTCCTGCAGGAGGAGGCCATCTTCCCCGTCCGCGAGGCCAACATCCCCATCCAGATCAAGAACACCAACGACCCCGAGGCAAAGGGAACCATCATCCGCGAGACGGCCGAGGAGCACGAGCAGGAGCACCTCATCACCGGCATCGCGGGCAAGCGAGACTTCATGGCCGTGCACGTGCAGAAGGCCCACATGTCCAACCAGGTCGGCTTCCTGCGCCGCGCCCTCTCGGTCTTCGAGCGCTACGGTGTGAGCATCGAGCACATCCCCACGGGCGTCGACTCGTTTGGCGTCGTGGTCAACGGGTCCGACGTCAAGGACAGCATCTACTCCATCGTCAACGACCTGCAGCAGGAGCTCAAGCCCGACAGCATCAACGTGATCGACAGCCTGGCGCTGATCAGCGTGGTCGGTCGCAACATGAGCCGTCGCGCCGGCACCTCGGGTCGCATCTTCGGCTGCCTGGGCGAGGCGGGCATCAACATCCGCATGATCACCCAGAGCTCCCAGGAGATCAGCATCATCGTCGGTGTCAACAACGCCGACTTCGACCGCGCCATCAACGTCATCTACGACAACTTCGTTGCCGGCGAGATGGTCCAGATCCCAACCAAGGCCCTCGCGTAGGCACGCGTCACAGGAGGTATCCCATGAGTGAGAAGGTCGTCGCAATCCTCGGAGCCACCGGGGTCGTCGGCACGCAGATGCTCCAGTGCCTGGAGGAGAGGGACTTCCCCGTCTCGCGCCTCGTCCCGCTGGCGAGCGCCCGCTCCGCGGGCAAGACCCTGACGTTCAGGGGCGAGGAGGTCGCCATCCAGGAGGCCCGCCCCGAGGCGTTCGAGGGGGTCGACATCGTCCTCGGCGCTGCCGGTGACGACATCGCCAAGGCGCTTCTCCCCCAGGCGGCCGCGCGCGGCGCCGTGTGCGTGGACAACAGCCACGCCTTCAGGCTCGACCCCGACGTGCCGCTGGTGGTGCCCGAGATCAATGCGGGCGACATCGCCAACCACCCCCGCAACATCATCGCCAACCCCAACTGCGCCACGATCATCGGACTTGTGCCCACTTACCCGCTGCACAAGGTCGCCGGGCTCCGGAGGATGATCGTCTCCACCTACCAGGCCGCCTCCGGCGCCGGCATGCCCGGCCTGCGCGAGCTGCAGCGCGAGACCTCGGTCCTGGCAAACGGGGGAGAGATGGGCGACACCTCGCCCTTCGCCTACCAGCTGGCAGCCAACCTCATCCCGCAGATCGGCTCCTTCAAGGACGAGGGCTACACCTCCGAGGAGTGGAAGATGCAGAACGAGGGCCGCAAGATCATGCACCTTCCCGAGGTCCGCGTTAACTGCACCTGCGTGCGCGTCCCCGTCATGCGCTCGCACTCCGAGTCCATCACCTGCGAGTTCGAGCGTCCCCTCACTCCCGACCAGGCGCGCGAGGTCCTGGCTGCCGCTCCCGGGGTCAAGGTCGTGGACGACCCGGCGACGCTGTCCTACCCCATGCCGCTCGACACCAGCGACCAGGACCTGGTCTACGTGGGCCGCATCCGCCGCGACCTCTCGGCGCCGGAGGGCGTGAGCTCCCTCACGTTCTGGTGCTGCGGCGACCAGATCCGCAAGGGTGCCGCCACCAACGCCGTTCAGATCGCCGAGTACCTGGTCTAGGCGAGAAGCACGAGGCTAACGCGAAGGGGGCCCGGCTGGAGCCGGACCCCCTTCGTCTGTTGTCGCCCCTCCCGCCGGCAGTCAGCGGCTCAGTCCTCCGCCCTTGCGAGGAAGGCGCGGGTGCGCGGGTCGGACGGGTTGCCCAGGACCTCCTCCGGGGTGCCCTCCTCCGCGATCTCGCCGTCAAAGAGGAAGGCGACGCGGTCGCTCGCGTCTCGCGCAAAGCCCATCTCATGGGTCACGATGCCAACGGCCATGCCCCCTCTCGCCAGCTCTCGCACGAGGTCGTGCATCTGCGCGGTCAGGCGCGGGTCCAGCGCGCTCGTGGCCTCGTCGAAGTAGATGACCTTGGGGTGCATAGCCAGGGCGCGGGCGATGGCGACGCGCTGCTGCTGCCCGCCCGAGAGCTGGCAGGGGACCTTGTCGGCGTGCTCCGCCAGGCCCAGCCTCCCCAGCAGCTCGCGGCCCTCGACCTCAACCTTCGTGCGCTCGCGGTGCTGCACGATGATGGGGGCGTCGGTGACGTTCTGGAGCACCGTCCGGTGCGGGAAGAGGTTGTAGTCCTGGAACACGATGCCAAAGCGCATGCGCGCCTGGGGGATGGACTCGCGGTCGTACTCGACGCCCGACCCGTCGCCGGCGGGCTTGGCGACCACGACGTCGCCGTAGGCGAGCGTGCCGCCGTCGAAGCGGTCCAGCAGCGTGAGGCAGCGCAGGAGGGTGGACTTGCCCGCGCCAGAGGGCCCGATGATCGAGACGACCTCGCCCTTGTTGATGATCAGGTCGATGCCCTTGAGCACCTGGCGGTCGCCAAACGACTTGGTGGCGCCGTGCACGTACACGGCGGGGAGCCCGGCGAACGAGGCAAAGCTCTGGTCGGGACGCGGTATCGAGATCCTCGAACGGTTAGTCATGGTAGTAGGAGAGCCTCCTCTCGGCACGCCTGAGTAGGAACTCTATGACCAGGCAGGTGATCCAGTAGATGAGGGCGGCAAGGGCAAAGGGGACCATGCTCCTCTGCGACGCCACGAGCGCCCTGCTCTGCGTGAACATCTCCGCCAGGCCGATGGAGAACGCCAGCGACGTGTCCTTCACGAGCGTGACGACCTCGTTGCCCATGGCAGGGAGGATGCGCTTCACCACCTGGGGGAGGATCACGTGGAAGAAGGTCTGGGGCGCGCTGTAGCCCAGGACCTCCGCCGCCTCGTACTGCCCGCGCGGCATGCTCTGGATGCCGGAGCGGTAAATCTCGGCAAAGTAGGCGGCGTAGTTGAGCACGAACGAGATCATGACCGCCGTGTACATGTAGCCGGAGCCCGCCCTGATGCCAAAGATGTAGAAGGGTGCGAAGAAGACCGCGAACATCTGGAGCATGAGCGGGGTGCCGCGCATGACCGAGATGTACAGGGCCACGAGCCCCGAGAGCGGCTTGAAGCGCGAGAGCCGCCCCAGCGCCAGGATGACGCCCAGGGGGAGTGCCCCCAGCAGCGTCACGAAGAATATCTGCAGGGACACTCCGTACCCCCGCATGAGCATGCCAAGCATCGTGGAGATCTCCACGTCCCACCGCCCCTTGTCAGATTGCGGCCCCGAGGGGCCTGCCTGCCTTGCCCGAGCAGCCTACTTCGCCTTCGGCAGGCACCAGAGGTCGTACGAGACGCCCTGGTCGGCGTACTTCTCGCACAGCTTCTTGACCTTGCCCTGCTCGTCGAGCTTCTGGAGGTCCGCCTCGACCTGCTTTGCCAGGGCGCGGCCCTCGTCGGTCTTGGCGAAGCCCACGCCAAAGTGCTCCGAGTTGAGCGCCTCGTCCAGAATCGTGTACTTGGAGGTGTCGCTCCCGATGTTGTAGGTCGCCACGGGGTAGTCCACGGCGATGGCGTCGACGGACCCGTTCTGGAGCATCATGAAGGCCGTGTTGTAGTCCCCGATGGTCTGGAGCTGGGCAAACGTTTTGCCAAGCTCCTCCTGGGACCCGCCGGAGCTCAGCAGGTTGTAGGCCGCGGAGTCGGTCTGGGTGATCACGTTCTTGCCCTTGAGGTCGGCGAGGGACGAGATCCCCGAGTCGCTGCGAACAACCACGACCTGGCGGTTCTCCATGTACGCGTCGGTGAAGGCGTAGTCGTCCTCGCGGCCCTCGATGGTGAAGCCGTTCCAGATGCAGGTGATCTGGCCGCTGTTGAGAAGGCCGTCCTTGGCGTCCCAGGAGATAGGGCTGGGGGTGTAGGTCCACCCTTCCAGGTCGCAGACCGCCTTGGCCAGGTCAAGGTCAAAGCCGGTGTAGTTGCCGTCGTCCCCCACGTAGCCGTAGGGCGGGAAGTCCTGGTCAAAGCCGATGATGAAGTTGCCGTCAAACGCGGCGAGGCCGGAGGCGCCGCTGTCGCTCGCGGACGAGTCCGCGCTGGACGAGGAGCCAGAGGTGCTGCCGCAACCGGTGGAGAGGCCGATCGCTGCGGACGAGAACAGGATTGCGGACGCCTTGAGGAACCCGCGGCGATCCATCGTGAGGCCAGTGCGAGCCATGTTGGAATCTCCACTTCCCCTACGGAGTAGGAATCGAAGGCACTTTAGCGCGATGGAGTAAGTGTATCCCGCGCATTGGGTGCGTTCAAGGTTGGGGGAGGGTGATTGTCCGAATCGACGCAAGGGTTTAACCATGGCGCCCTCGGGGCCGTCGTAGCCGGAGGGTATTCAGAAGTCAGAGAAGGGGAGAGTGGCACGGTCCGCTGCGGGACGGCAAGCCATCGGCGGAGGGGGGTTCATCGACAGAGGCGGTTCCACGCCCTGGCAGTAGACGACTCGCACGAGCGCTCACCCGGGCCGCCTGCCGCCAGGTACGCTGCCAAACCGGGGTTCCCGCCTCGGAGACCTGGTCTGCGGGCGATTGGGTGCCCCTGGAGCCGAGGGCCGCTGAGGAATGTCGAGCATTGGCAATCCGGGCTCGTTGGAAGCCTGGGAACCTCAAGGTTTGGCAGACGAAAGGGGTCATCCTCTGCCAAAGCTCGCTTTTCCTCAGTGGTGGCGACCCTCGGATTGCCAACACTCGACATCCCTCAGCATCCTTCGTCCGGGGCCCTCCAGAACCGGTCGCGCGCAGCGAAAAGCCGCCGCCCTCGGGGTCGGGTGGCAGCCAAGTCCCAATGTGAGCGCTCCCTCGCGGGAGGGGAGTCCGCATGGGCCGGGCTCACCTGGCATTCTCCCAGGTGGGAGGACTCAAGCGAGGCGATGGCCTCCCGACCCGTGGCAGCAACCTCCCGATATGAGCACTCACACCGGGAGGCTGCCGCCATTCGGAGGCGATTGGGGGGCCTAATGGCAGGAGACTCCCGATACGAGCACTCACTTCGGGAGTTTGCTGCCATGGTTCAAGGTTTGATTGGGTTCCGACTGAGGTTACGCCCAGGCGTCCGGCCCCCTGCCAGCGGGAGCCCGATATGCGTGCTCACTTCGGGAGTCTCTTGCCAACTGGCTTGCCTGAAAGGGGCTCGGCCGGAGCCTCGCGCCATCCCCCGGCAGACGAGTGCCCAAGGAGGGGGACGAGGGCTACCGAACGCGTGAGGGGGTACCGGCTGAGAGAGGGGAATAGCCCCTCCGTTCTTTGGCATCAATTCACCGACGTGAGCGGAGTGGCCCCAAGCTAATCCGGCTATCGCCCAGATTGGCAGAAGACCCCCGCGTGAGCACTCCATCCCAGGAGCTTTCTGCCAAACCTGAGCGGGGGCGCCCATCTCTGTTCCTGGACTTGATCTGGCTGGTGCTTGTGTTCCACTGGGGTTCAGGGCTTCCGGCGGGGGAGGACGGTCGACCCCGACGAACGGATCGGTTACTCCGCGATTATCCACGGTGACGGGGAGACGCTGCCAGGCACCTCACGGCACGAACGTCATGACGGTTCGGGTTGGCTGTCCGGGTGTCGTGGAGCTGCAGGTCACGAGCGTGAGCGCTCTCTGGGCGGTCATCGCTCGGTCCCGGGCGCCCTCCGCGACGGCCGTGGAAGAGGCGATTCTCGACAGGAGCCATTCCCGCAGCTCCCCCTCGTCGGCAAAGGACACGCGCTGCACCTCCGCGTCATCGCTTCCCACGACGGACGCGCAGAGCGGGCGGAACGACGTTGACCCGACCGAAGTCGTCCACCGTGCGCCCCCTGCGAGCACATCCTCGAACTTCCCCTGTTCGTGGCAGGTCCTGAGGGGAGAGAACATCGCCCCCGTCCCGGCGAGGTTGTGCCCGAACACCACCACGTGGGTGTCGTCCGGGCCCGACTCGCAGGGCATGAAGGGGGCGCCGGCAGGGGAGGGCAGGCCCTCCGCGGAGTGCGTGAGGTAGTAGCTTGGGTCCTCGGGCGTTGGCCGCATGACGGGCAGGTCGATCCCCGCTCCCGGGATCTCGAGCCAGGCGAGTGCGTCCGGGCACGTCTCGCTCACCCGCTGCCAGGCTACCTCCGTCTTGGCACCGGGGACGTGTGCGCCTGGCCCGCGGACCCTCCTCGCCCGAGCCAAGCCGACCGGGGCCTCGCAGATCTGTGGCACGACGAGCGTGGCGCCCGCCGCAAGCATGCAGAGGCCGACGCACACCAGGGTGCCACCGAGCGCCTTCCTCGGCGTCAGCGCATGGGTTGGGCGAGGTCCGCTCGGTCGGCCCTGCCGCCTCCTGACGCGGCGGGGCCCTTCATGATTCAGCTTCATGAAACGTCCTTCACATGGGATGCTGACCAGCGACTGCGCAGGTAAGTGGGCACATTTTGACCGCCTGTCCCATAAGTTGCGGCCGAATCGCAGAAAATTTTGAATTCTCGCTTGCAAGACCCAGGGGTTTTGGGCATTATAGACAAGCGCGTTGCGGGTGGGCCAAATGGTGGGTGTAGCTCAGTTGGCAGAGCGACGGACCGTGGCTCCGTAGGTCGAGGGTT
This sequence comes from uncultured bacterium, assembly GCA_905214865.1. Classification (GTDB taxonomy): domain Bacteria; phylum Actinomycetota; class Coriobacteriia; order Coriobacteriales; family Atopobiaceae; genus Olsenella_H. Next base: position 317 of record CAJMNO010000024.1, on the reverse strand, counting down.
CGAGCCCCTCTACCCACCCCATTTACAATCGTATATGGGTCGTTAGCTCAGTTGGTAGAGCAGGGGACTCTTAATCCCAAGGTCGAGGGTTCGACCCCCTCACGACCCACCACGTGCACTCAGGACCGGCGATTACTTCGTCGGTTTCTTTTTGGGTCGTTAGCTCAGTTGGTAGAGCAGGGGACTCTTAATCCCAAGGTCGAGGGTTCGACCCCCTCACGACCCACCACGTGAAGCCAAGGCCGGCGAGTCTCCTCGCCGGCCTTTTTTCGGCTCTTCGAACCTTTGGGTGGGTATCACGCCTCGCAAGACTTTGA
>CAJMNO010000023.1 GCA_905214865.1 uncultured bacterium | reverse complement strand
CCCCTACGACAGACCTACTGCAGCCCCTCCTGCACTAGCTTTGGCAATCAAGGGGGGCAAATCGGCGACCGTGCCGGTTGTGTGGGAGGAAAACGCGCTTTGCGGCCACATTCAGCGTCACGTATAGTGGAGGTACATATGCGACCGAGTCGCACTTTCGTAAGAACCGGAGTCGCCATGACCTCAAAGAAGTTTTGTCCCCACTGCGGTGCGCCCCTCAAGCCCGGCCAGCTGTTCTGCATGAGCTGCGGCGAGAGGCTCGAGCACTGGCTGAGCGAAGACGAGGTGGAGGCCATCCGTGCCGAGGGCGAGAGGCTCGAGGCGGGGCAGGCCGCGGGAGACGAGCTCTCGAGCGAGCCCACCCGCATCATCGACGCGAAGGCCGTGCACGAGGCGGGCGAGAGGGCACGCGAGGCAGCCGAGGCGATGAGCGAGGAGCACGTGGGCGACGAGGCGCCCATCGAGGGGCATCCCAGCCACGCGCAGCACGTCTCCCCCACCCATGCCACGGAGCCCGAGCAGCCCGAGCACCTGGTGACGGGCGAGGGCTACATCAGCGAGAACCCCATCCACCCCGTGGTCCCGCAGGGGCACGCGTACGTCTCGCGCCACTCGGGCGACGACTGGGAGACGTCCGACAACCGCAAGCTCATGAAGATCCTGGGAATCGCCGCGATTGTGGTCGTGGTCCTTCTCGCCCTCATCATGCACGGGTGCTTCTCCGCGAGCGACAAGGTGGCAAAGCCTGACCTGACCAAGATTGGGGCGGACAGCGACAGCACGGCGGTGGCGGACTCCGCGTCGGCCGGCTCGTCCGACTCCGCCGACTCGGCGAGCACCGAGAGCGATGCCGACAAGCAGGCAAAGCAGACGGTGAAGAGCCTGTACGACAAGCTTGCAGACCTCGACAAGCAGGTGAGTGCCGCGGAGTCTACCTTTGACAGCACCTACCTCAACGACAAGGACGAGCGCCAGTCCAACTCCGACGCCGCCTCCACGCTCGCCGACACGGTGAACCAGGCGCTGCAGGCGGCACAGTCCACCACCGTGGACTCCAGCTCCAAGTACTACGCCACCTACCAGCAGGTGCTGCAGTGCTACCAGGACCTCTCTGACCGCATGTCCATCGTGACCGAGCTGTGGAAGCGCGACCTCTGGTACAACTACCCGCAGTACTACACGGACAACATCCTTGAGCCCAAGACCGAGAACACCGACGACGGGCAGACCGACGTCAAGCCCAAGGTCGACTATCAGACCGTGTACGCGCAGATCAAGCTCTAGGCACGGAAAAAGAACGACGCGACGACAGGCGCCCCTCCCCCGACCGGACGGTCCACGGGAGGGGCGCCTGCGTTTTGGGGTCAGTCGCTGTCTGGCTGTAGTTCCGGAGGCGATGGGGACGTCGAGTGGCGCCAACCCGTTTGCGCCACGAAGGCGCCGCGGCGGTTGAGCCCTAAGGATATGGAGCCGAGGCAGGCCCGGCCACCTCGCGACGGCAAAGAAGGGGAATCGATGGGCTAAGAATGGGGTAGGTCGTTCGCCTTCCGGGCAAGCCGGCCCATCCTCATGTGCGGCGAATCGCTGTGACCCCCTTCTCAGAACTCCTTCCCCGCGGGGAGGGCCACCGCAGCAGCACAATCGTCTCCCACGGCATGCCGTCGCCCATCCAGGCCGCCTGGCCCTCGGTCTCCTGGTCGAACGAAGACTGGCAGGGACGAACACTTATGCCAAGGCTGGTTTGGCTGCGGCTCGTAAGGATTGACGCGTTTAGGGTCGGTCTAACCGCGTCAATCTTTACGGAACGTCGCATCCAATAAGATTTGACGCGTTTAGGACCAGTCTAAACGCGTCAATCCTTACGAGACTCGCCCGCTCAGCCCTCGTCGGCACCCTCTCGCAAGGCGGCATCCATGGCCTGCCAGCAGCGCTCGGCGAGGTCGTAGGTGGCGTCGACCCTCCCCAGCGACTCATCCGGGTAGATGGCGGGCAGACACGTGAGCGTGAGACACGGCTTGCGCTTGAGGACGCGCCAGAGCCCCCTGCGCTCACGCTGGATGATCACCATGGGGAGCACGGGCACGTGGTTTCGCGCGGCGAGGTTGAAGGCCCCGGTGGCGAAGGGGCGCAGGTCGCGGTGGTACGGTACCAGCGCCGTCTCGGGGTACACGTGGACCACGTCCCCGTGCTCGAGCGCGTCCCCCATGGCCATCACGAGCTCGTGGAGCTGACGGTGGTTGGGCGAGAGCGGGACCGCGCCGCCCCAGCGCACGAACTGCCCGGAGAGCGCGATGGAGAAGTTGCTCTCGATGCTGAGGAGATAGACGCGGTGCCCCCGCAGCGCCTGGAGGACCATGCCGCAGTCGAGCGTCTGGACGTGGTTGCACACGCTCACGAAGCCGCCGCGCAGGGCACGCACGTTCTCGCGCCCACGCAGCCTGAACCCCAGGAACAGGTGCGTCACCACGAAGGCGACCACGTCGAGGATGGCGCGGAACACGTGGTATCCCACGACCTGCGACCTTCCGCGGCGCAGGTAGTCGTACCCCAGCGGGGTCGAGAAGGTGCCCCAGTGCGGCATCTCGACAACATGCTCGGGCTTGAGCTCGCTCACGTGGAGGGGGTTCACCTGGGACCGGCGGGAGGGGCCGCTGCCGGATGCCACGCCCCTCTCCCCTGCCCGGTCAGACATCGTCGTCGCCCTCCGTTCCCCGGTGGGATGGCGACGGGGAGGTAGCCATCTCGTCGATGATCCCGGGCGCGGGGGTCCTGCCGGCGCGCGCGTCGTCAATCGCCTGGCGGAGCATGCGCTCGAACCGGCTGACGCAGGTGCCCACCCGGTAGCGCTCCGCGAGCCTTGCGTACTCCTGGCCCATGCGATCGCGCTCGTCCGGGTGCTCGAGCCACCAGTCCACCTGCTCGGCGAGGCTCGTGGGGTCACCCGCCCTGAACAGGGAGCGATCGCACAGGGCGAACTGTGGCGTGGCGGAGAGGGGCGAATTGGCGATCACGGGGACCAACCCGGTGGCAAAGGCCTCCATGCAGCTCATGGCCTCTGCCTCCATGTCAGAGGCATGCACGTACAGGTCGGTCATCGAGAGCAGGTCATGGAGTCGCGCCTGGGGAGAGGAACCCAAAGCGGACATCGACCCCCAGCGAATCGGCAAGGCGGCGCAGGCGGCGCTCGGTGGGGCCCTGCCCCGCGAGGACCAGCACGATCGTGGCGCGATGGCGGGAGCGGGCGATGGCGCGGATCACGACGTCCTGCCGCTTCTCCACCGAGTAGCGGCCGACCATCGTCACCACGAGCCGACCACGGAGCGAGGGGTCCTTGGGGATGCGCCGGTACGCGTACGAGTCGTCGATGCCGTTGCTGATCACGTGCAGCGCGTTGGTGTAGCCGTGGTCGACCAGCTGCCGGGCGATCATCATGCTCGGACACTGGACGTGGTCCACGTACTGGTACAGGTACCTCCGGAACAGCCGGAAGATGAGGTCGTTGAGAGGTGCGAACTTCCCCAGGTGGATGGAGCTGGAGAGGTTCTGGGGCTGGACGTGGAACGCCGCGGTTGCGGGGACGCCCATCTCGCGCGCGATCCGCACGGCATGGTACGTGAGGTCTGACGGCATGAGCAGGTGGACCACGTCGCACCAGGCGAGGGCCTCGCGCAGCGAGACGTCGTCCGGGCGCGCGAAGGCCATGCCCTGCTCGTCGATGAGGTGCTGTATCAGGGGGTAGCGCAGCTCCCCCTGGGGATAGACGCCGAGAGGGGCGCGGGCGGCGGAGTCGGGGTCCGCCTTGCAGACCACGCGGACCTCGTGGCCGTTGCGGGCGAGCTTGCGGGCAAAGCGCTCCGACGTGATGGTGGTGCCGTTGTTGGCACCAAGGAACTGGTCCATCACCATGAGGACCCTCACCTGCGCCTTCGCCTCCCCTCTGGCCCGCCGCGGGCCGTGCGCAGCCGGTTACCGCAGTCCGTCTCGCCCGCTACTTGGGATACACGCCCGTGATGGCGGTCTTGGTGTAGTTGTACTCCGCCATCGAGATGTCGTCGACGCTCGCGGCAGCCTTCACGTCGTCGTAGCTAAGCTGGCCGCCAGTGGAGAGGTCCACGAGGGTCGCAGCGGACTCGTCGCTCAGACCGGGAAGGGATTTGGAGACAGAGTCGGGGAGGGAGTCGGACTTGATGAGGTACGGGAAGTTGGTGGTCCACACCTCCACGGTGCCGCTGCCGCAGCGGAAGTAGGCGACCAGGTGGTTGGCGATGTCACCAGCGACCTGCGGCTCCGTCTCGTCGACGTAGGTGAGGGTCATGAGACGCCCCTGGTCATGCACGTCCTTGGCGTAGATCGTCGCCTCGTCGCCGTTGACCTCCACGTCGACCTTGCCCTTCCAGTAGGCGGGGAGGTCAAACGAGTATGAGTCGAGCTCGACGTCGTGCGCGGCTCTCTCCTGCGACGAGCCGGAGCCGGCGGCGGAGTCCGCCTTGGAGTCCGCCTTCGCGGAGGCGGACGACGGGGCCGAGTCCGCCTTGGTCGCCTTAGAGTCGGATGCCGACGGGTCGGTGACGACCACGCCCGAGTCGCTCGCCGCGTCCGTGCTGCCGGTGCCCGCCGAGCACCCGGAGAGGAGCGCCGCCACCGTGGCCGCCGCGGCGACCGTGCCTGCCAGTGCCTTCACCCGCGAGCCTGCAACCATGAGCCTCTCCCCCTTGACCTGGCGGATGCCTCCGCGCAAACCTGCAACCTTCCTGACAACTTCATTGTCCCCCAAGGCGGGCGGCCCATGCAGCGGCCCTTGGAACGGGGGTGGCGGCGGGGCGCATTCGCCGGGCGCGCGGGAACAGGAGTAGTCTCAAGGGCGGCAGATCGACGAGGCCTGCGGAGGCGCATGCCGAGAGGAGACACGATGGACGAGAGCGACGAGGAGCTTGCCGAGCGCCTGAGGAGGGACCTCGAGGCCAGCGGGAGGAGGACAGCCTTCCCGGACGGCCCGGATGGGGACGCGGCGGAGAGGGACGAGCGGGTCTCTCCCCAGACCTTTGGCCACATGGCCGGCCAGGATTCCGACGCCCAGGGGGACGATCCCGATGCGGAGGACCTGCAGGGCCCGTTCTTCCAGGCGATGAACGCGTATCGGGCGGCGCGGAACTCGGGCGACCGCGAGGCGATGGCCGAGGCGGAGAGGATCCTCCACGACGTGGTCCGCGACGAGCTCAGGGGCGGCGGCGCGTGCCCGGACGAGGGATAGCTCCCCGGCAGCCGGGGGCCATTGCGCCCGAGGGTGGAGCGCCGTCGCGCAAGGCGGGGCGAGAGGTAACGGCGCACTCGGCGGAGAGGCCCACGGCATGGCAGGAGGTCACGATCCCCGGCGCCACGCCCCTCTCGGCCAAGGCGCCCGAGGCCAACGACCCCATGCCCGTCACCCCCACCGAGGGCAGCCGGACCCCCTCGCTCACGGACGACGTGACGGTTGGCCCCGTCACCCTCCACGGCAGGCTGGCGATTCCGCCCATGGCGTGCGGGAGGGCGTCGCGAAGCGGTGAGGTCACCGAGGAGCTGCTCGCCCGCGACTGGCGCCTCCTGCAGGGCGGCGCCCCGGGCGTGCTCTCGCTCGTGACTCTGGAGCACCACTACGTGAGCCCCGAGGGCAGGGCGACGCCGGGCCAGCCGTCCGCAAGCCGCGACGGTGACACGGAGGGCCTCTCCCGCGAGGCGGACGTGGTCCATGCGAGCGGGGCCAGGGCGTTCCTGCAGCTGAGCCATGCCGGTTCGGCGGCGTCCTCGCGCCTGACGGGCCAGCCCACGCTCGCGGCGAGCGCCGTCGCCTGCCCGGGTGCCAAGCCCGGCCACGAGCTCCCCCATGCCATGACCGAGCAGGAGGTGGAGAGGGTCGTGGCCGACTTCGCCCGCGCCGCCGCCCGCGCGCGGCTGGCGGGATTCGATGGCGTGGAGGTTCACGCGGCCCACGGCTACCTGCTCGACCAGTTCCTCTCTCCCCTCACGAACCATCGCGCCGACCGCTGGGGAGGCGGCCTGGAGGGAAGGGCCCGCCTGCTGCTCCGCGTGGTGGAGGCCGTGCGCCGGGAGCTTGGGTCGGGGATGGCGCTCTCGGTCCGCCTCGGCGCGTGCGACTACCTGCCGGGAGGGCTCTCGATCGACGAGGGCGTGCAGGTCGCCCGCTGGTGCGAGGCCCGCGGTGCCGACCTGCTGAGCGTCTCCGGCGGCATGCGCTACTACTCCCGCGTGGGGCATGACGAGCCAGGCTGGTTCGCCGACGCCTCCCGTGCGGTGCGTGCGGCGGTCGGCGTCCCCGTGATGCTCGCGGGAGGCGTGCGCACCCTGGCCCAGGCGCAGGACCTCGTCCGCGGAGGCGCATGCGACCTGGTGGGCGTGGGGCGCGCCATCGCGAACAACCCCAAGTGGCTGGCCCGCGAGCTCAGGCGGCAGGGCCTCTCCCGTTAGCCGGAACGCACGCCATGGCACGCCAGCGCAACCCGCCCCACGCGTGGGGCGGGGGATGCCCAACGGCTATACTCAGTCCCTGAAAGCGAGGCAGGCGGGAGGGCCATGGCAGACATCGACGCGCGCGACGCGGCAGGCGAGACGGACGAGGCACGCGGGGAGGGGGACGTCTCACTGGAGCAGCTGGTCCCCTGGCCCGACGACGAGCACTTTCCCAACATCCCGCCCGAGGACGCCCTGGAGCTCTTCCTGGGCTGGGTCGAGAGCCGCGGGATCACCCCCTGGGACCACCAGGAGGAGGCGCTCCTCGACCTGGCCGCCGGCGACAACGTGATCCTGGGGACTCCCACGGGCTCGGGCAAGTCGCTCGTGGCCCTGGGCATGTGCTTCATCGCCATGTGCACCGACCGCCGCAGCTACTACACGGCCCCCATCAAGGCGCTGGTGAGCGAGAAGTTCTTCGAGATGGTGGACGTGCTCGGGCGCGACAACGTGGGCATGATCACGGGCGACGTGACGATAAACCCGCAGGCCCCGGTCGTGTGCTGCACTGCCGAGATCCTGGCCAACCTCGCCCTCGCCGAGGGCGAGCGGGCCGACGTGGGCTGCGTCGCCATGGACGAGTTCCACTTCTACGGCGACCGCGACCGCGGCTGGGCCTGGCAGGTGCCCCTCCTCACCCTCCCCCACGTGCAGTTCCTGCTCATGAGCGCCACACTGGGCGACGTCACGCAGATCGCCGAGTCATTGGAGCTCCACACCGGCCGCCCCGTGGACCGCATCCTCGACGCCCCGCGCCCCGTGCCCCTCTCGTACGAGTTTGTGGAGACGGGCCTGGAGGCCACGGTCGAGCGCGCCCTCAACGACGGCGACGCGCCCGTCTACATCGTCCACTTTGCCCAGGACAGTGCCCTCGCCAGCGCCCAGTCGCTCGCAAGCTACGGCGTGAGCACCCGCGAGCAGCGCGACGCCATCAAGGCGGCGGTCGCCGGGACCCGCTTCACCACCACCTTTGGCAAGACATTGCGGAGGCTGCTGCTGCAGGGCGTGGGCGTCCACCACGCCGGCATGCTCCCCCGCTACCGCCTGCTGGTGGAGAAGCTCGCGCAGCAGGGGCTGCTCCCCGTGATCTGCGGCACCGACACGCTGGGCGTGGGCATCAACGTGCCCATCCACACCGTGCTGCTGACCTCGCTCACCAAGTTCGACGGCAGGAGGCAGCGCCGCCTCAACGCGCGCGAGTTCCACCAGATCGCCGGTCGCGCCGGCCGCTCCGGCTTTGACACCGAGGGCCTGGTCATCGCCCAGGCGACCGTCTACGACATCGAGAAGGCCCGCGCCCTCGCAAAGGCGGGCGGCGACCCCAAGAAGGCCCGGAGCATCAAGACCAAGAAGCCGCCCGCGGGCTTCGTCGGCTGGAACGAGCAGACCTTCCAGCACCTCATCGAGGCGGCGCCCGAGACGCTGCGCCCCCACATGAAGGTCACGCACTCCATGGTCCTCTCGGAGGTGGAGCAGGGCGGCGACGCCCACGACCGCGTCATGCGGCTGATCGACGACTCCAACCAGACCGACGAGCAGAAGCTCCGCCTGGTGACCCGTGCCGACGAGATCTTCGCCACCCTCATCGACGCCGGCGTGGTCGAGAGGCGCGAAGTTGAGGGGGAGGGCGGCGAGACGACCGTTGAGTACGGCCTGACCGTCGACCTGCCGGAGGACTTCGCCCTGGACCAGCCCCTCTCGCCCTTCCTCCTTGCGGCACTGGAGCTGCTGGACCGCGAGAGCGACACCTACGCGCTCGACGTGATCAGCATGGTCGAGGCCACGCTCGAGGACCCGCGCCAGATCCTGCGCGTGCAGGAGCGCCAGGCGAGGGACCGCGCCATGGCGCAGATGAAGGCCGACGGCGTGGACTACGACGAGAGGATCGACCGCATCCAGGAGGTCACTTACCCCAAGCCGCTGGAGGAGCTGCTCCAGGCGGCCTTTGCCCAGTACTGCGAGAAGGTGCCCTGGGCAAGCGACTTCGAGCTCTCGCCCAAGAGCGTCCTGCGCGACATGATCGAGACCGCCAGCGACTTCAAGGGCTACGTGGCACGCTACGGCATCGCCCGGAGCGAGGGGACGCTGCTGCGCTACCTGAGCGACGCCTACCGCGTGCTCGACCGCACGGTCCCCGCCGACAAGCTGGACGAGCGCCTGCAGGACATCGTGCACTGGCTGGGGCTCGTGGTGCGCACCGTGGACTCCTCGCTGGTGGACGAGTGGTCGCAGGCCGAGACGGACGAGGGCGCGGGCGCCGAGCTCGCCGCGCCGGACGCGGACGTGGTGGTGCGCGACCGCAGGGCCGTGACGCTGCTGGTTCGCAACGCCCTCTGGCGCCGCGTGAGGTTCGCCGCCGTGCGGGACGAGGCGGGGCTGGGCGAGCTGGACGGCGACTGGGGCTGGCGCGAGGCCCGCTGGCGCGACGCGCTTGACGGCCTGTACGACGAGCACGGGGAGATCCTCCTCGACGGGGACGCGCACAGCTCGCGCTACCTGGTGGTGGACGAGGCCGACGAGCGCCAGGACCACGTGTGGCACGTGCGGCAGATGTTCCACGACTCGGACGGCGACGACGACTTTGGCATCGCGGCGGACGTGGACCTGGACGCCACGCAGGACGAGGGCTCCGTGGTCTTCTCCAACTACCGCGTGGGCTTCGTGGAGGACCTGCTGCACCCGTAGGGTGGGGTCAGGCGCCGGGAGGGGTGCCCCCTCTCCCCCGCTACGCCAGCGAGCGGACCTCGACCATGCCGGCCTCCGCGGCCTCCGGGTCGAGGTAGCGGCCCTCCCCCCTCACCTTCAGGCCGCCAAAGGCGTCCACCCTGAAGTCGTACACGCGCGGGATGCCCGTGGGGACGTTGACGTGGACGATCTGGTCGTCCGAGACGCCCTCGATGACCTTGATGAGCGACCGCACCACCGAGCCGTGCGTGACCACCAGCACCGTGCTGCCCTGCAGGAGCACGGGCACCACGTACGCCTGCCAGAAGGGCTCCAGGCGGGCGATCACGTCCTTCAGGCACTCGCTCCTGATGGTGCTGGGGTCGGGGCCGCCCAAGGCGTCCCCCGCGGCGGCCGAGTAGCGCGGGTCGCCTCCGGTGAAGTACGGGGACGAGGGATCAATCTGCGGCGGGCGCACGTCGAAGCTCCTGCGATAGGCCTGGAACAGCTCGTCGCCGTACCGCTCGCGCATGGCCGGGCGCGTCTGCCCCTGAAAAGCCCCGTAGTGCCGCTCGTTGAGGCGCCAGGTGCGGATCACGGGAATCCACATGCGGTCGAGCACGTCCAGGGCGATGTCGGCCGAGACGATCGTGCGCCGCAGCAGCGACGTGAAGAGCGCGTCGGGTGCGATGCCCTCCGCCGCCATGAGCTCGCCGGCGTGGCGGGCCTGCTCCCTCCCCCGCTCGGTGAGGGGGACGTCCACCCAGCCGGCAAAGCGGTTCTGGGTCTTGTCCGTCCAGACGCTCTCCCCATGCCTCATGACCACGAGCCGTGCGTCCCTCATGACCGCTCCCCTCTCCTCGGCCCCATTGTCGCACAGGCCATGCAGGACGCCGCGTCCCGTGATGCTAGAATCACCTGCATGTCTGTCGTGCCGCCCGTCCCGGGCGCCCCAATTTCGAACCCGAAAGACCATCCATGCCCAACCCCATCAAGTTCGCGCGCTCGCTCCACGCCAGGAAGCCGCGCGCCATGCGCTATGCCACCTGCCTCGCCGCGGTCATCGCGGTGGTCACCGCCGTCTCCACCATGGCCAACTGCGGCGACGGTATCAACTTTCAGCCGTCCTCGTACCTCGAGGGTCTCCTCTCGCTGGTGGGGACCTTCGCGGTGTTCTGGTGCCTCCTCGCCGCGCTGGTCTTTCTGTGGGGTCCGGCATGGCATGCGGTGCGCGCGCGACACGACCGCCTCATCGACTCCCCCCCGCTCTCATTTTGCGGGCGAGACGTGCGCAGGCTCGCCCTCGTGATCCTCGCCGCCTGGGCCATCTGGGTCATCCCCGCCCTGCCCTGCATGACCGACTGGGACACGCTCCACCAGATCGCCCAGTCCACGACGTCGGCCCCCACCTACTACGCAGCCCGTGCCGTCAGCGTGGTGATCGACCACAAGTACATCGACCACGACCCCTTCCTCACCACCCTCATCTATGGGGCGGCGCACGACCTGGGTCAGGCACTGGGCGACCAGCGCATCGGATACGGCGCGTTCGTGCTGCTGCAGGCGGTCCTCTCTGCCACCGTGCTCGCCGCCGCCACCTGCTACCTGGAGCGCCTGCGCGTCCCGCGCGTGCTGCGCCTTGCGGTCGCGGTCTTCGTCTGCGTCTTCGTCCCCTACGCGCGGTATGCGGCGGACATGCTCAAGGACTCGCTCTTCGCACCCCTCTTCCTGGCGTTCCTCCTGTGCTACTGCGAGACGGCCCGCACGCGGGGGGAGTTCCTCCGACGGCCACGCAACCTGGTCGCGACCATCGCGTTCGCGACCCTCTCCATCCTCACCAAGAAGGTCGGCGCCTACGTGGTGGTTCCCTCGCTCCTGGTGCTCGTGCCGCTCTGCAGGCCCACCTGGGGACACGCCCTCGTGGCGCTCTGCGTCCCCGTGGCACTGGGGGTCGTCGCGTTCCCCGCGCTGAGCTACGCCTGCTTCGACCTGGCACCTGGCGGCAGGCAGGAGAGCCTGGGCTTCACCATGCAGCAGGTTGCCACGGTCCTCAAGTACGACGGGGACTCCGTGAGCCAGGAGGACCGCGAGGCCATCGCACGCGTCATGCCCATCGACCAGGTGCTCAAGGTCTACGACCCCACCTTCGTCGACCCCACCAAGAACCTGTACGAGTGGGACGCCTCGAAGAAGGACGTGAACGCCTACCTCAAGGCCTGGGCGCATCTGGGGCTCTCGCATCCCTGGTACTACGTGCAGTCCACGGTGAAGGTGGCGGGGAGCCTGTTCATCCCGTCCACGCCCATCGAGATTCCCGTCACCTCGTGCGAGGAGGCCGTCCCCGCCCTCGACAGGTACGAGGGCGACACGGGGATCGACACCACGCAGCCCTATGCCCTGAAGCAGCTCAACGACGCCGCCAGCGGCTACTACTACAACACGCTCCTCCAGCTGGTTCCCCAGGCCCTCAAGATCGGCACCTACGGCGGGCTGCTGCCCCTTCTCACCCTGTTCGCCGCACTCTATCGCCGCAACCGCTCCGGGGCCGTGATGGTCCCTATCGCGCTCGCCAGCCTGTCGATGCTCGTGTGCCCTGGTGCCATCACCCGCTACGCGCTCCCACTGATGTATGCGACCCCCCTCATGCTGGGGCTGATCCTCTCGCCCCAGGCGCCGGCGGAGGGCACCTCGTCCGAGAGGGGTTAGCACCCTAGTCGCCGTAACGCTGGCGTTGCCCGCGTCGGCGGTTACCGACGTTGGCAGGATATTCTGCGGGAGCAGCAAAACCACACCCGACCAAAGAGCTCAAAGAAGGGCGAGAAGGGCCGCCCTCTTGCCCCCATCGGCATCCCACCGGCATGTGCGCGACATGCTCGACCTCAGCGCGAGCGTGCCCCTGGCGGTCGCACCATTCCAAAGGCAGCCAGTCTCACCGGGTCATGGACGTGCAGCAACGGTTGGGACGTGTCCTGGATTCCCCGAGCCCTCGCTGGTTCTTCCCTGGCATGCTTAACGTTCCTAGGCCTCGTGGGGATTCTGCCCATGCCTGCTTAATCTTCCCCGGACTCGTGCGGATTTTCGTCACCCAATCCACAAGAGGGCTAGCAAGATTAAGCAGACGGCTCCAAAATCCGCATGAGGGCTAGGGGGATTAAGCACCGTGCACCACAATCAACACGAGCCCGGAGAATGTTAAGCGGGGACTCCCCACCCGCACGGGTCCCGCCGTCTCCAAGCCTCCCAGCCGCCCAATTGCATGGATGGCTGCCCGCCAGACACGCCGTCGTGCGACCTGGCGCCTCATTCTCCGAGCACTTTTCCATGGCCGCCTGATGCCATTGCCTCCAGGCGTACCATGGGAACCATGGCAGCAGGCGAGGACACGACACGCGAGAAGTTCAGGCAGATGACCCAAGAGCCCATCCGCCCCCTCATTTTGTCCCTCGCTGCCCCCTCCATCCTCTCCAACCTGGTCACGAGCATCTACAACCTGAGCGACACGTTCTTCGTGGGCGGGCTCGGCACGTCGGCGGCGGGCGCCATCGGCATCTCGTTCGTGGTCATGACCGCCATCCAGGCCGTAGGGTTCTTCATGGGCCAGGGCACGGGCGGGGCAATCGCCCGTTACCTGGGCGCCCAGCGGAGGGACCGGGCGTGCGAGATGGCCAGCACGGGCCTTGTCTGCACCCTTGCCGCCGGGGCGGTCATCGCCCTCGTGGGCAACCTCCTCATCGACCCCATTTGCGTGCTCGCGGGGTCAACCCCCACCATTCTCCCCTACGCCCGCACCTTCGTGGGGATCATCCTCCTGGGGGCGCCCTTCATGTGCAGCTCGCTCATGCTCAACATGCAGCTCCGCTTTGAGGGAGAGTCCCTGTACTCCATGGTCGCCATCATGTCGGGCGCCATCCTCAACATGTTCCTCACCCCCGTCCTCATCTACGTGGTGGGCATGGGGATAGCGGGAAGCGCCACGTCGACGGTGGTATGCGAGGGGCTGAGCTTCCTGCTCCTGGTGCGCCAGATGCAGCGCGTGGGCATCACCCCCCTCTCGCCCCGCAGGGTCATCAGGCCGACGGGGGCCTTCGCCCGCGAGGCGGCAAACGGCGGGCTGCCCTCCTTCGTGCGCCAGGTCATGCTGGGCGTGGCGACCACGCTCCTCAACGGCGCGGCAAGGCCCTACGGGGACGCCGCCATCGCCGCCCTCGCCATCGTCCAGCGCATCACCGGCTTCGGCAACTACGTGCAGATCGGCATCGGGCAGGGCTTCCAGCCGCTGATCGGCTACAACTACGGGGCCCGCAGGTACGGGCGCATCCGCGAGGGCTACTTCTTCTCGGTGCGCGTGGCGCTCGCCCTGGTCTTTGGCATCGGCATACTCACCTGCGCGTTCGCCGAGCCCCTCATCCACCTCTTCTCGAGCGACCCCGAGGTCCTCGCCGTCGGCGTTCTCGCCCTCAGGGTCGAGAGCCTGACCATGCCCCTCACGGGCACGGCCATGATCACCAACTTCCTCCTGCAGACGACCGGTCGCATGTGGCGCGCGACCATCCTGGGCGCCTGCAGGCTCGGCCTGGTCCTGGCCCCGGTCGTCCTCGTACTCCCCCGCCTCATGGGCATCACAGGCGTCCAGCTTGCCCAGCCGGTCACCGACTGCATCACCTTCTGCGTGACCATCCCCATGGCATGGTCGATCCTCCGGGAGCTCCGCGAAGAGGAGGCGGGCACCAGGCAGGCCCCGTCATTCTCCAAGGCGATGCACTAGCGGCGACGACGGTTCCTCTCATCCGCCCCGAGCGTGTGGTCTCGCGCCACGCGCGCGACCACAAGTTCTACTCCATCTCGACCCACCGAGTCCCCAGGGGAGAGACGCGACGCAACGAGGCCCCCTCGCCGACCCACCGGCCGCGAGGGAGCCTCCGTGGCGCGCGATGCCCCCGCCTACTTCCTCCCGCCGCGGGGGCGGTGGTGCGTGAGGTGCCAGCCGCCGCAGTACTCGCAGCGGTACACGAAGATCTTGGGGGCGTCCTTTCGGCGAGAGCTCCTCTCGGCGGCCTTCTTCGCCTCCGCCTCGCTCGCATAGCGGCGCTTCCTGGTGCAGGCCTTGAACTCGCCGGCATCCTCGCCCTCCAGGCGGATGTGAAGCCCCTCGTCGCGCCTCGCCCTACCGCTGCCCATGGCTAGTCCCTGAAGGTGATGTCCCCGGTCTGGGGGTCCATCGAGTCGACAATCGCCAGCGAGTCAACGCGGATGCCGCGCTGACGGAGGCGGTCGCCACCCGGCTGGAAGCCCTTCTCGATGGCGATCCCCACCCCCTCGACGGTGGCCCCCGCCGCGTCGCAGATCTGGAGCAGCCCGTCCATGGCGCACCCGTTTGCCATGAAGTCGTCGACGATCAGCACATGGTCGTCCGGCCCCAGGAAGCGCGTGGAGACGATGACGCTGTAGACCCTCTGGTGGGTGAACGAGCGCACGCGGGTCGCATAGAAGGTCCCGTCGATGTTGATGCTCTCGCTCTTCTTGGCGAAGACCGCGGGGACGCCAAACTCCTCCGCCACGACGGCCGCTATGCCGATGCCGCTCGCCTCGACGGTGAGGACCTTGTTGATGGGGGCGTCGGCAAAGTCCCGGTGCCACTGCCTGGCCATTTCCCTGAAGAGGCCGATGTCCATCTGATGGTTGAGAAACGAGTCGACCTTGAGCACCTGGTCGCTCTTCACGACCCCATCACGCCTGATTCTCTCCTCAAGAAGCCTCACGGCTCCCCCTCCCCTCGTCGCACGGAGCACCCTGGCCCCAGTCGCTCCTATCCCTGCATGAACGCGGGGTCGCCACCGGTCCCCGCCGCCCCGGCGATCTGGAGGAGGGCGTCCGCCACGGCGTCGTCCTCGCTCCTCCCGATGTGCCACTTCGCTGCGCGACGGACCTTCTCGCTCGCGTTGCCCACGGCGACCGAGTTGGGGAAGCCCTCTATCATGCCCAGGTCGTTCTCGGAGTCCCCGAAGGTCGCCACCTCGTCGAGCCCGATGCCCAGGGCCTGCGCCAGGACGCGCACGCCCGACCCCTTGTTCCAGCCCCGGGGCATGATGTCCACGATGGGGGCGACGTTGCTGGGAAGCACGAAGTCGAACGCGGGGAACTCGCTTCGAAGGGCGTCCCTCACCTGGACGAGGTGCTCCCTACCCCCGCCGCAGAACACGTTGGCCTTGACCTGGTCGTGCGCCGGGACCTCCGCCCACACGTCACGAGGGCCGAAGGTCTGGGGGTCGCGCTCGATGCGCGCGGGGTCGCCCGTGACGTAGTGGCCGCTCTCGCTGGGGATGCCATCCCCGGTGCCGTACAGCACGAGCGTCGCGTCAGTGGTGTTCTGGCACGCCCAGCGCGCCACGCGCGAGAGCTCCCCCGCATCGAGCCACTCCTCGTGCACGAGTTCTCCGTCCAGGTAGACCATCTGGCCGTTGACGAAGGCGCCCGTGGCGTAGCACTCCTCCCTACCGGCGAACATCCACGACATCGCGTCGGGGACGCGTCCGCTCACCGGGCCAAAGTGGAGGCCGGCGGCAAGCATCGCGTCAATGGCGTCCAGGGCATAGTCCGTCACGCGCGGATGGCGCATCGCCTTGAGCGTGTCGTCCATGTCGGTGAGCGCTAGCTTGATCATGCGGGGATACCTCTCGCTGCTCCTTTGGTGGTTGGATCCCGCCACGGGGGCAGGCCACCTCATCCTATCTCAAACAAGACGAGGCGGGCGACCCGCAGGTCGCCCGCCCTTGGATTTGGAACCTTGGCGATTACTTTGGTATCACCCGTTTCGCCATGTCTCAAAACCTGTTTGCTATGCACTTGTCAGTCATACTGGCCACGCCCGCATCCATTACTGGATGCCCAGCTCCTGCGTGGCGACACCGGCTCTTCCGTCTGCCGTTTGGCTTGTGCGATGCGTGTTCGCTTACCATGTTCCCGATGATGCGGGACTCCCTACGCTAAGACGGGGCACTCGGTGTCATCCACGGGACGCCAAGAATACGGTTCCTCGCTGTTGATGGGCACCACCTCCCCGACCGTGCCGCCCGTGGGGGCGACTTCCTTGCTCGCTGAAATAATACCCTTGCGCGGGCAAATGTATGCCAATCTCTGGTCAACCTGGCGAACGGTCGGTTTTGGCCGCAGGCGGCATAAAGGCTTCCTCGTCCCCGAGGGGACAGCCCCTCTCCCCTTGGTCTAGAATTTTCTCTTCGGAATCTTGAGCGCACAGGGAGGTTGCGATGTCCGATCCGGTGTTTGACGAGGAGCAGGCCCACCTGAGCCAGGTCTATGCAAAGCTCGAGGCGATTCGCGACAGTCTCACCAGGGAGATCG
This sequence comes from uncultured bacterium, assembly GCA_905214865.1. Classification (GTDB taxonomy): domain Bacteria; phylum Actinomycetota; class Coriobacteriia; order Coriobacteriales; family Atopobiaceae; genus Olsenella_H. The sequence goes on along the minus strand of CAJMNO010000023.1, from coordinate 22,117 downwards.
AGGTCACCCACCGCGAGGCCGCCCAGGACCTGAGGGACATGAGCGAGGAGGTCCGCCTCAACTTCAGCAGCGCGGACGAGACCATGGAGACGCTCGCGGCCATCGAGACCCTCAACTCGGTCATCGACGCCTACAACCAGAACCACGACTTCACCGTGGACAAGCTGAGGCGCACCATAGCCCTTCTCGCCCAGCCCTACTTTGCCAAGGTCAGGCTGCAGATGCGCCCCGGCAGGCCGGCCCGCGACGTCTACATCGGCCTCGCGGGCGTCACGGACGAGAACCGCCGCCCCCTCATCGTGGACTGGCGCAGCCCCATCGCCGAGACGTACTACAACCAGCAGATGGGCCCCACCTCCTACCAGGTGGACGGGCGCACGCGCAACGTGAGCCTGGAGCTGCGCAGGCAGTTCGACATCACCCGCGACCACCTCAACGGCTACTTTGACACCACCGTGGCTATCGAGGACTCGCTGCTGCTGGGGGCGCTCCGACGCCACCACACCGAGAAGCTCCAGGCGATCACGGCCACCATCCAGCGCGAGCAGAACGAGGTCGTGCGCCACTCCGACGTCCCGGTCCTCCTCGTCAACGGCATCGCCGGCTCGGGCAAGACCTCGGTCCTCCTCCAGCGCATCGCCTTCCTGTTCTACGGCCAGAGGGACACGCTGCGGGCCGACCAGGTGGTGCTCCTCTCCCCCAACGACGTGTTCGCGCGCTACATCGACGCGGTGCTTCCCTCGCTGGGCGAGTCCAACCCGCAGATCATGACCTGGCGCGAGTGGGTATCGGGGCTGGGGCTGGCGGACAGGGCGAGCGGGGCGGACGTGGACAGCGTGTCGCTCCGCGCCTTGGAGGAGGGCCTCCCCTCTCTCGCGCTGGAGGAGCAGGACTTTAGGGAGGTGCGCGAGGGCGGGCTCTCGATGCTCAAGGCGTCGTCCATCGCCGCGTCGGTGCGCAAGTTCGAGCGCTTTGGCGTAGGGCCCAAGCTCATGACGCTGGTACGCGAGGACCTGCGCTCCAAGCTCGAGCGCAGGATCACCCAGATATCCAAGAACGACGAGCTGCAGGAGGAGATGCTGGGGCTGGACGTGGAACGCCAGGTGGAGGTGTTTGGCGAGACGATCGCACCCTCCGACGAGCGTGAGACCGATGCCCTGGCCAGGCGCTACGCCGAGTTCCTGTACGGCGGCGCCCGCAAGCAGATCGACGACGCGAGCTGGCTCAGGCTCGACCGCGTGGGCATGCGCCTGACGGGCGGGAGGCCCCTCAGCGCCGCTGAGTACCTGTACCTCAAGATCCTGGTGACCGGCACGGGCGACGACGACGTGCGCTACGTGATGGTCGACGAGGTACAGGACTACACGCAGACCCAGCTCATGGTCCTGGCCCGCTACTTCCCGCGCGCCCACTTCCTGCTGCTGGGCGACCAGCACCAGGCGATCGTGGAGGGAAGCGCGGGCTTTGGGCAGATCCGCGAGGTGTTTGCCGAGACCCACGGGGTCGTGGAGGAGTGCCGCCTACTCACGAGCTACCGCTCGTCTCCCGAGATCACCGAACTGTTCTGCAGCCTGCTGCCACCCGAGGAGCGCGTGACGCTGAGCTCGGTGCAGCGCCCCGGCGTGGAGCCCGTCATCCGCGAGTGCCCCGCCGATGCAGAGGCGTACCTGCCGGTGCTGCGCAGGGCCGCAGAGAACGCGCACGCCAAGGAGGGGCTCTGCGCCATCGTTGCCCAGGACGGCGCCCGCGCCAACTGGATAGCGCGGCAGCTGGGTGACCTCGCGCCGCTGGTGGGCAAGGGGGACACGCTCCCCAAGGAGGGTGTGGTGACCCTGGACCTCAGGCTCGCCAAGGGCCTGGAGTTTGACTCGGTCATCATCCCCGACGCGCAGGCCGAGGTCTACCCCGACGAGCCCCTCGCGCGCAGGCGTCTCTACACCGCCGCGAGCCGTGCCATGCACGAGGTCACCATCCTGAGCCAGGGCCAGATGACCCCGCTCCTCTCCCCCTACCTCGCCTCCCACCAAGGCAAGAGGGACTAGCAAGCCTGGTCTCAAGACTGACAGGCGAACGAAGCGGCGGGCCCATCCCAGTGGGGTGGGCCCGCCGCCCTAGTCTTGGCCGTCTCGCCCGTACGAGGGCGTGCGCCACATGAGGACCGCCTCCGCACCGCTCGCGCAGGCGAAGGAGTACTCGTGGTCGCACTCGGAGTCCATGACCTCGGGGCGAATCAGCCGGTTGTGCGAGAACGGGGCGTCGGTTATCTGCGTCACGCCAGGGCCCCAATCCTTCTCGCCCGGCGCGCTCCAGAACGGGTCGAAGACGCGCACCAGACCGTCCTCAAGGCCCGTGAGCGCGACGTAGTGGTCAACGTCCAGACGGACCCCGGCGACCGCCACCCCGCCCTTTTGGAGGCATTCGTGGAGGGGTGAGCCCTCCGCCAGGCTCACCTGCCGGCCGGTGACGCGCAGGGCCCTGAGGGGGAAGCCCGTCCTGTCCGCGTAGTCCTGGAGCCAGAACGCGATGTGCGCCATGGCCATGCCGGACGTGCCGCCGTGGTAGGCAAGGCCGTCGTAGTAGCGGTCGAGCGAGAGCGCGTAGATGCCCTTCAGCACGTCGGGCGGCAGCTCGTCGCGGTCAAAGAGCACCGCGAGGGCGTTGAGCAGCGACGTGGGGCCGCAGTCGTAGTGGGTCACCTGATACCTGAGTGGCGTTGGCACGCGCCTCATCTCCCTTGCTGGTCGACCCAATTCAAGCACATGGGGACGGCACGAGAAAGGCCGGGCCGGGAATGCATCCCGGTCCGGCCCCATCGGTTCGCTAGGCTCTCAGCCTTGCTGGCCTACTCGCTGGCGTACATCTCCTTGAGCTTGAGAAGGTGCGCGTAGCGGTCCATGGCCGCCTCCTCGTTCTGGGCGAAGAGCTCCTCTGCGCGGCCGGGGAACTCGCGCGTCAGGCGCGCGTAGCGGGCCTCGTTCATCAGGAAGTCCTGATAGCCGCCCTTCGGCTCCTTGGAGTCGAGCGTGAACTTCTTGCCCTCGGCAGCGGCGGGGTTGAAGCGGAAGAGGTTCCAGTAGCCGCAGTCGACCGCGCGCTTCATCTCCTCCTGGCAGTGCATCATGCCGCCCTTCTTGATGCTGTGCATCTCGCAGGGGCTGTAGCCGATGATCAGCGACGGGCCGTCGTAGGCCTCGGCCTCGCGGATCGCCTTGAGGGTCTGCATGGGGTTGGCACCCATGGCGACCTGGGCGACGTACACGTAGCCGTAGCTCATCTCGATCTCGGCGAGGGACTTCTTCTTGGTGTCCTTGCCCGCGGCAGCGAACTGTGCGACCTGGCCGAGGTTAGAGGCCTTGGACGCCTGTCCGCCGGTGTTGGAGTACACCTCGGTGTCGAACACGAAGACGTTGACGTCGCGGTTCTGCGCCAGGACGTGGTCCAGGCCGCCGAAGCCGATGTCGTACGCCCAGCCGTCGCCGCCGAAGATCCAGAAGGACTTCTTGGTGAGGAAGGACTTCTCGGCGAGGAGCTTCTCGGCCTCGGGCGTGCCAGCGGCCTCGAGCTGCCTCACGTACTCAGCAGCGGTGGTCTTGGAGCCCTCGGCGTCACCCTTGGCCTCGAGCCACGCGGTTGCGGCGGCCTTGAGGTCGTCGGACGCCCAGTCGGACTCGAGCAGCGCCTGCGTCATCACGACGACGCGGTCGCGCTCCGCCTCGTAGCCGACCTCCATGCCAAAGCCGTGCTCGGCGTTGTCCTCGAAGAGCGAGTTGTTCCAAGCGGGGCCATGGCCGTTGGCGTCGGTGGTGTAGGGGCAGGTCGCCGCGGGGTTGCCCCAGATGGAGGAGCAGCCGGTGGCGTTAGAGATGAACATGCGGTCACCGAAGAGCTGGGTCACGAGGCGAGCGTAGCTGGTCTCGGCGCAGCCGGCGCAGGAGCCAGAGAACTCGAGCAGCGGCTTGTGGAACTGGGACGCCTTGACGTTGGAGTCTCCCGCGAGCTCGTCCTTCTGGGTGACCTTGTTGACGCCGTAGTCCCAGACCTCGGCCTGCGCGGCCTCTTCCTCCTGGGGCACCATGGTGAGGGCGCCGCCCTCCTTGACGTCGCTCTTGGGGCACATGGCGACGCAGTTGTAGCAGCCCATGCAGTCAAGCGGCGAGACGGCGATGGTGAACTTGTAGCCGGTGCCCTTGGGGACCTTGAGATCGGTCGTGCGCATGGCCTCGGGTGCGGAGGCAGCCTCCTCCTCGGTCATGACGACCGGGCGGATCGTGGCGTGCGGGCACACGTAGGAGCAGGTGTTGCACTGGATGCACTTCGAGGGATCCCAGCGCGGGACCATGACGGCGACGCCGCGCTTCTCGTACGCGGACGCACCAAGCTCCCACTGGCCGTCGGCGTGCTCCGCGAACGCGGAGACGGGCAGGCTGTCGCCCTCCATCTGGTTGATGGGCTGCATGAGCTCCCTGACCTGCTTGACGAGCTCCTCGCGGCCCTCGAGCTTGACCTCCTTGGGCTCGTCGGTGGCATTTGCCCAGTCGGCGGGAACCTCGAACTTGTGGAACGCGGTGGCGCCGGCGTCGATGGCCTTCCAGTTGGCCTCGACGATGGCCTGGCCCTTCTTGGCGTAGGACTTCTCGGCGGCGTCCTTCATGTACTTGAGGGCGTCCTCGGCGGGGAGCACCTTGGCCAGTGCGAAGAAGGCGGACTGGAGCACCGTGTTGGTGCGCTTGCCCATGCCGACCTTTGCGGCCAGGTCGATGGCGTCGATCAGGTAGACCGAGATGTTGTTGTTGGCGATGTAGCGCTTGGCGACCGCGGGCAGCTGGCGCGCGAACTCCTCGTCGCTCCACTGCGAGTTGACGAGGAAGGTGCCGCCCGGCTTGACGTCGCGGACCATCTTGAAGCCCTTGACGATGTAGGACGGGTTGTGGCACGCCACGAAGTCGGCCTTGGTGATGTAGTACGGGGAGCGGATGGGCGAGTCGCCAAAGCGAAGGTGCGAGATGGTCACGCCGCCCGTCTTCTTGGAGTCGTACTGGAAGTACGCCTGAACGTACTTGTCGGTGTGGTCACCGATGATCTTGATGGAGTTCTTGTTCGCACCGACGGTGCCGTCGCCGCCGAGGCCCCAGAACTTGCACTCGATGGTGCCGGGCGCGGAGGTGCTGGGGGCATCGGGGTCCATGGGAAGCGACAGGTTGGTGACGTCGTCCACGATGCCCAGGGTGAACTCGCGCTTGGGCTCGTCCTTCTTGAGCTCCTCGTAGACCGAGAACGCAGCCGCGGGGGGCTCGTCCTTGGAGCCCAGGCCGTAACGGCCGCCCACCACGGTGATGTTGGAGAGACCGGCCTCGTACAGGGCTGAGACCACGTCCTCGTACAGGGGCTCGCCCACGGAGCCGGGCTCCTTGGTGCGGTCGAGGACGGCGATCTTCTTCACCGTCTCGGGCAGGACGGCGACCAGGTGCTTGATGGAGAACGGGCGATAGAGGTGGACCTCGACGAGGCCGACCTTCTCACCGTTGGCGTTGAGGTAGTCGATGACCTCCTTGAGCGTGTCGCAGAAGGAGCCCATGCAGACCACGACGCGGTCGGCGTCGGGTGCGCCGTAGTAGTTGAACGGCTTGTAGTCGGTGCCGATGCGCTTGTTGATCTCGTCCATGTAGTGCTCGACGACGTCGGGGAGCTCGTCGTAGAGCGTGTTGCAGGCCTCGCGGTTCTGGAAGAACGTGTCGCCGTTCTCGTGGCTGCCGCGAGCATGCGGGTGCTCGGGGTTGAGCGCGTGGTCGCGGAACGCCTGGACGCTGGCCATGTCGAGCATGTCACCAAGGTCCTTGTAGTCCCACACGGCGACCTTCTGGATCTCGTGCGAGGTGCGGAAGCCGTCGAAGAAGTTGAGGAAGGGCGTCTTGCCCTTGACGGCGGCCAGGTGCGCCACGGGCGAGAGGTCCATGACCTGCTGGACGTTGCTCTCGGCGAGCATGGCGAAGCCGGTCTGGCGGCAGGCCATGACGTCGGAGTGGTCACCGAAGATGTTCAGCGACTGCGTGGCGACGGTGCGGGCGCTCACGTGGAAGACGGCGGGAAGCTGCTCCGCCGCGATCTTGTACATGTTGGGAATCATGAGGAGCAGGCCCTGCGAGGCGGTGTAGGTGCTGGTGAGGGCACCTGCGCCCAGGGAGCCGTGAACGGTGCCGGAGGCTCCGCCCTCCGACTCCATCTCGACGACCTTGACGGGCGTGCCGAAGATGTTCTTCATGCCCTTGGCTGCCCACTGGTCGACGTGGTCGGCCATGGGGCTGGACGGCGTGATCGGGTAGATGCCCGCCACCTCGGTGTAGGCGTACGAGACGTATGCAGCGGCCTCGTTGCCGTCCATAGACTTGAATTTCCTTGCCATATCCTCTCCTTCGAAGCGATACGGTCCGCCACCAGAGGCGGCTGTTCCACACACGAACGCGCTTGGCGCCCCGTCTCTCGACGGCGTGCAGGACCGCGACTTGGATCCCCCATCCCAGTCTTGGCCACGATTCATAATAACGCAAAGCCAAGGGTCGGTTTCGTCCCCGGACATCCCTTTTGGCCGCGTTTGATGCATCGCGGCATGGGTGGGAAAACCCCTGCTAGAGGGGCATCCAAGACAACGGCGGGGCCGAGCTTGGCACCCGACCCCGCCGTCTGCCCGTGCTAGGGCTCCCTATACCCCCGCAAAGGTCCAGCCATCCAGCAGCCATGCGGAATGGTCTCCCCCAAAGGTGCTGGAGACACCCAGCCGGTCCACGCGGTCCGGGTACCAGCGCGTGGTGAGCGTCACCTCTCCCCCGTTGAGGAAGATCTCGACCACCGAGGTGTCCACGAGCACGCGAACGCTCCTGAGCGCACCCTCGGACAGCGCCGAGAGGGGCACCCTGCGAACGCCCCTGCCCCTGCCGGAACGGCGGAGGAAGGCGAGCTCCACCGTCTGTCCCACCACGGAGAGCTCCAGGTCGGCGTTGAGGCAGATCCTGCCCTCGCCCCGGATGTCGCTCACGAGGAGGTCCAGCTGGCAGCCGGGGACGGTCGCCCCCACCGCGCCGTCCATGCACACCATGTCGTAGGGAGAGGAGCCTATAAGTCCGGAGGAGCCATGCGCCCCCTCGGGGGTCAGGTCCACCCGCTCGCCGCGGAGGGCATCGACCTCTGCGACCGGCCATTGGCAGAGGCGTCCGGCAGCGTTGACGCTCAGCTCGCGAGGCACGGTGATGCTGCACTTCCATGCCTGCGTGGGGTCGTCGTACTCGCCCACCACGTCGGGAAGCCCCACCCAGCCCATGAGGATGGTCCTGCCGGACTCGTCCGTGAACGCCTGGGGGGCATAGAACTCAAACCCGTAGTCCAGCTCCACGAACGAGGCAGGGTCCAGCACGCGCTGGGGGCCGGAAGCCTCCATGCGCCCGGAGTCGCCGCGCGCCATCTCCACCAGGTCTCGCTGCAGCGGGAAGACCCCACAGTTGTAGATGCTCTGGAACGCGAGGTCGCGCTTGGGCACGCCCTGCGGACATACCAGCAGGTACTGCCTGCCACCCACCGCGATGCGCCCCGGACACTCCCACATGTAGCCAAGGGGCCTCTCGCCCACGGTGCTCAGCGACCCCTCCATCTGCCAGTCGATGCCATTCCGCGAGTGGTAGAGGATGACCGCCGAGCGGTTCTCTACCGTGCGCACGCCCAGGAGCATGTGGTACTCGCCGCCCTGCTCCCACACGTACGGGTCACGCACGTGGTTGGAGCAGTAGGCGGGGTAGTCGGCATTGGAGAGGACCAGGCGCTTGCCGTCGAAGTGGTCCCCGTCGTCGCTCACGCACAGGAGCTCGTTGGCCTTGCGCCCGGCGAAGTCGTAGTCGTAGTCACCGGGCTCCTTGACGTTGCCCGTGAGGTAGCACCACATCCTGCCGTCGCGCACCACGGCAGAGCCGGAGTACGAGCCGTTGCGGTCGAGGTCGCCGTCGGGGTGGATGGGCGAGCCATGGAACTCCCACGTGCGGAAGTCGCGGGTGGTCCAGTGCGCCCAGCACACGCCACGCGCCGGCCAGCTGGGCGTGTACTGGTGGAACACGTGGTAGGTCCCGTCGATCTGACAGAGCCCGTTGGGGTCGTTGAGCGCCCCGTTGGGGACCGTGATGTGGAAGGCGGGGCGCCAGTCGTGCTTGGGATGCTCCGCGTTGCTGCTTGCCATGGGCGTTCCTCTCCCATCTTCCGCCCGGGAGGTTGCCACGGGCGGGACGTCGTGCGATGCGTACCTAGGCGAGACGCCCGTGCGCCGTCCCCGTGACGGGGATGCGACGCACGGGCGGCCAACGTGACTCCCGGAGGTATTAGGACAGGCTCACCAGGTCGTCGCCAAAATTGACCTGACCGGTCTTCCCCTCGACCGAGCCGTAGTCGTCGGTGTTGGTGACCACGACCATCGTGGTGGTGTCGAGCCCCGCGGCGCTGATGGCGTCGAGGTCGACGTCCATGAGAAGGTCTCCCTTGCTCACGCGAGCACCCACCTGGGTGTGCGGCGTGAACGGGCCGCCCTTGAGGTTGACGGTGTCGATGCCAATGTGGATGAGGACCTCGGCACCGCCGTCGGACAGGAGCCCGATGGCATGGCCGGTCTCGGCCAGGACGGTGATGGTGCCGCTGACGGGGGCGTACACGGCGCCCTCGGAGGGAACGACCGCCGCGCCGCCGCCCATGGCACCGCTCGCGAACACGGGGTCCTTCACGTCGGCCATGGCGATTGCCGTGCCGGCGACGGGAGATGCGATGACCTCTGCCTTGGGCGCGGGAGCGCTGCCGGCGTCCTTCTCCTCCACGGACCTCTCCTCCGCAACCGCCTCGTCAGCTGCGGCCTTGGCCTCGGCGAGCGCCTGGCCGGCGGGCTCGGCCTCTGCCTGGGGATCGCGGTAGATCGTGCTGGTGAGGCCAAACGCCACGCCGAAGGCGACGGCGAACATGACCGCGTACTGCAGGGGCTGGGTGATGCAGAGCAGGATGCCAAAGATGCCGGTGACGCCGGTGCCGCTGGCGGCGAGCTGGAAGATGTAGCAGCACAGGGCGCCGCAGGCGGAGCCGATCATGCCACAGACGAAGGGCTTGACCTTGGGCAGGTTGACACCGAAGATCGCGGGCTCGGTGATGCCGAGCAGGCACGAGATGCCGGACGGGACGGCGAGCGACTTGGTCTTCTCGGAGCGCGTCTTGAGCGCGACGGCCAGGCAGGCGCCGCCCTGCGAGATGTTGGCGGCACTGGCGATGGGCAGCCAGTAGGTCACGCCGTACTGCGCGAGCATCGAGACGTCGATGGCGGTGTACATCTGGTGCAGGCCCGTGACGACCGACGGCGAGTAGATGAGGCCGATGATCACGTAGCCGATGCCAAGGGGCACGGAGAGCAGGAACATGAGCAGGCCGAGGATGTTGTTCTCGAGCCACACGAAGATGGGGCCGACGAACAGGATGGTGATGTAGGCGGCAAGCGAAACGGAGAGCAGCGGGGTCAGGAACAGGTCGAACATCTCGGGAACGACCTTGTGCAGGCGCTTCTCGAAGAAGCACAGGATCCAGACGCCCACCAGGATGGGGATGACGTGGCCCTGGTAGCCGATCCAGTCGATGCTATAGACGCCGGGGATAACGTCGAGCGTGATCATGGTGCCCTTGGCGATGGCGTCAGACGCGCTGTAGGCGTTGATGAAGTCGGAGCTGATGAGCAGAGCGCCCAGGGAGGCGCCGAGGTACGGGTTGCCACCAAAGACCGTCGCGGCCGAGAAGCCCAGCAGGATCTGCAGGTTGCCCAGCGCGCAGGCATTGATCAGCGAGGCGATGCGCCACCACACGTTGGTGGTGTCGAGCGCGAAGAACCCGGCACCGCCGTCTGCCACGGGGGTGCCCATGTACTGCAGGGCGCTCATGATGCCCATGAGCATGCCGGAGGCGACGATTGCGGGGATGATGGGAACGAAGACGTCGGAGAGGACCTTGATGGCGCGCTGGAAGCCGTTGCCCTTGGCGGCGGCCGCCTGCTTGACGTCGGCCTTTGACCCGGCGGTGATGCCCGCCTGCGCCACGAACTCGTCGAACACCTTGTCGACGGTCCCCGTGCCATAGATGATCTGCAGCTGGCCGGACGCCTGGAAGTTGCCCTTGGCGCCCACGGCGTCCTCGAGCTTCTTCTTGTCGACCTTGGAGTCGTCCGCAATCACGAGCCTCAGGCGCGTTGCGCAGTGCGCCGCCGACACGATGTTGCCGGACCCGCCTACGGCCTCGAGGGCCTCCTTCGCGGCTTGCTTGTAATCAAGAGCCATGCCCACTCCCCTTCGACTGGGACCGTTCCCACACCAAGCTGGGAGCGCATCCTCGCCTTAACCCCACGACTTCCGCGGACACCGTGGGGCAATCCGTGTGAAATCGTTCTCACAAATCAGTGATACTCCAGGTTGTGGAACTTGTGAGGGTTCGCCACCACGGGTGGCGGCAGACGGTCGCTTATCTGCCATGAGCGGCAGAGACGTGGAGTCGATGGGAGACGGGCGGGACCAACGGAATCCCAACGGGGCGTCACCGACAGGCCGGACGCGCCATCGGGGCGTGGGGACGGGCTTGGGGAGAGGGGCCACGCGCCTCTCCCCCGGCGCATCGCGGCGGCTACAGCGTGGAGTTGCGGCGGAGCACCCCGTAGCTCATGCGGACCTCGCGGTCGACGTCGTCGCGCTCGCCCATGGCACCCACCAGCACCTTGGCCGCCTCCATGCCGGCGGTCTTGTAGTGGTGGTGCACGGTGGTGAGCGTGGGGGTGATGACGCGCGCCAGGTCGGTGTCTCCCACGCCGGTGACCTGGACGTCCTGGGGGATGCGCCGACCGTACTCGCGCAGGCAGGTCATGGCGCCAAAGGCGATGTTGTCAGAGGCGCAGACCATGGCGTCGGCCTCGGGGTAGGCCTCGAGCAGCCGCTCGGCGGCGAGGTAGCCCGCGTCCACGGTGAAGTCGCTCACGCACTGCGCGCGCCCGGGCACCTCTATGCCGTGGTCGCGGCAGGCGTCCAGGAAGCCACGGTGGCGCATCTGGCCAGCCGAGACGTCGTCCTCCAGCACACCGATGAACGCAGGGTGGGCGCTGTGCTCCAGAACGATGTTGGTGACGTCGAGGATGGCGTGGTAGTCGTCGTTGAACACGCTCGTGCAGCCGGAGAGCTCCTGGCCCAGCACCACCACGGGCACGCGCGTCTCGCCCAGCACCTTGCGGTGGGCGGGGGTGATGACCGTGGCGATGAGCACGATGCCGTCCACACGGTTGCGCTCGGCGAACAGCTTGAGGTACTCCACCTCCAGGCCGGTGTCGTTGTCGGTGTTGGCCAGCAGCATCTGGTACTTGCTCTCGTTGAGCACCGACGTGAGGCCGGCGACCATGCGGGAGACGGACTGCGAGTTGATCTTGGGGATGACCACGCCCACCAGGTTGGTCTTCCCCGTGCGGAGCGTCTTGGCCTGCTGCGAGGGCACGTAGCCCGTCTCGTCGATGACCTGCTTGATGAGCCGGCGCTTCTCCTCCGACACGTAGCCGTCGTTGAGGTAGCGCGAGACGGTCGCCCTCGACACGCCCGCGAGGCGCGCTATGCCGTTGATGTCCATGCTCCCCTCCCCTGGCAGCGTACGGGGCCGTGCGCGTGCGACGGCGCGGCTAGATAACGCGCAGCAGCTCCTCGCCCTGCGCGACGGGGCCGAGGTGCCCCTCGACCTTGGAGGCGTCGTCCGTCGACATCACCACCACCATGACCGTGGCCGGGACGCCGGCACCGCGGATGGCGTCGAGGTCGGTGCGCATGAGCGGCTGCCCCCCGCGGACCGCCTGCCCCTCGTCGCAGAGCAGGTCGAACGGCGCGCCACCGAGCCCCACCGAGTCGATGCCCACGTGGACGAGCACCTCCAGGCCGGTCTTGGTGGTCATGCAGAGGGCGTGCTTGGCGCGCGCCACCACCGACACCGTGCCATCCGCCGGCGAGCACACCACGCCGGAGCTGGGCTCCACGGCTGCGCCCTTGCCCAGCATCCCGCTCGAGAACACCGGGTCGTCCACGTCGCTCATGCTCATCGCCATGCCCGAGACGGGCGAGAGGAGCACCTCGCCCGCCGAGCGACGTCTGGAGCCGTCGGTCGCGGGGAGGCTCTCCCCCAAAGCGCTTTGGTCAGCCACCGCCATGAGCAGGCACCCCTCGTCTTGAAACCAACAGAAACAGCCACAGGATAGCAGCGTGGCGGGACGCGGGGCGGCGGAACCGTCTCGCAGGCCCCGGAGGGTGACCCCTCTCGCCCGCCGCCGCCTACAGCAGCGACGAGAGCTCGTCCACCAGCTCCGCGAACTGCGCCAGCGCGGCGTCGACCGCCTCTCCGGACTCCATGTCGACACCGGCCCCACGCAGGAGCTCGATGGGCGACTTGGAGCAGCCGCCCGAGAGGAAGGCCAGGTAGTCGTCCACCGCGGGCTTGCCCTCGCCCAGGATTCGCTGCGAGAGCGCCACCGCGGCGGCAAAGCTCGTGGCGTACACGTACACGTAGTAGTCGTAGTAGAAGTGAGGGATGCGCGACCACTCCAGCGCGATCTCGTCGTCCGACTCGATGGCGGGGCCGTAGTAGGCGTCGCAGAGCCCCCGGTAGCGCGCGCTCAGGGCGTCGGCGCCCATCCCCTCTCCCCTGGCGCACGCCTGGTTGGCGTCGCGCTCGAACTCCGCGAAGAGGGTCTGGCGGTACAGGGTGCCGCGGAACTGCTCGCAGAAGTGGTTGATGATGAACGCGCGCTCGGCGGGGTCGTCCGCCTGCGAGAGCAGGTGGCGGGTGAGGAGGCACTCGTTGGTCGTGGACGCCACCTCGGCCACGAACATGGGGTACTCAGCGTAGCGCACCGGCTGGGCGTGGTTGCTGAGCCAGGTCTGCATGGCGTGCCCCATCTCGTGGCACAGCGTGAACACGTCGTCGAGCGTGCCCTGGAAGTTGAGAAGCACCAGGGGCTCCATGCCGTGACCGTCCGCGGAGTAGGCGCCGCTCACCTTGCCCGGCGTCTCGTACACGTCGATCCAGCGCGACGCGATGCCATGCCTGACGGTCGCGAGGTAGTCTTCGCCCAGCGGGGCGAGGGCCCGGAGCATGAGGTCGCAGGCCTCCTCAAAGGTGTAGCGGCGGTCGGGCGCCTGGACGATGGGCACGTACGCGTCCCAGTAGCGCAGGTGGTCCACCCCCAGGGCGCGCTTCCTGAGCGCCATGTAGGAGTGCATGGCGGGCGCGTTGCGACGGACCGACCGGATGAGGCTCTGGTACACGGCGACCGGGACCTCGGTGGGGACCAGGGACGCCTCGAGCGACGAGCTGTACCCGCGCGCACGGGAGAAGAACGCGAGCTGCCGCATCTGGGCGGCGAGGAGGGCGGCGCTGGTGTTGCGGACCTTGCCGTAGGTGCCATAGACGCTGTGGTAGGCGCTCTCGCGCAGCACGCGGTCGCGGGACTGCTCCAGCGGGACGAAGCTGCCGTGCGTGACGGGATGCGCCTCTCCCCTAGCGTCCACCGCGTCGGGGAAGCGGAGGTCGGCGTCGTTGAGCATGGTGAAGGCGAGTCCCGGCTGCGCCGCCATCTCGCCGGCCTGGGCCAGGAGCGCCTCCTCCGACTCGCCCAGCACGTGTGGGGCGAGGGCGCGGATGCGGTCGAGCGCACGACGGTAGAGCCCCAGGCCGGGGGTCGAGCGGTACCAGCCCTCCAGGGTCTGGGCGTCAAGGGCGCAGACGGCGGGCTCGAACCAGGCCGAGGACGCCCCCACGCGCGAGAGGAGCGAGGTCACCTGCGCGTTGAGGTCCTGGCAGCGGCTCACGCGGGTGTCCTCGTCCGCGCGGCGGCCGGCGTAGTTCCACAGCCTCTGGAGTCGCAGGGTGGCGTCGTCGTCAAAGCGCAGGTAGGCCAGGAGCCCCTCGCCCGACGCCGTGGCAGAGTCCCTCCTGGCGGCGTACTCGTCGGGGACCGCCTGCGCGTCCGCGAGGGCGCGCTCGAACTCGTCGTCGCCCGCGAAGAGCGACGAGAGGTCCCACCTGTACCGCTCCGGGACCTCGTCCCTGCTGGCGTATGCCCCCTGCCGGTCGTTCGAGCCCATGCCGTCCCCCTTTCGTGCCGCGCGCGGCGGCGTCCGTTTTCCCTCCCGATTGTACGTGCCGTCCCGCCCGCCGCAAGCGCCGTGCGAGGGGGGTGCCCGCGCGCCTCTCCCCCGTCCCTGCGGTATCGTGGATGGGCCAAACGAGACACATGCGCGGCGGGGACGGGCGAGAGCCGCCGCGGGGAGGGAGCAGCATGCGCGTCACCGAGGGGTACATGCCCTACCTGGGATACAGGACCTACTACCGCATCGCGGAGCCGGACCGCCCGGTCGCGGGACGCGCGCCGATCGTGCTGCTGCACGGGGGACCGGGCTCAACGCACGACTACCTGGAGACCCTGGACCCGCTCGCCGACCGCGACGGGCGCACGCTGGTGACCTACGACCAGATTGGCTGCGGGAGGTCGTGGGACGACGCCATGGCAGACCACCCGGAGCTCTGGGTCGCCTCCACGTGGGTGAACGAGCTGGCGGCGCTCCGCGAGCACCTGGGCCTGGGGGAGGTCCACCTGCTCGGGCAGTCGTGGGGAGGCGCCACCTGCATCATCTACCTGTGCGACCACAAGCCTGCCGGCGTGAGGTCGGTCGTGCTCAGCAGCACGCTCGCCTCGTCCCGCCTGTGGGGCGAGGAGGGGCACCGCAGGCTGCGCTACCTGAGCGACGCGGAGCGGGACGCCTTCGCGCGGGCTGAGCGGACGGGCGACTTCGACGACCCCGCGTTCCAGGCGGCGCTGGCGCGCTACATGGAGCTCTTCTGCTCGGGTCCCGTGACGGAGGACAGCCCCGAGTGCCTGCGCCGCCCCAAGCGCACCGGCAGGGAGTCGTACGTCCACGCGTGGGGGGACAACGAGCTGATGCCCTCGGGGACCCTGCGCGACTACGACTACTCCGACCGGCTGGGCGAGATCAGCTGCCCGGCGCTGGTGATCGACGGCACGCAGGACCTGTGCTCGCCGCTCATCGCCAAGCAGATGTACGACGCCATCCCCAACGCGCGGTGGGAGATCTTCCCCAACTGCCGCCACATGTGCTACGTGGACGACAACCCGCGCTACCTGGCCCTCCTGCAGGAGTGGCTCGACGGCGTCGACGAGGGGCTGGGCGAGAGGGACTAGGAGCCAAGACGTGCCGGCGGAAACCCCGGGCGCCCCGTCCCCACGCCGCGTGCCGTCATGGGGACGGGGCGCGACCCGAGGGCGCGCCACCGAAGGGGTGCGCTAGCGCAGGTCGTTATCGCGGTCGTAGCGCTTGGAGTCCCAGTACACGCGAGTGGCGCGCTGGCACTTCTCCCCCAGCTCGACCCCCTCGAGCGCCCACTTGCAGAACTCGTCGAAGCCCACGCGGTCCACGATGTAGCCTATGTGCTCCTTGCCCTCGGGCGCGTTGGGGTCAATGTACTCGTCAATGAAGGCGTAGGTGTTCTTCACGATCTTCACGATGGAGTCCTCGTCCACCCAGCGCAGCCAGTCCTGGGCCAGGCGTGGGTTCTGCTTGCCCGTGCGGCCCATGATCTTGACGCGGAAGTAGTGCTCGCTGCTGCGCGTCCACGCGCGCGTGGGGCAGTACACCACGCAGACGCCGCAGCCGATGCAGCGGTCCTCGTTGCGCACGACCTTGCCGTTCACCAGGCTGAGCGCGCTCACCGACCTGCGCCTGCACCATTCGACGCACTGTCCGCAGCCGATGCAACGGGCGGGGTCGTACTGGGGCTCGGTCATGCCGATGACGCCAAAGTCGTTGAGGGCCACGTGCGCGCAGTCGTTGGAGCACCCGGTGAAGGCGACCTTCACGTGGCGGTCGTTGGGAAAGATCGCGCGGTCCATGCGCTGCGCGAAGGCGGTGGTGTCGTAGCAGCCGAAGGGGCACAGCCTCTTGCCGGGGCAGGCCACGACGTTGCGCGTGCCGCTGGCGAGGTAGCCGTGCTCGCTGTCGCCCTGGTTGATTCCCGTGTCCTCGATGATCGAGCGCAGGAGCTCGTTGACCTTGGGCATGTCCTCCATGTGGATGCCCGGGATCTCGACCCCCTGCCGGTTGGTGAGGAAGATCTCGCCCCTCCCGTACTCCTCGGCGATCTCCACGATGCGCGCCATGCTCCTGGCGCTCACGAGCCCTCCGGGAACGCGCACGCGGCTTGCGGTCATGCCGCGCTCCTTGCTCACGCGGAAGGCGTTCTTCTTCATCGCCTTGACGTCGACGTCCTGTATCACGGCGGCCTCCTTCCTAGTCCAGCAACTGCTTGCTCTGGGTGTAGTTGAAGACGGGCCCATCCAGGCACACGTACTTCTCGCCTATGCGGCAATGTCCGCACTTGCCCAGGCCGCAGCACATCTTGCGCTCCTGGCTCACCCAGATGTTCTCCTCCGCCAGCCCGAGTTCGAGGAGCCCCTTCACGGAGAAGCGCATCATGGGCGGCGGGCCCACGACGACCGCCTGGGTGGTGGACGGGTCGCGCAGCGGCAGGTCCGGGATGAACTTGGTCACCAGGCCGACGTTGCCCTGGTATCCCCCGGGGGCGCCGTCCACGGTGAGGATGAGGTCGAGAGCCTGGTCCCACCGTGCGAGGTCATCGCGGAACAGCATGTCGTCGGGACTGCGGAAGCCCACGATCACGTGCTTGTCCCGCGGCGTCGCGCTCTCCGCGAGGGCGTTGACGACCCCGCGCACGGGGCTCACTCCCGTTCCGCCGGCAACGACCACGCACTCGCCGTCCACGTAGCGGCTCACGTCGAAGCCGTTGCCGTACGGCCCGCGCAGGAGGAGCGACTGCCCCTCGTAGGCCTTGAACACCTCGTTGGTCACCACGCCCACCCGGCGGATGGTGAGGTCCACGGACTCCCCGGGAACGATGCCGCTCACGCTGATGGGGGCCTCGCCGTACTTGGGAACCGACACCTCGAAGAACTGGCCCGGGCGCACCTCTCCCCCAAACGCCATGCGGAAGGTGAACTCCTTCTGCGTGTGCTGGATCACCTGGAGCACCCTGGAGGGAAACGGCAGGTACGGGTTGTTGCTAGTCATCTGAGACCACGCTCCCCTCGTGCTGGGCATCCCAGGCGCTGACAGCGTCCGTGACCTTGTTGACGCACGCCGCGAAGCTGATGTACTCGGGGCAGACGTCGTCGCAGCGCCCGCAGCCAACGCACATGTCGTAGCCAAAGCGCTGGCGGAAGTCGTAGACCTTGTGCAGCACCTTGAAGCGCATGCGCTCCCCGTTGCGCTTGCGGTAGCTCGCGCCGCCCGCGACCGTGGAGTAGCCGTCGATCATGCAGCTGGCCTGGACGCGGCGCCTCTCGCCCATCCTGCCGTTCTCGGTGTAGAGCACGTCCTGCATGGTGAAGCAGGTGCAGGTGGGGCACACCAGCGTGCACCTTCCGCAGCCTATGCAGCGGCGGGTGTACTCGTCCCACAGGTCGCTGGTGCGGACCTCCATCGGCATGGACCCGGGAACGCTCACGTGCACCTCGTTCTGGGAGACGTGCGCGGGCACGACCTCGCTGGCCCCCTTGGCGTGGCGCTCGAACAGCGGGCGCAGCGACTCTCCCTCGACCGCGCAGGCGTAGCCGTCGCCTCGGCGCTCGAGCGAGAACTCCCAGTTGTCGGGGGCCACGTTCGTGCCCATGTCGACGCAGAAGCAGTGCCCAAAGCCCTCGGGGCACCCGATGAGCGCAAAGTGCACGCGCTCGCGGACCCGGCGGTAGAAGCTGTCCTCGGGCCCGTTGTGCAGGTACATGTCGTCGAGGCGCCTGACGCCGTGCAGGTCGCACGCGCGCATGAGGACGAAGACGTCGCGGTCGTCGCCGCCCTGGCCGGGGCCGCCGGCGGGCCCGATGCCCCGCGCCTCTCTCACCTGGTCCTCGGTGAAGTAGAACAGCGTCTGCGAGAGGGGCGTGAGCAGCTCCTTGAACGAGTAGTCGCTCTTGGCGTCGAGCTCTATCTGCGAGGCGTCGTCCACGAAGTCGTAGATCACCTGGTCGACGTCGGTGAACCGGCCCGCGCCGACCTTCCGCACCGGGGCAAAGACCAGGTAGTCGCGCGCAAGCTCGCGGACCAGCCCGTCCAGCCCCTCCCCATCAAGCACGTATCCCACGCATCCCCCTCTCGTTCGCGCCCCGACGGGGCGCCCTTCCCTTTCCGTATCCCGCGCGCCGTCACGTGCGCGTGAGCGCATACCCCCACAGCAGCCCGGGGCCCTCCTGCCGCTCCACGCCAACGCCAAGCGCCTGGGGCACCCTCCCGCTCGCGGCAACCTCCTCCGGGGTCCCCCGGGCGACCACGTCCCCCTCGGCCATGAGGCAGACCTGGTCGGAGGACGAGAATGCCGCCTCCACGTCGTGGGTCGCCACCACCACCGCGAGCCCCTCCCCCGCGAGCCGGCGGAGAAGGTCGGCGAGCTCCCGGCGCCTGAGGGCGTCCAGGTGGGCGGAGGGCTCGTCGAGCAGGAGCGTCCCGCTGTCCTGGGCGACGACCATGGCGATGTACGCCCGCTGAAGCTCGCCGCCGGACACGTCCGAGAGCCACCGGTCACGAAGCTGCCACACTCCCGTGAGCTCCATGGCTCGGCGCACGAGGGCCCGGTCCCTCTCGCCCATGGTCCTGACAGCGCCGAGCGTTGCGTAGCGGCCATGGCTCACCAGGGTGCGCACGTCCATGTGGGGACATCCCGGGTCCTGCGGCAGGTATGCGAGCCTGCGAGCGCGTTCGCGGTGGCCGATCCCACGGACCTCCCTCCCGTCGACGAGCGCGCTCCCCTCGTACGGGAGGATCCCCGCGAGGCACCTGAGCAGGGTGGACTTGCCGCAGCCGTTCTTGCCCACGAGGGCGCAGACCTGGCCGTCCGCCGCCTGGAGGGAGCCGACCCGCAGGGTGAACCCGCCGTCGCGCCTGAACGAGAGCCCGCTCACGGAGATCACCGGGCATCACCCCCGCGTGCCGCGGCGACGGAGTGGGAGCGGCGGCCACGCCCCCTGCGCACGAGCAGCGAGATGAAGAACGGCGCGCCCAGGAGCGAGAGCACCAGGCCGACCGGCAGCTCGTACGGGAAGGCGACCGTGCGTGCCACGAGGTCGCACGCGACCAGGAGGGAGGCGCCCCACACCGCGCACAGCGCGAGGCCGGGACGGGTGCCGGGACTCGCCCACATGCGCACGAGGTTGGGGACGATCAGGCCCACGAAGCCCAGGAGCCCGCAGACCGAGACCGCGGAGGCCGCGAGGACCGCCGCGCACACGATCGCGGCGAGCCGGGAGGCACGAACGTTGAGCCCCAGGCCGTGCGCCGTCTCGTCACCCAGGGCGAGAAGGTCGATGCCGCGGCCCAGGGCCACCCCCGCCGCGAGCGCCGCCGCCATCGCGGGGACGCCGAGGGCAAGCCGCTGGAAGGTCTGGCCGGAGAGGCCGCCCAGGGTGAAGGCAACCCGGTCCGCCACCGACTCGGGCCAGATGGTCACGACGGCGTCGATGCCCGCGCCCATGAGGCTCGAGACCGCCACCCCGGCCAGCACCACGGTGCCGCGGCTGCTGCCGGCGCGACGCGAGACCAGGTACACCAGGAGCGTGGAGACGAGCGCGCCGACGAACGCCATGCCCTGCCGCACGACCGGGTGCCCCGGCACCAGCAGCGCGGCGACGAGCCAGAACAGCCCCGCCCCGGAGTTGACGCCCATCACGCCCGGGGAGGCAAGGTCGTTGTCGAGCGACGCCTGCAGCAGCAGGCCGGAGCAGGCGAGCGCCGCGCCGCAGCAGGCACCCGCGACCACGCGCGGGGCGCGCACGCCGAGCAGGACGAGGGACGCCGTGGCTCCGGCGTCACCTCCCAGGGCGAGTGTGCCGAGCGCGTTCAGCGAGTCGAGTGTGCCGAGCGCAGCGGTTCCCGTGACGAGGGAGGCGAGCGCGACGGCGACGAGCACCGTCACACCCAACGCGAGCGCCACACGGCACCGCGTGCCCGTCCTCTCTCCCCCGCCAGCGGACATGGCTAGCCCTGCTTCCCTCTGAGGTCGAGGATGTAGGAGTACGCCTCGGCCCAGCGGTCGTTGGGCTTGTACTCGAAGAGGTCCTTGGGCAGGACGTCGACCCTTCCCTCCTTGGAGGCTGCGAGCGACGACCACGCGGGCTGGGACTGGAAGTCCTGCTCAAAGGCCTCGCGCGCCTTGTCCTCGTCCCCGCGGGGAATCACGAAGACGTAGTGGGGGTCTGCCGCCACGATCGCCTCTACCGAGAGGTCATCGAGCGCGCTGCCGTCGTCCGCGATGTTGTGCATTGACAGGTTGTCGAGGATCTCGCAGGCGAAGTAGCCCGCCTTCGCGACCTTGGCCTTGGTGGACGAGACCAACAGCGCGAGGTAGCTCACCTGGGGGAGGTCCCCCGCCTTCGCCTTGACGCCGTCGATCGCGCTCGCCACGTCCTCCACGTTCTTCTCGTACAGGTCACCGCGGCCACTCAGCTGGGTGAGCTCCTGCATGTTGCTGGCGTAGTCGTCAAAGGAGTTGACGTCCACCTCGCGCCACGCGATCCCCGCGTCGTCCAGGCCGGACTCGAGCTCCCGCTGCGTGGGGACCTCGCCGGTGAGAAGCACGAGGGTGGGTTGGAGGGAGACGATCTTCTCCAGGCTGGGGTGGGCGCTGGTGCCCACGACCTGCACGTCTGATGGCAGCCCGTCGAGGTCGGTCGCGTCCTTGGAGACGCCGACCGGCGGCAGCCCCGCGAGGACCGCCATCTGCGCCAGGGAGCGCAGGGTCGCGACCACGCGCTGGTTGCCGGAGGAGCTTTGGGAGTCGCTGTCCCCTCCGCCGGAGTCGGAGGCGCTGGCGGCACCCGACCGCTGCGCGGCGCACCCGGCGAGGGCGCCGGAGCCAAGCACCATGGCAAGACGCAGGAAATCTCTTCTCTCGAGCACGGGGCCTCCCCCATTGGCGGACAACCGCCGCCTGGTTTCAAAAAGAACCTTAAAGATGCTGTGAAGATATCAGAGCGCGGGATGCCTTTCCGTTGTCCTCGCAACAGATTCCGGCCTCTGGTCAAAGTGGAGGGCTCGACGAACGCGGGGAGGGAGCTGCGCTGCCGGGGCTGCCTCGGGGACGGGCAGACGACGTCGTCGCGGCGGGGACGGGAGCCGTCGAGACCGTCGTCGCCCGTCCCTCGTCTCACCCGCGGGCCGCTGTCGGACATTCCATCTGGGGATGGACCGGATATCCCACGCCAACCGCCAGTTTGAGGGGCGGTGGAAGTCAAGGAAGGGAGAGTGGCCGGTGGCCCTCGGGGAAGGGTAATCGCCCCCGATCCTCCACTCGGAATGCGCGGGCAGCCCAGGGCATTCCTCAAGATGGGGCCAACCGTCTCAACAGACCACGCCGCTCGTGACCGGGGAATCGGGGTCATTGAATGGATCGGGCATCTGCCGCCCAGCACGGGCAGCCACCCCGCAGATCATTCCGTCTCCATGCCCCTTCGAGCGACATTCCGCCCGAGAATGGGGCCGTGACCTTGGCCACCCCCTTCTTCGACGGACCGACTGGCGGAAGGTCGCCGCGCGAGCACTCGTGCAAGGCTTCCGCTGCCAATCAGGGTGGAAAAGGGACCGGTTTGGCTGGAGCTCGCTCGCGTGAGTGCTCACGCGAGGCGTTCGTTGCCAGAGGACGAAGCCACATATGTTCCTTGAGCCACCCACCTGGAAAACGTCGCTTCACCCGCGGGCCTCTCTTGACCACAAAGTGCTCACGCGCGCCCCTCTACCAGAAGTGCCTTGGCTCCCGCCGGAAAAGCCCCCAATGGCCAAAGAGGGAAAGGGGCCGCGTCCTCTGTCGGAAGCTTCCCCGGGGACCGTGCCCTTTCCCTTCTCTGAGCCCTTCTATCGGCATGGGCCAGCATCAAGGGTCGAGCCGTGGCAACGGATTCCCGATGTGAGCACTCAATCCCCTCTTGCACAGTGTTGGTCGCGACCAGGGGCACCAGCCTTCTTAGCTC
>CAJMNO010000022.1 GCA_905214865.1 uncultured bacterium | reverse complement strand
TGGTGAGCGGGTACAGGCGGGTCCCGCTGCCGCCAGCGAGGATGATTCCCTTCATGTCTTGACCTCCCGAGGTCAGATGGCTTTGCTTCGGTTAGAGATTGTATCAGCACGTCCTATGCGGGGGCGAGGTCGTGGCGCCTCTCCACCGCGGACGGACGCGCACCCTACGAGAGCGCGCAGTACCAGTTGTCCCTCCTGAAGTTGGGGTTGTAGTACGGGTCGGGCTTGGAGAGGACCTGGCCCCAGCGCCCCGCGAACGCCATGAGCTCGCGCGAGAGCTTGTACGAGATGCGCCGGGAGTCCCCGCCGTGACGAGAGATGGACTCGTAGTGCCTGAGCACGGCGTAGTTCTGCTGCAGCACGTGATAGCCGGCGGCCTGGATCTTGAGGCAGAGGTCGATGTCGTTGTAGTTGACCTTGAACTCTCGCTCGTCCATCCCGCCGACCTCGTCGTAAACCGCGCGCTTGGTCATGAGGCAGGCACCGGTGACCGCGCTCGCCCGGTGCGGGAGCACGTTCCACTCGTAGTACCCGGGGGCGTTGCCCGGCAGGTTCACGCTGGCGGCCACGGGTCCCGAGAAGCCCCCCACGAGCACGCCCGCGTGCTGGATCAAGCCGTCGGGATACAGGAGCTTTGCCCCCACGGCGCCCATGTCGCTCGACAGGAGCGGCCCCATCATCTGCTCGACCCAGTCGGGCGAGATGACCTCGGTGTCGTTGTTGAGCATCACCAGGTACTGGCCGCGGGCGGCGGCGAAGCCAAAGTTGATCAGGCGCGAGAAGTTGAACTCGCCCTCGGTGTCGCAGGTCACGACCCTGATGCGCGAGTCTCTCTCGAGCCTGCGATAGTACTCGAATATCTCGTCGCTCCTGGAGTTGTTCTCGACCACCACGATCTCGTAGTAGGGCCACGTGGTGCGCCGGACGATGGAGTCGATGCAGCGCTCCAAGACGTCCCTCATCTCGTAGTTGGGGATCACGATGGAGACGAGCGGGTGCGTCTGGAACCGGTAGCGCACGTCGCAGCGGGTGGGGAAGCGGCCGCCCATGACCGCCTCGGCGTCGATGCCGCAGCGGTCGAGGTGCCCCTGCACCGCCCGGCGCTCCGCCTCGAGGGCGTACGACTTCTGCGCCACGCCCTGGCCGCCCGCGGTGGAGTTGGCGTGCATGCGCCAGTGGTAGAGGATCCTGCGCACGTGATAGACGTTGCGGGCCCTCTCCCCCACCAAGAAGGTCATGTTGTGGTCCTGCGACCCGTCGAATTCGCTGCCCGGAAGCTCCGGGAGCTCCTCCACCACGCTGCGGCGCACGCAGAGCAGGTGCGTGACGTAGTTCTCCGCGCACAGGCGCTCGGGGTCCCAGTCCGGCTTGAAGAACGGCCCCACGCGCTGCCCGTCCAGCAGGTGGTCCTCGTCGCAGTAGATCAGGTCGGTGTCGGGACGGTCGCTCACCGCCTTGGCGTACCAGTACAGCAGGTCGGGCTCGAGCGTGTCGTCGTGGTCGAAGAAGCACACGAAGTCGCCGGTGGACGCCTCGATCCCCCGGTTGGTGTTCTCGGTGATGCCGTGGTTGCCGTCGAGGTTCACCACGGTGATGCGGCTGTCCCGCTCAGCGTAGGTGGCCACCTCGTCGGCGAGGGCGCGGTCCTCGGGGCTCGCGTTCACCAGCACCAGCTGGAAGTGGGGGTAGGCCTGCGAGAGGACCGAGTCGGCCATCTCGTCGAAGAAGTCGAGCGGGGTCTTGAAGAGGGGGACCACGAGCGAGAAGGTCGGACGCTCGGGCAGGAGCTCGGACGCATGGGCCATGAGGGCGAGCTCCTCCGCGCTGGCCGAGTGCTCGCGCGCCCACTGCTCGTAGCGCGGGTCCTGGTCGGCGGGCAGGACGCTCTGGCGCCAGCTCCCGCGGAGCCAGTCGGCGTAGAAGCCCTCAAGCGTCACGAAGGAGTCCTCCTGCCCCTCGCCCTCTGCGGAGACCCACAGCACGATGCCGCGCGCCTGCTTGGGGAGGATGACGCCAAAGGTGTACATGCGCGTGAACAGCTGCGGGTTGCCCTCGCTGGGGCTGCAGGAGTCGCCCATCGAAAAGTGGTCGTCAGCCAGCAGCTCGCCGTCCTGCGAGAGGACGCGGACCTTGATGGGCAGGTGGGCCGCCTCCTCGCCCGCCACGTTGGAGACCATCGTGGCGCGTAGGTCCTCGCCCTCCTCGAGGGCGATGAGGCTGTGCACCAGGAGCTTGGGGCCCGCGTTGCCGCCGCGGCTGTCGAGGTTGCGGATCGACTCCGCCTGGCCGTCGCGCAGCGCCGTGTGCATCTGCGACATCAGGCGCGCCGCCTGCGGGCGGATGTGGATGCGCCTGCGGCACAGCTCCGTCCCGTCCGCGCCCAGCAGCCTGACCAGGGCGACCTGGACCAGGTTGATCACCGCGACGGAGAGGACCCACCTGCTCCCGCCCAGGTCCATGACCGTGGCGGGGACGGGCTGCCCGCCCGTCGCCATCTGCGCGGAGGCGACGAGGCGGGAGCCCTCCGGGGCGCCGTCCACCGTGATGCGCAGGAAGACCTTGCCCCGGCCCCTCGTGACCTTGTCGTACGAAATCCTCAGGTTGTCTGCCATGGGGAGAAGCTCCTCCGTCTAGAACTTGATGTCGTAGTAGCCGTCCAGCGAGAAGAGCGGGGAGTAGAGCCCGCTCGGGGCGTAGTTGGTCTGGGGCCAGAGACCGCGGAGGCGCGTGGACGCCATGCGCTCGCGCAGGTCGGCGCCCGCCTCCGGGGCACCAAGCTCCGCGGCGGTCATGGGCCGCTCGACCGCGACGCGCGGGACCTCGACGGTGGTGAGGCCCCTCTCACCCACCTTGCAGCTGAGTGCGACGCCCCAACGCCAGTCCGTGAGCTCGCCGTCGAGCCCGCCGACCTCCAGGAAGAGGTCGCGGCGGAGCATGAGCAGGGTCCCCGTCACGCCGCACGCCTCGTGGGGGACGGCCTCGTAGCAGCGGATCTGCGGGTTGTCACTCGTGAGGCCCAGGTCCAGGCGAAGCGGGGCGGCGTTGGTGAAGGCGACCGCTCCCCCCGCCTTGGTCCCGTCGGGGAGGTTGACGCGCGCGCCGGCGAGCCCCACCCCGGGGAGCACCAGGGCCGAGAGCATGAGGCGCGCCCAGTCGGGCTCGACCACCCGGCACGGGGACTGGACGAGCGCCAGCCACTCGCCCGCGGCCCTCTCAGCCGCCGAATTGGCCTCCGCGGGACCGCCCTCCGCGGCGATGACCTCGAGCCCGTCCCAGCCGCCGAGCCCACGGATGCCCTCGGCCGCCCCAGCCGCGCCCGCGCCCCAGACGACGACGGAGACGGACGGGTGCTCGCCCTCGTCGAGCAGGGGCTCGTAGTAGTGCGGGGCGCCCGGCACCTCGTGCGCGCGAACGGGCAGGCCGAGCCGCCGGTAGTGCTCGTCGATGGCGCGACGGCCCGCATCGAGCGCCTCGGGCTTCGCGAGCGCCTGGCCGGCGGTGGAGCCGGCGTTGACGCGCCAGTGGTAGAGCACCCGACGGGCGTGGTACACGTTGCGGGCGCGCTCTCCTGCGAGCAGGGTCATGCGGTGGTCCTGCGCCCCGTCGAACTCGCTCGTGGGACGCGGGAGCTCGGCGAGCAGGCTCCTGCGGATGGTGAGCATGTGGCACACGTAGTTGTTTGTCTCGAGGTAGACGGGGCTCCAGTCGGGCTTGGCGAAGGGGAAGGCGTAGTGCCCGTCCTCCAGCTTGTCCTCGTCGCAGTAGAGCAGGTCCGTCTGCGGGTACCGGTTGATCCCCTCCACGTAGCGGTACAGGAGGTCGGGCTCCAGCACGTCGTCGTGGTCGAAGAAGCACACGAAGTCGCCTGTCGCAGCGTCGATGCCGTAGTTGGTGTTCTCCGTGATGCCGTAGTTGCGCTCCAGCTCCACCACGCGCACCCTGCGGTCGCGGTTGGCCAGCGCCCACACCTCGTCCGCCAGCTCGCGATCCTCGGGCGTGGAGTTGACCAGCACCAGCTCGAGCCTTCCGTAGCTCTGGCGCAGGGCGGACTCCGCCATCTCGCGGAAGAAGTCGACGGGCGTGTGATACAGGGGCACGACGATGGAGAAGGTCGGGCGCAGCCCAAACGCGTCCTGCGAGGCGCGCTGGGCGGCGAGGTCCTGGGCCGACGCCTTGGTGAACTGGAACATCTCCTCGTAGCGGTCGCTCAGCTCAGCCGGCGTGGCGTGCGAGCCCCAGACGCCCTCGAGCCCTCGCAGGTCCTCCTCGGAGAAGGTCTTGACGCCCTCGCGGGGGGTCTTACCGCCGATCCGGACCAAAACGTCCGCGCCGGGCGCGCCAAACGGGATGCGGAACGACAGGCCCACGTAGCGACGACGGGCGCCGGGGATGTCCTCGTCGTCCACCGTCACGTCGCCCAGGAGGGTGCCTCCCACCGTCGTGCCGTCGTCGAGGGTCGCCGTCGCACGAACCTCCCCGTCCGTCTCCTCGCCGTCGCGGAGCCATGTCCAGCACACCACGCGAAGGAGCTCTCCCGGCTCGCGCGACATCACGCTGACGCTCTCCTGCGAGAAGTGCACGGGCCACGCCGCGGTGGCGCCGGTCAGGGGTTTCGCATCGTTGGTTGGCATTGAGACCTCGCTGTCCTCTGGGTTCGTTCGCAGGCTCGATTGTAGCGCGGCACCCCAGCGGCCCCCGCCCCCATGCGCACGCATCAGGGAGAACCCACGTATGGGGGAGTCGGGCACAACAAGAAGGGGCCGCCGAAGCGACCCCCGTATCCGTTCGCAAGTTGGTCGGGCACCCTTACAGCAGGCGCAGCACCCAGTCCCACGGGTAGTTGGAGTAGGAGCTCACGCTGATCTCCCTGCCGGTCTGGTCGCCGGCCTTCCCCGTGACGCCGCCCGTCTCGCTCAGGTGCGCCGCGACCATGAGGCCATTGCCCAGGTAGATGGCCACGTGGTTCCAGGTGTTGAGGAGGATGTCACCGCGGACCAGCTCGGAGTACCTGGTGGTGCTGATGGCATCGCCCACCGCCAGGGCGGTGAACTTGCCGTACTTCACGAGGTTCTCGCGCATGTTGCCGGTGTAGGTGGCGGACCCGGTGTTGATGCCCGCCTGCTTGAGCGCCGAGATGACCAGCGACGAGCAGTCGTAGTCCGGCCCCCAGCGGTTGGCTTGGCTGTAGCCGTGGGAGTCGTCCTCCGCGACGTCGACGGCCCAGGACACGTACTTCTCGATCCTCGCCCTGGAGGGGATGAACACGCTCGTGTCGATGGACTTGGCGGAGAGGGTCGAGGCGTACCAGGCCATCCCCTCGTAGCGCCAGCCCTGGGCGACGAGGCTGTTGCTCTCCGCCCTGCTGGTGGTGAAGTTGTGCGCGCCCGCGCCCTTGGCGTTGGGGTTGTACTGCCTGAGGAGGGCGGAGCCCACGTTGCTCCCGCTCGCACCGTACCAGCCTATGCCCTCGTAGCGCCAGCCAAGCGAGACGAGCATGTTCTTCTCGGCGGCGTTGGTGGTGTAGTGGTGGTCGCCCGCGTTGGGGTTGTACAGGCGGTACACGGCGACGCCGCTCGTGGGGGCCACCCAGCCGATGCCCTCGTAGCTCCACCCGGCGTTGGCGATCTTCACGCCCTCGGCCACGTTGGAGGTGTAGAAGTGCTCACCGGTGTTGGGGTTGTAGAAGCGGTACATGTTCACGCCGGTCGTGCTGGCGGCACGCGGGGCCGCCGCGGTCGCGGCGGGTCGGGCGGCCGGCTCGGTGGCGGTGTCCTGGGCGGATGCGTCCGCGGTTGCCTGGCCGTCCCGCCACGAGCCCTCGCCCTCGGTGGGGGCTGCGTCCGTCTGCGCATCCTCGGGGCCCTTCGCGCCGGCAACGCCCGCAGCGTCGACCCCCTCGTCCGGGGCACCGGAGGTGGTTTCGCCGGTCTCACCCGACGGGACGGACTCGGAGCCAGCGGGATCGGTCGCGGAGTCCGAGCCCTGGCCACTCTCCCCCGTCGTTGCGTCGGAGCCAGCTGCGTTCGCGGACGAGCCATCGGTGGCAGCCTGGGTCACAGCCTCATCCGAGCCATCCGTCTGCGAGTCCGTGGTTACTGCTGCCGCCTGGGAGGAGGCGTCCGTCGCCGTGGCGACGTACTGCAGCCGGGTCTCCTGCTGGGCCTGAGCGCTTGTGTCGGGAGCCGTCGCGGACTCCTCCGCCACTGCGAGCGAGGGCGCCCCGAGCGTGAGTGCCGCCAGGATCGCTCCGGCGGCGATGGCGCCACCATGCCTTCTCGCCTGCCCTGAAGTCATCGAATCACCCCAATGTGAGAGATACGGGCACTTGGGAAAAGTCAAGTCCCCATTTTAGCAGCAGACAGGGTTCTGCCGTTGGGCCTTGCGCCAATCGACACACGCAAGGCACGCCGGCGTTCCCTTCGGTCGCGCAATCGCACCCTAGGACAACCGCGGGCAGGGACGGGCTACCCTGGCCCTAGCTCTTCCTCGCCAGGGAGTCCCAGTAGGCCGTGGTGCCGTAGAACGCGTCGACGTCGACGCCATTTGAGTAGCCGCCGACCTTGGTGGAGTCCGAGTACTGCCAGATCGTTGGGCTTGACCACGCCCCGTAGTTGGTGGAGATGGGCGTGGGGTTTGAGACGTACCCCGTCCCGTTCATGTACTTGTAGGGGTACGAGGCGACCCACAGCTTGTAGCCGGAAGCCGCGACGGAGCTCCAGTCGTAGGTGCTCGTGACCCCCTGGCTCATGTAGATAAGGGCACGCACCCCGGTGAGGCGATACACCTCGTCCAGGAACTGCTTGGCGTAGCTGGGCCCCTTTCGGAGCGCCTCGGAACCCGGGGTGTTCTCCCAGTCCAGCACCAGGACCGCCTGGCCTATGTACGACTTGATGGTGTTCACGAAGTACTGCGCCTGCTGGACCATCGACCCATCGCCGCTGCTCACGTCGATGAAGTGGTACACGCCGAGCTTCTTGCCCGATGAGAGCGTCGCCTCAGCCTGCGTGGAGAAGTAGGGGTTTTTGTAGTGAGTGCCCTGGGTCGCCTTCACGATCACGAAGTCGGCGGTGACCTTCGAGATGTCCATGTCACCCTGGTAGCTCGCTATGTCGATGCCGTTGAGGATCACCTGGAAGAGGGACTTGTCGAACGCGAGCGAGGCGTGCGTCGAGGCATACCAGGCGATGCCCTCGTAGCGCCAGCCGGCCTTCACGAGGTTGGCGTTCTCGGCGGAGCTCGTCGTGAAGTTATGGGCACCGGACTTTGCGTTGGGGTTGTACTCCCGGTAGACGGAGAGGCCCGCCGACTTGGTCGCGGAGTACCAGCCAACACCCTCGTAGCGCCAGCCCAGGGCAACGAGCATGTCCCTCTCGGCGGCGTTGGTGGTGTAGTGGTGGTCACCGGCATTGGGGTTGTACAGCCGGTACACGGCGGTCCCAGACTTGAGCGCGACCCAGCCCACCCCCTCGTACTGCCAGCCTGCGGTCACGAGCGCCTGGCCCTCGTGGGTGTTGGCGGTGTAGAAGTGCTCCCCCGTGTTGGGGTTGTAGAACCGGTACATGTTCTGCAGGTTGGAGGTGTCGTCCGCCGCCACGCGGGCAGCAGGCGCCGTCGTGGCGGCGGAGCCGCCCGCGGCATCGGAGGAGTCGGTGGCCGTCTCGTCGGATGCGGTCCCCGCGTCTGCGGCAGGGGTGTCCGATGCCGTGCCGTCCGTCACCGTGAGAGAGGAGCTTGCACCGGCATTGGACGCATCCCCGTCGGCAGTGCTGGTGCCGACGTCGGAGGCGCCGGTCTCGCCATCCACGCCGCCCGTTGTCGCCTCGGCAGCGGAGGTCCCAGAGGACTTCGCCTCGTCAGACGACCCGCCGGCAGTGGAGGCGGCGTCATTCCCGTTCGAGGCAGTGGCATCCGCCGTGGAGGAAATCTCGGACTCCGTCGCGCCCGTCGCGGACCCATCCACCTCTGCCGCATCGGCAGCGAATTCTGCCGTCTCCTGGTCGGAGGGCTCAGTGCTCGTGGATTGATCGTCGGTCGTACCGTCGGAATCCGCGGCCGCACCTTCAGACTCCACGGCCTGGCCAGATGGGGAGGCCTGTGCCACGGACTCGGTCGCCACGACCTGAGTCTCCTGGCCTTGGCCGGCGAGTGCCTTGGAGGCCGCCTCCTCGGCGTTCGCCGTCACGGGCGCGTAGGCAAAGGCCGCCGCGAGCACCGCCCCCGCGGCGATGGAGCCCATGCGCGACCAAGGGAAGTTCTCGGGAGCCTTCATCAATAACCACCCCGAAGGAAAGAAATCGTTTCTTCCCGGCAAGAGCAGGCGCAAGGCCCGTCCTCCGCCGGAACCATCCGTCACAGAATATGCCACGACACGGGCCCTCCACAAAACGAGGACCGCATCGTGACAACCCTTGACGAAAGACAATCGATTTGGCGTCACAGGGTCACGTCGATGATGGGGAGAGGTGCCGCGCCCATGGGGCCCGTGTGCTACTCCCGCGGGGCCGAGAGCTCCCCGTCGAGGGCGGCAAGCTCCTGCGGAACCGTCCCGGGCTCCACGTTGAACGAGCCCTCCACGGCCTCGGCTTGCGCCAGGCGCACCTCGGCAAGGTCGGCCTCGCCCATCTCCCGGTAGGCGTCCGCGAGGCGCCGCAGGACGTAGGCGACGTAGCCCGCCAGGCTGTCGCCGATGCCGGAGAGCACCATCATCGTGACGAGGGAGTCGGGGCTCAGGCGGAGTGCCACCTGGGGATCCAGGTCCAGCACGCCCGCGACCGCCTCCTCTGCCTGCGCCGCCGCCTCCTGGTCGCCCCTGAGGAGGGCGCCTCGCAGGGCGGGGGTCACTGAGTCAACAAACTGGTTGATGACCTCGAGCAGGTAGTCGTGCTGGAGCATGCGTTCCTCCCAAGAGAGTGTGCGGGCCTTGCCATGAGACAGTCTAGCCGTTGCGGGGCGGGACAGCCCCGGCTAGGAGCTGGGCGGCGGGACGACACCGAGGTGCTCGAACGCGAGGGCCGTGGCCTGCCTCCCCTGGGGGGTGCGGATGATGAGGCCGCGCTGGAGGAGATAGGGCTCGTACACGTCCTCGAGGGTGGACGGGTCCTCCCCCACGGCGCTCGCGATGGTCGTGAGCCCGACGGGACGCCCGCGGAAGGTCCTCGTAAGGGCGTCGAGGATCTTCTTGTCCATCCAGTCCAGGCCCATCTCGTCTATCTCGAAGAACCTGAGCGCCTCGGCCGCCACCTCCCAGGTGATGCACCCGTCCGCCCGCACCTGCGCATAGTCGCGCACGCGCTTGAGCAGGCGGTTGGCGAGCCTGGGGGTCCCTCGGCTGCGGCTGGCGATCTCCTCCGCGCCCTGCTCGTCGATGCGCACGCCCAGGATGCCGGCGGACCGCAGGACGATGCGGGTGAGCTCCGGCACGCTGTAGTAGTCCAGGCGGTAGCTGATGCCAAAGCGGTCGCGCAGTGGGCCGGTGAGGAGCCCCGTGCGCGTGGTGGCGCCGATGAGCGTGAAGTGCGGGACGTCCAGGCGGATGCTGCGCGCCGCCGGCCCCTTGCCTATCACGATGTCGAGGAAGAAGTCCTCCATCGCGGGGTACAGGACCTCCTCCACCTGGTGGTTGAGGCGGTGGATCTCGTCCACGAAGAGGACGTCGCCCTCCTCCAGGTTGGTGAGGATGGCGGCCAGGTCGCCAGTGCGCGCGATGGCGGGTCCGCTCGTGGTCTTGAGGCGGGCGCCCATCTCGTTTGCCACCACGTTGGCGAGGGTCGTCTTGCCCAGGCCGGGAGGGCCGGAGAAGAGGACGTGGTCGAGCGTCTCCCCCCTGTCCTTGGCGGCGGCGATGAGCACGCTCAGGTTCTGCCGCACGCGCTCCTGCCCGCAGTACTCGCTCAGCGTGGTGGGCCTGAGGCTGTGTTCCACGTCCAGGTCGTCCTGCGTGAGCTCGGTGCTGACCGCGCGCCGGCTGCCCTCGTGGCCCCGGGCGTCGTCGGCGAAGAGGTCCTCGTCCTCCGCCTCCCACATCACCTACCGCCCCCAAGGCGCCTGAGGGCGTACGAGACGGCGGACTCGATGGTGGTGGCGCCGGCTTCCTCCAGCCCCTCCAGGGCCAGCTCCGCCTCCTGCGGGGTGAACCCCATGGAGAGCAGGGCATCCGTTGCCTCAGACTGCACCGACTGGCCGGAGGGGGCAGCCGCTGCCACCCCCGCCGCCACCTCGCCGGGAGACGAGAGCCCCACGAGCCCGCGCAGCTCCGCGTCGCGCTGGAACACGCCCTCCAGCTCCACGAGCAGGCGCTGCGCCTTCTTCTTCCCCACGCCGGGGACCTGGCTCATGCGGGTGACGTCCTGCGCGGTGACGACGGTGGCCAGCTGCGATGGCGTGAAGGTGGAGAGGACCGAGAGGGCGAGCTTGGGGCCGACCCCGCTGACCGCGACCAGCCGGTCGAACACCGCTCGCTCCTCCCGGCTGCAGAAGCCGTACAGCTCCGCCGCGTCGTCTCTGAGGACGAGGCGCGTGAGCACCGTCACGCCCGCCTCCCCCGCGGGGGGCAGCGCGGCGGCGGTGTTCGCCGAGATGCCGAGCTCGTATCCCACGCCCGCCACGTCGAGCACCACGTGGCTTGCCGTCACCTCCACGATGGAGCCGGTGAGCTGCACGATCACTTGCTGTTCCTCCTACTCTGCCGGGAGCGGCCCATCACGGGGCTGCCGCCGTTGGCCCTTGCCGCGGTCGCCGCGGCGGTGACCTCGCGCGCCATCGCGCGCTCCTGCTCGCGCTGCGCCCGCTCCTGCTCCAGCACCTGCACCGCCGCCGCGTCGCGCGTGACGCTCATGGTGTGCGAGAGGTTTGCGTGGCAGATCGCCGCCGCGAGCGCGTCCGCGCAGTGGTCGGGCCTTGGGTCGTGGTCCAGCCTCAGGATGTTCCTGACCATGTAGATGACCTGCCGCTTGTCCGCCGAGCCCGTGCCCACCACGGCCTGCTTGATCTGCATGGGAGTGTACTCCCCCACCTCCATGCCCGCCCGCGCGCAGGCGACGATCGCCGCGCCACGGGCATGGGCGGTGGCGATGGCGGAGCGCTGGTTCTCCCCAAAGAAGATCTTCTCTATGGCGAGCTGGGAGGGCTGGAAGGTCTCTATCGCCTTCGACACCTCGTCGAAGATCCTCCCCAGCCGCCGGTCGAGCGGCTCGTCCGACTTGGTTGACACGCAGCCGTACGCACGCGCACGGCACGCCGTGCCCCGCGTCTCTATGATCCCCCAGCCCGTGTTGGCAAGGCCGGGGTCGATGCCCATGATGACCATCCGCTCCCCCATGCGAGGTACCGTCTAGAACGTCTGTTCTATCATACCAGAACCGTCCACCGGCACGGGCGAGGCGGCAAATCCCGGGGCGGGAGCGCCACCAGGCCCCTAGTTCTCGGAGAAGGGATTCTGCCAGGGTCGACGACCCTCGTCGCCTGCGGGAGCACCGTCAGCGCCCTCCCGGCCGGTGTCCCCCCGATCGGCGAACCCCCGCTGCTGGAACGCCCCTCCCTGGGAGAAGTCGTGCAGCCAGCCGAGGGTGTCGCGGAGCCTGCTCATCTTGTCCGCCTCGCTCGGCTCCTCGTCGCTTGGCGCGTCGGGGGCGGCGTCGTCGGGAACGTCCTCCCCACCGGCGTCGGCGGGCGTGGCGAACAGCGACATCAGGCGCGTCCAGTCGACGTCGCCGCCCTCCTCGACCTGCCTGCCAAGCTCCTCCAGGCCCTCGCCCGCCGCCGTGGGGGACGGCCGGTCCGCCGCGTCATGCCAGGCCAGGCCGAGCGGCCTGCGGGCGTCCCACAGGGTGCAGGTGCTGGCGATGAGGCACGGGCCGCATGCGAGGCGCCATGACCCGCCGTCGTCGAGCGCGCGGACCACGGCGGCGCACAGCCCAGCGTCCTCCCCCGTCGCCCCGGGGAGCTCGGACAGCGGGTGCCCCCACTCGACGTGGTCGAGGATGATGGTGTCGACGGCATGGGTCCACTCCTCGTCGGAGCGCTGGTCCCTCTCCACGCCGGGCACGGAGGGAACCTCCCAGGGCGCAAGCGCCAAGCGCGGCATGACGGGGCTGATCACGTTGCGGGCATGGGCAAGCCCCACCACGTCCGTGAGGTAGACGTCGCCCAGCGGGAGGATCGGGGACGCCCCCTGCGCGGGCTGGCGGTCGAGCAGGGCAAGGGCGGTCTTGGTGAGGGGCGAGAGGACCACGCCGTCGTCCTGGTCGGCCCACGCCAGCGCGTGCGCCTGTGCGACGCCCAGGGCGAGCCCCGGGCCCTGCTCCCTCGCCGCACCCCTGAGGTCGCGCGACTCGGCGCGGAGGTTGGACGCGAGGGCGAGGCATGCGGGCCTCTCCCCCTCGTCGACGGGCGAGACGAGCAGGCGCACGTTGGTGGGCCCCAGCGCGTCGGTCGCGAGCACCGCCAGGACCTGGGACGACAGCGAGCCGTCCAGCACCACCACCGCACGACGGCGGCCCATGGAGGCGATGCGGTCGCGCACACCCATCGCGAGCGCCTCCCACAGGAAGGTGGGCTCGTCGTAGACCTCGGGGGTCACCGGCGAGTCGAGGGGGCCGGACAGGTGCGGGTCCACGTCCACGCAGGTCAGCGACTCCTCGAAGGCGGGCGCGGAGGCCGCCAGCTCGCCCGCGGGCGTCACGGCGAAGCTCGAGCCGGTGTAGAGCTGGGCCCCGTAGCATCCCAGGGAGCCCACGCCTATGACCCAGGCGCCCATGGCCTCGGCATCCTGGACGTACCTGCCCTCCTGGAGGTCCGCCCCCAGGAGCGAGCTCGGGTCGTCGATGGCATAGCCGTAGCCGGCGACGTAGATGACGGCGTCGAGGTCAAAGTCGAAGTCGACGTAGTCGTCCAGGTCCTCGTAGGTGAAGGCGACGCCCAGCCGGAGGTCGCCGAGCGTGAACTCGGGGAGGTCGGGCGCCGGGGCGTCCTGGGCCTGGGGGTCTGCCCCCTGCGCCTGCAGGACGGACGAGGCGTAGGCGGCGAGCTTGAGCGGGACCACGTGCCCGCCGTCCATCAGGACCGCCTCCGCCACCTGCTCCCCGTCGAGGTCGAACACCACGGGGACGATGCAGGCGCACGCCACCTGGCGGGCGAGGCGCTCGACCGCGGCCATGACGTCGGAGACGAACCCCTCGCGCTCCCCGGTGACCGCCAGGCCCTCGGGCCCGGTGAGCGCCGCCATGGGGAACACCACGAGGTCTGCCCCCTGCAGGCTGGCGCGCTCGCTGAGGGAGACCATCCTCGCCACGGTGCGGTCGAGGTCGCCCGCAGCCGTCGCCATCTGTGCCATGCAAACCCTCATGTCGCACCTCCGCGTCCGTGCGCCGACGGCAGCGCCGCCGACTGGCATGAGCCTACCCCAAACGAAGCGCGGCGACCCGTCAGAGCCGCCGCGCGAAAGCCGCCCGCAACGGGGCGGGCAGATGTCCCGACCCTAGAGCTCGGTCTTCCAGAGGCCGTGGAGGTTGCAGTACGCGTACACCGTGGCGCCCTGGCCCTTGTGGCAGAACTTAGCCTGCGGCTTGTCGCCCGGCTTGAGGTGCTTGACGATGGTCTTCTTCTCGTCCGCGTAGGCGATCCACTCGATGTAGTGCTCGGGCGTCATGGGGTGCTCGACGGACCCGACGGTGACCAGGAGCTTGCCGTCCTCGGTCTCGGAGACCACGGGGACGTGCTTCTCGGTCGCGGCGTCGGTGGCGCCGGCGACGAGCTTCTGCATGGGCTCTCCGCAGCACTGGGGGACGCAGCTGCCCTCGTCCAGGACCATGACGAGGTTGCCGCACTTGTTGCAACGATAGAACGTGAGCTCAGCCATGTGGTTTCCCTTCCTAGTGGGTGGCGGCGCCCGTGCGCCGCTCACCTACATTGTCTCCCGCGCCGCGGCGTTTCATTCATGTGACTGCTGATTGGTAGCAAATAACCGCGTGAAGGGATGCGGGCGAGGGGGACGCCCCTCTCGCCCGACCACCGGAAGCCCTGGGCAGGCTAGGCAAGCGCCACGTGGCCGTCCTTGCCCACCAGGTCCTTGACCTCTGCCAACAGGACCATGTTGTGCGCGTCCACCTTGGTGGGGAGCTCCATGCGCATGGTGTCCCCCATGGCGCCCTCCACCAGGATCTCGACCCGGTCGAAGCCGTTGTAGCGGGAGAAGATCGAGTTGAGCTGCTGCATGCGGTCCATGCTCAGCATGCGGCTCGACACGCAGACCTCGAACACCTTGGGGCGGTTGGTCTTCTCGTTGAGCTCGATGGGCATCACCGACGAGGCGATGACCTGGTTGCCGCGGTCGCCGCGCTCCAGCTTGCCCGTGACCTTGATGAAGACGTCGCCCACGCGCTCGCCGGTCTCGGGGTCCACCTCGCCCTCAAGCACCTGCGCGCACTCCTTGTACGTCTTGGGGAACACCACGATCGTGACCTCGCCCTCCATGTCTTCCAGGGTGACGATGGCCATCTGGTCGCCGTTCTTGGTCACGCGCTTCGAGACGCCCCCCGAGGGGATCATGCCGGCAAGGCGGATGGGCTTGCCCTCGGGCACGGTGTACTGGGTCATGGTGCCGCCCGTCACCGGGTTGGGGACCTCGCGCTTCTCCTCGATCTGGGCGAGAGTGAAGTCGCGCGCCTTGTTGAGGGCGTACTCGTACGGGCGCAGCGGGTGGTCCGAGACGTAGATGCCCAGGACCTCGTGCTCCTGCGCCAGCTTGGTGTGGCGGTCCCACTCGTCGGCGGGGTTGGCGGGGGGCACCTGGTCCTCGAAGCCGGAGCCCGCCACGTCACCAAACATGTCGAAGAGCGAGCTCTGCCCCGCGGCCCGGTCGCGCTGGCGTTTGGCGGCGGAGTCGATGATGTTGGCGGGGTCGTTCTTGTCCACGAACTCCATGAGCTGCTTGCGGGGGTAGCCGGTGGAGTCGAAGGCGCCCGCCTTGATCAGGGCCTCCACCACGCGGCGGTTTGCCTGGCTGCCGTCCACGCGGTCCACGAAGTCGTGGAGGTTCTTGAACGCCCCGCCCCTCTCGCGCTCGGCCATGATCTCCTCGGCGACGCCCTCGCCCACGCCGCGGATGCCCGCGAAGCCAAAGCGCACGCCGTCTGCGGTGGCGGTGAAGTCGCGGCCGCTCTCGTTGATGTCGGGCGGCAGGATGGGGATGCCCTCGCGGCGGCAGCTGGTGACGTAGTGCACGATCTTGTCGGTCTTGCCCATGTAGGACGTGAGGACCGAGGCCATGTACTCCTTGGGGAAGTAGGCCTTGAGCCACGCCGTCTGCATGACCAGGATGGCGTAGCCGGCGGAGTGCGACTTGTTGAACGCGTAGGAGGCGAACTCCAGGACGTTGTCCCAGATCTCCTGCGCGACCTCCTTCTTGTAGCCGTTGGCGACGGCGCCGTTCATCCAGTGGTCGTAGATCGTCTCGTCCGCGCCGTTGCCCTCCCAGTGGAAGATCTGGCTCGTGAGCATCTTGATCTTCTTCTTGGCAACGGGCTTGCGCATGCGGCTGTCGGACTCGCCGGCGGTGAATCCGCTCATCTTGACCGAGATCTGCATGACCTGCTCCTGGTAGACCATGGTGCCGTAGGTCTCCTCCAGGATGGGACGCAGGCGGTCGTCGTAGTAGCTGATCTGCTCCTCGCCGTGCATGCGCTTGATGTAGCTGTCCACCATGCCGGCGCCCAGGGGGCCGGGGCGGTACAGGGCGATGAGAGCCACGATCTGCTTGTACTCGGTGGGCTGCATGTTCTTGATGGTGGCGGTCATGCCGTCGGACTCCACCTGGAACACGCCCGCCGTGTGGCCGCTGCCCAAAAGCTCGAAGATCTTGGGGTCGGAGAAGTCGATCTTGTCCACGTCGATGTCGACGCAGGTGGCGCCCTCCTTCAGGCACTTCCTCACGCCCTCGGGCATGCGGTCGATGTCGGAGGCGTTGGGGTAGCTCTGGCGGATGTTCGCGAGCGCCTTGTTGATGACCGTGAGGGTACGCAGGCCCAGGAAGTCCATCTTGAGCAGGCCCATGTCCGCGACCGAGTGGCCCTCGTACTGCGTGATGGTGACGTTGCCCTTGGTGTCGAGCTTGGTGGGCACGTGGTCGGTCACGGGCGTGGGCGCGATCAGCGTGGCGCAGGCGTGGACGCCCTCGCCGCGCGTGAGCCCCTCGATGGAGAGGGCGGCGTCGATGATGCGGTGCGCGTCCTGGTCCTTGTTGTAGGCCTCCTCAAAGTCCGGCGAGTACTGGTCGGGCTTCTTCTCGTTCTTGTGCAGCGCGTTGGGCAGCGTGAGCTTGGGGTCGTTGGAGAGCATCTTCGAGAGCCTCTGCCCCACGTACACGGGGAAGCCCAGCACGCGCGCCGCGTCGTTGATGGCCTGCTTGGCCTTGATCGTGGAGTACGTGATGACCTTGCACACGTGGTCCTCGCCGTACACGTCGCGCACGTGCTGGAGCACGTCCTGCAGGTGCTCGTCGTCGAAGTCCATGTCGATATCGGGCATCTCGGTGCGCTGGGGAGAGAGGAATCGCTCGAACATGAGGCCGTTCTCGAGCGGGTCGAACGACGTGATGTTCATGGCGTAGGCCACGATGGCGCCGGCGGCCGAGCCACGGCCCGGGCCCACGCCGATGCCGTTGTCCTTGGCCCACTGCACGTAGTCCTGGACGATGAGGAAGTAGTTCGCGAAGCCCTTGCCAATGATGATGCCGGCCTCGTGCTCGTAGCGGTCCTCGACGTTGATGCCGTTGATGGTGACGTTCTTCCAGTCGTCGCCGTAGCGCTTGGCCAGGCCCTTCTCGCACTCCTCGCGAAAGCGCTCCTCCGCCGTCTCGCCCGGGCGCAGGCCAGGGTACTCGGGCAGGTACATGTGCGTCCAGTCGATCTCGTAGTTGCACTTGGACGCGACCTCGAGGGTGTTGTCGCAGGCCTCCGGGATCCAGGAGAAGAGGCTCCGCATCTCCTCCTCGCTCTTCATGTAGAACTCGGTGCCCTCCATGCGCATGCGGGTCTGGTCGTCGAGCGTGGTCGCCTTGCCGATGCACGAGAGGATGTCCTGCGTGGGGGCGTCCTCGCGCCTGAGGTAGTGGAAGTCGTTGGTCGCGATGACCTTGATGTCCTGCTCGCGGGCGATCTTCACCAGATACTCGTCCAGCTTGCGGTCGTCCCAGCCGTTGCGGAAAGTGAGGCCGTGGTCCTGGATCTCCATGTAGAAGTCGTCGCCGAAGATGCGCTTGAAGGTGGCCGCCCACTCCCGTGCGCCGTCCACGTCGCCGTCGAGGATGCACTGCTGGATGATGCCCTGCACGCAGGCGCTCTGGCAGATCAGGCCCTCGTGGTACTCCTCGAGCATGGCGAGCGTGGTGCGCGGCTTGTAGTACATCATCTCGTGGCCGGCTGCCTTCGACATGCACTTGATCAGGTTGACGTAGCCCGTCTCGTTCTTGGCGAGCAGGATCAGGTGGTAGCGGCGCTGCTTGGTGCCGCGCTCGATGCAGTCGTCCGTGATGAAGTAGCACTCGCAGCCAAAGATGGGCTTGACCTTGAGGTGGGGGCGGTTGCCCTTGACCGAGTCGAGGTCGTGGCCCGAGCCCTCCCAGGCGGCGACGTCGGACTCCCACTGGGCGTACACGCAGTCCTGGTAGTCCGCACCCTCGGCGTCCGCCTCGGGCTCCTCCAGGTCCCAGCCCTTCTTGAAGCACTCCAGGTCGTGGCGCCACTGCTTCATGCGCGGGGCGGCGTCGTTGTACTTGCGGCACTCCAGGTCCAGGTTGGGGATGCCAAACATGTAGCCGTGGTCGGTCAGGGCAACCGCGGGCATGCCAAACTCAACGGCGCGCGCCACCATGTCGGGAATGCGCGTGGCCCCGTCGAGGATGCTGAAGTCGGAGTGGTTGTGCAGGTGAACGAACGCCATGTGGTGAGACCTCCGGATGGACCCTCCCGCCGGTCCCGCCCGCGGACGGGGTGGCGCGTCCCAAGGGAGGGGCGGGCGCGCGACGATGAACATGGTAGTCGAAGCCGGCTGCCGCAGCGTTCCCGGGCGGCTGGCGCCGGCACGGCCACCTCGGGCAAGACGGCACGCGTCACGAAAGCTCCGCACCGGCTCCACGGTTGCCGGAGCGGGCGAGACGGGCGCGGCGCCGTGCCCGCAACCCGTCCCGCCGGGGCGGCCGCGCGCTAGATCCGGGGCGGGTTGTCCCCGTCGAACACGTAACGCGCCACCAGGGGGGCGCCGTGCCCGTCGTCGACCTCCACGCAGGCAAACCGGCAGTCCACCTCGTCAAACCCGGACGCCATCAGCACGTACGCGTAGAAGTTCGCCTGCATCAGGTGGCGCGCCGACACCTGCTCGGGCGAGAGGCCCCTGTCGCCCGTCTTGTAGTCCACGAGCAGCGCGCGGGGCGACCCCTCGTCCGTCGCCAGGAGGTCGATGGCCCCCTCCACGTGGTCGCCGTAGCTCGAGTCGACCGGGAGGAAGAACGGCACCTCCGCCCTCACCAGGCCATGGGAGAGGACCTCCGCCCTCAGGTCTGACCCGCACCACCTCCCAAGCGCCGCGTCCAGCCGCGCGGACGCCCGGGGGGAGAGGCCCCAGTAGGACTTGGCGCGCTCGACCCGCCGGGCGTCGGGCCTCTCCGCCCCCGACTCCACCATGGCCTGGGCGAGCTCGTGGAAGGCGGAGCCCAGGTTGGTCGCGCGGTCGGCGTCCCCGGTGAGCGGGGCACCCTCCGACTCCGCCTGGAGCGAGGCGCGCTCGGCGGGCCCCGCCGTCGGGGTCACGGGGGGTACGGCGGCAGAGGCGTCGGCCGAATCCATCGCGCCCGTCATCTGCGCGTGGGCGGACGAGTAGCTGAAGACCCCCTCGCGCGCGGACCAAGTCTGCGACCTGCCCACGGTGGGGTCGGCCTCGACCCGGTAGAGCCCGAAGGTCTCGCCCGCCCCCTCCCCGCCATCGGAGGGGACGACCTCCCCCTCGCGGGCAAGCGACCGGAACAGGTCATCCGGCTCGGCGGGGAGGGGCCCGTCCACCAGCGTGCCGGCGGAGTCCACGCTCACGATGCGCTCGGGGCCCCTGCCCTCCACCTTGGTCGCGACGCAGCGCAGGCGCGCGGGCTCGGAGCCGCCGTAGTCCAGGGCGTGCACGCCGGGGGACGGGAGCCCTCCCGGCCCGCCCGCCCCATAATCGAGCGCGCCCAGCACGCCCGTCGCCAGCTCGGGCCCCACGGAGCCCTTGGAGACCGTGACCCCCAATCCCAGCACGAGCGCCTCACGGGCGCGCGTGAGCGCGACGTAGAGGAGACGGGCCTTCTCCCCCGCCGCGGCGTCCGCCGACTGGTCAGAGAGCCAGCCGAGCCACTCGGAGAGCGACTCGGGCCTCTCCTCCACCGGGATGTCGCCCACGGGCACCGAGCCCTTGGGCTTGAGGCACACGCCCACCCCGCCGCCCGGGAGGCGGGAGGAGGCCACCGGGCCCCGGTCCGGCATCCTCGACCAGCACTCCGCCACGGCGACGACGGGGAACTCCAGTCCCTTCGAGGCATGTATCGTCATGATCCGCACGCTGCGCAGCTCGCCGCCAAGAAGGGTCGCCGGGGGCACCTTCGCGGTCTGGAGCCAGACGTCGAACTCCGTGGCCGCGCGCGCCGGGCCCAGCCCCAGCTCGGACGTGAGGTCGCGCACGTAGCGCACCGCCGCGAGCACGTTGGCCTCCTCGGCGCGACCGTCCTCGCCCCGACGCTCCAGGCGGGCGAGCCACCCGGACTCGCGCACCACCTGCAGGCACACGTCCGCCACGGGCATCCGCCGCATCGCCAGCCGTGCGCGCATGAGCACGTCGCGCGCCAGGCGCAGGCGCGCGGAGGGGGGCTCGGGCCCAAAGAGGTCCATGGTCTCGAGCCCGCGGTCGATCGTCCTCTTGGTGGGGGCGTCGAGCGCCCTCTGCCTGCGGGTGCCCAGCTGGACGAAGTCGTTGGCGTCCAGCTCGAACATGGGGGAGGTGAGCAGTGGGAACAGGCCCGACTGCGTGTCGTGCGGGTTGGCGAGCGTGTGCAGCAGCGCCGCCATGGCGCCCGCCTCGCGCGTGGCCGTGAACGTGGAGCCGCCCGTGACCACGCAGTCGATGCCGCGGGCGCGGAGCGCGTCGATGTACAGCGCCGCGTTGGTCGTGGTGCCCAGGAGCAGCGCCATGTCGCCCGGCCGCTCCCCGTGGTCAGCGCACTCGCGCAGCCGGTCCGCGATCGCGGCCGCCATGACCGCGCCGTTCGCCCGGGAGGCCCCGTAGGCGCCCTCCACCAGCTCCACGTCGATGCGCGGGAGGTCGCGGGCGCGGTAGGAGTCCCTGCGGCCGGGGTTGGCGTCCAGGTGCATGAAGCCCCTCACCACCCCCGCGGGACCGCCGCAGGTGGCGTCCACGAACGAGAGCACGTCCGCGTGGCTGCGGTAGTTGACGTCCAGCCTGATGCGGTCCCGCTCGGGCACGCCCTCGCCGCGGGCGCGGAACACCCCCACGTCGGCGCCGCGGAAGCCATAGATGGATTGCTGGGCGTCACCCACCGTCGCCAGGTGCCTCTCGCCCTCGCCCGAGAGCAGGCGGATGAGCTCCAGCTGCCTGGAGTCGGTGTCCTGGAACTCGTCCACCATCACCAGCCGGAAGCGTCCGGCGTAGTCCGCGGCGACCGCCGGGTCGTCGCGCACCGCGGCGAGCGCGAGGGCGACCAGGTCGTCGTTGTCCAGCAGCGACTGGGAGCGCTTGAGCTCCATGAAGTGGTCGTCCACCTGCCGGGCGAGGGAGACGAGCCCCTCCGCGAGCGGCCGGACCCGGGAGAGCTCCGCCTCCGCCCGGGCGAGCACGAGCGCCTCCTTTGCGTCGGGGAGCAGCTCCGCTATTGCCTTGCTGCTGCGAGGGAGGCTGACGCCCGCCAACGCCTCGAGCGCCGCCTCGGGGCCGCGCGCACCGGGCGCCAGCGCCGCGTACCCCTCGAGCGCGCGCGTGGAGGGAACGATCTTCTCCAGTGCCTTCGCCGTCACGCCGTGCTGCGCCCCGAGCGCGCTCACCGCCCCCTGGAGGCGCTCCATGCAGCCGTCGAGGTCATCCTGCCCCACCAGCTCGAGCGAGTCGAACCCGCGGGGTGCCGAGTGCGC
Source organism: uncultured bacterium (assembly GCA_905214865.1). GTDB lineage: Bacteria > Actinomycetota > Coriobacteriia > Coriobacteriales > Atopobiaceae > Olsenella_H. The sequence goes on along the minus strand of CAJMNO010000022.1, from coordinate 20,804 downwards.
CGCGTCCATGAGGGCCGAGACGATCCCCACCACGCCGTTGGGCGTTCCGGCGGCCGTCCCCCCCAGGCCGTACTCGTCGAGCGCGGCCGCGAGGAGCGGGTCTCCCCCCTGCCGGACGGCGGAGCCCACCACCTCCTCAAGCGCCTGGTCCATGAGCGCCTTGGCCTCGTTGCCCGACGCCACGCGAAAGCGCGGGTCAAGCCCCAGGTCGAGCGCGTGCCTCCTCAGGATGCGCGAGCACATGCCGTGGATGGTGCTTATCCAGGCGGAGTCCACCTGCAGCGCCGCCTCGCCCATGCCCGCGGAGCGCAGGGTCGAGCGCACGCGCTCCTTGATCTCGCGCGCGGCAGCGTTGGTGAAGGTGATCACGAGCACCTGCGAGAGGTCGTCCAAGAACGGTGCGCCGTCCTCGCCCGAGCCCGGCGAGAGCGCCCAGGCGATGCGGCGCGTGAGGGTGAAGGTCTTGCCCGAGCCAGCGCCAGCCTCCACGAACACGGGGCAGTCCAGCGTCCTCACGATGCCCAGCTGCCTGTCGTTGAGGGTGGAGAGGTCTATGCCGCTCATCGAGAGATCCTCCTGTCGCAGTTCATGACCGGGCAGTACGAGCACGCCTCCGCGTCCTTGGGGCGCGCCTCGATGTTGCCGTCGAGAAGCTCGCCCACCTTCTCGCGGATGGCCTCCTCGGTGGCGTCGAGGAAGGCGTCCATGCCCCTCTCACCCTCCACCCCGTACGAGGCGGAGTCGTCCACCGTGAGGGCGTTGCACGCATCCTCCCTGTGCGGGACGTGGTCGCCCAGCACGTTCTGGAGGGCGTTTGCGCTCACCGCGCCCGCGATGGCGTGGTCCCCCCTGGTACCCAGGTACACCGCCGCGGTGACCCTGAGGTCCGGGTGCCTGCGGCGCACCACCTGACCGTAGATCAGCGACTGCACGCGCCGCGGCAGGGAGAGGGACGACCCGTCCGGCTGCGACACGTCGTACTCCCGCGTGAAGCCCGTGGGGGACTTGTGCTTGTAGTCGATCACCACGGCCTGGCCGTGACGGTCCACGTCCACCCGGTCAATGGTGCCCGTGAGGTAGGCGCCCGCGTACTCCACCAGGTCGTCCCTCCCGCCGAAGTTCCACTCGAAGTAGCGCGGCTCGTACCCCAGGAACAGCCCTGCCTCAAAGTCCAGCTCGGAGAGCAGGTCGTCCCTCAGCGTGCGCAGCAGGTCGCGGTCCTTGGCCGTGTGCGGGACGAAGGCCTGGTAGCGCGAGCGCTTGCCCTCGCGTATGGACTGGTGGCGCAGCTCCTCGTCAAAGGTCTGCGACAGGATCCGGCGCGCCAGCTCGCGCGTCCGGTCGTCCCCCTCCGAGAGGCGCGAGCCGGGGATGGCCACCGCGGGCGTCTCCTCGGGGTCAAAGCCCTCCCCCAGCGCGTCGGAGGCCTCGACCGCCTGGCGCAGGAGCTCGCGATGCGTCACCTCCATGACCCGGTGGGCGAAGGTCCCCGTCTCCATGGGCGAGAAGCCCGCGTCTGAGTCCTGCAGCCTCAGGCGCCTGAGGCTGAACCACTTGTAGGGACACTCCAGGTATGACTCTATCTGCGAGGCGGAGAGGAGCGGACGGCCGTCAAGCAGCTCGGCCCTCCCCTCGGGCGGGACCACGACGAGCGCCCTGTTGGAGGCCCCTATCGTGCCGGACGGCGCGGGGTCCTCCCCTCCCAGGCGCGCGGAGGGCTCCCCCGAGGGCGCGGCGTTGGCCTCCGCGTCCGTCTCGCCCAGCTCCGCCACGACAAGCCCCGCCTCGCGGGGGTCGCCGCCGGAGTCCACGCCGTAGCAGGCGAGAAGCTCGGTCAGCATGACCGAGGGGTAGCACTCCCTCCCCAGGGGGTCGAACGAGCAGCGCTCCGCCACCAGGGCGCGGGACGGGAGCGCCACGAGGGCGGCGAAGTCCGCACGCGCCGCGAGCATGGGGTCGGCCTTCGGCTCCACGCCCAGCCTGTCGAGGATGGCGGTGACCACGTCGTCCCCGTTGCCCACCGGGGACTCCACGGAGGTCTGCGCGCAGAGCACCACCGCGTCCACGCTGCCCGGAGCCAGGGAGGCGGCGAGCCGGTACGGGAGGATGGTCGCCTCGGCGGTCGCGCCGGGGGCCTCGACGCGCGGGCGGGCCACCACGCTCGCCTCGCCCAGGGCGTCCCGGGCGAGCGAGACCAGCTGGAAGAGGGGGACGTGCCCCTCCGCCGTAGGGTCGGCCGTGACGCCCAGGGACCTCAGCGCGCCCGCGACCTCGATCACGGCGGCGAGCGAACCCGCGGCGAGCGAACCCGCCAGGGCGTCCTCCCCGGCAGCGTGCTCCTCGCGCGTCTCGCCCGCGTCGTCGGTGACGTAGTCCGCCAGCTCGCCAGCGACCTGGCCCGAGGCATAGGGCGAGAGGAGCCTCGCCGCCGCGGACCCCAGCCTGCCGCGGAGCAGCTCGCGCGTGGCACCGGCGACCTCGGGGCTGGTGCGGCGGGGGCTGAGGAGCGTGTCGAGCACGTCGCCCGGGGTGAGCAGGCGGTCGCCGCGCCACACACGGTCGAGCGAGAGGGCGCGCGCCGTGGGGACGTGGGAGACCTCGCAGCGGAGGAAGTCGCTCAGCGCGCGCGGCGGCCACCAGGACATGTCGCCCAGGTGCACGAGCGTCCCCTCCTCCACGTCCTCCGCGGGCGGCCAGCCCTCCGCAAGGTCGGAGAGCGCGGCGACCGACTCGGCGAACTCCAGGAAGGCCCTTCCCGCCTCGGTGGACGGGACGCGGGCGGAGAGCTGCGCGCGAACGCTCACGCCGCGGGCGACCAGCTTGGGCGCAAGCTCCCTCCAGGCTCGCCCCTCATCCGACGCGGCGACGACCACGCTGCGGCAGCCCCCGTCCACGAGCAAGCGGATGCTGCGGGCAACGGACTCCGCCTCCGCAAGGGGGCCGGCGGGCAGCAGGAGCGAGACGGCGCCGGAGGCCGATGCCCTCCCCTCGCGGGCGCCATAGAGCGACGAGAGGACCTCGCCCAGCTCGCGGGGCCTCTCGACCGCCCGGCACCCCGCGTCTCCCTCACCCTCCAGCTCTTGGGTGGCAAGGCCGCGGCCCTCTGCGGCGGTGACCAGCATGCCCAGGTCGTGCCGAAGCCCCTCCGCGGCAAACTCGTTCGGGAGGTGCGCGGCGATGGTGACGTCGCACGCGGCGGCAAGCCCCAGCGCCAGCTCGCGCAGCCCCCTCGGGAACGCCCTGAAGCCGTCAAACGACACGGGTGGAACCGTCACGCCCTGCTCCCCCATCACGCCCGCAACGCGTGCCATGGCCTCGGAGCCCTCCACGAACCCCATGGCGTGGATGGCACGGGCGTAGTCCCCCACCAGGGAGAGGGCCGCGCACTCGGCCCCCGTGAGGCCCGCCCCGTCGCGAGCGGGGTCCCCGTCCTCCAGGGGAAGCCACGGGAGAGCGCGCGACGCGAGCGAGCAGAGCGCGTCAACCGTCCCGGGGTTGGCGCCGATGCCGCCCAGGCGATCCGGGTCCGCCTGCGCGAGGGTGCGCTGCATCGCGGCGACGCGCGTGGTGCGGTCGATCACCCTCGTGCCGTCGCCCCAGACCCCCCAGCGCTCCCCCACCCACGCGACCGGGGTGGAGACCGTCACCCCCAGGAGGGGGAACCCGGCATCGGCGAGCGAGCGGCTCACGTCGACCTGACGGCGGAAGTCGGGGACCAGCAGCACCGCGCGGCCGCCGTGGCGCAGCCCCTCCTGGAGCGCCTCCCGCGTGCGGAGGCACCCGACCGTCTCTTCCCCCGTCCAGGCTATGCTGAGCGACATGATCCTCCCCGCAATCGGCGGTCCCCGCGTGGCATGCGGGGACGTGTGAACCTACGCACGACATGGTAGCGCGAGCCCCGGACACAAAGGGGACCCGCCGGACGCGGCGGGGCTGCCCTGGGGCGGGCGAGAAGGGCGCGGCAACTCAGGCGGGAACGACACCCCCTGGCGGCATGCCCGTGTGGACTGGTCGCGGGGAGGGGGAAGCGCCCGTCTCCCCCGCGCAGGACCCCAAGGCAGCGGCGACCCCGTCCCGGCTCAGTCCTCCGCCCGCGGGCCGTCCAGACGCGAGAGCACCAGCCGATAGCCGCCCGCGGGCCCGTTGAGGCACTTGGAGACGCGGCTCACCGTAGTGGACGAGGCGCCCGTGGACTCCGAGACCGCGACGTACGAGCTGCCGCCGCGGAGCAGCGTGGCGACCTGAAGGCGCTGGGACAGGTCCTCGATCTCCCGCGTGCTGCACACGTCGAGCATGAACGCGCGCGCCTCCTCGGGGGTGCGAAGCGTGCACAGCGCCTGGAAGAGTCGGTCCTCCTCCACCTCGAGCCGCTCCCTCTGTCGGTCGGACTGGCCTGGCATGCGCCCCTCCCTGGATGTCCCGGGCTCCCGCCCTCTCCCACGCGTCTACTTTAGCGCACTAGTGCGATAAAGTTCCATGGCCCGTGCACAGACTGGGATGTCCTCCGACACCCTCGGGTAGAATCGTCCCATCACACGAGGCCCGCGCACCCGCGGGCGACGGGAGGAATCATGCGCTTCGTAGGACGCTGGCTCGTCACAACCATCGCAATCATGTTCGCAATCGCCTTCGTCCCCGGCATCCAGGTCGTGGGCGGCGAGTACATGGGTCCCATCATGGCGGCGCTCGCCCTCGCGCTCGTCAACTCCACCATCAAGCCGATCATGCGCATCCTCTCCCTCCCGGTCACGATCCTCTCCCTGGGGCTGTTCTCGCTCGTCCTCAACGCGCTCATGCTCGAACTCGCAAGCTACCTGGCGCTCAACGTCTTCAACGCAGGCATCGTCCTCTCGGGGTTTGGTGCCGCGTTCTGGGGGGCGATCATCATCAGCATCGTGTCCTCGCTGCTGGGAGGGCTGGCCGACTAGGCCGCCCCCAGCGGCCTCGCGACGCTTCACCCCCGCGTGAGAGGGGCCCGATCGTCCCCCGCCTGGCACGATCCCGTTGGCCGCGGGCTTGTCCGCGCACGAGAGGTCCCTGCCCCGACAGGTGCCTGCATCAGCTTAAGCAATCGGCGTTGCCGCTCGGCGGGGCCTCCTCTGCGCGAGAGGTGCCTGCGCCGCTACTCAAACGGTCGGCGAACGCTCCCGTCCGGAAGCACCCGCTCCAGCACGATCGAGTCCTCTGACTCCTGGCTCCCTTCCGCATTGCGGGGCGCGTCGTCCCCGCCGTCTCCCTCGGGCGGCTCAACCCTCACGATCCTGCCCGTGGCCTCGCGTCGCGCGAGGATGCCGTGCCCCCTCGGGGCCAGGGCCCCGTCGCGAGCCCCCTGGAGAGCCCCCTCAGGCCTGTCGGCTTCGCCGGCCTGGTCCGCCTCCACTCGCGAGGCGCGCTCGCCGGCGTGCCTCGACATGCGTCCCGCAACCGTCTTCAGCAGGTCGGCGGTCTGCTCCGCCACGCTCTCCCCCGCCGTCGCCAGCGCGCTCGCCGCCGCGGACCGGGCGCTGTCGATCGCCTCGCTCGCGGCGCTCCGGTACGCGTCCACGGTGGTCGAGACGGTCGAGCTCACGAGCTTCGCCACGATGTCCTTGCTCGCATCGCTGGCGTTGGCGGCGGCGGAGAGCACCTTCTGCACGCTCGCAGGGTCGTACATCCCGTCGAAGCTCGTCGCACCGCCCGCCCCCAGGACGTCGAAGAGCTCGTTCACGAACACGGCACGCTCGTCGAGCGGCACGTCGCTGTACCAGCGCTCGATCGCGTCGTCGATGATTCGGGCATCGTTCTGCAGCTCCCCGGCGTCCACAAGGCCCTGGGGCGTGAGCTCCCAGCTCATGGGGTCGTGCTGGTTGATCCGGTCCGCCGTGCTCCTCACGTAGGTGCGCGGCTCCTCGGGGTGGTCGAACAGCATCCCGATGACGCTGTAGGCGGGCACGAAGCGCCGGTACCTCTCCCCCAGCACCTCGTAGGCGCTGCGCGGCATGACCTCGTGCGCCATCCCCGGTCCGTCGAAGCTCCACACCGTCCCGATGCGGTCGCGCAGGGGCTCCGGGCAGCTCGCCGCGCCAAACGCCGCGAGGTTTCCTCCCTTGGAGTGTCCGCCCACGAGCACCCGGTGCCCGCGCCGGGAGGCCCTCCGCACCGCGCGTTCCATGTACTCCCTCGCCAGCGTCTGGGACTCCGTCTGGGTGAAGCTGAGCATGAAGTCCTCGCGCCAGCCCACGATCGTGAGGTCGGTCCCCCTGAGCGAGACGAAGCTGTCGCCGTCGGGCAGGTCTATCTGCAGGGCGGCAAACTGCAGCGCCCGGGACTCGTCCAGGACGTCGCGGTAGTCGTGCAGCAGGAGCCCGCCAAAGCGACGGGAGTCGCCCAGGGCCCTGAGCCAGTCCGCGTCGAGCGAGGCGAGGGTCCTGAGCCTGCCGCTGATGTCTCCACCCACATGGGAGAGGAGCCCGTCCACGGCGTCGCGCACCGTCACCGTCGGGCCACCAGCCAACGCCTCCCGCAGGGTCGTGTACGGGATGTCCTCGGCGCGCTCGGCGGGAACGAACCCCGTGAGGTCGATGTAGCTCAGGCACGACAGCACGAGCGCGTCCGCGTCGTTCAGGGGGAACTCGTCCATCGCGAGGTCCCCGCGCCACCGCAGGTAGTCGGTCATGTTCGCCATCCGCGCACCTCTCCCCTCATCCCAGGTATGCGATTGCTTATACCCGCCGTGACCTCCCCGAGAACTCGCAGTCCCCGTCGTCCGCGCCAGAGTCACCGCCGAACCAGCCGTCAGGCCTCATGCCGTCGGCCTCCCAGCCATCGGCATCGGTCCCGTCGTCGCCCGCCCAGTCGCCAGCGCCCCAGCCGTCCCAGGCGTCCGCCGTATCGGCGTCGAGCGCCTCGGGCGGCCATGCCTCGGCACCGTCGTGCGTCGTCCCCTCGGGGCCGCCGTCCCCACCGTGCGCACGGAGCCCTCCCGAGCCCTTGGACACCCCTGCCACGCCCTCGCCGACGCCAGCGGACGACCCCTCGGCCTCGCGCTCGCGCTCCTCGAGCATCTCCCTGAAGCCCCGGAGCGCATCGAACGGGACGAAGATCTTGGCGCGCTCGCTCATGGGCATGCGGGGATGCCTCAGGTAGAACTGGCGGTCCTCCTCCGTCTGCGCCCCCTCGTCACATGCCACTGCAGTGCCCCCCAATCTGGCCGTTGCGCTCGCGGGCCGTCGCCTGGGGGAGAAGGTCGTGGGCCCTGAGCAGCGCATTGCTCCCGAACTTGTCGCGCACCGCGTTGACCGCCTGCGTGCGCCGGAGCTCCCGCTCCGTGCGGGGGACGTCCTGGAAGAGGCTCATCTGGATGCCATCCCCATCCGCATCGCGGACCTCCCCAAGCGTGATGTAGATGCGGTGCAGGGGGCGGCGGGGGTTGGCGATGGAGCGGTACAACCACTCGAGGCGGCCCCACACCTCGTCGAGCGAGCTCGAGTGCGCGGGCAGCGCCGCCGTCCCCCGCTCGAACAGCTCGCCGACGCGCACCCTCGCCCCGTGCTCGCCCGCCCTGCCGTCGGCCTGGCGACGGGCCTGGTCCGCGATGAGCGCGCGCTCCTCACGCGTCGCCCGATACCCCAGGTCGAGGTGGAGCGAGCGCGCGACCCTCCCCTGGGCGACGAGGTCCATCACCAGCTGGTCCGCCATCTCCTTGGCGATGAGGAGCCCTCCCTCGTAGTCGACGTCGTGCGAGAGCACCTGCCCGTTGGCGAGGGAGTGGCTCTGGGAGCGGTACGCCTTGATGTCCGCCATGGTGACGGGCTCCCTCCCCCACGCGTGGTCGATGAGTATCTCGGCATCGATGCCGAACGCGTCGTAGATGGGCTCGCGGGGATGGAGGGCCAGCTGCCCCATGGTGTGGATGCCCATCTGGGCGAGCCTGCGCTGCGTGCCCGGGCCGACCCGCCAGAAGTCCGTGATGGGGGTGTGTGACCACAGCGTGTCCCTATACGACTGCTCGTCGAGCTCGCCGAAGAAGTCGGGGCTGTGCTTGGCCGTGATGTCCAGCGCCACCTTGGCGAGGTACAGGTTGGTCCCCAGGCCGCACGTGGCGGGGATGCCCGTCTCCTTGACCACCTCGCTGCGTATGCGCTCGCCCAGCTCCCTCGCCGTGCACCCGTACAGGTCAAGGTACCCCGTGACGTCCAGGAACGCCTCGTCCACCGAGTACACGTGGATGTCCCGCGCCGAGAGGTAGCGCAGGTAGATGGAGTAGATGTCGCACGAGCGCCGCATGTAGAGCGCCATCCGAGGCGGGGCGACGACGTAGGGGATCCCCTCCGGTATCTCGAAGATCCGGCACCGGTTGCGGACGCCCCTCGCCTTGAGGGCGGGGGACACGGCGAGGCATATGGTCTTGTCGCTGCGGGAGAGGTCCGCCACCACGAGGGGGGCGACGAGGGGGTCGAACCCCCTCTCCACGCACTCGACCGAGGCATAGAAGCTCTTGAGGTCGATCACCAGGTACTGGCGGGGCACGGTAGCCTACCCGTTGTAGACGATCTTGCCCTTGAGGGTCTCGACCGCCTCGTCGCCCAGCAGCCTCCTGGTGAGCGCGATGCCGAGCTCGATGGCGGTGCCCAGGCCCTTGCTGGTCACCAGGTTGCCGTCCTCCACGACCGGGTCCTGCAGGACCGTGGCACCGTGCTCGGCGAGGACGTCCTGGAAGCCGGGGTTGCTCGTGGCCCGCCTGCCCTCGAGGAGGCCGAGCTCCGCGAGGATCGAGGGGGCGGCGCAGATCGCTGCGACGTCCCTGCCGGCGCGGGCGTGTGCCACGACGGCGTCGCAGAGCCTCTCGCACGCACGAAGGTTCTTGGTGCCGGGCATGCCGCCGGGGAGGAAGAGCACGTCGTAGTCCTCGAACGAGAAGTCCGCGTCGTCGATTGAGCGGTCGCAGGCGATGGTGACCTGGTGGCTGGACGTCACCGAGCGGTTCGACGTGATGGAGACCTTGTCGCACGGGATGCCGGAGCGGAAGAGGAGGTCGCAGACCACCAGCCCCTCGCACTCCTCCAGACCGTCTGCGAAGAACGCCGCGACGCGCTTGTCGGTTGACTTGCGGAACATGAGCTACCTCCGATGACCGTGATGGATGTGCGCCCGATTGGCGGGAGCGGGGCGATGCCGCCGCCCCTACTCGTCCTCGGGCGGGCGACGCAGCCGCTTGACCTGGCCGCGACGCCGCTTGCCCTCCAGCCTACGCCTCGCGGAGGCGCGCGTGGGCTTCGTGGCGCGGCGGACCTTGGGTGGGATCCCGCGCCTGCGGAGCTCGTCCCGCATCTTCTGCAGGCAGAGCTGCCGGTTGCGATACTGGCTGCGGGACTCCCTGCTGACCACGACGATGCCCGTGGGGCGATGGCGCATGCGCACGGCGGAGTCCGCGGTGTTGACGCCCTGCCCTCCCGGGCCGGTGGCGTGGAACGCCTCCGCGTCGCAGTCCCTCGCGATCTGGTCGAGCGACTGGCGCCCGTACCGGGCGTAGTCCGCATGCGACAGCCCCTGTGCCATGCCCACCCCTTCCAAAATGAGAACGTTTGTTCTACTATAGCAGACACGCAAGACGGGCTCAAACGGAAATCGCGCCCCGGGCTGCCGGGACGCGATTGCGAAGGAGGGGTTCGCCGATGGTGCCGAATCGCTGCCCGCTACAGCCGCTCCGCGATGGAGTGGATCAGGCGCTCTGTCTTCTCCCATCCCAGGCAGGGGTCGGTGATGGACTTGCCGTAGACGCCGCCGCCCACCTCCTGGCGGCCGTCCTCGATGTACGACTCGATCATGAAGCCACGGAACAGGCCGGCGATCATGGGCGACCGATGCACGGAGTCAAGCACCTCGTCCACGATGCGGATCTGCTCCAGGGGCCTCTTGCCCGAGTTGTCGTGGTTGCAGTCGATGATCACGGCGGGGTTCTCGTACTTCTTGGTCACGTAGCGGGCGGCGAGGCGCTCCAGGTACTCGTAGTGGTAATTGGGGTAGTTCATGCCGTCGGGGCCGATGTAGCCGCGCAGGACCGCGTGGGCCAGCGGGTTGCCCGAGGTCTCGACCTCCCAGTTGCGGTAGATGAACGACTGCGGGGCCTGGGCGGCGTAGATGGAGTTGAGCATCACGTCGGTGGAGCCGCCCGTGGGGTTCTTCATGCCCACGGGGATGGGCACGCCGCTGGCGACCAGGCGGTGCTCCTGGTTCTCCACGGAGCGCGCGCCCACGGCCACGTAGCCCAGCAGGTCGATGAGGTAGCGGTGGTTGGACGGGTACAGCATCTCGTCCGCGGTGAACATGCCGGACTCCTCCACCACGCGCAGGTGCATCCTGCGGATGGCCTTGACACCCTCGAGCAGGTCGGGGGCGCCCTCGGGGTCGGGGTTGTGGAGCAACCCCTTGTAGCCCGTGCCGCGCGTGCGCGGCTTGTTGGTGTAGACGCGGGGCACGATGACGAGCTTGTCGCGCACCTCGTCCTGCACGCGGGCGAGGCGGCTCACGTAGTCGAGCACGGAGTCCTCGCGGTCGGCGGAGCAGGGGCCAATCACGAGCAGGCGGCGGTCGCTCTCGCCGCGGATGATGGACGCGACCGCCTCGTCGAACGCCGGCTTCCTCGCGGCGAGGTCGGCGGGAAGGGGCATCGACTCGCGGATCTCCTGGGGGATGGGCAGGCGACGCTTGAAGTGCATTGCTTCTGGCATGAATGCCTCCGTTGGCATGATGGTTTTCCTCGCATGAAGCGTGGTGTGTTTTCCTCGCATGAAGCGTGGTGTGCATTATGGCATGCCAAGGCCCAAGCCAAGCGGCCAGAAAGGTTACGACTTTGCAACGTGGCTGGATGGAGCGGTTGCGCGGCGAACGCCGTCACACCTTCGCCATCGCTATCATGTGATGCGTTGTGAGAAGTAACGAGCACCAAGGAGGAACGATGGCCTGCACCACGATACTGGTAGGCAAGGCGGCGAGCTACGACGGCTCGACCATCATCGCGCGCAACGAGGACTCGCCCAGCGGGGTCTACAACCCCAAGCGCATGCAGGTGGTCCACCCCAGCGAGCAGCCGCGCCACTACCAGGCGAAGATCAGCCACGTGAGCATCGAGCTGCCGGACAACCCCATGCGCTACACCTCGGTCCCCGACGCGGACGACTCGCAGGGCGTCTGGGCCGCGGCGGGGGTCAACGAGAGGAACGTCGCGATGACCGCGACCGAGACCCTCACCACCAACGAGCGCGTGCTGGGCGCCGACCCGCTCGTGGAGTACGTCCCCGCCAAGGGCACCGAGGGCGAGGAGGGCTACGCGCCCGAGGTCGTGGGCGGCATCGGCGAGGAGGACATGGTCACCATCACCCTCCCCTATGCCACCTCGGCCCGCGAGGGCGCGCGTCTCCTCGGCTCCTACCTCGAGCGGTACGGCACCTACGAGATGAACGGCATCGCGTTCAGCGACGCGGACGAGATCTGGTGGCTCGAGACCGTGGGAGGGCACCACTGGATCGCCAAGCGCGTTCCCGACGACTCGTACGTGACCATGCCCAACCAGCTTGGCATCGACGAGTTTGACCTGAGGGACGCCCTGGGCGACCAGGTGGAGCACATGTGCTCCCCCGACCTGGCGGAGTTCATGGAGCGCCATCACCTGGACCTCACGCTCGGTGGCGAGGACGGCGTGTTCAACCCCCGCGACGCGTTTGGCTCGCACTCTGACGCCGACCACGTGTACAACACCCCGCGTGCATGGAGCATGCAGCGCTTCCTCAACCCGCGCGTCAACTTCTGGGACGGGCAGGACGCCGACTTCCGCCCCGAGGACGACGACATCCCCTGGAGCCGCATCCCCGAGCGCAAGGTGACCATCGAGGACGTGAAGTACGTGCTGAGCCTGCACTACCAGGGCACGCCCTACGACCCCTACGGCTCCGAGGGCACCGAGGCGACCCGCGGCCGCTACCGCCCCATCGGCATCAACCGCAACGGCCAGCTCGCCGTGCTCCAGATCAGGCCCTACCTGCCCGAGTCGTGCCGCGCCCTCCAGTGGATGGCGTACGGGAGCAACGCCTTCAACGCGCTCGTGCCGCTGTACGCGAACGTGGACAGGACGCCCGAGTACCTCTCCAACACCACCGCCAAGGTGACGACCGAGAGCTTCTACTGGGCAAACCGCATCATCGCGGCGCTCGCCGACCCGCACTTCAACTCCTGTGCGGTGCATATCGAGCGCTACCAGGAGGCCGTCGGGGCCAAGGGCCACGCGGCAGTCAACGCGACGGATGACGACGTCGTGGCAAGGGACCTCTCGTATGGCGACGCCACGGATGCCCTGACCAAGGAGAACGACGCCATCGCGGCGATGCTTCGCGACGAGACGGACAAGGTGCTCTCGGAGGTGCTGTACACCGCGAGCGAGGGCATGCGCAACGCGTTCGCCCGCAGCGACGGCTAGCGCAGGGAGCAGTCCCGCGCACGCGGCAGGTGTCGGGCGATGACCTCCACACCCGCCGCCATTGTAGGGATGCCCATTGCGGAGAGCACATTGCAGGGAGCCCGGTGCGGGACCGAGGGGTCGACCGCGCGAAAGGGGCCGGGGCCAGGCGAGAGGTGCGTCCCGCCGGGCCCCGGCCCATCTGGTTTGGCCTGGCCGAGAATTTCCGTTCGTCTCGCCCGCGGTTGCGGCTGCGGACGTGGACTGCCGTCCGTCTCGCCTGCGATTGCGGTTGCGGGAGTGGACTGTCTGCCGGCACGTGTAGCCCGCAGCCACGGGTGAACCGGCGGGTGACTCGACGGCGAGTGCAACCCCCGACCGCAGGTGAAGAACGCCGGGGTACCGATGCCCCGAGGGGTTTGGGGGGCTACGACAGCTTGATGCCCATGAGCCAGCCCCAGCGCGGGGTGACCGTGGTGCCGTAGTAGCTGATCCAGGAGTTGATGTTGATGGTGCGGATGTAGCCGATGTTGTCCATCAGGTTGCCCCCGCCCACGTAGATGCCGATGTGGCCGTAGATCCTGCCCGCGGAGGTGTGCGAGTGGGACGACACGGCGACGATCATGCCCGGCTTGAGGTTTGACAGGTTGGAGCTGGTGCACCAGGAGTTGTACATGTCGCACGCGTTGCCGCTCGCGTAGCCGTAGCCGGCGTTGTTGAACACCTGCGACACCCACATGGCGCACAGCCCCGCGCCCGGCGAGGGCGTGGACTTGCAGGCGGCGATGACCTTTGCCTGCGAGCCCGTGGTGGTGCCGTCGCTGGTGCTGCCGGACACGCCGCTCGCCGCGGAGCCGCTTGAGGAGCTGGAGGACGAGCTGCTCGTGAACTTGGCGGCAGCCGCAGCGGCAGCCTTTGCGGCTGCCTCCTGCTTGGCCTTCTCGTCTGCCATGGCGGCGAGCTCGGCGTCGCGCTTGTCCATGAGCTTCTTCACCTGGGAGCTGAGGCCGTCGATGACGTCCTGGACCTCCTGCTGCTTCTCCTGCATCTGCTTGAGCTGGGCCTTCTGGGTCTCGTTAAGGGACTCCAGCTCCGACTTCTGGCTCTGGAGGTCGGCCTTCTGCTGGTCGAGCTCTGCCTTGGCGGACTTGACGTCCGCGATCATCTGGCTGTCGGCCTCGCTGACCTTGTCCAGGTAGTAGATGTTGGAGTCGAGCTCCTGCAGCGAGCTGGAGTTGAGGAGGACCGAGAGGATGTCGACCCCGCCCGACTTGTAGGCGGAGGACACGCGCTTGCTCAGGCGCTCCTTCTTCTGGTCCAGCTCCTTCTGCTTAGCGTCGATGTTCTTCTGCGTCTGGTCGATCTGGTCGTTGACCGACTCGATCTGGTCGAGCGTGTCGGACTGCTTCTTGGAGAGCGCCTGGTACTCGTCCCCAATGGAGTCGAGCTGCTTCTGGACCTTGTCCAGCTGCGCCTGGGCACTGGAGAGGTCCGAGTTGGTCTTGTCCACGTCGCTCTGCGAGACGGCGAGTGCCTGCCCGGGGAGGGTCCCGAGCATCCCCGCCGTGGCGGTTGCGCCCAGCAGGAACCTGATCGCCTGGCGACGCGTCATGCTATCGAATTCCACAGAGGTCCCCTTGTTCGGTTGAGTTGCGTGCGTGACATCTGTGCCCGTGATAGAGCATGCATCAGCATACTACCCGCAGCGCCGGCGACGCCACCCCGTCTCCCCAAGTTCCACACCAGCCCAAGCGCCCGGGACCGCGCCCCTTGCCGTGCGGTCCCGGGCGAGACGGGCTTTGATGCCGGTGGCGCATGATGCCGACGGGAGGGGACACGAGCGGGTGCCGCGCGCCTCTCCCCCACCCCCGTCACGAGAGCCCGAGCAGCCCCTTGAAGAAGCTCACGATCGCCTCGAGCTGGTGTGCGGCGCACTGTTGTTGGCTATCTGAAAATCCCAGCACACGGCCTGTGCGAAACCAAAAAATGCCAGCGTTTTTGAAGCACTTCTCCCCTGGCCACGGATACACTGTTCCCTAATGCAGGGCCGTACCTGGGAAGGGGTGGCCGCATGGCGTGGGAATCGCATGATGGGGAGCCCGGGGGCTCCGGTGACCTGACGCGCAGGGAGCGCATGCTTCGCTCGTACGTCCGCTCGCTGGGAAGCGTCGCGATGGTGTTCATGGGCGGCGTGGGCTCGCGCGTGCTCGCGCGCACCTGCCGCGACGTACTGGGCGACCGCATGGTCGCGGTGTCGCCGTGTGGCGGGACCATCGCCGCGAAGGCCCAGGAGTCCGCCCGCGCGTGGTGCGACTCGCGGGGGATCGAGCTCCTGCTGCCAGACTTCGACAACCTGCAGGTGCCGGGCCTTGCGGACAACCACCGGAACCGGTGCGACCTGTGCCGCCACGCCCTGTTCTCCGAGCTGCAGATCATCGCGCGCGCACGCGGCCTGGGCTACGTGGCGGAGCCGTCTGACGCCGACGAGGTCGCGGCGCGGCCCAGCCTGCTCCGGGCGGCGACCGACCTCAATGTGAAGAGCCCGCTCATGCACGTGGGACTGGGGGCGCGGGGGGTCAGGGCGCTCGCCGTGCGCATGGGAGAGGACCCGGAGCCGCCGTCGCAGCCCATCTGCCTGGCAGCCCAGGTGGAGCAGGGCGAGGGCGTCACGCCCGACCGGCTCGCGCGCGTGGAGTTCGCCCGCGCGCTGGTGGCGTCGCTGGGGCTTGCGGGAATCCGCGTGGACCTGGTGCGCGGGGACGGGGAGGTCGCGCTCGTGCGGGCGGCCCGCACGGAGGCGGGCATGGCAACCGCTGACCGCATCCACTCCGACGGGGGCCTGCGCCGCGAGCTGGTCCGCGGGCTGCTGGGCCTTGGCTTTGGCCGCGTGTGGCTGGAGCTCGGCGAGGGCCCGGCGGACGACGCGCAGGGCGACGGCGACGGCGGGACCGAGGCGCCCCAGGCATAGCGCCGGGGGACAGCATCGGGCGAGACGGGCGCCCCTCCCGGGCGGCGGCGCGCGCGATGCCGGCGGGATGGGCCGCGGCTCAGGTGCCTCGCGCCTCTCCCCCGCCCGGCGATGACGGGCCAGCTCCGCCTACTTGTTCTCGATCTTGCCCACGTTCTTGATGATGATCGAGACGTTCCCCTGGTCGTCGGCCGTGAACTCGATGTAGTTGGAGTCGGCCGCGTACTCGCTGGGGAAGGTGATCTCGATGCCGGTGTCGGTCTTGATCTTGTGGTTGCGCGCCATGCGGTTTGCCACGCCCCGGCGGATGGGGACCTCCTCGGGCAGGCTCTCCTCGCGCGTTGCCTCCTGGTAGCGCTCCTGCAGGTCGGGCCGGTCCTCAAAGACCGCCTGGCCCACGTCCTCGGGCGAGAAGGACTCGTCCCTGTCCGCGTTGCTCGCCACGTACGCCTTTGCCTGCGCCACGGCCTCCACCGGGTTGACGCCGTACTGCTCCGCCACGTCCTCCACGATGCGCTCGACCGACTCCACCACCTCGCGGCTGGACGCCTGCGCCGTGCACTGCAGCAGGCCGTCGGGGATCACCAGGCGCTCCTCGGTCCCCACCATGCGGGGCTTGTCCAAGAAGTCGATCTCCATGGTCCCCAGGTTCACCAGCACGTACGAGTCGACCTTCTGCGTAGGGTTGGGCAGGGTGCTGTCCTGGCGCAGGATCTCGTTCTCCGGGGCTCCGCCGGCGTCACTGCCCAGGTCGTGGACAAAGGCCTGCTTGCGCGGCAGGAGCACCGCGGCCAGGTAGCGGTCGGCCGAGCTGCCGTCAAAGGCTGCCGCCGCCGCGGCGTCGGGGTCCTCCTGGACCTCCTTGGAGTCCACCTTCATCTCGCGCGTGTCCGTGAAGTCGGCCATCAGGAGGTCGCACTCCTCCAGGTCGTCGCAGCGGCGGAGCCCCTCCCACAGGTACTCGCCCACCTGCTGGCTGATCTCCACGAACCCCAGCTGGCCCACGGTGTACTGGCGCACGGCGTCGGCGAAGGCGCTCTGCTCGCTGAACTCGCCGTGCTTGCTCTCGGGGCTGGAGCTGATGTTGCGCATGCGGCGGGCGACGTACGACCTCACCTGGCGCTCCTCCAGGTCCAGCTCGTGCTGCGAGAGGTACGAGCTGCCGCTCTGGAAGTCGAAGGCGTGAAGGATTGAGTGGCTGATCCTGAGCATGCGGAAACTCCGTCCGAGGTCATGGCTAACGGCAACCTAGGATAGCTCAGGAGAGAGGGGACGGGCACCCGGGTTCTGGCCCCACCCGACGGCTGCGTGGCGCCAGCGGGCCGCAGGCCGCGCCGGGCGGGAGCCCGCTGGCATCCCGGGCGCCGCGACATCCTGCCCACCAGGGGATGGGGCCGCCGGCCACGGGACAACGTGCCTCTCCCCCGCCTGCGCCTCCCACGCCGGGCAAGCACCATACAAGCCGTGTATGGATGCCTATCTCATTATGTATTTAACAAATCGCAGGTACGCGCCTAGGATTCTCCGTGAACGAGCCCGGGCAGACGCAGGCAGAGGCCCCGCCCAGGCTTCGCCGCGGATGCGAGGAGGCATCACATGATTGCTGGAATGGGCATGCCCGAGCTGATGGTCATCCTTCTGGTGGTTCTGGTCCTGTTTGGGCCCAAGAACCTCCCGAAGCTTGGCAAGACCCTGGGCGAGACGGTCAAGAACGTCCGCGAGGGCATGGAGGAGGACGACACCCCCAAGGCCGCCCAGGCGGCGCCCGCTCAGGATCCCAAGGTCAGCGAGGCCAGCTCGGATTCCGACGCCCAGTAGCAATCGGCAGGCGAGAGGGGCGGGGCGCACCCGGTTTCAACTCGTCCCACCGGGTGCGGCTGCAGGGCGGAGCTTCTCCCCTCTCTCCCACACTTCCTACCGGGGAGGCACGGCGGTCCCGTCCGCCGACGTCTCGCCGCCCCTCTCGCCTGCCGCGTGATGCGCGCGATCCCGATTGGGCCGGATGGCTGCCGCTCGCGTGTGGCACCGGACGCGCATCCACCTCATGGCTCGGCGACTCTCGTGGGGGAGCGACGCAACCCGTCCGCGACGGCGCGCCACTCCCCTGCGATTGTTTTGCGAGCGGTCGTGGCCCACGTCCCTCTCCCCTGCCGGAGAGCGCACCCAGCACCCCTGGCCTTCCCCGCCGAACGATCGTGGCATTGCCCGCCACGGGACGCCACCGCCCTACCCGCGCAGCACCCTCTCCAAGGGGCGGCCCTTGGCCAGCTCGTCGACGAGCTTGTCCAGCTGCCGGATCGCGCGCATGGTGGAGTCCTCGATGTCCTCCACCCGCACGCCGCAGACCTTGCCGGTCACCCGCGAGGCAAGCGGGTTCATGCGCGGCGCCTCGTCAAAGAACGTCTTGTAGTCCACGTCGCGCTCCAGCTGCGCGCGAATCCCCGCCTCGTCGTAGCCGCACAGCCAGCGGATGACCTGGTCCACCTCTGCCCTCGTGCGACCCTTGCGCTCCGCCTTCTGCACCAGCAGCGGGTACACGCGCGAGAACTTCATGGCAAAGACCCTCTGGTTGTCCATCTCTCCCCCAAGGTCGCGGATGTCATCGCTGCAATTCTAGGCGAGAGTGGCCTGGTCACGTTACCGCGGGCCCGTCCCGTTGCCCCGATGGGACCCCGTTAGCGTCACGAGCAGCGGTTACCGAGCACGTGCTGGGTTCATCTCTCCCGCCCCCGTCGGGCTTGAACGACACGCACGTATCCCTCGTCCCCGAGGAGGGCCCGGAAGCAGGCTGCCGTCGCGCGCGCATCCTCCAACGCGTCGTGCGCGGAGAAGGCAATGCCGTAGTGGCGGGCGACTTCCTCCAGCCTCGTCCATCCGCGGGGGCTTCGACCAATCCTCCTCGGGTGAGCCCTCGCGTACTCCCCCATCACGTCGAAGGTGACTTGCGGCGGTTGGGTAATCACTCCCTCCCGCAGGAGGAACTTGAGGTCAAACCGGAGGTTGAAACCGACGACCACATGCTCGTCCGACAGCAGGCTTGATACGACATCGCTAAGTTCGTCCGCGGTCGGGGCACCGCAGACCATTGCGGGCGAGATGCCATTCACCCTCTGCGCCTGCGGCCACGCCTCATGGCGCCTCGGCCGCACGAGGCTGTGAAGCAGCCTCCGCCCGTCGGCGTCTACGATTGCGAGCGACAGGAGTTCGTCGTCCCACTCGGGATGGAGGCCCGTGGTCTCAGTGTCGAGAATCACCGCGTCGGCAAGCCCCATGCCCGTCAGCGCCCGGCAGACAGTGTCGATGTCCATCCGTCACCCGCCCCCCTTCGCTCGTCCCGTAGGGATCGCCCCACTTCCCAAAGCCAGGTCGGTGTCCCCTGCCTCCGCCAGCAACATCTTCTCCGGCAGGTAAATGAATCTCGCTCAAAGATTAGCCTCTCTTGCGCGAGGAACGTCGCTTCTCCCGCCATCGCCCCTCCGGTCCACGGTTTGTTTGCGCGCTTCCCTGCGCGGCTGTGGCGGCCGTTTTCCGCTGGCCGGGCGTCACCGTGGATGGTCTGGCAGGGGTAACGGGACATGAGAAAGGCCGCCCCGAGGGGCGGCCTTTCTCATGCCATGTCTGATTGCCTTGGACGGCTATCGTTTGCCTCTCCCGAGGAGCGCGTCTGCGAACTCGTCGGATACCTCCATGTCGTTGTGCTCCAGGTTGTACGTCATCTCCTCGGTCCACCGAGCACCGTCTCTCTCGTACATGGCGTCCGTGATGTTGGTCGTCTCTCCCGTCGCGTAGTCAGTCAGATACCCTGCCGCCATTGCGATTGGACTCTGCCCGCGCATGGCGTTCAGGAGCCTGTCCTTGTCATCCCTGCGCACGCCAAGCCTTGGGACCTCCCCACGATGGAAGTTCGCCGTGATGGGGAAAATGGTCATTGCTTCCTCCTCGGAGAGAACTCTACGAAGCCACCGTCACCAAACGCGCCAACCGACATGCTGCCGTCCGCGTTAACGAAGAGCGTGTCGTTCGGTGCCGACACCGTCACGCCGAGCCTGTCAGCAAGCTCCTGGGCGACGCAGTTCCCGTCGCTGTCAATTCTACCCGTCGAGCAGGCAAGAAGGCGCACGTAGCCGCCGTCGTAGTCCTTCCTGCCGCGAATCCTCGTCCAACCACACCCTCACCACGGCACGCGTCCTGTCACTCCATTTGTCGAACTCATTCTCGATGCCCCGCCTTATCCCCATGCGAGAAACGCCAAACAGGCGAATCTCGCTATCGTTGAACCAGTTTGGAGCATCGAACTCCCAGCATTCCGTTCCGCTGTCATCTATTCCGTCATGCGCGGCGAACGTCATCGCAGTAACGTCGTAGCCCCTCTGCCTGAGCTCCCACGCCACGACACAGCGCTGGCAGTTGTTCGTCCACTTGTAGCCCTCGGCAAAGTGCGGGTTGACCGCGGCGAGGCTCTTCTCGGTCGCCATGAAGTTCGGCCCCTTGTACCTGAACTGCTTCAGGACAGGCTGTTCGTCAGCTGGCTTCTTGGCGGACGGGCGGAGCTTGCCGAGCACGCGTGACAGGATGCCCCTCTGCTCGCTTTGCGTGAGTTTGCGGAAGTCGCCGCCGGTCTTGCCCTCCTTCGCCAGCTCGCCTGCGAAGAGACTACGCGCCTTGGTGTTAGAGAGGCCCGCGCGCTCGATGGCACTCCTCTTCGCCGGCGTGGCCATGAACTCTCCGAGGCTCCTGTCGCTAGGCTTTGGCCTCTTGAAATCGCGTCCGGCCTTCCAATCCTCGTAGCTGATCCCCAGCTTGGACTCGTCGCGGTCCTCGAAGGGTCGTAGCCGGGCATGGAGGCCACCAGCGTGCAGCGACAGGGATCATCCCCGGGTATGCGGGGAGCACGAGAACAAGATAGCCGACCTGCTCCAAGTTCCGGGATCATCCCCGCGTATGCGGGGAGCACGCTGGGGTGTCCGAAAGACTCTTGTATTCGCCGGGATCATCCCCGCGTATGCGGGGAGCACGTCACCGTCGCGCTGGACAAGGTGGCGTGCTTCGGATCATCCCCGCGTATGCGGGGAGCACTTGACCTGGCTCACCTCCGCCACGTCTGGCTCGGGATCATCCCCGCGTATGCGGGGAGCACTCCGCCGTCTGCTCAATCTTGCTGTACAGGCCGGGATCATCCCCGCGTATGCGGGGAGCACGCAATGCATGGCGCAAGACCAAGCCAGTCGCTGGGATCATCCCCGCGTATGCGGGGAGCACGTGCCGTAGTTGAATTTCGGAATCTGCCAGTTGGGATCATCCCCGCGTATGCGGGGAGCACAGCTTGGAGATGTCAAGCAGAATTGCGGAGGTGGGATCATCCCCGCGTATGCGGGGAGCACGTGCCGTAGTTGAATTTCGGAATCT